>CAYHPY010000001.1:0-211959 GCA_964358485.1 uncultured Elusimicrobia bacterium
AGAAGCCAAAATCGCGCGACCGAAGGGCTTTCCAGTTATTGGGATAGGCTCTTAGGCCGAGTCGAGGAGGCCGAGCAGGCGTTCCAACAACGCGCGCTCGCGCGGTCCGGGGGGCGGCGCGTCCTTGTGATACACCGCCAGAAAGCGCCGCGAGCGGAGGTAATAGGGCTGGTCGGTTCCCGCGTCCAACAGATCCACGACCAGGGGCGGGCCCGAAAACGACAGGGCCAGCCGAACGCACCGGGAGCCGGGCTCGGCGATGTCTTTGACCGGCTCGAACCTCGCTCCGGAGAACTCTCCGTTTTCCCGGCATAACCGGTCGACGACGCGCTGCACGGCCTTGGCTTCTATGGAGAGGGGCGCCGCGCCTCGGTTCGGAGGGGGCTGCGCCCGCGCGGTCGCGCGCTCGAAGGCCTCATAAAGGAGAGCCTCGCGGGAGATCGGGGCCCGAGCCGCCTGCATCAGGTCGAGCAGGGAGAGCGCGATTTCCAGCGGGGCGGTCGGCGTCCGTAGGTTGGCCTCCTTGAATAGCTCCGCCGCCAGGGCGAAGGAGGGGTCGCCCCGGAAGAAGGGGCAGCCCGGGCCCTCGCGGTCGGCCGCGCAGACGCGCACGATCATGGCGAAGTAATCCGCGGTTTTCCCGTCGCGAAACCTCCACGCGGAGACGTCCCCGGTCTCCCCCTCGTTTTTGAACAGGCCATAGGCCTGTCCGGGGTCCGGGAACCGTTCGGCGAGGATGTTTCCCTCGGCCTCGGCCAGGCGGAGAATGGGGGTGTCCGCCTTGAGCAGAAGAGTCGAGTACAGCCAGTAGCCCCGTGGTGGAAAACCCCGGCTCGCCGCCCGGGTCAGGTTCAGGCGGACGTCGGCCAGGGTCGTCCAAGGGGTGAACAGGATGAACCCGAGCTCCGCGAAGGCGTTTCCGGCCTTGAAAGGGCGCAGGACCCCGGGGTAGGCGCTCGCCCATTTCTTGTTCAACGCGAGGAACTCGTCGACTTGCGCCAGGGAGATTCCCTTGTTGAAGCGTTCGTTCTCCTGCTCGGAAAAATTCTCGACCCCCATGCTCAATATCAGGATTTCGTGGCCGGCGCGGGCCAGGGCGGGCAGGGCGCGCTCGATGCGGGGGCGAAGGCGTAGAACGTCGTCGATCCGGGGGTTGAACAGGAAGACCGCCGGGGGAACCTTCAGGCGCAGGATGAGGTCGAAGACCTCGTCGAACCTCCAGAAAGCGTGGATGTCGAAGAACTCGTAGCGATTTTTCCGCCGGCCCCCGGCGCCGCGGGCTTTGAGTATTTCCCGGAACTGGAGCTCGATGAGGGCCGCAAGGTCGGCCCCCGGGGAAGTGAGGGAGGGCCTGAGGGCGGACGTGCAGAAAGAGCAGCCCCGGTGCCCCGCCTCCGGCAAATGCGCGAAATGGGGATTTCCCTCCAGCGTGCGCCGGTTGGCGCACAGCGTCCCACCGGCGATGGTGATGTGGGGATTGGCGGTCCGGGCCGCCTTGTTGGCCGGGACGGCGCGGTAATCGGGGACGGCGGCTTCCACGATGGGGCGTCCGGCGCTTGCGGGGTCGCCGACCCCCAGCCAGTCCAGGAACCAGCCGCAATGCCCGGGTTCGCCGGAGGAGGCCGCCTCCGGGGGCAGGGCGCCCGGCAGGGGCATGACCAGATGCTTGGCCCCCGGGGACCTTGCGGCCAGGATGGCGGCCGCCTCCGGGCCCAGGGCATGGCTGGTCGCCACATGGGTGGGGACCATGCGCTCCAGGCGGCGGGAGAGCGACCGGAGGTCTTCTTCAGGCGGGCGGGCGGCGGGGGCGCACCGTCCGGGGGCGCCGTCCAGATGCGCCACGTCCCCTCCGTAGCGGAGCCAAAGCGTCTCAATGCCCCGCGCCTGCGCCAGCCCTTTCAGGAAGGGGAACAGCAGGCTCCGCTCGTTGCGCCGGAGGGCTCCCGGAAAGAACTCGATCAACAGCAGACGCATCCCCGCAGCCTCCCCGGACCGTCCCGGCGGGGCCGTTCGGCCCGACGGGCACGGTAGCAAAATTGCCGCGCTCCGGCGTTCTCAATTGCGCCGCATTTTGCCCGGGGGCGGTTTCCTGAAACTCAGGCATTAATCGGTACAATTCGTAAAACATGACCGACTCCCCCGGCAGCCGCACGATCGTCATCTGCGGCAAGGGGGGAATCGGCAAGTCGACCATCGCCTCCAATCTCGCCGTCGCCATGAGCCGGGCGGGGCGGCGCGTGCTTCAGGTCGGGTGCGATCCGAAACACGACTCCTGCTCGGGCCATTGCGACGCGCCGCCCGGAACGGTCATGCAGGGCATGGAGGCCGACGGACGGCTGGACCGGCAGCGCCTGCGGGACATGGTGGTGCGGGGACGCGACGGGGTGCACTGCCTGGAGGTGGGAGGCCCGCAGCCGGGCGTCGGGTGCGCGGGGCGCGCCATCACCTTGGTGCTCGACTTCATGCGGGAAGACTTGGAGTTCTTCGGGGGCTTCGACGTCCGCATCTTCGACCTCCTGGGCGACGTGGTGTGCGGCGGGTTCGCCGCGCCCATGCGCACCGGGCCCGACGCCCTGATTTATCTCGTTTCCTCGGGCGAGCTCCTGCCGATGTACGCGGCCAACAACATTGCGCGCGGCGTCGTCAATCTCGCCCGGAGGGGGGGCGGGCGCGTGGCTGGGGTGATCGCCAACCTGCGGGCGACGCACGAAGAGCGCGCCCTCCTGGGGGGCTTCGCCCAAGCGCTGGGGACGCGGGTGGCGGGGTGGATTCCTCGGGACGCGCGCGTGGGGGAGGCCGAGTCGGTCAAGCGCGCGGTGGTGGACCTGTTTCCGGATTGCCCGGCGAGCCGGGCCCTGACGGACTTGGCGGCGGCGGTCCTGGCTTGCCGCCCGGAGGAGGCGGTGGTGCCCACCCCCCTGGCCGACGACGTCCTGCAGGCCCGGTGCGCGGCGGCGCGGCCCGGGACCTCCTCGTGACCAAGCCGGAGCCGCGCAAGCCGCCGCCGCTGGACCGGGCCCTCCGCCGTTTGGCCGAAGACCTCTGCGTGGGCCCGTTGGCGTGCCGGGAGGCGCGGCCGACCCGGGAGGGAGACCTCTCGTTGGCGGTGAGCCTCTCCGGCCTTGAACTGCGCCTCTCGCTGTCGGCGCGCGGGGCGAGGCGGGGGGGCGGAGATCTCGGCGGCATCGGCGGACTTAGGCTCCATGCCCCGGCCGGCCTGGGGGCGCCCGGGGCCCGAAAGCTCGCCGCCATCGCCGCGCGCCGCTTGGCCTGGGCCCTGCGCCGGGATCATGGGCGGTGGCTGAGGCGGCGCAACCTGGAGCACCGGGAGGTCGCGCCCCTGCCCGGTCCCTTTCTGGGGCTTCTGGCCGAACTGCTGGCCGTGGACGCGCCGTTCTGGGGAAAGTGGCGGCTGGCGGGCGCCCGCGGGTCGAATGATCGGCCCGGCCGGATTTTCCTGGACATGTCGCAGGGTCCCCCCGCCGACGCGGCGGCGCGGCGGGCGACGTTGGCCATCGACCCGGGAGGCCCGGCGTCGGCCGCCGAGACCGCTCTGGCCGCCACGCCCTTGGGCTGGCTCCTCCGGTGCCCCGGTCCCCGCGGAGAGGTTTGCGCGATGGAGGCTGAGGCGGAAGGGGCCGTGGCCTTGGCGCTCGCCTTGTCCCTGCACGGAGGGATGCGTTGGCTGGATTCTACCGGACCCTCCGGCTCCGCCGAGCGCCCGCGCGGGCCCGAGCCGGGCCGGGCCGGATTGGGCTCCGACGACACGCTCGTGGAATATTGCTTCCGCTCCGTCCGCGGGTGGGACATGCGCGCCAGCCGGTTCTTCGGGACGTGGGGGGACCGGGATTTTTTCCAAATCCTGGCGGTGGCGGGCCTCAAGCGCGTGATGGTGTCCCACACCGTGCGCGATTGCCCGGTGACCGTTTCGGCCCTGACCGGAGTTCTCGATCACGGCCCAAACCCCTACCACACGCGGCCGCGGCACTTCGCCGGGGACCTTCGGTCGTCGCGCTGCACCGACCTCGACGATGCGACGGTGATCTTCGGAGGGGAGGAGCGTCTTGAGGAAGCGGTCCGGTCCGCGGCGCTGGAGGCCGGGACCGCGGCGACCCAGGTCCATTTCGGCTGCGATTTCCACATGATCGGCGACGACGCGGCGGGGGTCTGCCGGCGCTTGAGGGAGGAGGGGCTGCGCGTGGAGCTGATGAATCCGCCGCTTCCGAGGTTCACCGATGAATCCTCCTCGGACTGGTGGAAGACGGTCCTGACCCCCGCCTGCCCCCCGCCGGAAAGCCGGGAGCCTTTCGCGGTCAATCTGGCGGGCTTGGCCTGGCCGGACGATCCGTGCCTGGCCGAGTTGTCGGGCCTGCTCGGACAGTTCGGGGTGTCGGTCCGGGCGCGGTTTTTCCCGGGAGGCGACGGGATGCGGGACCACGCCCGAGCGGCCGTGACCGTGGCTTCCCCCTGGACTCCGGTGGCGCGCGTGCTCTCTCCGCTCCTGGGCGAGCGGGGCTTCGCGACGATCGCGCCGCCGGCCCCCTACGGGCCGCGGGGCACCCAGGCTTGGCTGGAGGCGGTGCTGGCGGCCGGCGGCGCCGCGGCGCCGGACCCCGGGGCCTGCGAGGCTTGGATCCATGAAGCGTTTCCTCAATGGCGCTCCCTGCGCGAGGCCGCGGGGGACTTCACCGTGGCCCTGGTCGCCGATTTCGGCACCGCGGGGGAAATGTGCGGCCCGGCCTTTTTCTTCGGTCTGGACCCGACGGCTTTCCTCCTGGATTTGGGTTTCCGGGTGCATGTTTTGGGTCCGGGGGCGGCCGCGGCGCGGGCCGGCCTGCCGGCCCTGCCCCCGGAATGGCTCGAGCGGCTGTCGGCCACCGAACTGGCCCTCGAGGAAGATCCTCTGGAGGCGGTCGCGGGCCTGGGCCTGCGCCTGGTTTATTGCGACGCTCTTCTGACCCTGCCGCTCAAGGAGCGGGGCCTGACTCCTTGGTCGATCGACGACCTCCATCCCGGCTTGGGGGGCGCCGAGAAAAGCCTCCGGCGGCTGTTGAGTTTGGCCCGCCGCCGTTTGTACTCCGATTTCGGGGGGCACTTGAAATCCCCCGGAGGAACCGGGCCGTGAAGCGGGATTTCAGCCTTCGGCTGACCCCGTCGTTTCTGGACGGGGCGCTGCTGGCGGGCGGCGCCATCCCCGACGCCGTGCTCGTCTATTGCGGGGCGACCTGCATCGACGAGCGGGCCCGGCACACGATTCCCCGCCATGACCGCGGGCAGACCTTGCTTGGCCCGGGTTCGGCGACCCGGCTGGTGACTACGTTTACCGACGACAGCATGTCGCCGATGGGCACCGCGCGTGTATTGGAGGAGACCGCCCGAAAAGTGCTCGCGGCCCGCAGGCCGGGCCTGCTGATTCTGGCGGAGCTTTCCTGCGTGACTTTGGCCGGCGAGGATCTCAAGGCGACGGCCGGGGCCATCGGGGCCTGGTTTCCGTCGCCGGTCGTGGCGGCGGTCAGCCGCCGCTTGGCGCGGGATTGCGCCGACGCGTTCGGCTCCGTTCTTTGCGGCATCGCCGCCGGCTTGCCGGAGGAGGCCTTCTCCCGGGGTTTGGCCGCGGACCGCGTGGCTCTGCTCGGGTACTTCTTCGACCGTCACGAGGGGGACCGGACCGGGGACGTTGCGGTCCTGCGCGAAATGCTGGGGGCCCTCGGCCTCAAGCTGGAAGCCCCGTGGCTTTCCGGCGCGGGCATGGCGGAACTTTCGGCCGCGGCCGGGGCGTCCGTGATTCTCGCTCTGCCCCAGGGGCTGGCCGCGGCCCGCCTGCTCGCCGCCCGCTCCGGGGCCCGGGTGGTCCCGGTGGACCTCCCGGTCGGGCTGGGAGGCACCGCCGCGTGGCTGCGGCGGGTCGGCGCCGCCCTCGGCCGCGAGGGCGCCGCCGAGCGCTACATCAGCTCGCAGTTGGACCGGGTGGTCCCGCGGCTGGAATGGGTCGTCAGCCGTGAGTTGGAGGGCCGCCGGGCCGCCGTGTGCGCCGCTCCGGAGTGGCTCCGGGGACTGGTCCCTTTCCTGGATTTGGAATTGGGGGTGGAGGTCGGGTTGGCCCTTCCCCGCGGGCGCTGCCTCCCGGACGGCGGCCTCGTCGATGAGAACGACCCGGCGCGGGAAATCGACCCGAGCGTGGAGACCTTGTGCGCGGGCCTCGGGAGGGTCCGCGCGGCCGGGGGCCTGGATCTGGTCATCGGCAGTTCCTGGGAAAGACGCAGCGCCCAAGGCCTCTTGGACGGCTGCGGCTGGGTCGAGTTCGGTTACCCTTCTCTCAACCGGCACTTCCTCTCCCCCGCGCCGCATCTGGGTTTTGAGGGGGCGCTCACCTGGGCGGAGCGTCTCGCCTCGGAGTGCGTCGTCCGATGAGCGGTAAGGACCGGGTCCTGCTCGTCGAGTTCATCGCCGCCGACCAATTTCCCGGCCAGATTTTCTCTATTTTCCCCGCGGTGAAGGGGGCCCTGGCCGCCCAGGGGGTGCCGGCGGCCTGGCTGCGCTTCGCCGTCCCGGCCGACAACCAGTTCCGCCATGGACGCGACGAGGTCACGCTTGAGCCCGAGGAGTTGGCGGCCCTCGAGGCGAAGGTGGACGCCTTCGCCGCCAACGCGGTCTTCACGAGCCACCTCTTGTTCCGGGGGCAGCGCGAGGCCCTTCTCTCGCGCGCGGGGCTGAGGCTGGACGTTTGGAGCCTCTCCTCCCCGCCCGTCCTGGCGGTCCTTGCCGCCGCGGGAGTCGCGGTCGAGGCCCCCCGGGACCCTTTCGACGGCGCCCGCGGGGATTACCTCTGGGAGGCCGGCAACGCGGCCGCCGGGCGGGCGGACCGCAACAACGTCTACCTCGACACCGGGGCGGGCTGCGGCTACCACAAACCCGTCGCCTCCAATCCCTGTTACGCCGGGGTGGAGCTTCCGCCGGGGGCCAAGATTTTCGGCTGTTCGTTCTGCGGCTTCGACCGGACTCCCCGACCGGCCGGGCCCTCCCGCGCGAAGGCGTTGGTCCGCCGACAGCTCGAAGACATCCGCCGCACGCTGGGCCCCGGCCGCCTGCCCGGGGCGGTGGTGGTGGAGAACGTGGCGCGGCCGGGCCTGCTCGCGTTCACCCTCCGGGAACTGCGCCGCCTGAAGATGATCCGGACCGTTCTGCTGGCGGCCGCGCGCGTCGATCACCTCGTGGGCCTGCGCCCGGCCCTGGAGCGGCTCCTGTCGGGCCTGCGGGGGCGGGAAGCCCTGCATGTCCATACCACGGGCGTCGAGAACTTTTCCGATCCCGAACTGCGGCGCTTCAACAAGGGCTTCGACTCTCTGGCCGCCGTCCGGGGGGTCAACCTGCTCAAGGAACTCGAGGTCCGTTACCCGCGCAATTTCCACTATTCGGGCTATATGCCCCTGGGCTTCATTCTGTTTAGCCCCTGGACGCGCCTGGAGAATCTGCGGCGCAACCTCCGCTTGATCCAGCATCTGGAGTTGGAGTACGAGGCGGGCAACCTGTTCATGAGCCGCCTGCGCCTGCATCCGGCCCAGGCCGCCACGGCGCTGGCCGAGCGGGACGGCCTGCTCGCACCGACTGCGGAAAAGTCCCTGCGCCTCAACCGCCGCAAGCTGTTCGGCTACGAGCGGCCGTGGCGCTTCGCCGACCCGCGCGTGGAGCCGGTCAACCGGCTGGCCGTGAGGCTGGAGGCCAACGGCTCCTTTTCGGGAGACCCCCTCTATGAGAAAATCCGGGAGCGTCTGCGGGACGCCGACCGCCGCGGGTTGGTCTCGGCGCTGTTGGCGTTGGTCGACGCCGCGGGCCGGCACCCTGGGCCGCAGAGCCCCGAAAGTCTCCTGGAGGAGGCGCTGGGCGGCGCGGCCTCGCGGCCGGCCGCCCCGCCCGCGCCGGTCCTACGGGCTCTGCCCCTTCCGGGGGTTCCCGCCTGCTGCGCCCGGGCTTGGGCGCGGCGCAGGCGTCCGCGAACGCCCCCGGACGGCTGGGACCGATTGGTGTGGCGGCTTAAAATCCCGGGGCCCGTCCCCCCGGAGCTGGCCCTCGTCCTGGCGCCGGAGCTCTCCTTCCTGCCTTGTTCGGCGGACTGCCGCCTGGCGCGGAAGACGCGGTCCCGTTGGTTGAAAGCGAGGGGAATCGACCTCGAGCCCGGACGCGCTTTCCTATTCTCTCTCACCGATGAGCGGCAAGTCGCCTCTTTCATTCCGCTGGGACAGGACCCGCGGGAAATCCGCTACGACCCCGCCGCCGTGGGGGGAGCGCCTGGGACTCTGCGCGAAGCCCTGCGCCGGGGGGACCGGGCGCTCCTGCTGCCCGGGCAGGTGGAGATTCGCCGGGGAACGCGGTTGCTCGCCTGCTGGGTGGCCGAAGCCGCGGTCTGGGATCCGCGCGGCGGGCTTGACGCGCCGATGTGGGAGGAGCTGGCGTTGGCCGCTTTCCGGCGGCGTGACCGCGCCTGGCTCAACCGGGCGGCCCGGGCCGCAGCCGCGGGCCGGGGCCTGGCCCTCGACCGCCCGACGGCGGAGGGCCGCGCCCCGCTTAGAGCCCGTCGTCCTCCAGCCGGGCGTCCAAATCAAACGCCGCCCACCGGGCCTTGAGCCCCGGCGGGAGCTCCGGGGCGAGCCCGACGCCCCGGCGCAGCCACGCCACGGCCAGCCGCGCCTCGGCCACCCCGCCCGCCGCCGCCTCCCGCAGAAGGGGCGCCGCCAGCAAAAGCATCCGGGCGCGCAGGTATCTCAGCGCGTGCCGGTAATAGACCCGCTCGACCGGTTCCCCCCGGGCCCTCATCCCCGCGATGTAAAATCCGGCCGTCCGCGGCGCCTTCCGCGGCGGCCGCGCCGCGCCCCCGAGGCCGAGCGCGCGCGGATTCTGGACCGCGTCCTCCCAGAGGCCCGCCAGCAGGCGGTAACCCTCGATGGAAAGGTGCACGTCGTCGACAACCAGCGGCGCGATCGGTAATCCCCGCGGGTGGGCCCGGCGCAGGGCCGGAAGCAATTCGACCACCATGGCTCCGTGCTCGCGCGCGGCGTTCCTCCATGCCTGCGCGCGCCCCTTGATTTCCTCGTCCTGATCATCGGGGAGAACGGCCCGGATCAGCCGCCCCGGGTCGCAGGATCGGTCGAGTTCGCAACGGAGGATGCTTCGGTAGTCGCCGCCGAGTTCCCGAAGCATCTGATTTAGCGGCGGAGCCCCCGGCCGCCAGGAGCCGATTTCGATGCGGGTCAAGGGGTTGCGCAGGGGCGTCGTCACGACCACCCGGGCGCCGAGCCCGCGCGCGGTGCCCGTTAAAATCTCGGCCCAGCGCCCGAAGGCCTCGCGGCCGTCGCAACGCGGCTTGACGAAGGGCTGGGGTCCTCCCGCATCTTTCGCGCCGCGCCAACGGATGAAAGCCTCCGGGCCGAGCGCCCGGGCCGACCACAATAATCTCGAACGCCCGACCAGGCGCCGCCAGCCGGCGTGGAGGAGCGGCGCGGTGACCGGCAGGCACTGTTCGCGGTCGGCGTCGAAACGGTCGTTGTTTCCCTGGTAGATGACGACGACATCGGGCTTGTAGGCCGCGGCGGCCAGGAGATAATAATAGGAGTCCATCATGAAAGAGCTGGCCCGGCCCATGTTGACGACCGTTATGGAACCGCCGGCGTCGTCGTCCTTGAGGCGGTCATGAAGCATGGTCGGCGCGCTTTCCAGGTGGCTCCAGGGCCTTCCCTCCACGCTCGACTCGCCGAACACGAAGATGCGCCGTTCCCCCGGGCGGCGGGCAAGGGGCAGGGGCGGCCCGTCCTCCGGCTGGGAAATGCGGTCGGAGAGGCGCCCGTTGACGAGGGGCAAGCGGCTGACATAGACGCCCTCGCGCAGCCGGACCGGCGTCGGAACGGGAAGAAAGACGCGCGCCAATGCCTCGAGCCCCAGCGCGGTGCCCGCGAAACTCGCCGCGGCCAAGGCCAGCTTGGGCCCCCGCCCTGCCGCGGCCCGCCGGGCCATTGCGGCGGCGCGACGGATTATTTCCGTTTCCCGGCCGTGTCGTAGGCCGCCAGCGGCCCGAACTGGCCCAAGAGAGTCTTGATCTTGGCGGGGTCGCCGACGCAGACCAGTTGGAGCCGGGAGGGGTCCAAATAAGCCCCGGCCGCGCGGCGCAGGGCCGCGGCGTCCACCGCGGAGATGGCCTCGGGATAGCGGTCCCAATAGTCCTGCGCCAAACCGTAATATTCTACAGTGAGCCAGGAGTCAAGCAGGGCCTGAGGCGATTCCAGAGCCAACGCGAATTTGGCGACGATGGAATTCTTGGCCTCCAGGAGCTCATCGGCCGGGACGGGCTCGTCGCGCAGGCGCGCGAACTCGGCGAAGAGGTCCTTGAGCGCGGGCTCGGTGACTTCCGTGCGCACCGCGGTCCAGGCGTTCCAGGGACCGGGATAGAGATCGGCCGACAGGTAGGAGTAGGCGCCGTAGGTGTAGCCTTTCTCCTCGCGCAGGTTCAGGAACAGCCGGGCGCTGGGGCCGCCGCCGAAGACGCGGTTGGCCACGACCGTCGGGATGTAGTCGGGATCGGTCCGCTTGAGGGCGCGAGCCCCGGCCATGATCTCGGTCTGGACCGAGCCCGGGCGCTCGACCAAGGCGACGGCCTTGGCGGGCGCGGGCGGCAGGTCGGCCAACGGGGCTTTGGAAGGGGCGGCGCCTTTCCAGCTTCCGAAATGCTTCTTTGCCAGGGCCAGGGCCTTTTCGGCGGTCAGGTCGCCGGCGATTCCCAGAACCGCGTTGGCGGGGACGAAATGCTTTTCATGAAACGCCTTGAGGTCCGCCGCCGAGACCTTGGAGACCGATTCCGGCGTGGCGGAAACGCGCGCGCCGGGAAAAGCGCCGTAGAGCTCGGCGCGCAGGCGCTCGGAGGCCAGAAAGCGCGGTTGGGCGCGTTGTTCTTCCAATTGGGACAGGCGGCGTTTTTTGTATTTCTCCAGCTCGTCCGCGGTGAAGGCGGGGTTGGTGGCCATGTCCCGCATGAGCTCCATGATCCGGTCGGCGTCCTCGGTCATGCCTCCGGCCAGGACCTGGGACAAATCCCCGCCCCATGGCGCGGCGGCGTCGACGTTGGCCCCCAGTTCCTCGATCTCCCGGGAGAGGACCTCGCTGGAGCGGGTCTTGGTGCCTTCTTCCAGCATCTCGGCGGCAAACTCCGCCAGGCCGGGCAGGTCCGCGGGGTCGGAAAGGGGGCCGGAACGGACCCAGAGGGAAAAGGCGACCGTTGGAAGCTTGTGCTGCTCGACCACCACCACGCTCAGGCCGTTGGGCAAGGCGGCCTTCACCGGCCGGGGAAGGCGGACCTTCAAAACCTCGGCGCTCACCGGGGCGCGGCGCAGGCGTTGGACGGCCTTGGCGCCCTGCGCGCGGACTTCTCTCAGAGGAAGGGCCAGGAGGGCCGCGGAAAAAATGATGCCTTTCATGATTTTCCCTCCGGGACGGTGACGACCACGGTGCGGCCGGTCGGAATCAGATATTTTCGGGCCGCCTCCTGAACCTGCGCGGGGGTGACCTTGCGCAGGGCCTCGAAGCGGGAGTTGATGAGGGCCGGGTCCTTGAATTTCACCGCGAACTCGCCCAGCTGCACGGCGGTGTTCAAAGCCGTTTGGCGGCCTTGGATCAAGTGGCGGCGGTAGAGGCGTTGGGCCTTTTCCAGCTCCGCGGGCGTGACGCCCTTGGCGCGGACGTCCTCCAGAACCTCATCCAAGGATTTTTCCAGAACGGCCAAGTCCGTGCCGGGCCGCGGCATGGCGTTGATGTAGAGGAGGCTGGGGCCGATGCGCATGTCGGCCTGGACGTCCACTTCGGTCGCGAGCTCCTTTTCCTTGACCAGGCGTTGATAGAGCCGGGAGCTCTTGCCCCCGGCCAGGATCACCGCCAAGGCGTCCACGGCGGCGTGCTCGGGAGCGGCGCCCGGGGGGACCAGGTAGGTCACGTCCAGGCGGGGGACGCGGGCCAAGGGGTCCTTGATGAGCGTGCGGCGCTCGCCGAAGCGCTCTTCTTCGTTGAGGTCCGGAGCGGGGGGGATGGGCTGGGCGGAGAGGCCGCCGAAGGCCTTGCGGACTTTCTCCAAGGCCTCGGCCGGGTCCAGGTCTCCGGCCAGGACCAGGACCGCGTTGTTGGGCGCGTAATAGGTCTTGAAAAAATCCCGAACGTCGTCCAGGGAGGCGGCGTTGAGATCGCGCATGGAGCCGATCACGGAATGCTTGTAGGCGAAATTGTCGAAGGAGAGATTGTCGAGCTCCAGCATGCTCTTGCCGTAGGGTTGATTGTCCAGCCCCAAGCGCCGTTCCTCCTGCACCGCCTTGCGCTGGTTGTCCAGGTTGGCCTGGTTGATGTTGAGGCTCTTCATGCGGTCGGCCTCCAGAAACAGCGCCAGGTCGAACTGGTTTTTGGGGAGGGCCTCGAAATAGTTGGTGCGGTCCTCGGAGGTGGTGCCGTTCATGCCGCCGCCGTTGTTTAAGACCAGGATGAAGTGCTCGCCCTTGCCGATGTTTTCGGAGCCCTGGAACATCATGTGCTCGAAAAGATGCGCGAACCCCGTCCTCCCGGGGCGCTCGTTGCGCGAGCCCACGTCGTAGGTCACCGCGATGCCGAACACCGGGGCCGTGGCGTCCGGGGCGATGATGACCCGAAGGCCGTTGTCGAGGCGGCTTTCGGTGAAGGCGACTTTGGGAAGGCCCGGAACGGCCGCCCGGGCCGGGGAGCAAAGGACCAGCAGGAAAAGAGCGGTTCGAATCATGGCCGGATTTTAGCATAGATCGGTTCCCGCCTTTTTTCGCCCGTCCGCCGGGGCTTGTTTTCGGGTGTATAATGGAATCAAGGACAAGCCGCCTCCGCCACCCCTCGGCGGCGGGGAGGATCGCCATGAATCGGATGAATGCCGGAGGGGAAAACCGCGATTGGTTCATCTTCGGAACCGCCGCCGCGGCGCTGTTGACTCTGTTGTCCTACCACCACAGCGCGACCGCCCCGGGCGGCGCCCTGCGGTTGCGCGCCGAGAACCGGGCTCGGGAGAACGTCTCGGCCTGGCCGGAGCCGTCGCGGCGCATGGCCGCGCTTCTCATCGAGCGCCACGGCCCCCCCGACCGGCGGGCGCCGGGCTTGCTGGCTTGGAATCAACGCAAACCATGGAAGCGGATCGCGGTCCTTCGGGCGCCGTCCGACAGCCCCTTGGAGCAGACCCTTTCCTACGACGTCCCGCCGGGGAGGATCGCGCCCTTGCTGGCCTTCGGCCGCGGGGTGAGCGTCAATCCGGACGCCTGGGAGTTGTCGGCTCAGGCGGACGGGGAGGCGGGGGTTTTCCTGAAGCTCAACCTGGCCGACGACATCGCCCAGGGGCGCTTGAGCCCGGAGGAGGCGGAGGCCGTTTACCGGAAAGTTTCCCGGCTCCGGAGCGCGGGAAAATCGTCACCCTACACGGAGGGGCTTCTTTTCCCGGCGATTTTCGGGGACCGCCCCGCCTTCGCTTACCGGACGATGTTTTGACGAGGCGGTTGGCGCCCGTCCGAGTTTAGGTCGGCCGACGCGGAGGGGGGCAAGAGCCCCGGCCCGGGGCTAGACCTTGGCGTCTTGCGGCGGGATCGGCAGGGTGAAATGGAAGGCGCTGCCCCGCCCGGGCTCGCTCTCCACCCAGATCCTCCCCCCGTGGAGGTCGACGATCTGCTTGCTGATGAAGAGGCCCAGGCCGAGCCCGGCGTTGCCGGCCGAGCGCGGCCCGACTTGGTAGAGCCGCTCGAAGAGCTTGGCCTGATCCTCTGCGGCGATCCCGCGGCCGGTGTCGGACACCGAGACCAGGACAAACCCAGGATCGTCCGCGGAGCGCCCCGCCCGGATCGCGATGATCCCGCGCGGCGGCGTGAACTTGATGGCGTTGCCGATGAGGTTGGTCAGGATCTGCACCAGCCGCTCGGGATCGGCCAGCACCGGGGGAAGGTCTTCGGCGACCGTCTCCTCCAGCCGGATCTCCTTGGGAGCGGCGAGCAGTCGGAAGGACGCGACGGTCTCCGCCAAAAGGCCCGCGAGTCCGGTCGGGGCGGGGCTCAGGGAGAGCTTTCCCGTCTCGGCTCCGGTCGCCGAAAGCAGGTCGTCGATGAGGGCGGTCAGGCGGCGGGTGTTGCGCAGGCTGATGTCCAAAAGCTGGGACTGCTTCGGCTCCAGGGTGCACGGAAAATCCTCGAGCAGGGCGTGGAAGGCGGCGTTGAGGCAGGTGATGGGCGTGCGCAACTCGTGATTGACGCCGTGGTAGTACCGGCTTCGGAGCTCCTCGATCTGGCGGCTGCGCTCGGCGACGCGCCCCTCCAGGCTCAGGTTGAGCGCCTCCAGCGCCGCGTGCTCCCGGCTGATCCGGTCCACCATGGGCCGGAACACGAAGGCGCCTACCAGGAACAGGATGATCAGGATCGCGCTGGTCAGTAGTTTTTGGAGGACGACGAGGCCGGCGACTCGCTTCTCCCCCTCCTTCTGGTATTGTTCCACCGCCGCGTCCAAGGAGGCCAGCAGGGTCTCGGAGGATTCCGCGAACCTCCGATAAGCGGCGGCCCCCGCCCGAACGCGGGGCGCGTGGGGTTGCGCCAGGTCCCGGGCCTCCCGAAGGTAGTCCCCCACCCGCCGGTCCAGCAAGTGCGGGGGGCCGCGGTAGAAGGCGCCGATCCCGGACGCCAGGGGGGACGGGCCGCCGATTTGGAAATTGCTCAGGACGTAATGGGCCGCTTCCATGGAGGAGACGGCGGACTTGAGCTGCCGCCGGGCCTCCGAGCGTTCCCCGGGGGCCAAGTCCAGGGCCAGGCGCGTCGACAGCGCCAGGATGCGCTGGGAAAGCATGCGCTGGCGTCCGCTCAGGTTGACGAGGTAGGCGTCGTCGGCCTGTTGGTCGATCTGCCGGATCGTGACCCAATAGCGGGCCACCACGATCAGGGCCATCAAGCCCAGGACCATGAGATACTCGACGGTCATCGCCCGGGCGCCGAGCTGGCTGCCCAACGGCGCCTCGGGGGAGGGTTCGCCGCTCCCCCGGTTCGGATTCGAGTCTTCCATGCCAGGCCTCCCAACCTTCCCCGTCCCACCTTTGGAATTGGATCGCAACGAAATGGCCATGGTCCGCTTGACGCGGGCGGGATAGGGGAGCTAAACTGGCGCTATGACCGCTCTCCTTCTTTCTTTTTTTCTCGTATTTCCTTCCGCCTCCCGGGCCCAGCAACCCCTGGAGGCCCGCCCTCTGCTCAAGGCACTAGCCATCGGGGAAACCCTCTGGGGGCATGACGACTACTTCCAGCTGAGGTTCAAGCGGGACGTCGAAGGCCGCTTGATCGGCGTGGACGCGGGCGCGGCGGTCCGCGGCGTTTGGGCCGCGTCCCAGAAAAGGCCGGGCGAGGTCGCGCTCACCCGCTTCTCGCCGGACGGCAAGCAGGCCCAGGCGGGGACCGCCGCCCTGACCCTGGGAAAGTTCCGGTTGTGGGATGATTCGGGAAAGGCCCCGCTATTCGCGGGGGCCGATGATTTCCGCCTGTGGCAATTCGGGCTCGGGGGCAGGCCGGTGGAAATGGACGTTCCCGAGATGCGGGCGGAGGATTTTACTCCGGTTCCCAAGGAGCACGGCGGGCCGTTGGTCGTGGCCGCCTACCAATACGGGACCGCGGGCCTGCGGGCTTTTAAACCGGACGGCAAGCTGGCCTGGGAGCTTGCCGACCTGGAGCGGATCACCTCGGTCCGGCTGGACTTCGCGGGCCTGCGGCCGGTGTTGGCGGCGGCCGACGGCACGGGCAAGATCTCCTTGGTGGGACTGCAGGGGCGGGTGCTGGAGCGCTTTCAAGCCGGGGGAAACTTGGATCGGGTCCTCTACGATCAGGATTCCGAGGGCCAGTGGCTGTACGGCCTGGACAGCCGGGCGGGGTCCTGGAAAGAGAGCTTGAAGATTTTCCGCGCCGACCGGGGCCGTTCCCCCGGGGAGCGCGAGTGGCGGGAGGCTGGGACCCACGACCTGGGAAACATCACCGTCACCGCCTGGGCCCTGGGGAGGTTCGACGACGGACCGCGAAAGTTAGTGCTGGGAACCTCCAACGGTTGGGTCATGATTCTCGACCGCGCGGGCCGGCTGGTGACCGAAGCGCGCTTTCGGGGAAAGATCGTGTCCCTTCTCTCCCGGGACCTGGACCGGGACCGAAAAGAGGAGTTGATCGTCGGGGTGGAGGGCTTTTCCGGAAACCTGTTCGTCTTCGGCCGTAAATGAAATCGTTTCTCCTGATTGTTCTGGCCGCCGCCCCCGCCATGGGGGCTCGGAAAAACCCGGTGCAGGCCTTTCTTCCCCAGTGGCGCGACGGGCAGGCCTGGGCCGTGGAGTATTCCATTCGCTCCCCGAGCGCGGCGGGGGTGGAGAACCCGCCCGATGAGATCATGAAAGAAATCTGGGAATACTCTCTGCTCCGGCCGAAGGACGGAGCAGACGGCTGGAATTTGAAAATTTGGGAGAGGAATTTCGAGAACAACGGTTATTATTCCGTTGTCTTTTCGACCTCGCTCGGCGTTTTGAAGGTTTTGAGGTTTGGCCCGGACGGCCAAGCCCATCAGGTCTTCAACGATTCCGAGAAGGGGGACTACCGCTCCGATTCCACCCGCGCGCCCCTCTTGGACTGGCCGGCTTGGTCCTCCGGGGTCGCGGAGAACGGGGCCTGGGTCTTCCGGTTCGACGTTCCGGGGCGGGACGGCTATCATGAGCGCATCCGCTGGCTGAAAAACTCCCCTTGGTGGTTCCAGGCCGAGCGCTCCTACGGGGCGGTGGCCGTCAAAGCCCGCCTGTTATAAGGCCCAAACGGCCCTGGGCCTCTTAGGCCGCCCCCCGTTGCCCGGCCGGCCCAGGCGGGCGCGGGCGCAAACCCCTATCCTTTGGGGACATGGCCGCGACTCGTCTAATTCTTGCCGCCCTTTGGGCGGCGGGCGTGCTGGCGCTTGCCTCCCAGGGAGCCCGGGCGCAAACCGTCCGCTCCGCCTCGGTCCGCGGGGGGGCCGCCGGGCGTCCCATCGGCCGGGTGTCCCTGGGTTCCGGTTCTCGGGGGTTGTCGCTATCTCCGGTTTTTTCTAGATCCGGCCTTTCATTGCCGGGAAGCCAAGCCCCTTCCGTGCGCAAGGCACCGGAGCTTCCGGGCGGGGAGTTGGAGGTCGGTCCGGGGCAGGCGTTGGGCGTGCCCGTTCTCGGCGAGACTCCGAAGGCCGCGCCCGTGGAGGCGGCCCCCGCGCCCGCCCCGGTCCCGGCCACGGCCGACGGCGAGTTGGAGGCGGCCGATCTGGAGGGGGTGCTCAACGGCGACTCCCGGGCCCGCCAAGTTTTGCTCCAGGCCATCCAGGATCGTCCGGAGATGTTGATCGGAGTGGTCGGCATGATGGAGCAAAGCCTGGCCCGACTGCGGGCCGCGTCCTTGCCGGCCTCCGGGGGCGCTTGCGTGGAGGATTACACTCGGAAGGGATTTGATTCCTTCCTGGCCCAGGCCGAGCTCATCCCCTCCTTGTCGGGCCCGGCACGCGAGGCGGCCGCGCGGGCGCGGGAGCGCCTGGCGGCGGTTCCGCCGCCGAATGCGGCCACGGCCCCGACCCCCGCCCCGGCCAAGGGCTTCTGGTCCCTGGTCCCCGCCCATTTTCTCGGGGTGCTCAACGACAACGCGCTCAAGACCTTGGTCGCGGTCTGGGTGACCGGAACCTTGGCCAAAACCTCGGCGGCGCTTTTCATGAGCCTGGCCACGGGCGCGCTGGTCCTGCCCTATTTGCTGTTCTCGGTGGCCGCCGGACGCCTGTCGGATCGCGTCCACAAGGGGAAAATGGTCATCGCTCTGAAGGCCGCCGAGGTGGCGTTGGCGGCGTTGGCGGTCGGGGGTCTGGCCCTGGGCAATCCGTGGATCCTCCTTGGGCTGTTGTTTCTCATGGGGACCCATAGCGCCTTCATCAGTCCGACCAAATACAGCCTTTTGCCGTCGATGGTGGCGCCCGAGCGGCTCACCAAGGCCAACGGCGTCATGGAAATGGCGAGCTTTCTGTCCTTGATGGGAGGCACGGCCGCCGGCGGCCTGCTCTACTGGCTTTTCCCGGGCGCCTTGCCGGCCGCGGGGCTGTTTTTCGTCGCCGTCGCGCTTTTGGGGCTGTGGCCGAGCCTGGGGCTGGCCAAAGTCGGAGCCCCGTCGCAGTCGCCCGCGCCCGAGGCGTCGGCGCCCAAGGGCCCTCCTATGTCCCGGCCCCTTTATTTGGCGGCGGCGGGACTGGCCTTTTTCTGGTTCGTTTCCTCCATGCTGCAGATGAACATTTTTATGTTCGCCGAGCATGTCCTGCGCAGTTCCTCCGCGGCGGCCACCGCGCTCCTGATGGCCTTGGGCGTGGCCACGGGCGCGGGGTCCTACGTGGCGGGCCTTCTTTCCGAGAAGTTCGAGAAGCGGGGGCTCGTCCTTGGGGCCGTGGGCGTGGCCTTGGCCCTGCTGGACCTAAGCCTCTTCGGGGGCGGGTCCTTAATCCGCGCGGTCGTCGACTTGGTCATCCTCGGATTTAGCGGGGGCTTTTTCTACATTCCGCTCAACACCTACCTCCAAAAAGGAAGCCCCGAGGCCGTCCGCGGGCGCAACATCGGCATCGCCAACGCCCTGGGATTCGGGGCGGTGCTGCTGAGCGCGGGGGCGTTCTGGGCCTTGAGTTCGGGCTTCGGCCTGGACCCCTCCGGGGTGTTTCTGGTCAATGCCGGCTTGGCCGCGGCCGTGGCCGGGGGGTTGGTCTGGAAATTAAGGAAGGTCTTCCAGGCGAAGGTCGTGGACTTCTTTAAGGTCTAGTCCGAACTACTCGGCTTCGACGACCCAGGGGAGGCCGATCTCGTTTTCGAGATCATGCTCCGGCAGGGTGAAGGGGTGGGAGGGAGCGATCTGCTCGGGGATGGAGATTTCCTGGCCGGGGACCGCCACGGGCTCCGGGGTCTTGCCCCCTTTGTTGTCGAACATCCGGTCCAGGGCCGCGAGCTCAATTCCCTTGGGGGATTGCAGGATGCGGCGGGCGGGGGGAAGGATGGACTTGGGCCGGGGGGACGGAAGCTCCCGGGGGGTGGTGACCGGGGCGTTGGGGGCCGGAATCCGCGCGACCCAGCCGGCCTCGCCGGCGGAAGGGGCGGCGGCCACGACCGGGGCCAAAACAATGGGGATGGAGGAGCGGTTGAAATTGGGGGCCGGAAGCTGGATGCGGGGATTTCCGATGGAGACGATGGGCAGGGGCACTCCGGGCAGGATCCGGGGGGTCAGGGGAAAGCGCTCGACCGCGGTGATGCGGACGACGCCCGCCGCGGAGGCGGTGGCCGGGATCGCGACGATCAGGGCCAGGAGCGTTTTCTTCATGGCCATAGGATAGCGTTTGCGGGGAAAATGCCCTATGAGACTCGTCAACGGGCCTTATTGATCCAGGCCGTTGATCTGGATCAACCTTTTTGGGTGTCCACCCAGAGGGTCACGGGGCCGTCGTTGACCGACTCCACGGCCATGTGGGCCCCGAATTCCCCGGTCCGGACCGCGACCCCCGCCTCTTCCAAGAGTGCTGCGAAGCGCAGGTAGAGGGGCTGCGCCTCGGATGGGGCCGCCGCCGAAGTGAAATCCGGGCGCCGTCCCTGCCAGGGATCGCCGAACAGCGTGAATTGTGAGATCACCAGGGCCTGGCCTTTTTCGTCCAAAAGGGAGCGGTCGAATTTCCCCGCGGCATTGGAAAATATCCTGAGATTTAAAACCTTTTCCGAGAGCCGCCGGGCCGCCTCCTCGGTGTCTCCTTTGCCGACCCCCAGCAGGATCAGCAGGCCCGGCCCGATGGCTCGGCGCGTGCCGTCCGCAAGCAGAACCGAGGCCGAGGAAACGCGTTGGACCAGGGCTCTCATTTTTTACATCATTCCGGGATTCTGAGGTTGTCGAGGAGCGCCCGGAAAACCGGCTCGGACCGGGGATGGCTGGAAACCGCGGCGGCGTGGACGACGGCCAGAAAGCCCGATTTCAGGGGAATGAGAACGGTGTCTTCCTTCTCCTCGGTCGTTTTCGTGGAATGGGGAACCGGGCGCTTGCGGACGGCGCTAAATCGCAGGGTTTTGCGCCCATTCCAATCCGCCTCTTGGGGGGCTTGGCTGGCGCCGCCGGAGGCGGCCTGGGCGGCGGCGTAATCCCGGGGCGTCGCGTAATGGGAGCCGGGGCCGAATTGGTAAATCGAGATCGAGGCCGAAAATGGTTTCTCCCCGTCCGGAGGGCCGAAGAAGGAGACTTTTTGAGCCCCGCCCTGGGTTTCCAGCACCCGCCACGCCGCCGGAATCTCGCAGGAGAAAGCCCCGCCGGGTTCCTGGTAAACCGCGGTCTTGGGCCCGCCCTTGGCGGGCGCTTGGTCCGAGGGTTCTTTTCCCATGCAGCCTCCCAACGCCAGGATCGCGGCCAAGGCCGCCGTAGCGCCGTAGCGGGCGTTCATTTGGACCCCCGCTTGCCGCCCGTCTTTTCGTAATAGGCGGCAAGCGCCGCTTCGGCTTCCTGCAAGGTTTTAAGCGGAATCTTGTTGGGTTTGGCTTTCTGCTCCGCGAGCCAAGCGGCCAGCTTGTCCGCGCTCCGGGCCAAGGCCCGCGCGTCCCCGGCGGCGCTTCGGGCTTGGAAGGCTTCCAGGAAACGCCCCTGCCGGTCGAGGGCCTCGCCCATTTTGGAAAAGCCCTCGCGGCGCATGACCGGGTACGCGGATTGGTGGAAAGATTCCATCGCCGCCATTTGGGCCGAGGCCTCCGTCCGGATTTCCCGGGAGCCCAGTTCGTAGCCGCGAAGTTTCAGCCAGCCCGAGACGCGGGCGTAGAGTCCCTCGCCCATCAGGCGCCGGGCCAGGCCGATCCGCGTGTCCTGGATCTCTTCGGCCTTTTTCAGGTTGCCGGCGAACTGCGGCCAGGAATCCATGTATTGCCGGGTGATGGCTTCCCGCCAGCGGTCGAAATCGCCCAGAAGTTCGAGGTAGCCGCCGAACCAGGGTTCCTCCATGGTCTTGTCCGGGTCCTTGAGGAGCTTGGCGTGGATGTATTTATTCTGCATGAGGAAGGCCTCATGCTCGAACTCAAGAGCCATCACGCCGGGAGCGTTTCCCCGGACCTCTTCGACCATTAGGCCCCGGCGTTTGTCCTGCCACGCGTGAGTGAGCTCGTGAAAAAATTCCACGTCGTATTTTTGAAGCAGGGTTTCCCGGGCCTTCGGGTGATCCAGAAGATAGCGCGCCAGCTTGCCCGAGTCCTGAAGTTCCGCGCGCGTGGCCTCGCGCCGGTCCCTTGGTACCGACTCAAGCAGGCCTTCCAATACATATTCATGATTGGCCACGATGGAGCGATTTTCCGGATTGTAATGCGCCCCGGCCTGGGGGTCGATCTTCAAGACCAAAACCGGGGGTAGGACGATCTTCCCGGTTTTATCCCGGAAACCCTCCAGGACGGGGGCCGCCGCGGGGGTCCGGGCGTAGAATTCGGCCAGGTCGGCCGAGAGGGTTTCTCCCAGCCTGCGTTCCGTTTCGTTGAAGTAAACGGCCGGACGATTGGGCTCGTTCCAGCCCCCGGCCTGGACGGGAAGGGAAGCTTTGAGGCGGTCGGACAAAGTCGCCTGGCCGTCGAAGTAGCGGGTGGAGTCGGCATAGGCGCGCTCGGCCGAATCGCGGGCTCCGGCGAAATCGCGGTCGAGGTTTTCCAGGGCCTTGCGGAAATTGGCGGGCAGGGCGTCTCCTTCCGTGGATAAAAGCGCGTCCAATTCCCTCTTGTCGGCGGGAGACAATTGGCCGGCTCCCGACTTTTTGGAAAGAAGGTGATGGGCCCGTTCCAGGGCGTTGTGGCGCCGGCCCAGGAGAAGTTCTTCCAGGACCTCGGCCATTTTCCTTTCGGAAATCGGTTTTTTGGTTTCCGGAGAGAGCACCGCCCCGGTCGCTTCCTCGAAACGATACCCCATTCCAAGAATGGTGTCCCGGTCCCCGGCCTGAAGCGGCTTGCCCCTGAAATCATACTGCCGCTCGGCTTCGGCGGCCGCCGGGGCGGCCGCGGGGCCGGGGGCCGCCCGCAGGGGCAGGGGGGCCAAAGCCCAAAACAGGGCCAAAAGAGGGAGGGGGAGGCGCATCCTCATTAAGGATAGGGGGACATCCCGGTTTTGTCAACGGCATTGATGCCGGTCCGTCCCAGGCCGAGCGCTCGCGCCTAAAACCGGCCGCCCAGGGCGGCGGTGATCCGGGCGTCCTGGTCATCCATGCTGTAGTTGTAGATCAGGCCCAAGGGGATGGGGGCGCGCCAGAAGCGGTACCAGAAGCCCAGGCCGAAGCCGCGCTTGTTGCGGCGCTCGTCGCCGTCCAGGGCCAGGCCTCCCTCGGCGAAGGCCACGCCCTCCCAGATGCCGCGTTGCGTGATGCGGAAGGGGTGGGAGTAATGAATGCCCGCGCCCGCCACGGAGTGGCCGCGGAATTCCCGGGCGTAGCCGCCGTCCAGGACCTCGGAGGTCGAGAGCAGTTGCGAGGGAGGAAGGCCCCAGCCCCTCCCCCCGGCGAAATTGAAGGTCAGCTTTTGGCGCCGTCCCCAGGAGACCACCGCGGCGGCCTTGGCGTGGACGGCTCGGTAGAAAAAGTCCGAGCCGGTCGAGGCGTTGGCGTGGACATAGCGAACCGAGCCCCGGCCCGAATACCGGGGCGCCGTCAGGGGTTTTATTCTTTCCTCGAGGTCGGCCATGCCGAAACCAAGGATCGCTCCCAGGTCGGCTCCCCCCGCGGGGGCGGAGCGATATCCCCCGCCATAGCGAAGGGAAAGCTCGATCCGGCTTTGGCGTCCCGCGTCGGGCGGGGGCACGCCGCTCTGAGAAGAATAACGCACCTGGTAGTATTCCCAGTTGGCCGCGACGGCGAGGTTTCCGATCGCGGGAATTCCCAGGTCCAGGGAGCCCCGCTTCTCATATTTTCCGTAGCCGCCGCCGATGGGTCCGAATTTCGCCTTGGTTTCGGCCGCGCCACCGAGATCGTCGGAGGTCGTGAACCCTCCGTCGAGGAAATATTTTTCCGAGAAATCGCGCTTGTCGTAGGAAATCTCCCCCGACCAACCCTCCCAGGTTCCCCCGACGGCGGTCCGCGCCCCGTTGCGTCCGGCCATGCCCATCGCGAAAAAGGATTCCGCCTGCCGGAGCGCGTTTCGGCCCGCCACGAAGATCCCGCCGCTGCTGCCGCCGTTGCCCGAGGCGAAAAAAGGGAAAGGGATCAGGTACCAGCCGTCGCGAAGGAAAACGTCCACGTCGGCTTCCCCGGGTCCCGCGGGCGAAGAGGAGACGACGACTTTCTTGAACAACTGCATGCGGTACAAGGCCTCGCGGGCCCGCAGGAGTCCGTCCTCCGGCAGGGGGCCGCCTTCCCTGAAGGGAAGTTTTCGCCGCAGCAGCTCTTCCTCCGTCCGATTGCCGTGAAAGCGGATGGCGCGCACGCGGGCCGACAGGGCTCCCGGTTGCGGGAGGGCGGCGGGCCTGGAGAGGCCTTCTTCCAGCCGGCTGCGGGCCAAATCCGCCGCGAGCCCGATTTTTGTTTCCGGGCCGGGCTCGGAGCCTCCCGCTTCCTCGAAAGTGCGGATCGCCTGGGCGAACTTGGAGCGGCGCATCTGACATACCCCCAGGCCGTGGAGCAGGCGGGCCCGGAGCTCGCCCTTGAGGCCGAGGGAACCCGCCAGGGCCAAGCCTTTTTTGAAGGATTCCTCGGCGCGTTCGTATTCCCGTTGGGCGAGATTGGCGCGGCCCAGGGCTTCCTGCACGGCGGCTTGGGCCTCGCCGTCGGACCCGGCCAGGCGCTCGGCGGCCCGCAATTCCTGGAATGCGGCGCCCATCCGGTCCTCTCTTAGGAATAGATCGGCGTTTTGGAGATGGGTTTGAAGCGCGGGGACCGGGGCGGTTTCGAGGCGCTTGGGGAGGGCGCAAGCGGATCCCAGGAGCAGCGCCGCCGCCAAAGCCGGACCCCTCAACGGGTCAGCTCTTGGAACCGCGGATTATCCTTGAGGTTTTCGAAGTCCGGGTTCTTGCGGGCCTTGGCTTTCAGGGACTTGTCCCGGCGCAGGGCCTGGGCCAGTTCCTCCATGGATTCCTCCAGGGAGCCGCTCAGGCTGAGCATGGCGGCGTGGCGGTAGCGGGCCGGGGGAAACTCGGGGGCCAGCTCGGCGGCGGTCTTGGCCTCCATAAGGGCGGCCGGGGAATCGCCGCGCTCGAAAAGGAGGACGGAGTTGGCCGCGTGGGCTTGGGCGCGGACCTTTCGGATGGAGGGATCCTTGATTCGCGTCAGGATGTATTGGAAATACGGCCGGGGCGACTCCTTGAAACGGTAGACGAGCAGGGCGCAGGTGGCCAGGGGAGAATAGTGGATTTCGGAGAGCTTGAAGGTGGGGGGCGGCCAACCCGTGGCGGCGGCCGCGGAAAGGGAGGCGGTGCTCAGGAGCACGTCCTCCAGGGGTTGGCGCTCCTCCAGGGACAGAAGCTTTTCGACGGTCCCGGGACGATTGTAGTCGTGCTTGGCGAGGTAGGCCCGGGCGTTTTTGGCGTCGGCCTCCTCGTATGTGTAGAGTCCGTCCCGGGTCATCAGCCAGTGAATCTCCGGTTGGCTTTCCCCGGGGGCCAGGGACAGGCTCCCGATCAAGGTGACGATCGGGTCGGGCATTTTGACCGTCGCGGGGTCGGGATAGCCGAAATGGGCGACCCCGACCGAACAGCCCTGATTCCAACCGACGACTTCGAGCTTCTCCTGGAAAACATGCTGAGCGACGCCCTCCGGGCGGAGGGTTAGGATCAGGAGAAACGCTTTGAGGCTAGTCCCGATTAAGGACGGCCAATTCCCGCGCCATGCGCTTGCGGCCGGCGCAGTCGCGGAGCTGGTACTCCCTTTGAAGTTCGGAGAGCCATTCCCGAAGGATGCAGGACGCGGCGTTTTCGAGCGGATCGGACGCGGCCTTGCGGGCCGCGCGGGGTTGGGTGATTGTTTGCATACCACATACAAATAGCCCCCGCGGGCCGGGCGCGCCTGGGTCCTTGGGCCCAGGCCTAAATAGGTCTTAAGTCCTATGCCAGGTCGATCCAATTCCATTGTTTTTGGTAGAGCGTCAGAAGGCGCTCGCGGAGATTTAGGTGATCTGCGGCCAACAGGCGTTCGTCGGCCTTGAGCAGTTCCTCGGCGTCTTCCCGGGCTTGGGCCAACAACTGGGCATCGCGGGAGAGGTCGGCCACCTTGAGGGCCAGATCCCCGTGTTGGGCCGTGCCCAGAAACTCCCCGGGGCCGCGGAGCTTCAAGTCCTCCTCTCCGATCCGGAAGCCGTCGGAGGAGGCGACCAGGGTCTCCAAGCGGCGGCGGGCCTCCGGGGTCTGCGGCTGGGCCACCAGAAAGCATTTGGAGGCGGCGCTCCCCCGCCCGATCCGGCCCCGGAGTTGATGGAGGCTCGACATGCCGAAGCGGTCGGCGTTTTGGATGACCATGACCGTGGCGTTGGGCACGTCGATGCCGACCTCGATGACCGGTGTCGCCACCAGGACGTCCCATCGGCCCTCGGAAAATTCGCGCATCACCTGCGCCTTCTTCTTTCCGGGCATCGCCCCATGGATGAGCGCCACTCGCAATTGCGAGAGCGGGCCGGATTTGAGGCGTTCGTACTCGGCTTTGGCCGATTGCAGGTCAAGGCGGCTGGATTCCTCGATGATGGGGTAGACGACGAAGGCTTGCCGCCCCGCGGCCACCTCGGCTTTCATGTGCTCCAAGGCTTCCGATTCCGGGGCGTGGAAGGTTTCCGCCGTCGTTTTCCCGGGGGGCATTTCATCGAGGATGGATGAGTCGAGGTCTCCGTAAAGCACCAGGGCCAAGGTCCGGGGGATGGGGGTGGCGGTCATGATGAGCAGGTCCAGGATCGAGCCCTTTTGCCGGAGGGTGGTGCGCTGGCGGACGCCGAAGCGGTGCTGTTCGTCGATCACGGCCAGGCGCAGGCGGGGGAAATGAACATCCTCCTCCAAAAGGGCGTGGGTGCCGACGAGGATGTCCACCTCCCCCTTGCGCAGGCGGGCCAGGACGCCGTCGCGCTCTTTTTTCGAGAGCCGGGAGGTCAGCATCTCCACGCGGACCGGGAGGTCCTTGAGGAATTTTTTCATGGTCCCGAAATGCTGGTCGGCCAGGATTTCGGTGGGGGCCATATAGGCTCCCTGGAAGCCGTTTTCCACCGCCAAAAGCAGGGCCGCGATCGCGACCACCGTTTTTCCCGAGCCGACGTCCCCCTGGAGCAGGCGGGTCATGGGGTGGGGCCGTTTCATGTCCTCGAAAATTTCGTTGATGACGCGCTTTTGAGCCCCGGTCAATTCAAACCCCAGATGGGCTCGAAAGGGGGTGAGTAGGTGCCGGCGGATTTCGTAGGTGAAATTCTTCCCGGTTCCGGAGGCTTGGCGGCGTTTTAGAATCCAGGCCAGCTCCAAAAGCAGGAGTTCCTCGTAAGCCAGCCGGCTTCGGGAGGCGGCCAGCTCCGCCGCCGAGCCGGGGAAGTGCGTGCCCCGCAGGGCCTGGGACAAAGCCAGAAGGCCCCTTTTTTTGACCAAGGAAAAAGGAAGGATTTCCCGGACCTGATCGGCCCCGGTTTCCAGGGCTTGGAAGGCCAGCTCCCGGAGCAGGCGGGGGGTGATGCCTTCGGTCGCCGGATACACGGGGACCAGCCGGCCCACGTGGAGGACCGCGCGCGGATCGTCGATCCGGTACTGCTCCTCGGCCCGGATTTCGCGGATTCCGAGCAGGCTCGGCTCGGCGCGGCCCACCACCCAGAGGTCGGCCCCCATGACCACTTCGGTCTTCAGGGAGCCGAAGACGTCGTAGCGGAAGCTCAGGTGCTTGAACCAAATGGCCGTGACCTTGTCCCCGCCGAGGGTCAGGAGTTCGGCGCGGAGCATCGCCAGCCGCGGGCTGGCCCGGATGATCCGGGCCTTGAGCACCCGGGCGCGCAGGACCACCAGGCCTCCGGTCGGACGGTCCAGGGGGGTTTCTTTTCGATCCTGCCAGTCCCGGGGCAGGTAATAAAGGAGGTCCTCCAGGGTCTCCAGGCCCAGGCGGGCGAGCTGGACGGCCCGCTTGGGGCCCACGCCCTTGAGGCTTTCGATGGGGGCGCGCAAACCGGGTCCTGAAGCTCCCGCGTTGGAAACCTCGCCCGGTTTTGATATAATCATGCCGGATTTAGGGAGAATTTCATGGCTTTTCGATGCTCTGTTTGCGCCAAAGGACCCGTTTCTGGCTTCAGCTACAGCCATTCCAACCGTGCCACGAAGCGGATTTTCCGGCCCAATCTCCAGAAGCAGAAGGTCGCTTCGGGAGGCCGGACCCGGACGGCGTACGTCTGCACCGGCTGCATCCGCTCCGGTAAGGCCGTCCGTCCCGCTCGCTGACCCGGTTCCTGCCGGGCTCGATGGTATCAAATTACGGTCCCAAGGACCGGTGGCTCCTTTTCATCGCCGCCCTCCTCGTTCTTCCTCCTTTCGTCCTTCCTCTTTATAATCCGGACCTGTTCTGGCATCTGTCCTGCGCCCGCTGGATTCTGGAACACGCGGCCTTTCCCCGGGAGGACTTTTTGTCCTTCACCAAAAGCGGCCATCCCTGGGCGGATTTCGAGTGGCTGTCTCAGTTGGTTTTCTACGGCGCGCATCGGGCCGGCGGCTTGGGCGCGTTGTGGGCGCTCAAAAATCTCCTTCTTGGATTAAGCCTTTTTTTAACCGTTAAAACCCTGGACCTTCACGGAATCCGGGGCCCGCTCAAAGCGGCGGCCATCGCGGCCTGGGGCGCCGTAAACATGGCCCACGCCGACATCCGGCCTGACCTGATTTCCAAGGCGATTTTTTCCGGCCTATTCTATTTCCTGGAGCGGGAGCGCCTGGGGCGGGGCCGCTTTCCCGGCGGTTGGTTCGGCCTGCCGGCGGTTTTCGCCCTTTGGGCCAATTTCCACGCCGCCTATCCCATGGGCCTGGCCCTGCTTTTTTTCTACGCCCTGGGAGACGTCGCGGAGGGCCGGCGCAAGGCGGCTCTGGGGCGCGCCGGCCTGACGGCGCTTTGCGCTTTGGCCACGGCCGCCAATCCCTACGGCTTGGGCGCCCACGAGGTTCTGCGCCGGCATTGGGCCGAACGGGAATTGGTCGCCCGCTTCATCCAAGAATGGGGACCGACGACTTTCACCAAGGCCGGGCACATCCCCTTCTGGCCGATGCTCGCCGTGGTTCTGGCGTTGCTGGCTTGCGGAGGAGCCCCGACCGGGGCGGCGTTGGGCGTTCTTTATTTCGGCTATTCGGCCGTCCAGCATACCCGGCTCGGCTCCTACTTCACGGTTCTGGCCGTTCCCGTGGCCGCGGCGCAGGCGGTCCGGCTCTGCTCCCCGGAGAAGGCGCGGCTCGCCTTTTTGGGCGTGGTCCTGCTTCTGGGCGTGTATTACCCCTGGGCCTTGGGCCGCCTTTCCCTGGGAAAAATTTTCGACGGGGTCTTCGTCCCCATGGGGGCGGCGGAGTTCATGGACCGCGAGCGGGAAACGGTGTCCCGCCTGCGGGTCTATAATTCCTGGGAGTGGGGCGGGTATCTGGGTTGGAGGCTGTCCCCCTGGCACAAGGTTTTCGGCGACGGGCGCTACATCTTCCATCAACAGCTCCCCGAGGTCCAGGAGTCGGTCTCCTCTCCCGAGAACGGCCGCCGGTTTCTGGAGCGCTACGACCTCGGCGCCGCCGTGGTCCGCAACATTGGCTCGGCGGTCCGGACGGTCAAGGGCTACCCGGACGGCTCGGAAAAGGTTTTCTGGCGTCCTTGGTACCTGTCCTATTTTCCCAAGGAAAAATGGGCTCTGGCCTATTGGGACCGGCAGGCCCTGTTCTTCGTCCGCCGGGACCGCGTCCCCGCCGGCTGGCTGTCGGCCCGGGAGTACCGCTATGTCCGCCCCGGCGACGACGCCGCCTTCGAGGAAGCCCTGCGCCTCAAGGAAATCCCGCTCGACGCCGTCGACCGCGAACGCGCCCGCCACGACCGCGATCTCCAAGATTACGCCTGGATGGATTCTAGATTAAAATAGGGACAGCCACCATTTTTACTTGGTAAAAATGGTCGCTGTCCCTATTTTGGTTCTGTAGTTACTCCCCTTTCCCGCTCTCGGCGTCGAGCAGTTCCAGCCGTAGTTTCACCAGCTTGTCCCGGTTTTTCTTGCCCGAGGCCAGTTTTTTCTCCAGGACCGGCAGGCGTTCGCGGAGCTTCTGAAGGCGGGTTTCCATATGCTTGAGGCGCATATCCATTTCGGCGCCGATGGCTTTTTCAAGCTCGGTCCGCAGGGACTTGCGCTCATCTGAAGTCTTGGCCTCCAGGTAGCGGCGCCGAACCTCCCGGGTCTTGGTCCGAAGCTCCCGGCGCTCCTTCATGGCCTTTCGGACCTCGCCGCCGCCTTTTCCCCCGCCCAGAAATTCCCGGAATTTCCCGCGACGGCCCCCCCTGGCCCAGCCCCGGGCTCCTTCCCCGCCGCCCCGCTCCTCGATGGCGGACTCGTCGGAGTCCACCGGCTCTGCCAGAACCGGCCGTGCCGCCGCCGCCGAGAACGCCCACACCGCCGCCAGAATCCATGGTTTCATAGGTCACCCCCCGTGACAGTTTCCGACAAATCGAGTTCAACATCCGAAATCAGTTCCTCGAGTTCCTCCAGATCCGTTTCAATCCGGGACAACTCATCGCGGTCCTCGGAGGCCGACGCCGAAGGCGCGGGGCCCGCCGTCGGCCCGGGGCGCTGGCGCCCCACCATGAGAAGCAAGGTCGCCAAAGCCAGCCCTAGCCCCGCGGGAATCCAGTTCCAGGGCAGAAAGGGTTGCGGGCGGGTCTCCGGGGCCAAAATGTGAGAGCGCGTTTTTCGGACCAAGTCCGGGTTCGGGTCCTCCATGACCGACTTGGCCGCCGCGGACGACGCTTCAAGCGCCCCGGCGAAGGACCGGCAGGCGGCGCACCCGGCCAAGTGTCCGGCCAGTTCCGTGCTTTCGCGGTCCGCCAATTCCCCGGCCGCGCGCAGGAGCAGGGCGTTCTCGAAATTTTCGTGGTTCATGGTTTTTCCAGGATCCGGCGGAGCTTGGCAACCGCGTAGTGCATCCGTCCCAGGGCGGTGTTGAGGGGAATGCCGAGCGCGCCGGAAATCTCCTTAAAGGAAAGGCCCCCGTGTTCCCGCAGCAGGAACACCTCGCGCTGGTCCAAGGGCAGGGAATCGATGGCGGCCATGATCCTGGCGTTGGTCTCGCCGGATTCCAATTCGGCTTCGGGCCGGGGGTCTTTGCCCGGGAGGGTTTCGGCCCAAGAGGCGCCCTCCTCCGCGCTTTGGTCCAAGGAGACCTCGGGGCGCGCGCGGCGCAGGTGGTCGAGGGCCAGGCGGCGGGCGATGGTGAACAGCCAGGCCGCCGGGCGCTGCCGGTCCTCGTAGGTTTTCGCGGCTCCCAGGGCTTTCACGAACACCTCCTGAAACAGGTCGTCGGCGGCCGAGTCCCCGGCCATGCGGCGCAGAAAGCTGTGGAGGGGCCCTTTAAACTCTTCCAGCCAGCGGGCAAGCTCATCGGGTTTGACCCCCAACATGTTCTCCTTACCAGGTATAACGGATTGGCGCCCCTTTTATTGTGTCCGGGCGGGCGTCTAAATTCTATGAATTCGATCTTCCCTTTCGTGGAATGAATCCGTGAGGCAATTCCTCGTTTTCCCGCAAGGGGGGGGGAATTTTCACCGGAAAAGCTGCCCGGCGGGATATTTTTGATTTACGCGACGATCGCCGGTTTTCGCCGCCGTTGCCGAAACTGGCTTTCGGCGGATATTGTATGATGGCCCCAATATGAAACTTTCCTTGATCGCCGCCTTATTGTCGGCCGCGGCTCCGGTTTTCGCGGCGGCTCCGGCCGTTCCCGTTACCTCCGCCCCGGCGGGGACCTATTCCACGGTGTTCGCCAATGTCTACGTGAAGGTTTACGGCTTCAAGGGAAGCCTGCTCCTCAACGGGGTGGAAAACTGCCCTTTCGCCGACCAAGGGGGGCTCCCCGCCAAGACCGCCACCAGCGTAGTCTGCAATTCGATGAAACACAAGCTCCTCAAGGGGGAGAATGTTTTAAAGGCGAGCTTCGAGAAGGTGCCCCTCGGTTCCCTCAAAACCAACCCCGGCACCGGGCAGCCCCCGCAGGAAACGCCCTTGCTCAAGATCGAACTGGCCGATGAAGGGGATCGGGCCTTTCGGGAGTGGAATTTTTCGGCGGACGCTTCCCCCAAGGAAATCCGTTTTCAATTCCCGATCGCCGAACCCGGGGCCCGGGCCTCCAGGGATGCGCCTTTTCCCAAGGGGACCAAGCCCGTCAAGGTCAAGCCCAAGGCGGGAACGCCTCCCGAGCCCGACTACAAGTTGGAGCGGCTGGAGAATTTCTGCGGAAACGAAATCGGTTTGCTCTGTAAATCTAAAAAGAGCAAGGTCAAGGCGTTGGCGGCGTGCCTGAAAGACCACTGGGACAGCCTTCTGCCCGCCTGCCGGAACGCCCTGCGCGCCGCGGATTAAAGGGAAGAGCGGACCCAGGCCTCGACCGAGGCCGACTCGGCCGGGGTGGGCAAAGCGCCGGCGGGCAGTTTCCCGAGAGTCAGGGGCGGGAGGGTCTCCAGGCTCCGAGCCCCGTCCGCCCAGGGGGCCGGAAATCCCGCCGGATCGGCCAAGGCCCGTTCCGCCCAATGCGCGCCGAAATAGGTGACGGCCAAATCCCCCAGGTCAAAGGCGTTTCCCGCGGACGCCGAGTCCCGCCGTTCCTTCTCGTAGCCGGTCGAAAGCGCCTCCTCCAGCCCGAAGAAAGCCGAGATCCAGCCGCCGTAGATGAAGTGCAGGCCCCAATCCTCGCGGCCCAGGAGCTTGGGGCGCCCGCCGCGCTCGGTCCAAAGCATGAGGCCGCCGAACTGGGCCTTGAAGGCGAGGGCGGGACCTGGAGCGCCCGCGGAGCGGGCGCAGATAGCCTGGAAAATTTCAGAAAATTCCTTCCCTTGAGATGAGAGCTCGCCGGCCAGCGCCGCGACCGCCTCGGCCTCCCGCTCGATCTCCCCCGGTTCCTCGGCCGTTCTTACGGCGGCGGCCGTAAACGGCGGGGGCGCCTTGGGAGGGGTTCCCCCGAGGAGCAGGGCCAGGGCCAGCAGGCTAGGCGACAATGCCTTTCTCCCGAAGGTAGTTGCGGATCTTGGAGCGCGCGCGGGCGGTCTTGACCACCAGGAGCCAGTCCTTTTTCGGAACCGAGCCCTTCTTGGTCAGAATCACGCAGATGTCGCCCGATTTGAGCTGGTAGTCGAGCTTGACCATCTTATTATTGACCTTGGCGCCCACGCAGGTCATGCCGATCTCGGTGTGCACGGCGAAGGCGAAATCCAGGGGCGTGGCGCCGGCGGCGAAGGCCTTGACCTCTCCCGCCGGGGTGAAGACGAAGACCTGGTTGAGCTCCAGATCCGTCTTGAGGCTGTCCAAAAACTCCCGCGGGCTTTTGAGGTCCTGGAGCCACTCGATCCATTGCCTCAGCCAGTTGAGCTTCTCCTCCATGTGCGCGTCCCGGGCGTGCTCGCCGGTCTTGTAGCGCCAATGGGCCGCGATGCCGTACTCCGCGGTGCGGTGCATCTCCTCGGTGCGGATTTGGATCTCGACGAGCTCTCCCCCGGGGCCCATGACGGTCGTGTGCAGGCTGCGGTAGAGGTTCATCTTGGGGATGGCGATGTAGTCGGTGAAGGACCCGGCCACCGGCTTGAAATAGGTATGGACGATGCCCAGGAGGGCGTAGCAGTCGGCCACCGTGTCGGTGATGATGCGCACGCCCAGGGCGTCCTGGATTTCCTCGAAGGGTTTGTCCTGCCGCTGCATCTTCTGGTAGATGGAATTGAGGCTCTTGGAGCGCGAGAGGATGCGGTGGGAGATTTTCGAAGTGCCCAGGGCCTTCTCGACTCCTTCCTTGAATTTCGCCAGCGTGATCTCCCTCGCGGAAAGCATGGCGGTGACCTTGGAGTTGAGGGTCTCGTATTCCTCCGGGTGCAGGTACATGAAGGCCAGGTCTTCCAGCTCCCCCTTGAGGCGGAACATGCCCAGGCGATGGGCCAGGGGGGCGTACAGGGAAATGGTCTCGTGGGCGATGCGCAGCTGCTTGTCCCGGTTGAGGTAGTTGAGGGTCTTCATGTTGTGCAGGCGGTCGGCCAGCTTGATGATGATGACCCGGATGTCCTGGGCGGTGGCCAGGAGCATGTTGCGCCAGTTCTCGGCCTGGGCGTCGTCGTGGGAGGAGAATTGGAGGCTGTCGAGCTTGGTCATGCCGACCACCAACTTGGAAATTTCGTCGCCGAATTCGCTGCGCAGAAGCTCGGCGGTGGTGGGGGTATCCTCGATGACGTCGTGCAGGAGCCCGGCGCAGACCGTGGGAAGATCCATCTTCCAGTCTATCAAAGAGGAAGCGACCGCGTCGCAGTGGACGAAGTAGTGCTCCCCGGAGGCTCGCTCCTGATCGGCGTGGGCCTTCAGGGAATAGTCGTAGGCTTTCTCCAGGATCGCCGTGTCCACGTGCGGGGCGTAGGCCTCGAACCGTTTGATGAGCTCTTCTTTTTCCATTAGAAGCGGTGCAGGGCCGCCATGCCCAGTAGACCCAAACCGAAATACGCCAGGCCGCTCTTATCCTCGGCCTTATGCAGGCGCGGAACCAGGTCGGCGGCGCCGATGTAGATGAAGGAGCCCCCGGCAAACCCCAGCAGGGCGGCTGCGGCCCGGGGGGAACCCGCGGTCGAGCCCAGCGCGTTGAAGGCGGCCCCCGCCGGAGTGGCCGCGGCGACCAGGGTCAAGGAGATGAGACTCCGCGCCGGGCTCATCCCGGCTTGGGTAAACAACGAGGTCAGCGTGAAACCGTCGGCCAGCTTGTGCAGGGCCAGGGCGATTCCCACCGCGATGCCCGCCGGGACGCCGGCCGAGAAAGAAACGCCCAGGTTGAAACCGTCGATGAAGGAGTGGATCGTCAAGGCCGAAAACGCCGCCCAGCCCAGGTAGTGGACCCGGCATTGCTCCAGGTACTCGGGGCAGGAATCAAGCATCGCGAAACTGCCCATGGTAAACAACAGCACGAACGCCGCCACCGCCCCCCAGCCCGCCAAAGACGGATCCTGGTTCCAGGCCTCCGGCAGAACCTCGGTGAAGGCCACGCCGATCAGGATTCCGGCGCGCAAGGAAAAAAGCCGCCACATCCCCGGCCGGGAAAGCATGTTCTTGATCAGCGGGGCCGTGCCTCCGGCGAAGGTCATCGCGACGGCCAAGATCGTGAAAGTGAGAAGCATGGGCTTGCCTATATTATAGAAGAATCCCGCTGTCCTGAAGGATTTCGGCCGCGGCCCTTCCGGCACCGCCGGGGGACCCCAGGCGCGAGCGGATTTCCAGGAGCTCCCGCCGGACGGCCGACCAGGCCGCGGGATCCCCCAGGATCGGGGCCACCGCGGCGGCGATTTTTTCCGGCTTGGCGTCGCGCTGGATAAGCTCGGGCGCCAGCCGCTTTCCGGCCAGGAGATTGGCCATGGCGATGTAGGGGACCTTGATCAGAGTCCGGGCGATGGCGTAGGTGGGCCAGGAGAGCTTGTAGACCACGGCCATGGGCACCCCCAGCAGGGCGTTTTCCAAAGTGGCCGTGCCGGAGGAGCTGATGGCGAAATCCAATGAGGAGCGCAGGGCGTAATCGCGCTCCCGGACCACGGGCAGGGGGACGCCTCCGGGGCCATTATAAGCGGAATCGGGCAGGGACGCCGCCGCAAAGAGGCGCGCCCGGGCGCCGGGAAAGCGTTTTTTTAACAGATCGAAAGTTTTCAGGAACACCGGAAGGTGGCGGCGCACCTCGGAGGCGCGCGAGCCCGGCAGCAGGCCGATCAAGGGCTTGTCCGACGGGGCGTCCCGGGGCGGGGCGGGGGGCATAAGGTCCAAGAGCGGGTGGCCCACATAGAGGCAGTCCACGCCCGCCTCCCGGTAGAGCTTTTCCTCGAACGGAAAGATCACCAGCATCTTGCGGACTAGTTTTTTTAGAACCTGAATGCGCCCCGGGCGGCTGGCCCAGACCTGGGGGCTGACGTAGTAGTAGGCGGGGACTTTGGCCGCCGCCGCGAAGGACAGCACCCGGCGGTTGAAGCCGTAGTAGTCGATGCAGACCAGGGCCGAGACCTTGCGTTCCTTCATGAACCGTCCCAATCGGAATCCCAGGCGGGTGAAAAAGGGCAGGGCCGCCAGGGGCTCCAGAAAACCGGTCATGCCTCTTGTCGCCAAGTCCTCCAGGAATTCGTGGGCCTCGGCCTTCATTAAGGGGCCGCCGACGGCCGCGATCCGCGCGGAGGGTTCGCGCGCCTTGAGTTCGCGGATCAAGTTGGCGCCGTGGAGATCGCCCGAGGGGTCGCCGGCGACGAGGAGGATGGTCCGCATGGGAGGAAGGCTATTTTAGGAAATTTGGGGGGGCTGCCCCATACCATGAAATCTCGGACACTGGATCCGAATATTCATGGTGGCAATGGCTCCCCGCCGACTGCGCCCAGACAATCCCGGCCCCAGAACTGGCATTTGTCCGCTTTCGGAGCTATCCTATTCCGAATGCCGAAGCCTTCCGGCGGCCGCCCCATCCCCGTCCGCGCGGTCCGCGCCGTCATCGGGTTCGGCCAGGAAATTTTTTACGGGATGATTTTCCAATCCCGAGCCTGCGGGGCCGTGCCGGTGGAATGCGGGCGGCCTTTCCTGGTCGTGGCCAACCACGCCAGCCATTTGGACGGAGGCCTGATCAAGCACGCCATGGGCCCGGCGGGACACGGCCTGGGGTTTATGGCGGCCAAGGATTATTTCTTCGGCTCCCGCTTGGGGCGCTTCGTCTTTTCGAATTTCACCAATCTCATTCCCATGAGCCGGGGGCGGGATTTCGCCGAGTCTGCGCGGGCGGCGGGGACGGCCTTTAAAGCGGGCCGGAGCGTGGCCATTTTCCCGGAGGGAACCCGCTCCACGACGGGAGAGATATCTCCTTTCAAGCCCGCGGCGGGCTTTTTGACAATTAAAAACGAGGTGGATGTACTTCCAGTCTACATTTCCGGGGTCTTCGAGGCCCTTCCCAAGGGAGCCTTGATTCCCAAAGGCCGGGATTTGGCCGCCCATTTCGGGGAGCCGCTGGTTTTTTCGGAACTCAAGCGCCGCATCGGCGATTTGCCCGACAAGGAGGCTTATCACGCGGCGACGGCGGTCATGGAAGCGGAGGTCCGGCGCTTGGAGGCCGAGCACGCCAAGAACTGCCGGGCCCGCCAGGCCGGCCGCCCTAATAGCCCCTGAAGATGGCCGGCACAGCGGGGCTGCCGCCCCGTTAGGTTCGTTTGAAGGCGAAGGGGCCGAAGGCCTGCATGACCGGCATGAGCTCCACGCGGTTGATGTTGACGTGGCGCGGGAGGGTGGCGGCCCAGAAGATGGCCTCGGCCACGTCCTCGGCGTTCAAGGGCTTGAGCCCGGCGTAGGGCTGGGCGGCCTTGGCCGCGTCGCCCTTGAAGCGCACCAGGGAAAATTCCGTCTCGGCCAGGCCCGCGGCGATGTCGGTGACCCGGACGTTGGCGCCGAGCAGGTCCGCCCGCAGGTTGAGGGCGAATTGCTTGACGAAGGCCTTGGTGGCCCCGTAGGCGTTGCCCCCCGGGTACGGGTGGTCGGCGGCAACCGAACCTAAAAGGATGACATGGCCCTCGTCGCGCTCGACCATGCCGGGCAGGAAGGTCCGGACCGTGTAGAGCATGCCGGTGATATTGGTGGCCACCATCTCCTCCCAATCCTCCAGGCGGGCCTTGGGGGCGGGTTCCAGGCCCAGGGCCAGCCCGGCGCTGGCGATGATGATGTTCACGCCGTCAAAGGGGGGCTTGAGGCTCCTGGCCAGAGCTTCCACGGCCTTGCGGTCGCGGACGTCCAGAACCGCGGTCAGGCAGGCCTTGCCGAGTTCTTTCTTAAGGGCGGCCAGGCGGTCGGCCCGGCGTCCGGTCGCGATCACCCGGGCGCCGGCCTTGGCAAATCTGCGGCAGGCGGCGGCGCCGAAGCCCGAGGTGGCTCCGGTCACGAGGACGGTCAGGGTCTTGGGATCAGTCATGGAAGTCAAGCAAGTCAAGCATGTCAACCACCGGCACCGTTAGCCGTTAGGTGTTTTTGAGGATGTCCTTGCCGACGGATTTGGCGATGGTGCCCAGGTCGCGCGCCCAGTCGGGGATGAGGGGGCGGGTTCCTTGGTAGTTGGACACCTCGTAGCGCTCGAGCTCGTCGGAAATTTGGAGGGCGAGCTTGAGGGCCTCGATGCCGTGCTCGCCGCTGGGCCAGGGCTTGCGGTTGTGGCGGACGCAGTCCAAAAAGTGGATGTGCTCGCTTTTGAGGGGCTCGGTCTGGGAGAGCTTGGGGCGGATGATCTCGACGTCCCGGAGGCTCTTGATCACCGGGGATTTGCGCTTGTAGATCTTGAGCGCGGTGTTGGCGTAGTCGAGCGAAATGTAGGAGTCCTTTTGGAAGACCCGGAGCTTGCGGCATTTCTCCAGGGAGATGCGGCTGGCGGTCAGGTCGGCGATGCAGCCCGTCTTGAAGCGGACGCGGACGTTGGCGATGTCCTCGTGGGGCGAAAGCAGATTGGCCCCCACGGCCTCCAGGCTTTCGACCTCCGAGCCGACCAAGGTCAGCAGGATGTCCAGGTCGTGGATCATGAGGTCCAGGACGACGCCGATGTGCGACATCCGGGGATCGTAGGGCCCCAGGCGCTCCACGGTGATAAATCGCGGGTTGCGGATGTGGGGGATGGCCTCCAGGACCGCGGGGTTGAAGCGTTCCACGTGACCAACCTGCAAAACCGCGCCCCGGGCCTCGGCCATGGCCAGGAGCTGTTTGGCCTCCTCCACCGAGGCGGCCAGGGGTTTTTCGATGAGGCAGTGGATGCCCTTGTCCAGGGCGGCCAGGCCGACCTCCAGGTGCAGGGGCGTGGGCACCGCGATCACCAGCGCGTCGATCTTGCCCAGGATTTCCTTGTAGTCCCGGCAGGCGATGGTGTTGGCCTTCCAGGCGGCGAGCTGGGCCCGCCAGATATTGGTGTCGCAGACCGCGACCAGTTCCGCGTCGGCGATCTTTCCCAGGATGCGGGCGTGGTGGGCGCCGATCTTGCCGGCCCCGACGACCGCGATCTTGATGCGGGACGGTTTGCTCATGGGAGGTCCTTGAGGCCGATGATGGCCATGCCCTGGGCGTCGGCCTGCCGGAGGAACTCGTCCTTGTTGAAGATCATGGTTTTTCCGGCTTCGAGGGCTAAAGCCGAGACTTTAGTCTCGGCAAACACTTTTAAGGAGTCCATGCCAAGGACGGGGATGTCGAAACGGAGGTCTTGATTCGGTTTCGCCACTTTAACGACTACCAGGAACGGATCTTTGCCGAAGGAACGGGCTAACGAGCTTGCCCGCCTGACGGCGGAATCAGTCCCCTCCATGGCTTCCACGGCGATGACCGCGCCTTCCCGGACCACCACGGTCTGTCCGATGTCGAACCCCGCCACGGCCTTGGCGGCCCGCCAGCCGAGGCGGATGTCGGCCAGCTCCGCGGCGTCGGGGGCGCGCTTGGTGAGGGGGCCTTCCTGGGCCATCAAGTGAGAAAGATAGGTGACCGAGGACAGGAGTTCAATTCCGTCCTTGGCGAACTCGTCGGCGACGGCCTTGAGGATGGTGTCGGTGCGCTTGTCGGCGAGTTTGGCCAGGATCTTGACCGTTCGCAGGTCCGGGATGATTCCGCCGAAGACCGAAGCGTGCTGGACCTTGCCGGCCATCACGGCCTGGGCCACCCCGGCGGCCTTGAAGGCCTGGATGGGCTTGTCGATCTGCCCGAGCTTGAAGTAGTGGACCTTGGACACCAGCTTTTCCAGGGCCTGGTCGGTGACCCCGGTCAGGGCCACGGCCACCACCTCCACCCCGGCCCGGCGGGCCTCTTCCGCGAACAGCAGGGGGAAGGAGCCCGAGCCGGCGATGAGCCCGACGATTTTTCGGTCTATAGCGTGACTTCCTCTTCGGCTTGGACGCCGGTGGCCGGCCGCGTGATGCCTCTCTTGGACCCGTCGATCATGCGGACCATGTCCTGGACTTCGGTCACGCCCGAGGCGCGGACCTCGGCCAGGGCCTCGTCCCAGGGGCGGCCGCTCAAAAACAGGGTGCGGTAGGCCTCGCGGATGGCGGAGACCGAATCTCGGTGCAGGCCCGCGCGGCGCATGCCCACGAGGTTGAGGCCCCGCAGCGTGGCGCGGTCGCCCTGGGCGTTGCAGAAAGACGGGACGTCCTTGGCCACCATGGAGCCGGCGCCCAGCATGCAGAAGCGCCCGATCTTGACGTATTGGTGGACGCCGACAAATCCCCCGAAGACGCAGCCGTCGCCGACCTCGACGTGGCCGGCCAGCGCCACGCAGTTGGCCAGGATGACCTGGTTTCCCAGTTGGCAGTCGTGGGCCACGTGGGAGCAGGTCATGAAGAGGCAGTCGTTGCCGATCTTGGTCTCCCCGAAGGCGGCGGTGCCGCGGTTGAGGGTGGCGCCTTCGCGCACCTTGTTGCGGTCGCCCATCACCAGCAGGGTCTTCTCCCCGGCGTATTTGAGGTCCTGCGGGGCCACGCCGATGTAGGAGGCGTCGGAGATGATATTGTCCTTGCCCATGTGGACGAATTCCAGGACCGCGTGGGCGCCGATGACGGTTCCGGCCCCGACGACCACGTCCTCCCGGATGACGGTGTAGGGGCCGACCTTGACGGAGGGGTCGAGTTTGGCCGACGGATCAATGATTGCGGTCGGGTGGATGTTATTCATAAAAAATCCTCGAAAGAAATTAACGGGAACGAAACGAGAGAGTCCAGGCTGCCGTTACGCGGCAGCCTGGGCTTTGTCCACCAACGCAAAGGTCATTTCGGCCTCGGCGGCCATTTTCCCGTCGACGAAGGCTTCGCCGCGGAACTTGCCGGCACGGCCCAGGCGCAGGACCTCGATGTGGAGCTTGAGCACCATGCCCGGCAGGACCGGGGCGCGGAACTTCGCCTCGCTGATGCCCATGAATAGGGCCAGCTTGCCCGCCGCGGCCGAGCCCCCGCCTTTGGAGAGGAGCATGACGCAGGCGGCCTGGGCCAGGGCCTCGATGATGAGGACGCCGGGCATGATGGGCTGTTCGGGGAAGTGGCCGTTGAAGAAGGGCTCGTTGATGGTGACCATCTTGGTGCCGATCGCGCGTTTGTCCTCTTCCATGACTTCCACCTTGTCCACCAGCAGAAACGGGTAGCGGTGGGGGATGGCCTTGCGGATGCCGTTGATGTCGACGACGCGGACGGGCTGGGCGGCCGGGGACGGGGTGTTGGGAGCGGTTTCCGTGGTCATGTGTTCCTCCGTGGGTCGGTTATTTGGCGGCGGCCGCGGTCTTGCGCAGCTTGGCCGCCGCGTCGTTGAGCCGTTTGGCGAATTCAATGTTGTGCGCGTGGCCCGGGCACTCGGCCTCGATGCGCATGTTGAACAGCGGGCGCCCGATCAAGGTGAGGTCTCCCAATAGGTCCAGCATCTTGTGCCGGACGAACTCGTCCGGGAATCTCAGTCCCTCGGTGTTGGTCAGGAATTTGTCCGTGGCGATGACGATGGCGTTGTTCAAGGAGCCGCCTTGGGCCAGTCCCTGGGATTTGAGGTAGGCAACCTCGTGCTCGAAGCAGAAGGTCCGGGCCGTGGCCAGCTCCCGGGCGTAGTTGTCGGTGTCGATCTTGGCCGTGAGCGTGGACTTAGGCATCATCGGATGGTCGTGGATAAGGGTGGCCGAAATCTCCAGGCCCTCGGCCGGGATCGCGCGGTACTTGGACTTGCCGTCCTCGTAGCGGACCTCGCCCGCGAATTGCAGGATGCGTTTGGGGGCGTACGGGAAGGTTTGCAGGCCCGCCTTGAGCAGGGCCTGCAGAAAGGGCATGGAGGACCCGTCCATGATGGGCGGCTCGTTGGCCGTGACCAGGATGTCGACGTTGTCGATGCCCAGCCCGGTGCAGGCCGAGAGGACGTGCTCGACGGTGTGGACCTTGGCCTCGTTGAGTCCCAAATTGGTGCCGCGCACGGTGGCGACCACGAACTGCAGGCGCGCCGGGATCATCGGCGAACCGGGAAGGTCGGTCCGGAAAAAACGGATTCCGGTGTTGGCCGGGGCGGGGCGGAAGGTGAGCTTGGACAGGTTGCCGGTGTGCAGGCCGATGCCCTCCAGGGTGATTTCGGACTGGATGCTGGTCTGGGGAACGTTCATGGAGCTACTCCCGCCGGTCTCCGGCCGCCGCCTTGGGCGCGCCGAGGCCGAGCTTTTTTTTGATCTCCTTGACCGAATCGAACAAGTCGGGAAGCCGGCTGTAGAGGGCCTGGAGCTTCATGGCCTCCCGGTGGGGGCGGGACGGGGAGCCGAAGATCATGGCGCCCTTCTCGACGTCGCCCATCACCCCGGTCTGCGCGAGCACGATGGCCCCGTCGCCGATCTTGAGGTGGCCGATGAGCCCGGCTTGGCCCGCCAGGATCACGCGGTCGCCGATCTCGGTCGAGCCGGAGACTCCGACCTGGGACACGATGAGGCAGTCCTTGCCGGTTTTGACGTTGTGGGCCAGCATGACCAGATTGTCGATCTTGGTGCCCGCGCCGACCACGGTGGAGCCGACGGTGGCCCGGTCGATGGTCACGTTGGAGCCGATTTCGACGTCGTCCTCGATGACGACGTTGCCCAATTGGGGGATTTTCCGGTGGCGTCCGGTCTTCTTGTCGGTGGAAAATCCGTAGCCGTCGCCCCCGATGACCGCCCCGGGCTGGACGATGACGCGGTCCCCCAGGACGCAGTCCTCGCGCACGACGACACGCGGGTGGAGGAGGCAGTCCTTCCCGATCCGGGCGCCGGCCCCGATGAAGCACAGGGCCTCGATCCGGGCCCCGGCTTCCACGACCGCGCCTTTTTCGATAACGGTGAACGCCCCGATCGAGGCGTCCGGGGCCACCTGGGCTTCCGCGTGGATTTCGGCCTTGGGATGGCGCGCGCGGGGGGGCTTGGGCCGGGCGTCGTTGATGAGGTTGAGGACCTGGGAGAATGCGTACTGGGGATCCTCCACGAAGATTCGGTTGGCCGCGCCGCAGGGAAGGTCCTTGTTGGCGGTCGGGAGGATGAGGCAGCCCGCCTTGGAGGCCGCCGCGGCCCCCGTGTATTTCTGGTTGCCCAGGAAGGAGGCGTCCTTGGGCCCGGCTTCCGCCAGGCCCGCGGCGCCCTCGAGCGGATAGGAGGGATCTCCCGACAGTTCCCCGCCCACGATCCCGGCCAGTTCTCCCACCGTCAATCGGATTTTCATGGTCATGATCCCTTGAGCGATTTTAGGACCTTCTCGGTCAGGTCCACGGCCTCGTGGCCGAAGAGGATGGCTCCCTTGTCCACCACGACGCTGATGCCTTCCCGTCGCGCGGTCTCCTGGACCGCCTTGTGAATTTTCCCCAGCAGGATCTCGGTGCGCCGGCTTTCCAGGTCCATGAGGTTCTTCTCGGCGGCCGCTTGATGCTCTTTAAAATCCCGTTCCCGGGTCTCAAGCTCCCGGGTTTTGACGGCCAGTTTCTCGGCGAGTTCGGCCAGGGCTCCGGCATGGGCGGCGGGGGCGGGGGGCGGCGGGGGAACGGGCGCGGGAACCGGGGCGGGGGCGACGGCGGGGGTGGAGGTTTGGACCTCGGTAGTGATCACGACGCCGGAGGCGGCCGGGGCGGCCAGGCCCGGAAGGGCTGCGACGGCGGTCCGGGTGGAGAGCAGGGCGTCCAGGGCCGCCTGGTCGGAGCCGCCCTTGGTGGACACGGTCAAGCCTTCCTGGGCGAGGAGCGCGGCGGCGGCCGAGAGGGTTTCCTTGGAAGCGGCGCCGATGGCGGCCGCGGGGGCCGGAGTTTCGGTGGGGGGCGCCGCGGGCGCGGGACTGGGCGGGGCGACAGGCGGGGGCGGCGCCAGATTTTTAAGCGCCTCCTGCTCGGCCCGTAGGCGAGAGATTTCGTTTTTGAGCTTGAGAATCTCAGCTTTCCGCAGGCCGACCTGTTCCTCGGCTTGGCGGATGACCTCCTCGAAATGCTCCTTGGCCCGCAGGGTCTCCGGAAAAAGCCGGTATACCCTGCGCATGTCCACGAAGCCGATGTTGCCCCGCTGGGCCCTGTTCTCCTCCAACGATAGTTCTATGGCGGGCGATTGGCGCGTTAGCGCCAAGAGCACGCCGAGAACTATCATTGCTGTATTTTTCATCCGTTGTCGAACTTTTTGTTCAGCTGTTTAAAATAGATTCCCCAACCCGAAGTTGATCTGGTAAAGCCTCTCTCCCGGCCGGTGGTTGAGGCCGTAGCCGTAGTCCAGGCGGATCGGAAACGCGGGGGTCGTGAAGCGCAGGCCGATGCCGACGTTGGTCTTGAGATCCCGCATGCCGGTGCCGATCCGCATTTTGATGTCCTGAGGCCGGTCCCATGCCGAGCCCATGTCGAAGAAGGCCACCAATTTGACGATGCTTCGCCGCCGCTCGCGCGCCAAGGGGAATCCGAATTCGACGTTGAGGACCTCGGAAACCTTGCCGCCGGAGGGAAACCCCACCTCTCCGGACGCCGCGTAGCCCCGCAGGGAGTCCTGTCCGCCCACGAAGAAGCGCTCGTTGACCGGCACCACCTTTGTCGGGCCGAACGGGGTGATGTAGGAAAGGCGGTTGAGCATCGCCAGCACGAAAGGGTAGTCCGCGATGGAGAAGACCGTGTGGTAGATCGAGTTGTTGAGGGACGGCTTGAAGAAATGGATGTGGCCCCCGACCGGCCCGCCGGAGAATTGGGCGCCCAGGGAGTGCCGGCTGCCGCGGGTCGTGTCCCAGATGTTGTCCCGGGTGTCCCGGGCCATGGCCGCGCCCACGACCGACTGCACCTGGGTCCCCTCGGAAAGGATTCCCCGGAAGAGGTCTTGGACGCTGTCGATGGTGATTTGCCGGTAGGTGTAGGCCAGGTCCAGGTGGTACTTGTCGGCTTGGAACCGCGGCCCGAGGTTGATCGAGCCGCCGCGCTGTTTGAGGGTGTAGGCCGAGAGCGAGGTCTGGAAAGGCTGAATCCGCCGGTTGTTGAAGACCTCCAGGCCGAGGCTCGTGGATTTGTCCGACTTCCAGGGGGTCCAGGAATAGGCGTCCAGCCAGGGCATGTAATAGGAGACGGTGAAGTCCTGAACCCGGCCGCCGAACTGCCACTGGACGTTGCTGCGGTGCGCCACGCCCCAGAGATTCATGTGGGCCAAGGAAAGCGTTCCGATGAAGCCGTCCACCGAGGAGAAGGCCGCCCCGGCCGTCAGCAGGCCCGGCTTGCCTTCCACCACGTCGAAGATCACGTCCACCTTTTCCGGGTCCGGGCGGGGCTGGAGGTCCACCCCCACGTCATCGATGAACCCCAGGTTCATGATCCGCTCGCGGCTGCGCCGGATGCGGGAGGCCGAGAAGGCCTCGCCCGGCTTGACGATCAATTCGCGCTTGAGGACCCGGGTCTTAGTGGCCTTGTTGCCCTCCAAGTCCACGTGGTCGATGTAGACGATGTTGCCTTCCGTGACCTTGTACTCCACGTCCATGAGGTCGGTCTTGGGGTTGAGGGTCTTGTTCGGCTTGACCCGGGCGTGGAGGCGTCCTTTCTCGGCGTAGAGCTCCTGCACGCCGCGGACGGTCTCTTCGTAGCGCTCCTGGTTGAAGATCTTGCCCCGGCGGTACTCGATGGCCTTGGCCAGCTCGGTCGAGGTGTAGATGATGTTGCCCGAGAAGGAACTGTCGCCGAACTTGTACTGCCGCCCCTCGGTCAGCGGGATGACGATGGTGATCTCGGTCTTGTCCGGGTTGTAGGTCCAGGCGGCCGAGCCCACGGACACGTCCAGGTAGCCGTTGTTGAGGTAGAAGGTCTCGATTTTTTTGACGTCCTCGGGCAGTTCCTTTTCCAAAAAGACCTTTTTCCGGCGGTTTTTCATCTGCTTGAGGACCTTCTTGGGCTTGAAGGATTTGACCGTCTCGATGCGGATTTCCTTGATCTTGGATTTGGGGCCCTCGACGATGGTGTAGATGACGTCGGCCATCATGGTGGAGGTGTCCAGGTCCACGCGCGAGCTGACCGTGGCCTCCAGGAAGCCCTTGTCCTTGTATTTCTCGAGAATCTTGTCCTCGTCCTCCCGCAGCTTGATGGAATCGACGGGGTCCTTGGCTTTGATGGTGGCCGCGTCGCCCAGGGTGCCTTTGCCGACCTTCTTGTTGCCTTCGAAAATGATCTTCCGGGCCAGGGGTTTTTCCTTGACGATGAAGGTGAGCAGAATCTGGTGTTCGGCCCCGGCCACCTTCCGGAAATTCTCCGGGATGGGCTTGTCGGTCAGGGTCACGTCGGCCTGGACGCGCTCGAAGTTTCCCAGGCCGTAGATGGACTGGATGTCGCGGTCCAGGTCGGGCTTGTCGTAAAGATCGCCCTTTTTGGCCTTGACCTGGGAGCGAACTACCGTGAATTTGACGTTCTTGTTGCCCTGGACGGCGATTTCGCCCAGCACCCAGGGGCGGGGGACCTCGGGGGACTCAAGGGCGGCGGCCGTGGAGACCGCGACCGCGGCGGTGGAAAGGTTCACCCCGGAGGCGGCGGAGGAGGAGACCCAAACCGCGGTTTGCGTGGAAATCGCGGTAAAAGTCGAGATCGCGGGGATGCCGGGGAGGGTGATGGTGGAGACTTGGGGCGGCGTTACGGCGGTGCCGGTGGACGCCGCCGGCACGGCCGGTTGGGACCAGGCCGCCGCCGCCAGGAGAATCCGCATGGCAAGTATCATCTCCGGGCGTCCCGGAGATGCCTAAAATCCGTGGAAAAAGTCACGCCGTCAGAGTATACTAAAAAGGAAGGGCCCCAAGCGGGGCCCTTCCTTTTTGCCTCTCTTGTTCCGTTTTCTCTATTGTTTTTCTGTATTTTTTTATTTCGGCGTCAGCCGTTTCCCCGGCTTGTTGGCCGGTTTCAGGGCTTTCTTCGGCGGCGTCGCCGGCTCCGGGGTCCCCAACTCCGGGTCGTAGTAATCCAAGCCGGAATGGTCCAGCACTTCCTCGCCCATCAACAGGCGCAGGGTGTTCTTGAGCTTCAAGTGCTGGATGAACAGGTCGTGCTCGGGCTGAAGGTCCGGGCGGCATTGGGGGGACTTGAAGTAGAAGGACAGCCACTCCTGGATGCCCTTGAGGCCCGCCCGCTTGGCCAGGTCCATGAAGAGCACCAGGTCCAGGACGATCGGCGCGGCCAGAATCGAGTCCCGGCAGAGGAAGTTGATCTTGACCTGCATGGGGTACCCCAGCCAGCCCGCGATGTCGATGTTGTCCCAGCCTTCCTTGGCGTCGCCGCGGGGGGGGTAATAGTCGATGCGGACCTTGTGGTGGTACTTGCCGTAGAGCTCCGGATACAGGGCGGGCTCCAGGATGGTGTCCAACACCGACATCTTGCTGAGTTCCTTGGTTTTGAAGGAGCCCGGGTCGTCGAGGACCTCGCCGTCCCGGTTGCCCAAAATGTTCGTCGAGTACCAGCCGCGCAGGGCCAGCATCCGGGCCTTGAGCATGGGGGCGATGGTGGTCTTCATCAGAGTCTGGCCGGTCTTGAAGTCCTTGCCGCCGATGGGGGCGCCGGTCTTTTCGGCCAATTCGACCAGGGCCGGGACGTCGCCGCTCAAGTTGGGGGCTCCGTTGGCGTAGGGGATGCCCTGGGAGACCGCGGCGTAGGCGTAGATCATGGATGGGGGGATGTCCGGGGAGTCGGCTTTCATCGCCGCTTCCAGGCCCGCCAGGGACTCGTGGGCCGGGGAGTCCTTGGGCAGGACTTCCGTGGACCCGCACCAGACCATGACCAAGCGGTCCACGCCGGTCCGCTTTTTAAAGCTTTGGATGTCGGCGATCACCTGCTGGGCCAGCTCCCAGCGCGTGGCTTTTTTCTTGGCGTTGGTGGCCTTGAGGTTCTTGATGTAGGCCGGATCAAAGACCGCCGTCATGGGCTTGATCTGCTCGAGCGCCGCCTTGACCGGCTCGATCTGGGTCCGTTCCAGCACGCCGCACTTGAGCGCCGCTTCCCACATGTTGTCGGGGAACAGGTCCCAGCCCCCGAACACCAGGTCCTTGAGGCCCGCCAAGGGCACGAAATCCTTGATGAGGGGGTGTCGGTCCTCATAGCGCTTGCCCAGGCGGATGGTCTGCAGTTGGGTGACCGAGCCGATGGGCGTGCCCAGGCCGCGCCGGCAGAGCTCGACGCCGGCGATGAAGGTGCTGGTGACGGCGCCCATGCCGGGAAGCAGGACTCCGAGTTTTCCGCGCGCGGGAAGAATCCGTTGGGGTTTTGCGCCCGAGCCGCCGTTTCCGGTTTTCATGATTTTCAACCTCTCAAGTCGTTTGGGATTGGCTCACGGCGGAGGACGACTGCCCGCGAGGAAGCAGGGTCACCGCCAGGAACAGGGGGGCGCCGATGGCGCCCGCCCATAAGAAATAGTAGGTCCAGCCGAAACCGGCCATGACCAGCAAAAGGTAGATGAAATCCCGCTGGGCCAGAAATTGCTCGATTTTTTGGATCAGGGAGTCCGCGTTTTCCTCCGGGTCGGGCAGGCCCTCGCGGCGCGCGCGCAGGCTGGACAGCTTCCGGGCGTAGGCCCGGGCCGCCGACCCGATGATTCCGGCCCCCGCGGCCAGGCCCAGAACCAGGGCGGCGGGGCGGCTTCCGGCCCGGATAAATCCCAGGGCCAGGCAGGCGAACAGCGAGATGTGGACAAGGTTGTCTCCCCAGAAGTCGATGTCGGCGCCGAAATCGGATTCCTGGAAGCGGATTCGGGCCAGCTCGCCGTCGCAGCCGTCCAGGACGGAGTGCAGCCAGACGAGCGCGGCCCCGACCATTCCCGCCGCCGCCCCCGGGGCCAGAAAGCAGAAGGTTCCGAGAAGGCCGATGATGGAGCTTAGGACCGTCATTTGATTGGGGCTGACCGGGCGGTCGATGATCGCGCGGGTGAAGGCCAGGGAGATGTAGCGGTCAAAATTGCGGGCCATGAAGCCGTCCTGGGATTTAAATCCCAGGGATAACAGCCAATCCTGCACCGGGCCTTCGTCCATCGGCAGTTGGAGCAGGACGGTCGAGCCGTCCGGGAGCGGCTGTTTGCGAAACGCGGCGGCATCCTCGGTCCGGAAGGGGATCACCTGGATCACCGAGACGTCGGAGGCGTCGTGGAGGGAGACATGGACCGGGTAGCCGGCGCCGGCGACGTAGCGCAGGGTTTCCTCACGGATGAAATAGTCCCCGGAGATGGCCAGGTAGGGGGGCTCGAAGCTCAGTTCCTCATCGCCCCGGCGCGCGGCCCAATTGACCTCGAGGCCCGCGGGCGGGCGCAAGGCGGCGAGGCGTTCCTCCGAGGGCCGCCGGCCCGCGATCCAGACCCTTTTGAGCCCGGCGCGCTTGAGGGTGTGGAGCTGGCGCTCCAGGACCGAGAGTCCGGCCGTCCGCTCGAAGGGCAGCTTCTCCCGGTTGACCCAGATGACCGCGTTTTCGATCATCGCAGGGCCGCCACCGCCGGACGGCTCCGGGTCGCCGGGGCGTAGATCTTGCGAAGGGCCGAAACGCAAAAACGAGCTTCCTTCAAGTTCTCGAAACGCCTGCGGGGCTGGGAAAGTTCGGCGTGAAAATCCGCCAGCATGGCGGCCAGCCACTCCGGGTGGGCCGAGCCCGCGGAGATTTTTTCCGGGAAGTCGAACCGCTCTTGCCGGCCGTCCCGCCGGAGGATGAGATGGTCGTCCCGGAGCTCCAGGACTCCCTTGCGCCCCTCGATGAGGCCCCCATTGGAGCGCTCGGCGGCGCGCCAAGTCAGCCGGAGCAGGGCCGAGGCGGAGGGAAACTTCAGCAGGACCGTGGCCTCCTCCTCCACGGCGTCGGGCCCGGGCCGGCGAAGATCGGCGGAAATTCCGACGGGGTCCTCGCCGATCAGGCGGAAGATCTGGTAGAGGGCATGCCAGCCGTGGTCGACCGCGATGCCCCCTCCGGAGAGCGCGGCTTGGGCGCGCCAGGAGCCCGGGTTGGCCTGTCCGGCGGGCTGGGTGCGCAGGGTGTGGAGCTCGACGTGGGAGATTTTCCCCAAGGCGCCGCCTTGGACGAGCTCGGCGGCCTTGAGCCAGAGCGGGGAGAACGCCCAGTTGTGGACGGTGAAGACCGTTTTGCCCCGGCGCCGGGCCGAGGCCTCGATTTTCTCCAAGTCGGGGAGTCCGAGGGCCAGGGGTTTTTCGCAGAGCACGTGAAGGCCGCGGCTGAGCGCCTGGAGGACCAGGGGGGCGTGGGAGGAGGGAGGGGTGGCGATGACGACGAAATCCAGGGCGGACTCGGAACGGAAAAGGGAAGCCCCGTCGGGATAGAAACGAGCCTTGGGGAGAAGAATGCGGGCCCGGTCCAAACGGGAGGCAACGGAATCGGCAACGGAATCCAAACGGAAATGGACATTCCCGGCAAAGCCGGGAACGTGGGCCATCTCCACCACCTGCCCAAAGCCGATGAGGCCGCCGCGCCAGATTCTGTCAGCCATGCCGCTTGTAGACCGCCATTAGGGATTCTTCCAGGATGTCGGCCCCGCGCATCGCTTCATCATGCGTGATGACCAGCGGGGGGTTGATCCGCAGGGAGGCGTTATAGGCCATGGTGACCAATCCTCGGGACAGCGCGGTCTCGAAGATTTCCCGGCAGATCGGCGCGGGCAGGGGCTCCTTGGTCTTGGGGTTCTTGACCAGTTCGACGCCGATGAGCAGCCCTTTGCCGCGGACGTCGCCGATCCAGGGAAGGCGGCCCGCCATGGCCTGCAGGCGCTTGAGAAGCGCGGCGCCGACCTTGCGGGAATTCTCGACCAGTTTTTCGGAGAGGATGATCGACAGGGCCGCGTCGCAGGCCGCCGAGGCCAGGGGATTGCCGCCGTAGCTCGACGAGGACCCCGAGGGGGCGGCCCAGGGCAGGGAGCTGGCGGTCTCGGTGGAGGCGATGACGCCCGACACCGGAAAGCCCCCGGCGATGCCCTTGCCGACCGTCATGATGTCGGGAACGACCCCGTCGTGCTCGCAGGCAAACATGGCCCCGGTCCGGCCGAAGCCCGTGATCATCTCGTCGGCGATCAGCAGGGCCTCCTGCTCGCGGCAAAGGTCCTTGAGGCTTTTTAGAAATCCCGCCGGAGGGATGACGTTTCCCGCCGTCCCTTGAATCGGCTCGACGATGATCGCGGCCAGGGCCCCGGAGGTCGCGCGGCGCAGGGTTTGCCGGAGGAAATCCAGGCAGTGGCCCGCGCAGTCATGCTCGCCGGAGGCTCCGAAGGGGCAGCGGTAGGGATTGGGATAAGGGGAGAGGTAAACCCCGGGCATGAGCGGCCCCAGGCCGTGCTTGAAGGCGTCGCCCAGCAGGCCCAGCACGCCGCCCGTCTTGCCGTGGAAGCCTCCCCAGAAGGAGACGACCTCGAATTTCTTGGTCCGGCTCTTGGCCAGGCGCAGGGCCGCCTCGACGGCTTCGGCCCCGGAGGAATAAAGCTGAATCCGGTTCAGGTCCCCGGGGGTGACCTTTGCCAGGTTCTTGACGAAGGAAAGCCGGGCCTTGGTCGTGAAGCTTCCCACCGTCAAGCGCGCGGCCTGCTCGGCCAAGCGCCGGGCGTACTCGGGGTGGCCGTGGCCGACTGAGGCCACGCAGATGCCCGCCACGAAATCCAGGTACTCGCGCCCGTCCTCATCCTTGAGGACGCAGCCGCGGCCGCTCTCCATGGCCAGTTTGGAGTACAGGGCGATCGATTGCAGGCCCGGGGCCAGGTAATCCTGTTCCTCCTCGAAGAGGGCCAGGGATTTGGGTCCCGCGGAAAAGGCCGCCGCCGAGCGCTTCATCGCGTGTCCGCCAGTTCCCCGCGGAGCAGGCGCAGGCGGGAGCTCAGCTTCCAGGCGATCTGCCGGCAGGCCTCCCCGCGGACCTTGGCGAAGCTAGGCCAGGAGTTGACGTCGATCAAGGTGACGGTTCCCGAGGGGGAGACGATGGCGTCCCCGCCGAAAATCTCCAGGCCCAGGGCCGCCGCGCCCTTGGCGGCCAGCGCCGCCAGGTGGTCGATGACAAACGGGATTCGTCGGGCAGTTTCCGGATCGTGGTAGAACCAGGTGAACCACTGGCCCGGACCGACGCCGTAGAACTTGATCAGGTCCCCGTCGAGATGCTGCTGGAGCACCAGATGGGCGATTTCCCGCTGGGCGAAGTCCGCGCGGATCATTTCCGCCTCGGCGGCGTCGCGCGCGAAAACCACGTCGTGGCTGCAGGTGTTGTGGACGTCGCCGCGTTTGACCCAGAAGCCGGAGGGCGCCTGGAAGGCCGTCGGGGCCAGGGGGCCCGGGATGGAGGCGGGCAGGATCTGCGTCGGCGGGAAGGTGATGGTCCGGTCCTTCGAGAACGCGTCGACCATCCGGGTCCGGTAGCAGGAGAGGACCGCGTCGGGAGGATTGAGCACCAGCGGGCCGCCTTGCGCGGGGGACGGCAACGCCTTGAGCCGCATCAGGCGGGAGTAGGACTCGCACATGGGGACGATGAGATCCCAACCGTTGAGGTCCGCGGAGTCGGCCTCTTCGGGGGTCAGCAGTTCCGTGCGGATGCGCAAGCCGTCCAGCTCGCCCATGACCGCCCGCAGGATCAGGGCGTCGTCATCCTCGCGGGCCGGCGAGTTGGTCAGCTCCCGGTATATTCCCAACGCCTTCAAGCTTTCCATGTCCCCTCCGACTGCTTCAGAAATTCCTCGGCCGCCGCCAAATCCTCGGGGCGGTCCACGTCGATGGTTTTGCCCAGGTCCACGCCGGCCACGGGGGCGCCCTCCGCGATCAGGCTCCCCAGGTAGGAGCGCAGGTTCGGGTAGGCCGCGGCCGCCGGCAGGCGGCGGGCCAGTTCCGGGTCCAACCGATAGAGGCCGGCCGTCGCGAATTTTTTCCCCTGGGCGTTTTCGCCCAGGGCCGAGATCCGGCCATTTTCGTCGAGGTCGGCCCATAGGGGTTTCTCGTCGTTGATATAACTGCTGACCCCGAGGGCATTTGTATAACGCCCGGGGTCGATCATTCGTTCCAGGGCGGCGGGGGGCAGGAGGCAATCGACGGTGGAGATGACAAACGGCTCATCGCCCAATTCGGCCAAAGTTCCGGCGACGAGCCGGAAGCTCTCCCAAGACGATTTCGTGTCCGCCTTTAAAAAGATAAGTTCCGTACCCCTAAATTCCGTTTCCAGAAATTTTTTCACCGCCGTTCCTCTGCTGTTTATTAGGACCACGATCTTTTTCATGCCCGCCGCCAAAAGCCCCCGCACGACCCAGCCGATCAGCGGAACGCCCGCCACCGGGACCAAAGGTTTGGGCAGGCCGGGATGAGCCCCGGCCAGGCGGACTCCGTCTCCGGCGGCGATGATCCCCGCGTTCACGCCGCCTCCGAGAGCCGGGGCTCCAGCTCCGACAGGGTGGAAATCCTCCACCCCTGGCGGCAGCAGGAGGGCCCGCCGTTTCGGGCCAGCAGGGCGTGGCGCAGCCCCAGGTTTTCGGCCCCGCGCATGTCCCGCGGGATGGAGTCTCCCACCATCACGCAGTCCCCGGGCCGAAGTCCCAGGGCTTCGATGGCGAAGCGGAAAAGGCGGGCATCCGGTTTTTCCACGCCCACCGCGCCGGAATCGGCGACCACGTCGAACAAATCGCGCAGGCCTTCGGCCGCCAGAACGCTTTCCAGGTTTCCGTAGAAATTGGAGACGATCCCGAGGCGAAAGCGGGCCGCCAAGCGCTCCAGGACGGGGCGGTTTAGGGCGAAATTCGCCCGGCATTCCTTGAGAAATTCATCCACCACCAGGCGTTCCAGATTCGACTCTCCGCCCCGGCCGCGGCCGAGGCCTTCCAAGACGCAGCGGACTTGGAGGGAGAGGGTTTCGCGTAGGCCCAGGTTCTTGAGGGGGAAGCGACGCGAGAGATTGTCGTCCGAGGCGTAGAAAGCCTTGTCGAAGTCGGCCCGGTCCCGGACCACCCCGCTTTCCTTATAGATGCGAAAGAATCGGTCCCCCCAGGCGGCGCCCCGGGAATCGAGGGTTCCTCCAAAATCGAAAAGAATGGATTTCATGGTCGGGGGCAATCGCTGATTTTACCAATCCTGGCGCCGACCGTCCAGTCGCTGTTTGGACGGGAATTTGTCTGGGCCTTGACAAACCGGCCAGGACCTGTTATTAATAGAGGAAATAAGGCACAACCGGGCGCGAGCCCGGGTTCGTGGTGCCGACGCGCCGAGTCGATCCGTCCCTGATTGGGCGGGTCTCGGCGCTTTTTTTGTGAGATAAAATGCCAGGGAAACTGGACGCGATAAAGGCAAAGCTGGGCTCGGTGCCCGGCATGGATAAATTGGGGGCCCTCTTCTGGGGGCCGACCGATGTTCTTGCCATCGATGTGGGAAGCTACTCCGTGAAGGCCGCTTTGATCGTCACCGAGGCCGGCAAACCCAAGCTCAAGGCCTGGGGTTACCTTCCCTTGGATCTGAAAGCCGACGCGACCCCCGAGGAGCGCAAGACCAAAACCGTCAACGCGCTTCGGGCGTTTATGATCCAGAAAAACGTCACCGTCAAGGACGTCTCGACGGCGCTGTCCGGAAACTCGGTCATCGTGCGCTACGTCAAATTCCCCAGGCTGACCCGCGGAGAGCTCGCGGCGACCATCGCCACCGAGGCGGAGCCTTTCATCCCATTCGACATCAACGACGTCCAGCTGGGCTTTCACATCCTCAACGACACCTTGGTCGAGGAAGGCCAGAAAAAGATGGAGACGGTCCTGGTCGCGGCGAAAAAAGACCTGGTCAGCCAGCGGATCGAGGTGCTTCAGGCCGCGGGCCTCAACCCCGCGGTCATCGACGTGGACTCCTTCGCCCTGGAGAACGTCTACGAGAAGGTCCGCGATCCCAAGGGAGAGACCGGCTCGACCCTCTACTTGAACATCGGCCACATGGTCACCAATCTTTCCATCATCGAGGCGGGCGTGACCCGCGTGGTGCGCGACATTTTCATCTCGGGAAACACCCTGACCAAGGCGATCATGAAGGCTCTTCAGGTCGACGCGGCCAAGGCCGAGGAGCTCAAGAAAGCCAACGGGATCATCGTCGACCCCGCCGAGAAGGAGAAGGCCTTGGCCGCCAACCAGCGGGAGGCGCTCGGGGTGTCTCAAGCCGTGGCGACCGTGGCCAAGGATCTGGTCGGCGAGGTGACCCGCTCGGTGGACTTCTATCTTTCCCAGGGGGCGGAGCGCTCCATCGGCCGGATCGTCCTGGCCGGCGGCAGCGCCCGGCTCAAGAATCTGACCAAACATCTGTCCGGCGAGCTCAAGGTCCCCGTGACGGTGCTCGATCCCTTCGCGTTTTTTTCCGAGCAGCCGGTCGGCTTGCCGGAAGAGCAGAAGTCCTCGTTCGGCGTGGCGATCGGCTTGGCCCTGCGGCGCAACAAGGATTGGCTCTAAAATGTCGATAAAAATAAACCTTGTTCCCACGGAACTGCTGGCCAAGGCGGCCCAGCGCCAGCAGGTCATCCAATTCGGCATGGTTTCGGTCGTGGTCGTCATGCTGATCGCCGGCGTCTCCTTTATGCATTTTATGAAGGCCAAAAAGCTGGAGGGCGAGTTGGCCGTGCAGGAGGCCGAGCTCAAGCGGCTGGCGGCCATCGTCGCGAAGGTGGAGGAGTTGGAAAAGGCCGTGGCGGAGGTCCGAGCCAAGCTCGGGGTGGTGACCGATCTCCTCAAGACCCGGCCGTTGTATCCATTTTTCATGTCCGATTTCGCGAAATCGGTTCCCGCGAGCGTGACGGTCAAGAGCCTCGACACGGTCGGGCAAGCCAACAGCGTCCTGAAGCTCAGCATCATCGCCGAATCCCGGACTTCCGAGGACATCGCCGGCTGGATCCGGGCGATGGAAGAGTCGGGGCGGTTCAGCGAAGTTCAGCTGACCGGCTCCGTCAACGTGACCGAGGTCGATGGGAGGATTTACGCTTTCACCATGACGAGCATGTACTCTCCCAAACTCTGATGGCGATAAAACTGACCAATAAACAAAAGCAGTACCTGGTGGCCGGGGTCATCATGACCGGGGCCTTCGGCTTCGTCTATTTTAAATTCTTCTGGCTTCCGATCTCCCAGAAGATCAAGGAGACCCAGGACAAGATCGAGGCCACGACGGCTAAAATCCAAAAGGCCCACGCCAAAGCCGCTCAGCTTTCTCGGGTGGAAGCCGATTTGGCCATGCTCAATGAGCAGGCCGCCGAGGCGGAACGGCGCCTTCCCAAGACCCGGTCGGTGCCGGAGATCCTGGTGACGGCGACGGCTCTGGCCCAAAAGCACAACGTGGCCATCAATATTTTCACGTTGGGCGGCCAGGCGGGAAAAACTTATTTTTACGAGCTCTTCTATCCGTTGAGTTTGCGCGGCTCCTTCCACAACATCGGGCGTTTCCTGGCCGCGATCTCCTTGGAGCAGCGGATCTTCAACGTCACCAACGTGCGTTACGGCACCCCGAACGAAAAGGGCGAATTGCAGGTGACCCTGACCTTGGTTTCCTACCAATATAAAGGATGATCATCCTCGGCGTTGGGACTTGGCGGCTTTCCGGCGGCTTGGCCGCGGGGTTGGTCTTTGCCGCCTCCTCATCCTTCGCAAGCCCGGCCGCGACTCCCGCGACGGCGGTCGCGGCCTCCACCACGACCGCCCAATCGGTTTCTTCGATCTATACCGCCGATCATTCCCGGGACCCCTTCATCCGGCCGGTCGCGGTGAGCCAGTCCGGCTCGGCGGCGGCCGCCGCGGCGGCGGCGGGAGGGGAACCTCCGGAAGCTCCGGAGTTCAGCATCCACGCCTTGAATCTGCGCGCCATCATGAAGGATTCCTCCGCGGAATTCGCCTTGTTCTCGGATCCAAATTCCGGCGGGACTTTCATTTTTCGCAAAGGCCGGCTTTACGATCCCAAGAACAAGCCGGTCGACGGCGTCAAGGGAAGTATTAAAATCAAGCAGAAAACCGTGACGCTCCAGACGGAAGACGAAGACGTTCAGGTCTTCCGCCTGGGAGAAGACAAGGATGAGCCGGGGGGCAAGCCCGCGGACAAGCCGGCGGCCGCCGCCGCTCCCGCTCCTCCGACAAGCGCCGCTTCCGGTGGACGGGAATAAGCGCGATGCTAAATATATTGCCCGAGAGGGGATGAAGCCATGATTCGAGAGCTCCTCAGACGATCGCTCGCCGCGCTGCTCGCCGCCCTGCTTTGCGTGCCCCATGGGCTTGTCGGATCCGCCCTCGCGGCGGAGACGGCCGGAAAAACCGAAAAGGCCGCCGCGGTTCCCGCTCTCACGCCCGCCGTGGCCTCTTCGACGGCGACCGCCGCCGCGCCTGCTTCGGCCCCGACTCCGGTGGCCAAGGCCAAGCCCAAACCGAAACCCGCGCCCAAGCCCGCTCCGGCGGCGGCTTCGGTCCTCCAGGGCGTCGAACTGGGGGAGGACACGGTCCGCCTAAAGCTTTCCTCCCCGGCACGGTATCGGAGCTCGATTTCGTCCAATCCCCCGCGCCTGGTTCTGGATTTGATCGACACGGATCACCGCCTCGGAGTCCCGTCTGTCGCGGGGCGGGGAAAAGTCCTGCTGCGCCTACGGTCCTCCCAATTGTCCCCCGGGCCCAAGGCGGTCACGCGGGTCGCCCTGGATTTGAACGGGCAGGCCAACTACAAGGTTTCCGCCGATGGAAACGATTTGGTCGTCGCCCTGATCGGGGCCGAGGCTCCCGTCGCGGCGGCGCCCGTTCCCGCGGCGGAGCCCGCTCCCGTGACGGCGGCGCCCGCTCCCGTGGCGGCGGCGGCGCCGGTCATTGCGGCCGTCCCGGTCGTGACGGAGAAAACCGTTCCCGCTCCCCGTCCCAAAGTGAAAGTTCCCCCGGCGGCCCCCGCTCCGGTGGCGGCGGCCGTTCCCGAAATGGAGCCCGGTTCCATGGGCGTCGAAATTTCCGCTGAGCTCGGGGCCATGGCGGCCAAGGGTGAAGCCGTCGCCTCCTCCTCCGCGGAGCCCGGCCCGATGCTGACTTCCAGCGGGGGGGAACTTCCTCCGGGACTTCAAAGCGCCCGCCGGGTCGTTCGCGGGGATATGATCAGCCGCCTTCCCCGCGACCGGGTGGATTTGGAGTTCGACAACACCGACGTCAAGGACATCATTAAACTGCTCTCGGCCAAGGCCAAGATCAACATGATCCACGGCCCCGACGTGACGGGAACCTTGACCCTCCACCTTCAGGACGTTCCGTTCCACGAGGCTTTCCGGACGATCCTCTCCATGATGGGCCTGACCACGACCCAGGTGGGGGACAATATCCTTCGGATCCTCACCCCATCGTCGTTGGACAAGATTCAGTCCGCGTCGGGGGGCGGGGCCAGCAAGGTGGTCCTTCTCCACTACGGCAAGGCCTCCGACATCGCCGAGGCGTTGCAGGCCGCCAAGACGGCCGAGGGACGCAAGTCCGGCATGGTCAAGCCCAATGAACTTCTCAACGCCCTGATTCTGACCGACACTCCCGAGGGAATGGCGGCCACGGAACGCCTGATCGCCGAGCTCGACGTCAAACCCCAGCAGATCCTCATCGAGACCAAGCTCGTCGAGATCACCCTGGGCCGGGACATCCACTACGGCATCCAGTGGGATTATTTCGAGGTCGATCCGGGCCGGGCCTTGGGAAAAAACGGGCTCACGACCTTCGGTTCGGACGTGGGCGCCGCCTCGCCCGCCCTGCCGTTTAATGAGGGCACGAGTTTGGCCCAGCAGAAGCCTCCCACGGCCGGCCAGGGAAGCCGTGGGACGGGGGTTAATCTCCCCGCCAACTCGGTCCTGGGCGCCTTCACTTTGGGGCGCGTGACCAATAACTTCTACGTCAACGCGGCGATCACGGCGGCGGCCAGCCAGGGCAAGGCCAAGGTCCTCTCCGATCCGAAAATCGCCACCCTCAACAACAAGAAGGCGGAGTTCAACATCATCACTTCCTTCCCCTACAACGAGGCCACGGTGGCTTCGGGCGGCGGCGTCAACAACAACACGAAATTCCTGGAGGTCGGCATCAAGCTGAGGGTGACTCCCACTCTCAACGCCGACGGGCGCGTGACCCTGGACATCGAACCCGAGGTTTCCAAGCCCGCGTCGGGCGCCGTGGCCGCCGGAGCCGCTCCCCCGGTGGACAAGCGCTACGCCAAGACCTGGGTGATCGTCAAGGACGGGGAAACCATCGTTCTGGGCGGCCTGATCAGCGACAACGTGGTCAACACCGTGGCCAAGATTCCGTTGTTCGGGGACCTGCCGTTGATCGGTTGGCTCTTCAAGAAGAAGTCGGTGACCCGCTCCCGCGGAGAACTGCTGATCTTCGTCACCCCCAAACTGCTCAACGACGCGTAAGAGCGGGGGATGCTGCCGCTGCTGGTCTGTCTGCTGGTGGCGGCCGGGCCCGCGTTGTCGGCCGCTTTTCCGGAGCGCGCGCCGGTCCTTCTGCTGCAGGCCGGGGCCGGGGGATTGTTTCTGTGGATGACCGGCCGCGTCGGGGCCGGCTATGTTCCCCTGCCCTCCGGGCGCGTCCTGGCTTGGTCGGCGGCCCTGCTCCTGCTAGGCACCCTTTCCGCGCGGCTGAGCCCGCTCTGGTCCCAAACCGCCGTTTTCTGGCGCCCGATGACGGCCGGCATCCTGATCGTGCTGGCCATGGCCGGCGTCTCCAAGGGCCAACGCGGCTGGATCGACGAATTTTTGAGGGCCTCGGGCTGGGTCCTGATGGCGGTGGTCTTTTATCAAAGGTTTTCGGAGGGCACGGTCCGGCCGATGGGGCTATTCCTTTCGACGCAAGCCCTCGCGGCGTCGATCCTGCTCCTTCTTCCCCTGGCGGTTCAACGGGAGGATTGGATTCTGACCGGGGGCTTATCGCTCGCCCTGTGCTGGAGCGGCGGGCCCGGCGCGTGGCTCGGCCTGGCCGCGGCCTTGGCCGTCGTTCGGGCCTGCGGGGTGGCGGGGTACTGGAGCGGCCTTGGGATCGGCTTGGTCGGACTGGTCGTCATTTACGGAAAATTCCAATCTCCGGAGGTGGTCGATCGCTGGCACTGGTGGGTCGCGGCCTGGAAGCTGGCCTGGGCCAAGCCGTGGCTCGGCTGGGGTCCCGGCGGCTTCGGGTCGGCCTCGGTGGTATTCCTTCATGATGGCTCGCCGGTCTCGGCCGACCCCTGGAACCTTCCATTGAGGCTGGCGGCGGAATACGGCTGGCCCTTCGCGCTCCTTTGGGGAGCGGGCATCCTTCATTGCCTTCGAATCGGCGGCCCGCATAAGAGCTTCGGCGCGATCGCCGTGCTGGTGCAGTCCTTGTGGGAGCCGGGGCTGGCGGCTCCGGCAAACTGGTGGCTTTTTTCCTATTTCGCCGGCTCCGCCCTTTCGGAAAGCGCTTACGGCTGGAACGTGGCGGCTCGCTACAAGCTGCCCGGTTGCGTTTTCGCCGCGGGTCTGGGTTGGGCGCTGGTTCATGAATTAGGGAGGCCTCCTGCCCTTTCCGCCCCCGAATCCAGACGCGCCGCCGCGGAACTCGCCGGGGGTTCGGGCGCCGCCGTCCCGAGAGAACGAATCCTGGAGGCCGTCGCCTTCCTCGAGGAGTCCGCCGAGCGGGACCCGTTCGACTCCGCGACCCGGGCGCAGCTGCAGCGCCTTTACGGGCGTTTGGGCTTGGAGGATCTCGCCCGGGCCCAGGCCGCCGAGGCCGCGGCGCTTCGGAGGCGCCCGTGATCGCCCAATCCACGCGGGCTTGGGGTCTGTTGTCCTTGGCCGGTTGGGCGGCCGCCGTTTCGGCGGCCGGGTTCTCCTCCGGCTGGACGGCCGCCGGCTTGATCCTGTGGCTTTGGGTCGCGTTGTATCCCTCGGACCTCATCCGGCCCCGAGGCCTGGGGGCGTGGACGCTCTGGGTGTCGTGGGGCGCGTTTTCGGCCGTTATCGGCCCCGAGCCGCTGCTCGGGGCCGCCCCTGTCTGGGGAAAGGCGACCGGAGTCCTGATTTTTTCGCTGGCCTATTCCTGGTGGGGCCGTCCCCACCGGCGGGTCTGGCTGTTCGGGGTGTGGGCCGCCGCCGCCGTTTTCGGGACCCGGGGCCTGGTGTTGGGCGCGTGGAACGAGGGGGCCGTGGGGTTTTTGGCCGCGGCCGCCGGAAGCCTCCTTTTCGTCCGCGCCTCCTCGATTCTGGAGGGGGGCTGGCGGGCCGCGGTTTGGATCCTGCGGATCCTTTTCGTGCTGACGGTCGCAGCGGGACTGCGCGGTTCTCCCCGCTCCTCGGTGATCGAGGCGTCCGGCCCGGGTTGGAGCGCCGCGCCCTTGGCGTTGGAGCGCCCGGCCTCCGGCTTCGGTCCGGGCCGGATCGAGGCTGCCCTGAGAAGCGCGGGTTGGGAGGGGTCGGGCCCTTCCCTCTCCGAGTGGGTTTTTTCGTCGGTCGAGACGGGGCTTCCAGGAGGCCTGCTCCTGCTGATCGCGACGCTTTATGTTCTTCTTCCCCCGGCTTACGGGGACCGTCCGCGGGAATGGGAGCGGCAGGCTTGCGCCGGCGCGGTGGGCGGATTGGCCGCGGCCTCCCTCTTCCAGGGTCTCTTCGGCCGTCCGGAGTCGGTCCTTCTGTGGTTCACGGCGCTGGCATGCGGAGCCCCCGGCGCGGAGGAAGAGGAAACCCGCCCTTTCCGGATTTCCCCGGCCGCGGCTTGGGCGGCGGTGGCGGCCTGCCTGGCGGCGCCCATCCCCCGCTTGGCCTTGAGCGCGGGCCTGCGTGCCGGAGCCTCGGACTTCGGGCTGGCCGCCGCGGCCTTGGTGTCTCCGTTGGGCCCTGAGGTGCTGGCCCGACGCGCCGAGGCGGACTTGTCGTTGCGGCCCCCTCAGGTGGGCCGGGCCTTGGCCCGGTACCGCCGGGCCGCGCGCATTAATCCGGGAGCCGTCGAATTTGAAAGGCGCGCCGCTGAGATTTCCCGGGTCGTCTCGGAATTGGGCCCCCCCGTTCCCCGGGGGCGGCCGTGAACCAGGAGGGGCGCGTTCGGACGGCCGGGTTTTCGCCGGAAGGAGCGGCGGCGGCGATCTTCGCCGTCCTGTTCGCGATCCTGTTTTTTCCGGTCTGGCTTCGGGGCCTGAGTTTTTTTTGGGGGGACCTGACCTACATCCATCATCCCTGGCGGGCCCTGCCCGCCCAGTTGATCCAATCCGGGCGCGCGCCGCTTTGGAATCCGTACCTCTACTTCGGCATGCCGATGGCGGCGCAAATGCAGGGGAGTCTGTATTATCCGGGGACGGTGCCGTTTTTTCTCTTCGGATTTTCGACCGCGACCGCCGTTTTCCAAGCGGCGCATTACTGGCTCGCGGCCTGGCTGATGTTCCTCTGGCTCAAGCGCTCCGCGGGATTTTCCGGCGCCGCCTCCCTGGGGGGCGCGGCCCTGTTCGGCCTCTGCGGTTTCATGTCCAGCCGCCTTCCCTTCCTAAACCATTTGGCGACCCTGAGCCTGCTTCCGGCCCTTCTAATTTTTTTCCGCCGGCCGGCCCTGCTCGGCCTGACCTTGGCCATGGCGTTTTTGTGCGGCTATCCGCCTTTTCTGATCGGAGGAGCCGCGGCGGTTTGGGCGACGCTCGCCGCCGCGGGCCACGCGGATTTTTCCTCGAAACAGGCGTTGGCGGCCGGATTGGCCCGGTGGGCGGGGGCCGCTCTGCTGGCCATGGCCTTGTCGGCTTGTCTTCTTCTTCCCGCCGCGGAGCTGACGGCCCTCTGCCGCCGCGCCTCCGGCATAGCCCTGGAAGAGGTTTTGGAATTCGGTTTTCGGCCGGGCGACTTGTTTCAATGGATCGCGCCCTGGCTGGTTTCGGGAAAGTTCGATCCGGCGGTGGAGTGGTGGAAGGCGGCCTACCTGGGGGTGGCCGGACTTACCGCCGTCGGAGCCGGCTTGGCGGGCTTGCCGCGGCGGCGGGCCCTCGGCTTCGGCGTCCTCTTGGCCGCGACCTTGCTCCTGATCCTGGGAAATTCTAACCCCCTCTCCTTGGCCGCCTGGACTGACCTTCCGGGCCTGCGCATGGTCCGCTATCCGGGGAATATGGCCTACCTGGCTCTGCCCGCCCTGGCGCTTCTGGCGGCCCGGGGATTCTCGCGTAAAGGCTGGGGGATTCTCGCCTTGGCGGCGGCCGCGGAATTGACTGTTTACGGCCTGGGGACCTCGCCCGCGGCGCCGAGGGAACTTTTTACCTCCGGAGGACCTCTGGTGAGGCGGCTTCAGAGTGATTTGGGGGGAGCCCGCTACCTGCTGTCGCCCCTGGCTTTGGAGACCCATCAGGGTTCCAACCTCCTGGATTGGAAGCACCGTCTGTACGGGCTGACCAACGCTCCCTTCCGGATCGCGGCGGGCGGCAATTTCGGCGAGCCCTTGGTGCCCCGGACGACTTACGACGCCATGGATTTTATTTACCGCCAGCCTGGGGCCGCCAAGGCCGCGCGCCACCTGTCCTGGGCCGGAATCCGTTTTCTATTGAGCCCCAAGCCGCCCCCGGAAGGGGCGCTCATTCATGAGGGGAGCGTTCTTTGGGAGGTGGGACGGGTTCCGGGAGAGGTGTCCTTGGCCTACCTATTGACTCCCGAAGCGGGCGAGAGCCTTCCCGCGGGCCTGCCCGAAGCCGCCCCCCGGCTCGGGCCGGGCCTTGGATTTGAAAGAACCCGGGAAGACCGTTTCGAGGTTCGGGCCCCGGCCGGAGCCGCTCCGGGCTGGGCCTATGTGGCCGAGCCCCGGTACCCCGGCTGGAGGACCTTCCTGGAAACCTCCGCCGGAGTTTCCGAGGCGGAAAGCCTTCCGGCCCTTGGGGCGTTTCAACGCTTCCAGGTTCCCGGGGGGCCCTGGCGGTTGATTTTTCGCTACGAGCCCCCGACTTTCCGCTGGGGCGCGGCGCTGACGGCGGGCGCCCTCTTGGGGCTGGCGCTATATTGGTATAATTGCGGCCGAAATCGCTCCCGCCTCCAAGATGCGCAATAGAGATTTCATCCTGCTCGGCGTGCTTTTCCTCGTCTTGCTCGCGCTCACGGCGCCGGCCTGGCTTTCGCCCGGGCGGGCGCTCTGGAATTTCGGGGACCTCTACGTCTACCATTATCCCCTGCGGCACTTGGCCGTTTCCTCGCTTGAGGCCGGGCGGCTCCCTTTTTGGAATCCCTACATTTTCGGGGGCCTGCCGCTGGCCGCCAATCCCCAGGCGGTTCTGTTTTACCCCGTCTCCATTCTGGGAAGCCTCCTTCCGTTGACCTTGGCGTTCTCCTGGGATTATCTGTTCCACCTGGCCTGGGGCGCGCTGGGCACGGCCCTTCTGGGCCGGGCCAACGGCCTGGCCCCCTGGGCCGCGGCCGCGTTGGCGGCGATGTTTTCGCTCAGCCCCTTTCTGATTTACCGGGTCACCGAGGGCATTCCCACCCTGCTGGCGTCCTTGTCCTGGACACCGTGGTGCTGGCTGGCTCTTCAGTCGGGACGGCCGGGATTTTTAGCCGGGGTCTGGGCCATGCAGTTTTTGTCCGGCCATCCCCAATTCATGGTCCTCAACGCCCTGGGCATGGCCCTCTGGGCGGCGACCCGGCCCCGGAATCTTCTTCGAATGGCCCTGGAGGGAGCGGGGGTGTTCGCCCTAGCCTGCGTTCAATGGCCGGCCACTTCGGAGTTCCTGCGCCATTCCGTCCGGAAAAGCTGGTCGGCGGTCTTCACCACCGCCTATTCGATTTCCTGGAGGGAGCTGGCGACCTGGGTTCATCCCGACGCATGGGGAAATCCGGTCGCGGGAACTTACGGAGACGTTCCCTCGGTGTTCTTCGAGACCTCGGGCGTCTTCGTCTCAATCGCGGGCCTGGCCTTGGCGGTCCTGGGGATTTGGAAGGGAAAACGAACCCTGCCTCTGGTCCTGGCGGGGGCGGGCCTGTTTCTGGCGGCGGGTGGAAGAAACCCGCTTTACCGCGCGGCCTTGGCGGCCACGCCCCTTGGGTTTTTGCGGACCCCGTCCCGCGCGCTTCTGCTGGTTCTCTGGGGATTGATCGTGGCCGCGGGCTCCGGTTCCAAGGCCCTGGTTCGGGTCCCGGCCGCGGCCAAGGCTCTGGTCCTGACCCTGCTGGTCCTGGAATTGGCCCATTGGGACGCGCGGTTTTTAAGGGCGGAGGACGCGGCCCCCTATCTGGCGGCCAAGCCGGCGGTGGCCGAGGCCGTCGGCGGCCGCCCGTTTCGGGTCCTGACCGACCCCGAACTGGCCAACCCCAACAAGACCATTCTCTATCGCGCGATGAACGTCAACGGCTACGAGGCCTTTTACCTCGGGACTTTCCCGGCCTACGCGGCGCGAAGCGAGGGGACGGCGGCGGCCGATCCCAGCCGTTCCTATCTCCGCCGTCCCGAAACTCCGGAGATGCGGCGGGCGGGCGTCGCGGTTCACATCGGACCGAGCGGCGCGCTTCGGCCGGTGGACGGCGCCCTGCCCTTGGCGTACTTCCAGGATTGGCGCGGGGCGCTTAAGCCCGGGGTCCGGGTGGAGGTGGAACGGCCGGAGCTTTGGCGGGTGCGCGGCTCGGCCCCTTCGGGCGCCGAGCGCTTGGTTTTGGCCCAGCCTTTTTACCCCGGCTGGAAAGCCTGGCTGGGGGGTATTCCGGTTTCCTTGGAGCCCTGGGACGGGTTTTGGCAGGCCGTCGACCTGCGCCGGGTCCTGCCTGGAGGCGGGGAGTTCGAGCTCGATTTCCGCTTTGAGCCGAGCGGCTGGGCGGGCTGGGCGCTGCTGGGGGCCTTCTCCTGGCTGGCGTGGTTCGCGTTCATGGCGCGGGGGGCCGCGGCATGGTGAAAAAGACCCTTTCCATCGCGGCCGGGCTTTTCTTCACGGGTATTTTCCTTTACATGGCGGTGCGCAACGTGGATTGGCGGGAACTCAAGGAGATCCTGCTCCAGGTCCGCCTGGGGTGGCTTCCGTTGATGCTTCTGGTCGGCCTTTGGAGCCTGACCTTGCGGGCCGTCCGCTGGCGTGTGATCCTCTTTCGCCAGCCGGACATCCCCATCGGCTTGCTCTTCCGCCTGCAGTCGATCGGCCTGGCCGTAAACAACCTCCTGTTCATGCGGCTCGGGGAGTTGGCCCGGGCGGCGTTGGCGGCCCGCCAGCTTCGCCTGCCCTTGGCCACCATTCTGGGAACCGTGGCCGTGGAACGGATTCTGGACGTGACGGTTCTTTTGCTGCTTTTCAGCGCGGCGGCCGCTTTGGTTCCGGGCATGGTCCTCGACAGCGTGCGGGGCGGGGCGGGTTTGGTCCTGTGCGGCCTTTTCTCGGGCCTGGCCATGCTCTCCGCCGCCCAGGTGCGCATCCGTCCCGGGGGCGCCTGGCATGCCCGCCTCGGGTCCTGGCCGAGGATTCAATCCGCGGCCGGGGAGTTGGCCGCCGGAGGCGAGGTTCTGGCCATTCCTAAAACGGCCCTCCTGGTCTGGTGCGTGAGCGTGGTCATTTGGATGTCGGACGCCGGTTTTTTCTGGCTGACGGCGAGGGCTTTGAACCTAGGGGAGGTGGTGGGCTATTTCCGCGCCATCCTCGTCTTGTCCTGGGCCGGCGCGGGCTCGGCCTTGCCCGCCGCTCCCGGCGCCATCGGCACCTTCGAGGCCATGGTGAAGATGATCATGGTCAAGCTCGGCGCTCCCGCTTCAGAAGCCTTGGCTTTCGCTTTGTTCAGTCACGCCGTGGCGCTGATTTTCAACACCTTGCTCGGCCTGTTTTTTCTTTACCGCCTCGGCCTCACGCTCACCGGCTTGCAGGCCTCCCTTGAGAAAGCGGGACCCCCTCCCGCGGCGGGCCGATGAAGCGGTCCCTGCTTTCTTTATTGGCGTCCCCTTGTTGCGGAGCCGATCTCCGGGAAGATCCTTCCGGGGTCGCCGACCCCATTGAAGAAGGAACCCTCCGCTGCGTTTCCTGCGGCCGGAGCTACCCGGTCCGGGACGGCATTCCCCGCCTTCTTCCTCCGTCCCAATCCGACGCCCGCGTCGCCAAGACCCGGGAAAGCTTCGCGTGGGAATGGAGCCGCTACCCCGGGGCCTTGGACGAGGACCAGCCCGTTTTTTTGGAGGAGGTTCAGCTTCCCCCGGCCGAGTTCAAGGGCAAGCGGGTCCTGGACGCCGGCTGCGGCATGGGCCGCTACAGCCTGGTGGCCATGAGCTTCGGCGCGGAGGTGGTGGCCTTCGACCTTTCCGACGCCCTCAACCGCATGGCCGAGCCCCAGCGGCAGTGGCCGGGCCTGCATGTGGTCCAGGGGGACCTCCTTCGTCTGCCCTTCAAGCCCGGGATTTTCGACATCGTCTACAGCCACGGCGTGCTCCACCACACCCCCAGCACGCGCGCCGCCTTCAAGGGCGTTGTCCGCCTGCTCAAATCCGGCGGGCGGCTCAGCGTGTGGCTTTACGGCAAGGCCGGCCGGTACGGCGAATTCTCGACCAATCCCCTGCGCCCCGGGCGGGAGTGGGTGGGAAAACACCGTTTCCTGGCTTGGCTGGTGGTCGGCGCCCGCCACTGGGTCAGCGACATCCTCCGATTTTTCACCGTCCCCTTGCCGCTTTCCTTCACCTACGCCCTCTCCTACCCGTTGGCGTTCATCGGGGGACTGCCCGGGTTGAAATACCTGACCTTCTCGGCTCATCCGGATTTCCGGGTCCGCGTCCACGAGAATTTCGATTGGCTCTCGCCGCCGTTCCAGTATCATCACACCAAGGAGGAGCTGTGCTCCTGGTGCGGGGAGGAGGGCGTCGAGGTCCAAAAGATCCTCCCGCACGGCCTGGTCCCCAAGCCCGGAATCCTCGGGCGCAAAAAATGAGCCCGGTTTCCGTCGTGATGGTGAGCGCCAGCTTCCACCCTCATGTCGGCGGCGCCGAGAAGCAGGCGCTGGAGCTCTCCACGGCCCTGGCGCGCCAAGGCCATAAGGTCCGGGTTCTCACGCGGCGCCTTCCGGGGTTGGCCGCGCAGGAAGAGATCTCCGGCATCGCCGTCCGCCGACTTTGGGCGCCCGGCGTGGGCGTGCTCAACGCCCTGGGCTTTATGCTCTCCCTGCTCGTAGAGTTGTTTCGGAGCCCCGGCTCCTATGACGCGATCCATGTCCACCTCGCCGGCTCCCCGGCCCTCTCCGCGGCCCTGGCGGGACGGCTTTTGGGCAAACGCGTGGTGGTCAAGCTCGGCGGGGGCCGCGGCATCGGGGAGTTGGCCGCTTCCTCCCGCTCTTTCAGCGGACGCCTGAAGCTCAAGGCCCTGTCCTGGCTGGGGCCGAAATTGGCGGCGGTGACCCAGGACTTGGCCGACGAGGCGCGCGAGTTCGGCTTCACGGGGGACATCGTCGTCCAGCCCAACGGGGTGGACCTTTCCCGGTATCGCCCTTCCACCCCTGAGGAAAAACAGGCCATCCGCCGGCGTCTCGGCTGGCCCGAAGGCCCCTGCTTCCTTTATGTCGGGCGGCTTTCCCCGGAAAAGCGCCTCTTGCCGTTTTTGGAAGCCTGGTCCGCCGTGTTCGAGGGAACTCCCGCCTTCGCCGTGCTCTACGGGGACGGGCCCGAGAAGGAAGGCCTGTTGGCCCTGGCCGTCGGCCTGGGGCCCGCCCGGGTGCGGGTCTACCCGTCCATGGCGGAGATCGAGCAGGCCTACCGGGCCGCCGATATTTTCTTTTTGCCCTCGGTCTCCGAGGGCCTGTCCAACGCGCTTTTGGAGGCCATGGCCTCGGGGTTGGGGATCATCGCCAGCCGGGTGGGCGGTTCGCGGGTGGTTCTGGAAGAGGGAAAGACCGGCCTGCTCTTTGAGCCGGAGAATTCGACCGAACTCAAGGACAAGCTCGCTCTTTTGAAGGCCTCCCCGGGCCTGGCCGGAGCGCTCGGAACGAAGGCTTCGGCCGCCGCCAAGATTTTCGGGATCGACGAGGTCGCGGCCCGGTATGCCGGAATTTACGGCGGCTAAGGTGCCCGGCCCCAACCTCCTGGTCGTGATGGGCACCCGCCCCGAGGTCATCAAGCTCTTTCCGGTGATCCGGGCTTTGCGCCGGAGAGGCGCGCGCGCGAGGCTCTGCGTCACCGCCCAGCATCGGGGGCTATTGGACGGGATGCTCCGGGAGTTCGGCCTGAAGGCCGATTTCGACCTTGATTTGATGCGTTCCGGACAGCGTCCGTCGGAACTATTGCCCAAGGTGATCGCGGGGGTCGATAAAGTCCTGGCGTCGGGGCGCCCCGACCTGGTCCTGGTGCAGGGCGACACCACCTCGGCCTTCGGGGCGTGCCTGGCGGCGTTTTACCGGGGGATCTCCGTCGGGCACGTGGAGGCGGGCCTGCGGACCCATGACTTCTCCGATCCTTTTCCCGAGGAAGCCAACCGGGTTTTCGTGGACCGGCTCTCGACTTTGTTGTTCGCGCCGACGGCCCTGGCCCGCGCCAATCTTCTGAGGGAAGGAATTCCGGCTCGGAAAATCCTGGTGACGGGAAATACCGGCGTGGACGCCTTGGAGTGGGCATTGGAGCGCGCGCCGAAAATCCCGACTCCGGGCTTCGGGGCCGGTCCGCTGGCGGTCATGACCCTGCACCGGCAGGAAAATTTCGGGGCGCCTTTGGAGCGGATTTTCGCAGGGGTTCGGCGGGCGGCGGAGCTATGCCCGGAGTTGACCTGGGTGTTCCCGGTCCATCCCAATCCCCGCGTGCGCGCCGCCGCGCGCAGGCTCCGCCATCCCCGGGTGCGGCTGACGGCGCCGCTGGGGCATTCGCAATTTGGCGCCCTCTTGAAGCGCGCGGCCTTCATCCTGACCGATTCGGGGGGGATTCAGGAGGAGGCCCCGACCTTGGGCAAGCCGGTCCTGGTGGCCCGTGAAAAGACGGAGCGGCCGGAATTGCTCAAGGGCTGGGGGGTGCTGGTGGGCTCCTCCACGGAAAAAATCGCCCGGGAGGCGGTGCGCCTGGTCCGCCGCCCCCCGAAACCGCCCCGAGGTCCCAATCCTTTCGGGGATGGGCGCGCCGGCGAGCGGATCGCCGCGGCCGTCCTCGAGCGCTTTTGAGGTCCGCGGTCAGGGCTCCGCGGTCATTGTTGTATAATTCTGCCGCGTGAAAACGGTCTCCGTGCCTTGCCTTTGCGGGTCCCAGGAAAATTCCGTGGTTTACGATCGTCCTTACGACGACCGGTCCGCGGGGGATTTCCTGGCGACGACCGACCGCTTCGACAATTACGGACGGGTGGTCCGCTGCTCCTCCTGCGGCTTGGTCTTCTCCAATCCGCGTCCCCATTCCTCCGAGATCGCCAAGGGCTACGCCGAGAGCGAGGACCAGGAGTACCTGCAGGAATCCTCCAATCGTTCGATCAACGCGCACATCAGCCTGGCCACCATCCGGCGCTTCAAGCCCGCGGGCAAGCTCCTGGAAATCGGTTCCGCCGCGGGTTACTTCCTCAACGCGGCCCGCACCGATTTCGAGGTGACCGGGGTGGAGCCCAGCCGCTGGGCCGCGGCCGAGGCCAAGCGGCGCTTCGGGGTGGAGGTCAAGGTGGGGGGGTTTCTCGAGGCGGCCCTTCCCGACGCCTCCTTCGACGTGGTGGCGGCGGTGGACGTCATTGAGCACCTGGAGGATCCCGTGGCGTTCATCCGGGAATGCCGGCGGGTCCTGAAGCCGGGGGGCGTGCTTTATTTGATGACTCCCGACATCGAGAGTCTCTCGGCGCGCCTGCTGGGCGGCTCCTGGTGGGGCCTGCGGCCGGTCCATATTTACTACTTTAGCCGCCGGACCTTGGGCGACCTTCTTAAACGGGAAGGCCTGGAGGTGGAGTTGGTCCGTTCCTTCGGGAGGATTTTCTCCCTGGGCTATTGGGCCAGCCGCCTCAAGAACTATCCATCTTATTTGACCCGTCCGATTTTGGCGGTGATATCCGCGCTCGGCCTGGAGGACAAGATTTTCTACCTCAACACCCGGGATTCCCTCGAACTGATCGCGCGCCGGCCGTCATGAATTTCCGCGCCCGCTTGGCCGCGGTCGCGCTCCTGGCGTTGGCGGTTCGGGGCGCGTACATCCTCTCCCATTCCCGCGGCGAGGGGGAACTGGTCGGCGACGCCCACCAATACCACCATTTCGCGGTCAATTTGGTCGAGAAAAGCTCCTACGAGGACGCTTTCGGCGACCGGCTGTTCCGGATTCCAGGCTATCCCGTTTTTTTGGCCGGGATTTACGCCGTCGGGGGCCCGCGGGTGGCGGCGGTTCAGTTGGTCCAGGCCGTTTTGGGGGCCTTGGCCTGTCTCTGCCTTTTTTTGACCGCCCGCAAGCTTTGGGGGGAGCCCTGGGATCTCTTGTGCGGAGGCGGCGCCGCCTTTTATCTGGGGTTGATTGAACCCTGCGCCCGGGTCCTGAGTGAATCCCTGGGCTCGTCCCTGGCCGCCTATTTTCTCTGGGCCTGGTTTTGCCTGGAGGGGGGGGCCGCCGTGCGCGCGGGGGTTTCGGCCTTGCTCCTGGCGGCCTTGAGCCTGGTCCGTCCGGACTTCGGCCCGTCGGCGGCGGCTTTGGCCCTGGCGTCGCCCCGGCTGGATCCGCAAATGCGCGGGCGCCATGTCCTCATTTGGGTCGCCGCGGCCTTCCTGGTCTTCTCTCCATGGATCATCCGCAATCAGCGGGTCTTCGGGCGCTTCATACCGGGCTCGACCCAGGGCGAGGCCGGGATCTACTACGGGTTGGCTTTCCCGCTTGCGGCCCTGGGGGATTTGGGCAAGGTCGAGTATTTGCCGACGGGCGTGCCGGAGTTGGAACAGCGCCAATATTATCTCAAGGAATTTCGCGCGCTTTGGGCGGCGACGCCCGCGCTGAAAATCGCTCGGGCGTACGCGTTCAATATCGCCTCGGTTTTTTACCCGTTTCTGCCCGCTTACGATTGGACCTACGCCTTTTGGGTTCCGTTTTGGCTTTGGGCCTGCTGGCGGCTCAGGGGCCGGCCCGTCACGAAGGCGGCCTTGTGCCTCATTCTTCCGTACCTGGCCGTGCATTTGGTCACCGGCGGGCCGGTTTCGCGCTACCGGGAGCCCATCGCGGGGGCCTTGCTCCTGCTGGGGGTTTCGGGGCTGAGGGATTTAGCCCAACGCTGGGAAGGCGGATTTCAAAAACGGGTGAATCTTTGGCTGGGCTTCAACTTCCTGGCCTATCTTTTTTCGCCGACCTTCCGGAGCGCGGCGTTGACCCTTAAGCGGATCGTCCTCGGCTGAGCTTGGCTCTGGACCAATCCCGCAGAATCCGGCGGTCGTTTTCTTCCATAACCGCGTAGCCCGCGCCCCAATAAAGCGCCAGCCCGGCGCCGCCGAAGCAGAGCAGGCCGGCCCAGCCCTGGACTTGGCCGTGGAACGCCAAAGAAACCGCCGCCAGGACCAAGGCGGAGAGAAACGGCCTGCGGCAGCCCTGATCGAGGAACTCGGCCCAGGTGAGTCCGAGGTGGCGGCGATGGACGAAAGTCAGGAAAACCGGCACCACCAGCCATTCGGCGGCCAAGAGGCCCGCCGCGGCTCCCAGAATCCCCCACCGGGGGATGACCAGGGGCCAGAGGAGGAGCACGACCAGGGCCTTGGCGCCCATCAGATAGGCCGAAAGCTCGGGAAAGCCCCGGCCGATGGCCGCGCTGTTGGGGAGATAGGTGGCCAGGTAGGCCAGGTTGGCCAGGACCAGGAGGCGGAAGGGCCAGGTGCTGGCGGCGCTGAAGTCCGCGCCGAGCCACAGGGTCATGAACTGCGGGGCCAGCGCGAAGGACAGCACCGAAATGGGGAGGATCAGGAAAAGGGAGAGCTCCGTGCCCTTGAGATACAGGCGGCGCAGGCGCTCCTCCTCCCCGCGGCCGTGGAGTTCGGTCAAGAGGGGGAAGGCCGCCGCGGTAACGGCCCCGCAGAGCATGTTGAATTTCTGGGCCAAGGTGGAGGAGACCGCGTAGAAACCGATTTGGGAGAGCGGCAAGAGCGAGCCGATGAAGACGCGGTCGCCTTGGAAGGTGACGATCCACATGAGATAGGAGGCCAGGCTTTTCCCGGAAAAGCGGATGAACTCGCGGTTTTCCCGGGGGTCGGGCCGGGACTTTTGGAGGAGGGTGTCGCGGACCAGCCAAAGCCCCGCGGCGGCCAGGGCGGCGTGGGAAAAAAGGAAGGAGGCGGCCACCGCGCGGATGCCGTGTCCCAGGGATAACAGCGCCAGCGCGCAGAGGGAGACCGCCAGGGATTGCAAAGTGGTCAGCAGGTTCCAGGCCTTGAAGCGCTGGGTTCCGTAAAGCACGTTGAGGGCGAATTGGAGGGCGAAATACGGGGCGGCCGAGGCGGCCACGAAGGCGAAAACGGAGGACGCCTTGGGGGCCAGCTCCGGGGAAATTTTCAGGAAACTGCCGGAGATCCACGCCCGCGCGCTCCAGAGGAGGGCGCCGCCGATGAGGGCCATCGCCAGCTCGAAGGCCAAAGTCCGGCGCAGGAGGCCGCCCAGGGGGCCCCCGGGGCCGCAGCCCAGGTGCTGGGCGCAGAATTTCTGGACGGCCACCACGGTTCCGAAATTAAGGACCATCAGATAGCCGGCCAAGGTCCACATCAAAGTATAGAGGCCGTAGCCGTCGGAGCCCAGGCGGGCGACCAAATACGGGGTGATGAGCAGGTTGGCGGCCAGGACCGCGCCTTGCCCCAGCAGGTTCCATTGAACCCCTTCCAGCACGCGGGGGCCGACGGGGGGAGCCTTGGAGGTCATCTCCCGACAATATCCCAAGTTGCCCCCCCGGCCGTCAACCGTGCTTTTGCTATCATGTCGTCGAGGACCTCATGAGGATCGCCATCGAGATGGCCCTGACCGCGGGCGGCAAGCGCGGCGGAGACGTGTACGCGGACAATCTGGTCCGCGGCCTGGCCTCCGTGGACCCACTCAACGAGTATTTCCTCTTCGGCTACGCTTTTAAGGACCATGCCCGCAGGGAGAGCTCCATCCCCTGCCCCGATCGTCCCAATATCCGCCGGCTGATCAAGCGCTGGCCCCAGGGCCTGGTGGACCGGTTGGAGTGGGGGATGGAGCTTCCGGTCATCGAGATGTACATGCGCCGGGAGGGCATGGACCTCTATCATTGCGCCGGACCGCGCCTGCCGCACCTCTCGCGGGTGCGGTCGGTGGCCACCTTTCACGACCTCATCCCCTTCGCCCATCCGGAGTTCATGCCCGCCGCGGCCGTCGCCCATTGGCAGGCCTGCGAGCGCCACGCCGCCGCGACCGCCACCCGGCTCATCGCCTCCTCCACGGCGACCAAGCGGGATTTGATGGAGCACCTGGGGGTTCCGGAGTCCAAGATCAGCATGATCCTTTTGGGAGTGGACCGGGAGATCTTTCATGGGATTCTGGACATGGAGGCCCTGGCGGGCGCCCGGAGGCGCTACGCGGTCCCGGACCATTTTTTGATTTCGGCGGGGCCCTTCGAGCCGCGGCGCAATTGGGAGGCGATCCTGAGAGCGGCGTCCATCCTCCGGTCGCGCGGGCGGGATTTGGGCGTGGTCCTGACGGGGGGCGTCGTCGAGACGGCGGCGGGCAAGCTCAAAAGCCTGGCCGCCGAGCTGAAGGTTCCCCTGGTTCTGACCGGCTATGTTCCGATCAAGGATTTGGCCCTCCTTTATAACCTGGCCGAGGCCTTCGTCTATCCCTCTTTTTACGATGGGTTCAACCTCCCTTTGATCGAGGCCATGGCTTGCGGCTTGCCGGCCGTGGTGACGGCGGTCGGCGCTCTGCCCGAGATCGCGGGGGGCGCCGCGAGCTTGGCGGCTTCCCCGGAGGCCGAGTCCGTGGCCGAGGCGCTTGCCCCGGTTTTGACCCCGGAGGAGCGGGACTCGTTCCGCGCGCGGGGCCTGGCCCGGGCCGCGGAATTGACCTGGGAGAAAACCGCGGCTGCCACCGTGAAAGTCTACGAAGAGGCGTGCCGATGAGCGCCGCCCCCGCCGCGCCTTCCTTGGCCGCGCCCGAATCCATCGCCATCGGTTCTCCGTTAAAACGGGCGTTCTACGCCCTGGAAGCGATTCTCTTGAGGTTGGCCGGCCCCGCGGCGGAGGATGGGCGGCCGCCGACGCGTTGGGTCGTCTTTGGGCACGCCGCCGTGGGAGACACCTTGTTCCTCCTGCCCGCCTGGACGCGCTTGCGCCGGGCCTATCCCAAGGCGCACATCGCCTATGTTTCCAACCCCAGCCCGATCTCCCGGGAGCTCATCCCCGCGACGGGGCTCTTCGACGAGATCCTGGAGATCGAATTGCGCGACGATTGGTCCTGGCGCCGCTCGGCCAACGAGCGGATTCAAAAAGGCCGCTACGACGCCGCGCTCTTCAGCCTATCGGCGGTCGTCCCCTATTTCCAGCCGGCCTTGGCGGGCATCCCCCTGCGGGCCGGGTTTCACATGGACGCGGTGCCGCCTGGGGCCGGATTTTTTTGGCGCATGAAAAGAGCCCTGGTGACCGGGGAGCTTTCGCGGCGGCTTTTGTTCAACCGGGCGGCCGTGGTGGGGGGAGAAGCCGAGAACGCCGTGGCCCGCAATCTTCGCCTGATGGGGGCGCTGGGCCTGCCCCAATCCTCCCCGGAGTCCGTTCCTTTTCCGGTCACAGACGCGGCCAAGCGCTACGCCTTCCAAGCCTTGGAGCCCCTGCGGACGGGCAAGCTGGTCGCCATCCATCCGGGCTCGGCCTCCAATCCCTACTTCAAGATCTGGCCTCCCGAGAAGCTTGGCCGGCTCTGCCGGCGCCTCATCGAGGAAGCCAAGGTCTCCTGCGTCCTGGTCGGCGGCGCCGAGGACATGCCCAACGCCGCCGCCGTCTGCGCCGCCGCGGGCCGCGAAATCCCCTCCTTCGTGGGGCGCTGCGGCCTGCTGGAGACTTTCGCCCTGATCTCGGAGTGCGACCTCTTCATCGGCTCCGACACCGGCCTGGCCAAGGCCGCCATCGCCCAGGGCGTGCCCAGCGCCACCCTCTGGGGCCCCACCGATCCGGTGGAGCTCGGCGCCTGGAAAAACCCCCACCGCCACCTGGATCTTCGCTCCGGCATCAGTTGCAGCCCCTGCGTCCGCCTGGGCATGCCCTACCCCAAAACCCCCGGCGGCCTCGACTACCGCACCTGCTCCCACCACGACTGCCTCAACAAGCTTCCCGAACCCGACCTCTGGTGCCAGGTATCCACTTTCTTAACTTAGTGGTGCCAGGTATCCACTTTCTTACCTTTCTTCGTTTAGGGCTTTTGAAATCGTCGTAGGGGTCAGGCCCATGTGTCGGGCGATTGCAATCGGGGGATGGCCGACACGGAATGCTTCCAGGATGAATTTCCTCTTTGCGGAAACGGCTATGCGCGTTTTTATGGCGCTCCGAAAAACGTCCTTTGAAATCCCTGTCGAGGTCGATATTTTAATTTCAATTTCTCCAAAGGATGTCTTGTCTTGTCTGATAATGGGGGCCGGTTGGAATATGGATGCCGCTGGAAGTTCTTCTAATTTTTTTCCAATTCCATCAAGGATGAACCGGAGATAGCCGCCGCCTTCGGCGGGATATTCGGCGCGCAGCATCCCGGCCAATAAAGCCGGATCAATGAGTTTGATTTCGGTTTCTTCAAAGTATTCACGGTGGCCCGAATAGGGCCAGGCGCCGGGATTGGAAACGAGTCCTGCCCTTACCGGATTCAGGTGAATGTACCGGACGAGTTCCCGAAAATATTGATCTCTAAGACAGGGAAGCGCTTTGTAGCGATCCTGAAAAACATGGCCTGTTCTTCCGATATTCCAATTGAGGTACTTCGCATAGCGCCCCAAGAGAAGGTGCATTATCGTGGGAAGGGGGGTGTCCACGATTTCAAGCAGAAGGTGGAAATGGTTGGGCATCAGACAATATGCGTGGAGTTTAAAAGGTCTAAAGCCCTTTATTTTCCTAAGCAATTCGATGAATTTTAGCCAGTCTTCCCTTTCAAAGAAAATTCTTTCTCGATGATTTCCACGTGCGATGACATGGAATATGGCTCCAGGATAATAGGTTCGAGGGCGGCGTCCCATACCCTTATATACGAGTGAGCAGGCTATTTTGTTCCACCCAAATGTTAAGAAAGTGGATACCTGGCACCGGAAATCTTAGAATACTGACATGGGTCTTCGAGGGTGGGGGGTGCCGGCGCTGATGCTTTTTTCATGCGCCTGCGCGGACCTTCCGATTTCGCTTCCGACCAATATCCAAACCGGGACGGGGATGACGCAGGCGGATTTGAATCCCGCCGTTCCGGACGTGGCGACCGACGCGATGATCTCCGGGACGCTCATCAGCCTCATGGAGCGCAAGGACAAGCTCAAGTTGGACTTGCGAGAGGCGGAAGGGACTCCGCTGTGGGATATCCTCAAGCTGGGATCTCCGATCGGCTACTCCTTGAGGAACCGCTTCCTCAACATCGGGGTGCCGATCTCCGAGGGTTTGGCGCGCAACTCGGACCCGGTGTTTCGGGAAAAGCTCATCGAGATGGCCCGTTGGGACAAGGAGGAGGTCCGCGCCGCCGCCTTGGTGGCCCTGGCCAATATCCATGAGCCCGCCCACTATGACATCTTCCGCGAGGCCATCGCCCATCTGGACCCCGCCGTGCGTTTCGGGGCCATGGAGGGCCTGCTCAACTGGGGGCACAAGGAGCGCGCGATTCCGCTATTGGCCGCCGCCTCCGAGCGGGACCCCGAGCCGATTTTGCGCGTCTACGCCGCCGCGGCCTTGGCCCGCTTCAAGGATCCTCGGGGCCTGGAGAAGCTCAGGTTCTTTCTAGACGACGGGAGCTGGCTGGTCCGGGCCATGGCGGGGCGCTACCTGGGCGATTACGGCAAGGTTGAGGATTATAAAATCCTTTTGGCGCGCATCGGCCGGGAGCAGTCCAACGATTTCGTGGTGGCCGAGTACTGCATCGCCGCGCTCAAGCTTTTCGGCAAGAAATCGGAGGGGGGATGAGAAAAACTGTCCTGCCCGCCCTCCTGCTGATGGCCGCCGCGGCCGGCCCGGCGCGTTCCCAGCAGGCCTTGATCGAGCTCGAGGACCTGATCATCACCGCGCCGATGGACAAGCTTCCCAGGGGGACCGTGCTGGACCCTCAGCTCACCCAGCATCTGCTTCGCCTTCTCCAACAGCGCGCCGACGCCCGGCCCGACACCGAGGAATCCCTGGACGCCTCCGTCGGAAACCTCATCCGCCTGGCCACCGCCACCGGCTATAAGCTCAAGACCCGCTACACCGAGCTGGGCTTTCTGCTCACCGAGGGCCTGGCCGGGACTCGGGACTTCCAGCTCGCCAACGAGCTGGAGCGCGTCGCCAAGCTCGGCCAGAACGTCCAAACCCGCGCGGCGGCCATGGTGGCCCTGGCCTATACCCGGGACATGCGCTATCTCAACCTCTTCCAAGGGGCCCTGATCGACATGAACACCACCGTCCGTTTCGGGGCGGTGGAATCCCTGCTCCTCTTGGACAACCCCGCGGTGAAATTCCTGGTCGCCAACGTCGCCCGCGACGACCGCTCGGTCCCCCTGCGCCTCTACGCGGCGGCGGGCCTGTGGCGCATGGGCGACCCCTACGGCAAGGACGTGCTCCTGCGCTATTACCAGGACCGCGATTGGCTCACGCGCGGCCTGGCCGCCCGCTACCTCGGCGAGCTGGGCGGCGCCGAGGAATACCGCAAGCTCATGCAGCAGCTGGCCTCGGAACAGCATCCTTCAGTTAAGGTGGAGCTGTGCTCGGCCCTTCTGCGACTCCAAAAATTCAAGGACAACTAACATGAACCTATCGTTTTTAAACGTCGTGGCCCTCTCCGGCGGTGATTGGGTGATCTACGGCCTGCTCCTGTGCTCGGTGGTGGCTGTTGCCATCATCATTGAGCGCGGCGTCCTGCTGGCCAAGGAGGGCCGCAAGTTCCGGTCCCTGCGCACGGCCATGCTCAAGGACCTGGGCTCGGACATGGCCACTTTGGAAAAAACCATTCACCGCCACGAGGGCGCCGCGGGGCGCATCCTGCGCGCGGGCCTGACCCAGGCCCAGCACGGGACCGCCGGGGTGGAAGACCTGCTGGCCTCGGCCTCGCTGGAGGAGAAGATCAAGCTCGAGCGCCGTCTGGTGGCGCTGGGGACCTTGGGCAATAACGCTCCCTTTATCGGGCTCTTCGGCACGGTGCTGGGCGTCATCAAGGCCTTCCACGACCTATCCCAGGCCAGCGCGGGCCCGGAGGTCGTCATGCGCGGCCTCTCCGAGGCTTTGATCGCCACCGCCGTCGGCCTCTTCGTGGCCATCCCGTGCGTGGTGGGCTACAACTATTACCAGAAAAAGGTCCGCGACCTCTTCGCGGGGACCGAGTCCCTCGGCCGGCTGATGCTGGCCCAGGTCCGCACCCAGGGGCTCAAGCGCCGGAGCACGGATGCAGGCTGATTCCGGCGACGAAACCGCGATCACGGGGATCAACGTCACCCCGCTGGTCGACATCATTTTGGTGGTGCTCATCATCTTCATGGCCACCGCGCCCATGATTCAAAAGCGCGCGGTCAAGGTGGACGTGCCCAAGGCCTCCCACCACGAGCGCACCGCCACCGAGGCCCTCCAGGTGGTCTTCAACGAGCGCCGGGAGCTGACGCTCGGCGGAAAGGCCGTTTCCCAAGAGGAATTGTCCCGCGCCCTGGCCCAGCGGGTGGCCTTCGAAAGCGGGGTCCACGTGACCTTGTCCGCCGACAAGGCCCTGCCCTACGGGGAAATCATGGGGGTCCTGGACGCGGTCCGCGGGGCCGGGGTCAAGAAGATCGGCCTGGAGGTCCGCGCCAAGTGAGCGAGGGGGGGCACGGCCTCTTCGAGAAATCCCTGGCCGCCTCCTTCGCTTTGCACGCCGGTTTTTTCCTGATCGGAGGCAAGCTGCCGATCGGCCCCTTGACCCAGCCGGTCCCGCCGGTGGAAATCGACCTGACCCAGCCTCCGGGCACCGGGCCCATGAAGCTGGCTGGCCTCAAGCGGATGACGCCCGGCGCCCGCCCCGGGCCGGCGCTCCCCATCCCCGAGCCGCTTCCCATCAAAGAGGAGAAGCCCCCCGAGATCAAACCCACCGCCCCGCCTCCCAGCGACTGGACCTTGCCCGGGCCCAAGACCCAGGAGACGGCCAATGCCGCCGACCCCGTCGCCACTCCCGGCGGAAGCATCGACGGCACCGGCACCGCTGTAAAGCCGGGCGGTTCCGGCGAGGGCTCCAACGAGGGCGTCCCGGGGGGAACCGGGACCGGCGCGGGGGGCGTGGTGGACGTCAATCCCAAGCTCCTCAACCGCGACGAGATCATCGCCAACCGCCGCCGGTTTTATCCCGAGAACGAGCGCCAGGCGGGGCGCGAGGCCACGGTGGTCGTGGTCCTCCACATCTCGGCCGACGGGGCCGTGACCTCGGTGGACATCGTCGGCACGGGGGGGATGTCTTTCGACCGCGCCGCGCGGGAGATCGCGCGCTTTATGAAGTTCTCCCCGGCGCGGGTCAAGGGCGGGGCGGTGGCGGTGAAGATTCGGCAGGCGATTCCCTTTAAACTCGAAGACGAAGAATAAAACGACGGAACAATCGAGGGCGGCCCTGCGGGCCGCTTAACGATGAAAAGCCTTCAGAACCAAGTGGATGGACTCGCCGTAGCGCCCCCGCTTGAGCGGGCTCAGGATGTGAAGGGGGTCTCCTTCCTCCGCGAATGCCACGCGGGCGATCTCCTTGAGTTCCTCGGTGGTGAGGATGACCACGGTCTCGACGCCCTCCGTGGCGGCCTGCGCCTTGCGCCAACGCCGCAGCTCCTCGAAAATTTTCCATTCCCGCGGGTCATGATGGACGGAGGCGGGGCGCCGTCCGGAGATGGGGTTTTCCTTTCCGTGGCGGACGGCGTCCAGAAGGGCTTCTCCATAGCGTTGGAGAAGATAGGGCGACATCCCCCGGATGGCGCGCAGGGCGGCGTGCTCGGCGGGCAAGGTCAGGGCGATCTTGAGCATGAGATCTTCCGGCATGATGCGGAAGGGGGCCTTGTCGCGGGACGCGGCCTCGTTTTCCCGCAATAAATAGATCTCGCGCAGGCAGGAAAGCTGATCCGGAGCCAAATCCTTGCCCGAGGTCAGGCGCCAGTAGCCCTCGGGGTCGAAAGTCTTGGACACCGGCCGGATATTGGCCAGCTTGCCGAAGGCCTCCAAGGCGTCTTCCATGCGTCCCTTGGCCGTGAGGGATTCTTTTTGGATGTCGGAGAGCCTCAATAGGTAATGGGTGTCGAGTTGGGCGTAGCGGATGTGGTCCGGGGTGAGCGGCCGCTTTCCCCAATCGGCGCGTTGCAGTTTTTTGGAGAGCTTCACCCCGAAATGCCGCTCGATGGCGGCCGCCAGCCCCAGTTCCTTGAACCCGAGGACCCGGGTGGCGATCATGGTGTCGAAAAGGTGGGTGAAGGAGAACCCGTAATCGCGCTTGAGGCACAGGACGTCGTATTCCCCGGCGTGGAAAATCTTCTCGACCGCGGGATCGGCCATCACGGGGCCCAGGGAGGAGAGGTCGGCGAAGGCCACCGGGTCGATGATGAAATCCTCCTTGGAAGTCGACATCTGAACCAGGCACACCCGCTCGCGGTAGGCGTAAAAGCTGTTGGACTCGATGTCGATGGCCACGCGCTTCTCGCGGGCCAGCTCGGCCGCGATCTCCTCCAGGTGTTCCCGGGCCGTGACGATGGTGGGAAGAGGAATGTCCTCAAAGCGCGGCGGTTGGGACGGGGGGATTTCAGTCGGCATAGAGTCGGCTGAGCTCCTGGGAGCGCTGGGTGGCCGTCACGATCGCGTCGATCAAGACGCTCCGAAGCCCCTTGGCTTCGAGCATGTGAATGGCGTTGATGGCGGTGCCCCCGGGGGTGGTCACCTCGTCCTTGAGGATGGCGGGATGGCGCCCCGTCTCGATGACCAATTTGGCCGCTCCGAACACCGTCTGGGCCGCGAGTTTGGCCGCGACCGTCCGGGGGATGCCCATCTTGACCCCGCCGTCGATCATGGCCTCGATCACCATGAAGATGTAGACCGGCCCGGAGCCCGAAAGGCCGGTGACCGCGTCCATGGCCGATTCGGGCAAGGTCACCACCAAGCCGACGGACTTGAACAACGCCTCGGCCAGGGCCAAATCCTTCTCTCCGGCGTGGCGGCCGGCGGCGATGGCGGTGGCTCCGGCGTCCACCAGGGCCGGGGTGTTGGGCATGGCCCGCACCACGGGGCAGGCGGCGCGGAGCTTTTTGGAAATCGTCTCGGTGGTGATGCCGGCCATAAGGCTGATGACGAGCTGTCCCGGCCGGACGGCGGGGGCCAGCTCCTCGAGCACCGCGCCCGCGGCCTGGGGCTTGACGCAGAGCACGACAACGTCGGCGCCGGCGACGGCCTTCCTGTTGTCGCTCACGGCATGCACGCCCCACTTGCGGCGCAGTTCCTCCAGGGCCCCTTCCGAGCGGCGGCTGGCGGTCACCTGCTTGGGCTTGGCTAGCCCCGCCTTGAGGATGCCGCCCATGAGGGCCGAGCCCATGTTCCCCGTTCCGATGAAAGCGATCTTTTTGTTTTTCAGCATCGATGTCCCAGATTCCCCAAAACGGCAAAAAAAAAGAGGACCGCGGGTCGGCGGTCCTGCGCACTAAGTGTATAACAGGATATTGCGGGTTCGTCAAGCCCCCCCTGGTTACGGCGGCCGTCCGCGCCCCCGGCCTCCCGCTACAGAGCCCGCCTGACGTATTTTCCGCGCGGCGCGATCCGGCCCGCCCTTTCCAGGCCGCCGACGACATCGAGCAGTTCGAAGCGGGCCCTGTCGATTTCCACGTCCCCCAGGCGTTCCAGGTAGCTCATGGACTCTTTGAGCAAGACCGCCGCGCCCGCCGACATGTTCGAAAAGAAATGGTTGATCAAGCCTGGAGGAGCTTTTTGGAGCGCGCGGGCCAGATGCTCCGTTCTGAGGTTGCGAACGATGGATTGCATGTCGCGGTCGGAGATGGCGGCGAGGTCTTCAAATGTGGGGTAATGCCTGCGAAGCTCTTCGTATATTTCAGGTTTTTTCGTTTTTAAGTAGGTGACGATGTTGTAGCGGGTCTCAAAATCCGCCCTTTCCAGCTCTCCTCCCAGCCGTTCCATGCCGTCCACGATGAAATCAACGTTCGCTTTGACATGCTCGTCGATGGCGGTCAATTGTTCCCGGGTCAGCGTTCGGATGGTCAGACCCATGAGGCCGACCTTGGATTGAAGCTCCGCGGGCAAGGAGAGAAGCAGTTTTCGGGCCAACTCCGGATTCATGTAGGTGGCGACGACCGCGATGACCCACGGTTCTTCTTTTCGGAGAATGAACATGTAGGCGAGGCGGGTGATGTTGTCTTCGGTGAGATAGTGAAACGGCCGAGTCTCATTCATGAACGGCCTTTCCCCCGCTCCGCTATAAAATCGCGCACTGGCGCGCGAGATTGAAGGCCTTCTCCTCGGTTTCGGCGAACTGCTTGCTCTCCAGGGGGGAGAGCTCGGGGATGATCGCCTGGCCGCCCCACTGCTTCATGCGCTGGTAGAATTCCTTCTTGAGGTCGGGATCGGAGATCGTCGAGCCGGGGTTGAACTTGATGGTGCGGTAGGCTACGCCGCGGGAAAGCTGGAGGGCCCAATAGCGGGCCTTCACGTCCAGGATGCGGCGCTCCATGGCGTCGACGCGGTCATGGGCGCTCTCGCAGGGGTCGTAGTCCGAGGAGCCTTCCCGCATGGCCAGGGAGTCCTCCATGTCCAGGACCGGCGGCTCGATGGAAAAACGCGGCGGAGCCACCACCAGGTCCCGGTCCATCCGCCACTCCCCCGCGGGCTCGGACTCTCCCGTTTTAATGTTCAGGAGAAAGGCCTTGGCCACCGAGATCATCCCCTCGGCCTTGAAACTTCCGCCCACGATGGCCTCGACATCCAGGATTTTCCCCAGCCGGCGAAGTTCCGCGGGGTTGGCCAGCTTGCGCTTGTCGAGGCGGTGCTCCTCCATCACTCGGCTGAGCGCCCGCCAGTCCAGGGCCAGAACCTCGCGGCCGCTGCCCAGGTGGGGGAGGAGCTTGACCGCCAGGCGCCAGCCTTCCGCCGGGTCGGCTCCCAGGGCGGGAAGGAAGGGAAGAACCGCCACTCTCCGGGGAAGCCGGGCGGCCGCGGCGTGCTGGGCTTGGCACCCAAAGAAGAGGACCATCCCCACCACCAGGCGGATGGTCCGGCTCCCTGCTCCCCACGGCCCCTCGGCAAAAGGCACGTCTTTACTATAACAGGGGGACCGTGTAATGTAAATTCACATTCGAGTTACTTTGTGTAACTCCGATGTTACTCATATAAATTTATTATTAAAATTAATAGACAATTTTAAGTGAAGCACAGGTCCAGCCCCGCGTAGGTGTTGCGGCGCTGGGGCTGTTGGGGCGCGTTCATTATGGCGCCGAACAGGCTGGCGCCGCCGCCGCCGCCGCCCAAGCCGCCTCCGCCCGCCGGCCGACAATTATAAAATCGAGGGGTAACAAGGGTGTAAGCCCAAGTAACGAGCCTGTGAATTGAAGACGGCGGTCGTTCGTGGTACCCTTCGCCAGAGGTACACGCTATGAGGAAGTCAATATCATGCTTCTTGGCCGCCGTCGTTTCGGGTCTGCTTTTCATCGTGCCGGCGAGCGGAACTCCGCAGGACGACGACCCGCTGTTGGCCCATAGGCTGGAGATAGAAACCTCCGATCGCATCAAGAGCCAGATCCTCGACCCGCTTCTGGGACCCGGCCGGAGCTTCGCCTTCGTCGAGCTGGACCTTGGGGTCAAGCGGGTGCGGGAGGCCAGAGATAAATGGGGCCAGGGAGTCGCCCGGCGAGTATCGCAAAAAGTTGATTCCACTAGGGGCGTCTCGGATGGGGAGGTAAATGATGAGAATCTCTTTTCGGGATTCGGTCGGGATTTTTTTGATGATTTTTCCTCCCGTGCGGCCGGGGCCAACCCCCGGCATCCGGTCAAGGCGAGCACCGATACGGGGAAATCTTTCGCGGGGGAAGATCGAAGGGTGACCAGCGGTTCCCAGCGGCTCCAGGAATCCCGGCAAGAAATGGGGGTGGAGGAGCGGAGTTCGGAAGCCCGCCTGATCTTTAAACGATTCAGCGTCTTGGTCGTCCACGACGCCGGCGTGCCGCCGAAAACGCTGCGTATCGTCCGGGAGATTATCCTGCAGGCCTACAAACGAGACCTTAAACGCGAGGACATTCGTTTCCACGGAGCGGATTTTTTTAACGCGAACTTGCCCTAGCGGGTTCCCCTCCTTGAAGATGATTCTTCTTGGACCGCAAATGAGATTCAACTCCTAGGCTACCAATCAGCCGGCTTGATCTTCTCCTTTATCGCCGACGCCCTCAATTCAGCCTGCAAACGCTCATTCGGGGTCATTAAAAGAGAAACTTCCTCAAGATTTTGCCGCGCCCTTTCATCTTTCTGGGCCGCGGCCAATAGGAACCAGGCGCAGGCCTCAAGCAAATCCCGTTGGACGCCCTGGCCATTCCGGTACATGACGCCCAGGGAGGCTTCCGCCTCCGGAATGCCTTGATTGGCCGCCAAATCAAACCATTTGAAGGCTTCCGGGTAGTCTTGGGGAACTCCCGAACCGGAATAGTAGACCGCCCCCACCGCATTCTGCGAGTGGGCCTCTCCCCGGCGCGCGCCTGCCTGCCACCACGCCAAAGCCCCCGAAAGGTCCGGTTCGCAACCGCTTTCCCCGTAAAATAAGAGCCGCCCAAGATTGAATTGAGAGCGCGAGTCTCCTTTTTCCGCGGCTTTTTTAAACCAATCGCGCGACGCCTGACAGTCCTTGGCCGTTCCCTTTCCGTCCAGGTATCTTACGCCAAGCATGTACTCGGCGTCCATGTTTCCCTGGGCCGCGGCCTTCCGATACCAAGCGATCGCGGCTTGGTGATCGACCGCGATGCAGTCCCCTTCATCGTAGGAGAGGCCAAGATTGACTTGCGCGGTGGAATTCCCTTGATTCGCCGACTTGCGATACCAATAAATAGCTTGAGCGCAGTCTTTTGGCATGGCTTGGCCCTTTTGATAGAACCAGCCCAAGGAATTGGCGGCACAGGGGTCCCCAGCCTTCGCGTCCGCCCGAATCTTCTCGATTTCTTTCTCCTCACATTGCGCCGCGAAGGAACAGGGGCGGGAGGTTCGGTTGGGATTGGCGCAAGCCCCTAGAGCGATTGCCAAAAGAAACATGGGACAGATGGCGCGGGGGGAAATCCTGATTATCACTGGCCCGGGGCGAGCTTCTCGTCCGATTCTCTTGCCCGAAGCACGGCCGATTCTATCTCCTGGGCCGTCATCAGCGGCCGAAGCCGCTTCATGTCGGTGAAGGCCACGGGAGTGCCGCGATTGCCGGATCGGACGTACCAATAATAGGCCTCGACCCTGTCGACCGGTACGCCGTATCCCTCGTCGTAAAAAGTCCCCACCCATTGCATCGCCGCCGGGATGCCCCGGTCCGCCGCTCGGCGAAACCAGCGCAGCGCCGCCCCATAGTCTCGGGGCGCCCCTTCCCCGTAATAGTTCATTTCCCCGAGCATGTAGTCCGCGCGGACATCATCCGCCGCGGAGGCTTTCGCGTACCACTCCCGCGCCAAGGCTAAGTCTTTGGGCTGCGCCAGTCCGCGCCGATAATATTCGCCTAAAGAAGTCATCGCCATGTTGAAGCCTCCAGCGGCGGCCTGCTTCCAGAGTTTTAGAGATTTTTTGGGGTCTTTCGGCACGCCGTCCCCGCGGTAGTAGGCATCTCCCAGATTTAGCATGCCGACGGTCTTTCCTTTTTTCGCGGCGCTTTCAAACAACGCGAGGGCTTTGGCCCGGTCCCGCTCGCCCCCGAGTCCTTCGCTGTAGAGGTTGCCGAGGTTCACCTCCGCCTCGCCGAAGCCATGCGCGACGGCCCGGGCATACCATTCACGGGCCTTGACGAAATCCTTCGGCACGCCCCAGCCTTGGCCGTACATGTCCCCGATGCTGGTTTCCGCGATTGGGAGGTTCTGGGCGGCGGCCTTGAGAAACCACTTCATCGCCTCGGCGTGATCAGTCTTGACGCCGATTCCGGAAACATAACGCGCGCCGAGCCGATGTTGCGCCGCCGCATCGCCCGCAAGCGCGGCCTTCTCGAGCGACGCAAGGTCATTTTGAGGAGCCGCGGTCGGCGCGGGCCGGGCTGCCGTCAAAGCGAGGAAAGAGAATAACAAGATTCGATTCTTCATGATATTCCTTCCAAGGATATAACCCCGGCCGCGGGAGATGTCAATGCCTCTTTAGGGAAGAACCAGAAACCGCGCCGAGGCTTTCTCCCCGGAGCGGGAGACTTCCACGGCATGCTTTCCCGGTTTTAGGGGCCACCAGGCGCCGGACTCCGTGGCGGGAAGAAGTTCCCCGTCCACCTTCCAGGTTAAATCCCCTTCCGCCACGGTCGCCTTGAGCCGGAGGACCTGCGCCCCGCGCGGAGTGGACGGGTCGAGCCGGAAGACCGCGCCGTCCATGGGAAATTCCACGGCCAGCGGCTTTGGGGCGGGCGCCGCGGGCGCGCCTTCGGGTCCATGGCTGCGGCACGGTCCGTCCGGCGGATGCTTGGAGGAAAAGACCTCCAGAATCCGGTCCGGGCACCAGGCCCCCGGAGTTTTTCCGGAAACCGGGCAGACCTCGATTTCCCGGATGCCCGCGGGAACCGGAAAGGGACGCGTCCCCAGTCTTTCCGCCACGGCCAGGGCGGCGTCTTTTAAAAGCGGGGCCGCGCCCGTGATTCCGGACACCTTTCTCATAGGACTGCCGTCGAAATTTCCCACCCAGACGGCCACGGTCCAATCCGGGGTGTAGCCCGCCGCCCAATTATCCCGGTAGTCCTTGGTGGTCCCGGTCTTGGCCGCGAAGGGAAAGGGCAGATGCAGGGGCGAGTTGAGCCCGAAGGCCTCGGCGCGGGCGGCGTTGTCGGAGAGGATGTGGGTGATCAAGTAGGCGCTTTCGCGGTCCAGGACCCGGCGGGCGGGCTCGGCCGGAGGTTCTCCCTTGATGGTCCGCGCCGGGAGCCACGCTCCGCCGCGGGCCAGCGCGGCGTAGGCGTCGGCCAGCTCCAGCAAGGTGACTTCCCCGTTGCCCAGCGCCAGGCCCAGGCCGTAATGCTCGGCGCTCCGGTCCAGGGATTTGAAGCCCGCCGCCCGCAGAACGGCCAGCAGGGCCGGGGCGCCGTAGGACTCGGCGGCGCGGATGGCGGGGACGTTGTAGGAATTGGCCAGCGCCTCGCGCAGGCGCACGAGGCCGTGGTAGGTCTGGTCGTAATTGCGGGGGGAAAATCCTCCCGCGGTCTGGATCGGCAAGTCCTCCAAAATGTCCGAGGTCCGCATCCCCCGGGCCAGGCCCAGGCCGTAGACGAAGGGTTTCAGGGTGGAGCCCGGCTGGCGCGGGGCCAGGACCCCGTCCACCTGTCCATCGGCGGGCCGCCGGAAGTCGGCCGAGCCGACCCAGGCCAAAACCTCGCCGCTCCGGTTGTCGAGCACCACCAGCGCTCCGTTGGTGACATTCTGGCCCTTGAGCCGCGCCACATGGGAGGCCGTCAGTTCCTGCAGGCGCCCCTGCAGGCCCGCGTCCAAGGTGGTCGTTATCCGCGCCTCGCCGGAGGCGGCCAGGCGGCCGGTGAAATGGGGCGCCAGGAAGGGCCGCGCCTGGGGGAGGACCTCGATTTTCTCGGCTCGGGCGAACTTCCAGGTGTCTTCGTCCACCCAGCCCAACTCCTTGAGCCGCTTGAGAATCCGCTCCTGCCGGGCGCGGGCCTGGCCGGGCCGCCGGGCGGGGTCGTAGCGGGCGGGGGATTTCGGAATCCCGGCCAAAAGCGCCGCCTGCGCCAGCGAGAGCTCCGCGGCGGGAACCCCGAAATAAGCGCGGGACGCGGCCTCGGCCCCGGTCAGTTGCGGGCCGTAGGGGGCGCGGTTGAGGTATTCTTCCAGAATTTCGGCCTTGTCCAGGTTCTTCTCCAGAGTGAAGGCCCCCAGCGCCTCGCGGGCCTTGCCCCACAAAGTCCGCGGCCGCGGCGAGAGGGCCCGGGCCAATTGCTGGGTCAAGGTCGAGCCCCCGGAGACCCGCCGCCCTTGCCGGGTGTTTTGCCAGAGCGCGCGGAGCGTGGCCTTGAAATCCATTCCTGGATGGGAGAAAAACCGACGGTCCTCGGCGGCCAAAGTGGCGAGGATGAGCCACGGGGAAATCTTTTCCAAGGGGACCGGACGGGACAGGGTCGCCTCCTCCGAAAGAACCGTTCGCAGCGCCACGCCGTGGCGGTCCACGATTTCCCGGGAGGCGGACGGAGGCGCCGGTCGCTCCCCGGCGAAAGCGGGAAGAACCAGCAGGAGGAGAGCCTTAGCGAACAATTTCGATCTCCGAGGAGGCCGTCCGCCCGAACACCTCGGGCTCGTACATCTGCTCGGCCCAGGCGGCGGGGGCGTGATAGCGCCCCGGGGTGGTGGCCTGGATCAAATAGGAATAACGGTGCTCCCCGGCGGTCAGATAATCGGCGAAGATCGCGATCCGGTCATCGTATTTCTCGTTCCGGTGGAAAGTCCCCCAGTAAGGCGCGCGGGCCGCCTCGGCCCGCAGAACCCGGGCGTCCTCCCTTCCCTCGACGGCAAACGACGGATCCACGATTTCCCACCCGGCGGGCAGAGGATCGTCGACCGCCACGAAGGTCCGGTCCTGGGGGGTGGTCACGGTGAGGGTGACTACGGCGCGGGAGCCGGCCTTTAGCTTGTCGCCGCTGTAAAGCGGCTGGAATGTTCGTTTAATCTCAAGCCCTTCTTTGGCTGGCTCCTTATATGACGAGGGAGAGAACGACATTTGGAGGGCATAGTACAACCTTCCGATTCCGGTTTTCCGGAATCGGATCATAGCCTTTTGATCCGTTCCCGAAATTGTTTCTAAAGAATAATCCTTTTTCCGGGCAGTCAAAGACCGCCCGGAAAATTCCTCCTTCCAGGCCGCCGTTGTTCCGTTCGTTACTTCCGCCGAAAACCTCGGCTCGTCTTTCTCATATCGGCGGAAGTAATCGGTCAGAGCCCGCAACCCCGCCGCGTTCTCCTGCGTCGTCCTCCACCGCCCCTTATCCTTTCTCTCATCCGTCAACCATTTCACCGCCTTTTCGTCGTTGGGAAACCCTCCCCGCGCCTCCAACAGGGCCTGCAATAAAACCGCGGTGGTCTTGACGTTGGTGCCGTGGATCCAGGGCATGGCCATTCCTTCGGGCTCCTCGAAGTGCAGGGAGCGCGGGGATTGGCGGGCCTGGTTGAGCAGTTCGTCGGCCAACAGGCGCCCGGGGCGCAGGTCGCGGCTCAAGAGCGGCGCGGCCTTGAGCAGGTGGGCCTTGGCCAGGAAGGGGAGTTGGTCCCGCCGCTCGTACAGGTTCTGGAAATAGCCCGTGAGTTTCCGGCCGTGGAGTGCCAGGGCGTAAACCGCGTAGGCCTGCGCCGCGAAAAACTCGTGGTTGTTGTAGGGATAGGCCCAATCGTCCTGGCGATTGATGGCCGCCGACAGCCAGCCGACGGCCCGGTCGATGACCGGCTCCGGGAGGCGGTAGCCCTCTTTCTTGGCCAGATGGGCCACTTCCAGGGCGTAGGCCGTCACATAGGGATCGGGCAAATCGGGGTTGGGCCAGTAGCCGAAGCCCCCGGAAGGATGCTGGAAGGTTCCCAACTTGTCGAGGTTGGACTGGACTTCGGCCTTCAATGGGCCCACCGAGCCCAAACCGAAAACCTTGGCCAATTCCTCGCCGACGATGACCGGCATCATCCGGGAGAGCCGCTGTTCCAGACAGCCGTACGGATATTCCAGGAGGTAGCGCGCGCCTTCGGAAAGCCCGGTCAGCGCGGTGGGCGCCAGGGAAATTTTCAGGCGGCCCGAGCCCGGCACGCCGTTTTGGGGCCGGGCCACGGCCTCTTCGGCGGTCCCCTCGGTGGCGCCGCTGGTGGCCGACCACTCCAGGCGTTCGGGGGCGCGCACCGGCACCTTCCACTCCAAGCCGTCGGTCTCGGTCCCCGCCGCCGCCCGGAATTTGAACACGGCGGTTCCGGTGGAGGCCGCCTGGCAGTCCCAGGGGACTTCCGCCGCCTTGCCCGCGGCCACTTCCAGCTCGCGGCGGGCGTCGCCGGAAACGGAAACCGCCCCTCCGGCCAAGGTCAGTTCCAGGCGCACCCTGGCCGTGGAGGAGGAATAGTTGTGGACCACGGCCCCGCATTGAAAGGAGTCTCCGACCCGGGCGAAGCGCGGCAGGCTGGGCCTCAGCAGAAGGGGCTTGGACACCGTCAGCCGCGCCTCCCCGGAGCCGAATTGTTTGCCCGCGTGGGCCACGGCCATCAACCGGAAGCGCGAGAGATTGTCGGGCAAGGTGAAGGAGACCTTGGCCCGGCCCTGGGCGTCGGTTTGGACGGAAGGCGCCCAGAAGGCCGTGGGAATGAAGCGCGAGCGCAGGTCGACGCCCTCCAGGTTGGCCCCGGAGGCGCCCCCGCCCCCGCGGCTTTTGCCCTTCTCGCCGAAACTGCGCTGGCCGATCACATACGGCCGCGAGTCGGCGGAGGCGACTTGAAGCGGCCTGGCCCCGTAAAAATCCACGAAGGCGTCGGGGGTGGCGTAGCCGGTTAGGGCTAGGACGCCTTCATCCACCGCGTAAGCGGTGGCTTCTCCCGTTGTTCCGTTGCCGTTTGAATCCGTTATCTCGATTTCAACATCAACCTTTTGCCGCGGCCGGAATTGGTTCCGTTGCGGTTTGATCTTTACTTTTAATCTCCGGCCTCCGGGGTCAACGGCCAACGTCGCGTATCCGAATTTGGCTTGAGGTTTGGCTAGATCTTCGCCGTCCGGGGAGTAGTTGTCGCCCGTTCGTCCTTGGAGAAGAACTACGGAAACAAAGACATTGGGGACGGAACGGTCATTCAACGGAATCTGAACGAAGCTGGCTCCGCCGTCGATCCATTCCTCACGACGAGAGATGATCCCTTCCCTCTCCACGGTCACCAGGGCCCGCGATTTCGGGAAGGGAGATTTCACCATCAGCCGCGCCGTCTCCCCCGGCTTGTAGCTGGTTTTGTCCGGCACGATTTCGATGATGTCGGTATCCGACCGCGACCACCACGCGTCCCCGGTCCCGGTCACATAGAAGGAATCCGCGGCTTCCGCGGGCCGCCCCTGCTCGTCCTTGGCCGTGACGCTTAAGAAATACTGCCCCGGCCGGTCCGGGTTCCAGGTCCAGGTGAAGGTGTCCCGGCTGGAGGTGAAGGAAAAGCTCGAGACCTCCAGGTCCCGCTGTTCGCTGACCCATTCCAGGCGGCCCGCCACCCCGGCGCGTTGGACGCTCAGCCAGTCGCGGCGGACGACCTTGCCCGAGACCGCCGCGTTCTCGGCCGCCTTCCCCAAGGGGCGCAAGGCTACGACCTCGGCCCGATAAGCTTGGCCCTTCTCCAGAAATCGAGAAGAAGAGCGCACGCCCAGATAGAGGTCGGCGCGGTGGACCACGGTCAGCGCCCGGCCGAAGAGGCGCTGGCGGTCGGGGCTGGCCACCCCGGCCTCCAGGACCGCCGCCATGGGCCCGCGGAGATTTCCGGGATCGAGCTTGGCCGAAACCGGCGCCCGTCCTTGACCGTCCAAGGAAGCGGACCCGGAACCCGCCAGTCGCCCGGTCTCGGAGGTGCGCTCCCACCAGCCCGCGGAAAAATTGAAGCCCTCGAAGCCGGGAGGGGAGAAGGACCAGGGCTCCAGGCGGAGCTTCCAGTCCATTTTGGCCTCGGTCATGGGGGCCCCGAACAAGTACCAGCCTTCCACCGAGGCGCGGTACTCGTCGCCCGCCAAATAGGAGTCCCGCTCCGGCGCGACGCGGACTTCAAAGGACGCGGGCTTGAAGGCCTCCACCCGAAAGCCCGCAGCCAGGTTAATTTTCTTTTCAGGGCCGGGGTTGTAGGGCTCCCCATCTTCTTCAGCGTTCAAGTCGCTGACATGGATGGTCGGGGTGCTCGTGGCCGGGAGCGCCTCGGTGACCGACAGGGTCCACTCTCCGGTGGGCGCTTCCTCGGCCAGGGCGTGGGCGAAATCGAAGGAAGAGACCGCGGAAAGGGCCGCGGTGCTGATCCGGACCTGGGCCCCGCGCGAGTCGGTCACGGTGAGGACCATGGTCCGGGGATCTTTTTCGCCCAGATGGGCCCAGTCCCCCGAGAGCAGTTTCCTCAAGATGCCCTTGGCGTAAACCGTTTCACCCGGGCGGTAGACGCCCCGCTCGGTGAACAGGGAACCTTGGTACAGGTGGGGCCGGGGGGCCCAATCGTAATTGACATTAAAGCGCCAAGGCGCCAGTTCGTCCTTGCCGTGCATGGTCACCACGGCCGTTCCCTTCGGGTCCTTGGCGAACGCCCAGAGCTTGGGCCGCTTCCAGCGGGGCCAATCGGTAATGCCCAGCTTGTGCCAGCCCGGGATGTCGGCAAACCCCCGCTTGTCGGTCAGGCCCGTCCAAAGCACCCGGTTGTCGTCGTCGCGCACCTCGACGGGCACGCTCGGGGCGGGGCCGCCGGTCTTGAGATAAGTCGCCCAGAGCAGGCCCGAGTCCGGCGAGGTCTTGAAGTGCAGGCCCAGGCGGGTGACGTTGTCGACCGCCTTGACCCAGCAGCCGCCGGGCTCCGGAGTGCGGACCGCCGCGAAGGCCAGGCCCCCGCCGTCGCCCAAGACCTCGTCCAAATTGATGAAGGTCCGCAGGCTGACGTTGCGCTTCTCGCCCAAATTCCAGGCTTTGACGGCGGCGCCCTCGGGCGTTTCGGGGGAGTCGCAGTTCCATTTCAAGCCGTTGAAGAACGGGATGAACTTGTCCTCGGGAATGCGGGTCTTGACCAGGGGCACTTCCCCGGTGTTGACCGCGTTGACCGGATGGCGGGCGGGGAGATAGCCCTCCAGCACCCCGAAGCCCTGGGGTGTGGTCAGGCGCGGGCAATAGGGCCCGGTCCGCAGTTGAAAGCGGAGTTCCGAACCCAGCCGGTTGCCGAAAACGTCCTTTAGGCCCGGATCCACCCGGAAGGAATAATCCGTGTCGGGGGCCCAACCAAGATCCGGAAGGTGGTGCCGGACCAGGCGATCCCGGTGGTTCTGCCCCCCGCTGTATTCGGCGCGATGGCCCTCCACGACGGGCATGGGCGTGGAGGGGCTGACCGTCAGGTGGGCCAACAGGTCTGCGAAGCGGACCGGATTGGAGAACGAGAGGGGAAAAGAGCGCGGCAAGCACTCGGTTTGGGGGAACTCCAAAGCCCGGAAGGAATACCAGGTCTCAAAGACGATGTCCCGGCGGGCGATGAGTCCCAAGGTCCCCGCTTCGGCGGGCAGGTCTTGCTTTAAAGTCAGTCGATAGCTCCGGTCGGGCCGCAGTTCCCGGCCCGGCTTGAGGGCCAGGACATTGGAGGTGGAGGGCAGTACCGCCCCCCAGGCGTAGGGCCAGGCCGCCTTGACCTCCTCGGCCGTCGCGCGCCGCACGCCCAAGGCCACGCCCTCCCCGCCGCCGCCGTCCAGTCGGGTTTCCTCCAGGGAAATGAAATCCCGCGCCCGGCGAGGGTCCATGTCCATGTTGAAATGCAGAAACAGGGTGGCCCCCAGTCCGATCCAGCGCTCATCGTGCCGGGGGCGGCTGTCGGTCAGAACGGGACGCAAGGTCTCGAATTCCCAGGAGACCTCCGTGTCCAGGGCCGCGCCCGACACCCGCGACTTGGTTCCCGCCGGGATCACGGCTTTGTAGGCCGTGGCGGGGGTCAGCGGCTCGGCCGGCTCGAAGGCGACGGTATTGGTCCCCTGCCAGCGGCACCTTCCCTTAATAGGGGGGGAAAGCCTCAAGGGACAGTCGGCTCCCATGTCCGCGGCCGAGGCCAAGGGCACCATCGGCTGGTTGAAGGTGGCCGTGATCGCCGAGGCGGCCGTCCTCGAGTCGGTCCGCCCCGCGGGGACGCGGCTGACCACCAGCAACTCGGGGCTCTCCCCGGCCAAGACCGGCCACGCCGCCAGCAGCAGCCACCGCATGCTCCCTATATAGCACCTTCCCCCCTAAACTTACAATCCTCGGTGCCGGTGGTTGACTTGCTTGACTTACTTGCCTTGCGGGGCCTTGGGGGTCGGGTTCAACTCGGTGCGCGGTCCTATTGAAAAGTACAAGATTGCGTACTATACTAAGTAATATATGAAGACCCAAATAATGCCGGCCTCCGAATTTCGGACCCATTTGGCCCAAGTTCTGACGACGATCCGCGAGGAAGAGTCTCCCTGCTTCATCACCAAGGGGGGAAAAGCGGTGGCGGCGCTGGTTCCGATCGCGCTCTATGACCAACTGATCAGCGCCCTGGAGGATCGTTTGGATGAGGCCGACCCGGTCTTGGCTTCCGAGGTGCGGGACTCCCGCAGGGAATACAAGGCCGGGGAGACGGTCTCCTTGCCCAAGCTCAAGAAACTTCTCGGGCGCTGAGTGCACAGCCTGCGGTTTAGTTCCAAGGCGGCGCGGGAGCTTTCCTCCTGCCCGAAGGACCTCGGGGAAGCCCTTCTCCGGGCGATCGAAGGCCTGGCCCTCGACCCTCGGCCCCCAGGCGCCAAGAAGCTCTCCAGCGGCCTGGCCGGGGCTTGGCGCATCCGGGTTCGAAGTTGGCGGGTGATCTACGACATCTTCGACAAGGACAAGGTGGTCCTGGTCGCCAAGATCGGGCCTCGCAAATCCATCTACCGCTGACCGCGGACTGTGTTTGAACACAGTTGAAATTTAGGGCCAACGGTCCCCCCGGGGCTTGGACCCAATGCCGCCCCGGGTCTGGTCCCTTCGGCCCTAGGGCGTTTGGCCGGGTCCGTGCTACCATGCATGTCTTGAAAAAACTGATCAGTCTTCTGCTTTCTTGGTCCTTGGTCGTTCCCGCCGCCGCCCAAGTCCGCTCGGTGCGGCCGGTCCGGCTTTCCGCCCCTTCGGCCCCCGCCGTTTCCCGGCTAGGCGCTCCCCGGTTTACCCCCGTCACCGCTCCGGGCTCGTCCTTGCCCCGGGTCGAGGCGGCTCCCCGGCTGGCCCCCGCTCCCGCTCCCCGTCCGGCCCAGGCGTTGGCCGTCCACGCCGAGGAGGCGCTGGCCGACTTCCAGACTTCGCCGGTCGAGAACCTCGCGGCCGAGGAAGCCAGCGGCGCCGGCTCCCGCCTGCTCGATTTCGGCCAAGCCCCTTCCCGCTCCGGCTCCGTTGAAGCCGTCGCCGAACTTCCGGGCGCCACGGGCCTTTCGGCCCCCGGAACCGAGGAGCCGACCCGCGTCCCGGCCGCCCCCGCCCCGTCCGCCGCCCCCGAGAAAAAACCCTTCTTCATCCGTCATTGCCGCCTAGCGCGCTGGGCGCTATTGCCCGTCGTCAAACTGCTCTACTCCGTCCGCTCCGCGGGCCTGGAGAACCTTCCCGCCGGGCCCGCCTTGGTCGTGCCCAACCATGTCTCCTATGCCGACGCCTTGATCGTGGCCTACGCCGCCGGGCGGCCCATGCGCTTCATGCTGTACCGCCCCATCTACGAGACCAAGGGCCTGCAATGGCTGTTCAAGGCCCTGGGCGCCATCCCCGTCAGCTCGAAAGATTCTAAAGAAGAGATCGAGCGCTCCCTGGCCCGCGCCTCCTCGGCCCTCAAGGCCGGGGAAACCGTGGTCATCTTCCCCGAGGGCGCGCTGACCCACACCGGCAACATGGCGGGTTTCCGCCGGGGATTTGAGCGCATCGCGGCGGCCTCCGGGGCGCCCGTCATCCCCGCCCACATCGACGGCCTTTGGGGCTCGCTGTTCTCCCGCCAAACCGGCCGCTCCCTCTGGATCCGCCTCAAGGAAATCCCCCGCCCCGTCGCGGTCCGTTTCGGACCGGCGATGGAGCGGCCCGAGGCAAACCTCGTCCGCGAGGCCGTCCAAGAGCTTTCCGCCGCCTCCATGGAGGACCGCCTACGCCGCTCCGCCGAGCCTCTCCCCCGCGCTTTCTTAAGAACCGCCAAGAGCAAATGGTCCCAGCGCGCCTTCGCCGACTCTCTGGGACAGGACCTCTCTTACGGAAAGGCGCTGACCGGCGTGGTCCTTTTGGCGGGCTTGCTCAAGCCTGAAATCGGCGCCGCTTCCCATGTCGGCGTGCTCCTGCCTCCTTCCGCGGGCGGCGCCTTGGCCAATATCGCCGTCGGGACCCTCGGCAAGGTTCCGGTCAACCTCAACTACACCGCCTCCGCCGAGGCCATGGCCCACGCCCTCAAGAAGGGCGAGGTCCAAACCATCGTTACCTCCCGCAAATTCCTGGAGGCCCTCAAGGCCAAGGGCGTCTCCGCCCCGGAGGGAAAGCTCGTTTTGCTTGAAGACCTCCTTCCCAAGGTCCCCGGCTGGAAGAAAGTCGTGACCTTGCTGGCCCTGCGCCTCATTCCCCGCGCCCTGGCCGCGCGCGTCTATTTCAACGAAGCGTCCCGTTCCTTGGACGATCCCGCGACGGTGCTCTTCACCAGCGGCTCGAGCGCCTTGCCCAAGGGCGTGGTTCTCTCGCATCTCAACATCCGCGCCGACATCGAGATGGTCCGCGAGGTCTTCCCCATCGGCGCCAAGGACGCCATCATGGGCGTGCTCCCCTTCTTCCACTCCTTCGGCTATACCGTCACCCTCTGGTACGCCTTGGTGACGGGCATTCCGGCCATCTATCACACCCATCCTTTAGAAACCGACGCCATCGCCAAGCTGGCGGCGAAGTTCAATCCGACCATCCTGCTGGGAACTCCGACCTTCCTTCAGCGCTATGTGCAAAAAATCCCGGCGGAGGCCTTCCGGGCCTTGAAGTTCGTCGTGGCCGGGGCCGAAAAATTGCGCGGGAGCATCGCCGACGAGTTCGAGAAGAAATTCGGCGCCCGCCCCTACGAAGGTTACGGCGCCACCGAGCTCTCCCCCGTGGCCTCGGTTAATCTTCCCGACACCAAAAAGCAGAAGGGCAACAGGGAAGGCTCCGTCGGCCAGGCCCTGCCCGGCAGCGTCATGAAGGTCGTCGATCCCGACACCGGGGCCTCGGTCCCCGCCGGAGAGCCCGGCATGCTCTTGGTCAAAGGCCCCCACGCCATGCGCGGCTATCTGGACGAGCCCGCCAAGACCGCCGAGGCCTTGAAGGACGGCTGGTATGTCACCGGCGACATCGCTTCCATCGACCGGGAAGGCTTCGTGACCTTGGTGGGGCGGCTCTCGCGCTTCAGCAAGATCGCCGGCGAGATGATCTCCCATGTGGCCGTGGAGGAAAATCTCCAGGCCGCGATCGGTTCCGCGGAACAGGTCTTTGTCGTCTCCGCCGTGCCCGACGAGCGGCGCGGGGAGCGGTTGGTGGTGCTCTACGCCGGGTACGACGGCTCCATCGAGGAACTTCTGGCCAAGGCCAAGGCCGCGGGCCTGCCGGGGCTGTGGACGCCTTCCAAGGAAAGCTTCCACAAGGTGGACGCCATCCCGGTTTTGGGGACCGGCAAGCTGGACTTGAAGGCGGTCAAGGAATTGGCCGCCAAGCTCGAAGCGGGCCTTTAGGCCCGCCCCGAAGGCACTCAGCTATTGATGGCGGATTTCTGGAGTTCTTCCTCCATCTTCATCAGTTCTTCTTCCGTCCCCAACTTCTTGGGCCCCTGGAACACCCCTTTGACCGCGGCCAAATAGTAGACCGTCAAGGCGGTCGAAACGCCGGCGAACAGAAAGCCGGATTGCTGGTTGGGGGGGGCGACGAAGAGGACGGTGATCAGCGCCACCCAGCCCACCGCCAGGGCGTTGATCAAGCCGCCCCATTTCCCCAGGTTCCAGGGCCCCAGTTCCTTCCAGGTTCCATTGCGGCGGGCCCGCAAAACCAGAGCGACGGGGATGACATAGGAGACGTACAGTCCGATCGTGGAAAGAGACACGATAACCGTGAAGTGTTTTGAGAATAAGGCGATGCCGAAGGCCAAGACCACCGCCAGCCACACGGCCGGGGCGGGGGTGCGGAACCTCGGGCTGACCTGGGCCCAAAGCTTGGAATAGGGCATCCCGCCGTCCCGGGCGAAGGCGAAGATCATGCGCGCGTTGGCCGTGATGGACGATAGCCCGCAGAACCACATGGCGGGGAGGATGGCCCACACCATGGCCTTGCCGAAGCCCTTGCCGAAGGCCTGCTCGGCCACGAAGATAAAGGGATTGGGCGCGGCGGCGGTCGCGGCCAGGTCCTGAATGGCGCAGGTGACGGCCAGGAGCATGGGATAGCCGAAGACGGCCGAGACCAGCACCGCGATGAACATCCCCCAGGGCGCGTTGCGGCGCGGGTCCAAGGTCTCCTCGGTGATGTGGGCGGAGGCGTCGTAGCCGGTCAGGGTCCATTGGCTTTGGAGCAGGGCCACCAGGAAGGCCCACGGATAAGGATAGGAAGAGGTGGTGAATCCCGTCTCGAAGGCGAAAGAGAGCGGCCGGCGCTCGGCGAAGAAGCCGAAGGCCACGATCAGGGCCACCGTGACGGCCATGTGATACCAGACGCTGATGTCGTTGCAGATGGCGATGGCCCGGATGCCGTAGTGGTTGAGCAGGCCGTGGCTCAAGAGGAGCGCCGCGTAGACGGCCAAAAGCGGCCCGGTCCCGGTCCAGCCCATGAGGTCCACCACGAACAGGGCGATGCCGTAGTCGATGCCGGCCGTGGTGGCCAGCTGTCCGATGAAATTAAACCACGCCGTGTACCAGCCCCAGCCCGGACCGCCCAAGAGGGCGGCCCAGTGATAGACCGCTCCGGCCGTCGGGATGGCGGAGGCGATCTCGGCCATGGAGGCCGCGACCAGGAGGGTGAAGAAGGAGACCAAGAGCCACCCGATCCCGTTGGCGGCGGGGCCGCCGAAGTTCAGGCCGTGGCCGAAGAGGACCAAAGCCCCGGTCACGATGGAAATGATGGTGAAGGAAACCGCGAAGTTGGCGAAGCCCCCCATGTCGCGCAGGAGCTGTTGGGCGTAGCCGTATTGGTGGAGGTCCCGGGCGTCCTTGTGGAGTTGTTCCTCGTGCGAGGTCACTGCTTGGGCGCTTCCGGCGGGGCCGTTTGAACCGGCCCGGTGCAGGAGAGTTCCCGGGTCAGACGGTCCCGGCGGGTCGAGAGACCATCGAGCGCCGAGAGGCGGGTTTTCAGGGAGTCGCCCGCCCCGTCCAGGGGGCCCAGGATCTTGGTGGTTTCCCCGAAGAGATCGTTGGTCTTGGCGATTTTCTCTCGGGCCGCGGCCAGGTTGTCGGCCTGGGTTTTCTGGCGGCGGAAGTTTTCATCCTGCAAAAGATCCTTGGTGATCTGGGAGAAAGCGGGCCAGGAATAGCGGGCGCAGTACCAGGACCGGATGGCGCGCTCATGGGTGGCGCAATCCTCCTTGAGCTTCTCGGCGGCGGCCTTGCGGCAGGTTTCAAGTTGAGCGGGCTTCTGATCCTCCGGGACCAGCTTGGTGATCGTCGCGCCCAGTTCGTCGCAGCGGCCCTTGCGGGTCCGGGTCAGGCAGGCCTGCCGCCGGACGAAATGGTCGGCCAAAAAGCCCCGGGTCTGGTCCATGAGGGCGTCGTAGTCCTTGAGTTCGGCGAAATTCATGCGCCCGCGGATCGTCCCGGAGGAGTCCAGCCAGCCTTCCTTGACTTCCTTAAGCATGGGCGTCAGGACGAATTCCCGCTGGCATTGGACGGTGAGGTCCATCAGGGTCATCGCGCGCCCGGGTCCGGAGGCGGCGTCCAAGAGCCGGTCGACCTCCGAAAGCTCCGCCTTCAGCCGCGCGGCCAGGGAATCCAGTTGTTTTTCGGGGGAGTCGGCGGCGCGCGTAGGTGGAGCCGCGAAGGCCAGGGCCAGGAGACCGGCAAGGAGGGCTTTCTTGTTCATGGCACGAATTATACTGAGGCCGGCCGGGGAAGTCCAGGCATGGCGACCCCTTCCTTGACCGCGGCCAGCACGATCCGGGCGCAGGCCTCGGCGTCGGAAAGGGCCTCATGGTGCTTGAGCTCGATGCCCAAGGCCGAGCAGACGTTGGGCAGGCGGGTCGGCCGGATGTTCCAGGCCTTGCGGGCCAGGCTCACGGTGCACACGAAGGGGTTCTTGGGTCCGGGCACCCCCGCCGCGGAGCAGCAGGCGGCCAGCACGCCCTTGTCGAAGGATGCGTTGTGGGCGGCGATGAAGTCTGCGCTCTCCAGAATCGGGGAAAGCTCCGGCCAGACCTGCCCGAAGGAGGGCTCTTTTTCCACCTTGGACCAGGTGATGCCGTGGATATAGGTGAAGAGAAATTCCCGGCGGGGAGGCCGAACCAGGCGGTGGATTTTTTGGACGATCTTGCCGCCCTCGACCACCACCAAGCCCACCGCGCAGGCCGAATCCCGTCCTTGGTCGGCCGTCTCAAAGTCCAGCGCGGCGAAACGCATGGTCAATTATAGTAAAAATAGGGACACCCCCCATTTTTACCATCGCTTGGTAAAAATGGGGGGTGTCCCTATTTTTATTTTCTGGTTAGGCCGTAGGCTTTGTGGAGGGCGCGCAGGGCGGTTTCGGCGTGGCGGGAGTCCACCACGCAGGAGATCCGCAGGTCGGAGGCGGTGATCATGTGGATGTTGACCCCGGCCTTGGCCAAGGTCTCGAACATCCGAGCCGCCACCCAGGGGTGGTGCCGGAAACCCGTGCCCACCGCCGAGACCTTGGCCACGGATTCATTCAAGTCCACCCGGGCCTTGAGCTCGCGGGCCACCTTCTCCAGCGCCGCCACGGCTTTGGAGCTTCCGGCGCGGGGCGTCATGAAAGAAATCGCGTTGACGCCTTCCTTGGAGGGCGCCGACTGGATGATCATGTCCAGCGGGATGGCCTTGGCCGCCAAGGCCGACAGGATGCGGGCGGCCACGCCGGGGCGGTCCGGAACGTCGGCCACCGTCAGGCGCACCTCGCCCTTGTCCAGGGCCAGGCTCGAGACATAGGCTTTTTCCATCGCGCGGTTTTTCATGCCTCTCCTTTTACTCACGATCCAGGTTCCGTTTTGGGGGTGGAAGGCCGAGCGGACATGGATGTCCACCTTGTAGCGGCGGGCGACTTCCAGGGACCGCGCCTGCATGACCTGGGCGCCGGCTCCGGCCAGCTCCAGCATTTCTTCAAAGGTGAGCCGCTGGAGCTTGCGGGCCTGGGGGACGACGCGCGGGTCGGCGGTGTAGACGCCCTTGACGTCGCTGAAAATCTCGCAGGCCCCGGTCTTAAGGGCCGAGGCCAGGGCCACCGCGGTCAAGTCCGAACCGCCCCGGCCCAAAGTGGTGACGTCGTCGCTGGGGTTGAGAGCCTGAAAGCCCGCCACGGTCACGATCCGCCCGGCCTTGAGATGCGCCCGAATCCGGTCGGTCCGGATGCGGACGATCTGCGCTTTGGTGTGGGCTCCGGCCGCCACGATGCCCGCCTGCGGGCCGGTCAAGGAAACCGCGGGCGCGCCGCGGCCGATGCACGCCATGGCAAACAGGGAAATCCCCACCTGCTCGCCGGTGGAGACCAGCTGATCCAGCTCCCGCTCGTCGGGCTCGGGGACCACGCGGGCGGCCAGCTCCAGAAGCTCGTCGGTCATCTCTCCGGGGGCCGAGACCACCACCACCACGGCATAGCCCGCCCGGCGCAAAGCCACGGCCCGGTCGGCCGCCCGCTGGATCTTCTCGGGATCAGCCACCGAGGTCCCGCCGAACTTGAGCACTTTGATCTTCATTCCGGGGGCCATCATAGCAATTTGCCCGGTCCCGGGGCGCTCATGCATTGAAAAACCGGTGGCACAAACCGATATTTCAAGGTATACTATTCGGGTGATCCAGCGCCCACGCGCCCTGCGGGCCGTTCGTTCCTTGCTGATCCGCCATCCCGTCGTTGCCCTCTTGGGCGCCCGCCAAGTCGGAAAAACCACCTTGGCCCGGGAGGTTCAGCGGGGTTTTGGCGGATCGTCCTCTTGGTTCGACTTGGAGGATCCCGCGCACCTGGCCCGCTTGTCGGAGCCGATGCTCGGATTGCGGGGCCTCAAGGGCTTAGTCGTGATCGACGAAGTCCAGCGCCTCCCGGGTTTGTTCCCGGCTTTGCGCGTCCTGGCCGACCGTCCGGGCCGGCCCGCCCGTTTTTTGCTCCTGGGAAGCGCGTCTCCCGACATCCGCCGGCAGGGCGCGGAGTCCTTGGCCGGAAGAATCGCCCATTACGCGTTGGGGCCCCTGGCGCTGGACGAGGTCGGCCGGCCCGCCCTGAACCGTCTTTGGCTGCGGGGGGGATTGCCGCGGTCCTTTCTGGCCCGCTCCGAGGCGGTCGGCGCCGAGTGGCGCAGGGAGTTCGTCGCCAGCTTTCTGGAGCGCGATTTGGGGCAGTTGGGCTTCCGGTTCCCGGCCCAGACCATGCGCCGGTTTTGGACCATGCTGGCCCATTATCATGGGCAGATTTGGAACGCGGCGGAGTTCGCGCGCTCCTTCGGGGTCGCGGACACCACGGTCCGCGGTTATCTGGACGCCCTCTCGGCCAGCTTCCTGGTCCGCCAGCTTCAGCCTTGGCACGAGAACCTGGGCAAGCGCCAGGTCAAATCCCCCAAGATCTATATTTCGGACTCGGGACTCCTGCACACCTTGCTCGGTCTTGAGACCATGCCCCAGCTTCAGAGCCATCCGAAGCTGGGCGCCTCTTGGGAGGGTTTCGCCTTGGAGATCGTGGTCCGGGTCCTGGGCGCCCGGCCCGAGGAGTGCTTCTTCTGGGCCACCCACGCTGGGGCCGAATTGGACCTGCTGATCGTCAAAGGCGGCAAGCGCCTGGGTTATGAGTTCAAATTCACCGAGGCTCCGGCCCTGACCCCATCCATGAAGATCGCGTTCAAAGACTTGCGGCTGGACTCCCTGCAAGTCCTCCACGCCGGGCAGGACGGCTTCCCGCTCGCCGACGGCGTGCGGGCCGTGCCGTTGGCCGCTTTTAAGCCTTAAGGACCTTGACTCCCGCCCGGTCCGGATTCAAAGTCAGCACCCGGACGCGGACGCCGGCCTTGGCAAAGGCCTCCTTCATGCGGCGGCCCACCAGCACCGCCCGCAGGCCCGCCGGGCACAGGGCGGCCACGGACGGGCCCGCCCCCGACAAAAACGCCCCGCAGGAGCCGACTTTGCGGGCGGCGGCCAGCGCTTCTTCCAAACCGCGGACCAGCGGCGCGCGGTAGGGCTGGTGCAGGCGGTCTTGCGTGGCCGTCGCCAATTGCGCCCAGCGGCCCGCTTCCAGGGCCGCGGCCAAAAGCACGCTCCGGGAAAGATTGGCCACCGCGTCGGCCAGGGGCACTTTCTTAGGAAGGGCGGCGCGGGATTTTTGCGTGCTCAGCGCGTAGTCCGGCACGCACACCACGACGGCCGCGTTCTTGTGCAGGCGCAGGGGCGCCACGACCAGCCCCTCCTCCGACGGCGCGCAGGCCACCAGCCCGCCGTGGACGGCCGCCGCGGCGTTGTCGGGATGGCCCTCCAGGGCGCAGGCCATTTCCAAAAGCTTGAACCGCTTGCGGGGCCGCTTTTTGTTGAGCGCGTTGCCCGCGTAGAGCCCCGCCAAGACCGCCGCGGCCGAAGACCCCAGACCCCGCCCCAGCGGAATGCAGTTGACGGCCTTGAAGACCAAACGCCCCGACCCCGAAGGAAGGACCAGGCGCGCCGCCTTGACCATGAGATTGGAGCCGTCGCGGGGGAGCTCGTCTTCTCCTTCCCCGTCGATGCGCACCAGGTCCGGGCCCGTCCCGGTGTGCAGTTCCAAGGTCAGCTCGTTGTAGAGCGCCAAGGCCAGGCCGAAGCAATCGAATCCCGGCCCCAGGTTGGAGGTGGAGGCCGGAACCCGGACGCGCGCGCGCGCGACCAACGCCATTTTAAATCCTGGCCCCGCCCGCCAAGTCCTTGGCCGAGACCGTCCGGCGGCGGAACTTGAAGGTCAAAGGGGTTTCCGGGTCCTTGAGGCCGTGGCCCGTGAGCACGCAGACGATCTTGCCCTTAAGAGGATAACCCTGCCGCGCGCACTTAAGCAGGCCCGCCACGCCGGCCGCGCTGGAGGGCTCGCAGAACACCCCTTCGGCCTTGGCCAAGAGCCGGTAGGCCGCCAAAATCTCCTTGTCGGTGACCGAATCGATCAAGCCGCCGGACTCGTCGCGGGCCTTGAGCGCCCCGTCCTTGGAAACCGGATTGCCGATGCGGATGGCGGAGGCCACCGTCTTGGGCTTGTCCACCGTGCGCCCCAGGACCAAGGGGGCCGCGCCCGCGGCCTGATAGCCCATCATCCGGGGGCGCAGGCCCAGCTCGGAGTAGCCGCGCCAGTAGGCGGTGATGTTTCCGGCGTTGCCCACCGGCATGAACTGAAAATCGGGGGCCTGGCCCAACTGCTCGGCCACCTCGAAGGCGGCGGTCTTCTGGCCCTCCAGGCGGTACGGGTTGGTGGAGTTGACCAAGGTGTAGCCCAGCTTGACGGCTTGCCGGCGCGCCAGCTCCAGGGCCTGGTCGAAATTGCCGCTCACCTCCACCGTCTCGGCGCCGTGCATGAGGGCCTGGGCCAGCTTTCCCTGGGCCACCGCCCCCTTGGGCAAAAACACCACGCAGCGCAGGCCCGCCCGCGCGGCGTAGGCGGCGGCGGACGCGGCGGTGTTTCCCGTGGAGGCGCACAGCACGCCCTTGGCCCCTTCCTCCACCGCCTTGGAGATGGCCAAGGTCATCCCGCGGTCTTTGAAGGAGCCGGTCGGGTTCATCCCTTCCAGTTTTAAATAGACCGCGCCCGTCGTCAGCCCCGCCGACGCCGCGATCAGGTCCGCCCGCAGCAAGGGGGTGTCGCCCTCGTGGAGGGTGACGATCGGCGTCTTGTCGGTGACCGGCAGGCGCTCGCGCCAGCGTTGGATGATTCCGGATGTCACGGCGACCAGTTTACATTTTTGGGGGGCCGGCCTTCATTGACTTCACTTGTTGCACGGGATAAAATGTCCCGGTCCAGGACCGAGTTCCGCGTAGGCCGCAAATTGCAATACAGACTTGCAATTTGCAGTAAAGGTCTACCTGCGGGACAGCGGCCCGCTCCACGCCCTGCTGGAGCTGCCCTCCGCCGGGGAGTTGCTGGGCCATCCCGCCCATCGCGTCGGCCAAGGCGTCTCCCGCGTAGAGCTTCGGCCGGAAGGAGTTTGAATTTCCTACAATGCGACTTAGATAAATTCCCGATGATGAAAGCGAAGACGGCCCTTCTTCTGCTCCTCACTCTCTGTCTCTGTCCATTCGGAGGACGCGCATTTGCGGCGACGGAGAACGTGTTCCGTAAGCACAAGAATGCCGTTCTGCGCGTGCGCATTCTCGAGCGCTCCTCGGGCGCGCAAGCGAGCGTGGGCTCCGGGTTCTTCGTGGGGCGCGGCGGGCTGGCCGTCACCAACTTTCACGTCGTCGCCCACCTTGTTTGGAAGCCGGGCTCCTACGAGGCCGTGGGCGTGCTTGAAAACGACGAATCGAAGCGCGTCGAGCTTTTGGCCGTGGACGTCGTCCATGATCTGGCGGTGCTCCGCATCGAGGGAGCGCCGACGCAATCTCTCATCCTGTCGGCCTCCATCCCCCCCAAGGGTCAACGGCTCTACGCCTTGGGCAATCCACATGACCTCGGGATGACGATCATCGAGGGAAGCTACAGCGGCCTGCTTGAGGACTCTTTGGTCCAGACGGTGCATCTGACGGGAACCTTGAATCCCGGCATGAGCGGGGGTCCGGTGCTCAACGGCTCTGGACAGGTCGTGGGGGTTTCGGTGGCGAGCGCGGGAGACGAGGTGAGCTTCCTGGTGCCGGTGGCCTTCGTCAAGACCCTCGTTGAAAACGCCCCGGCCTCCGCCACTCCGGAGGCGTTGCGGGCGGCCGTGTCCTCCCAGCTCGCGTCCCACCAGGAGACCATCGCCGGCCGACTCACCGGGTCGCCCTTCCAAACGCAGAGCCTGGGGCCCTTCCAAGTTCCGGGGAAGCTTTCTCCGGCCTTCCGCTGCTGGGCCAACTCGGATGAAGCCGAGGGGCAGCCCTATGAAGTCATCCACTCGCAATGCGATGCCGACGGCACCGTCTTCATAAATGACAGGCTTAACACCGGCACGATTGACTTCGCGCATCACATGCTTGAGGGGGGGAGCCTCAACGCCTTCCGGCTCTCCGCTCTGCAGAAGCGCTATTTCCATGAGAACTCCTCGTTCGCCGGGGAAGCCGGGGGCTTTCTGTGGGCGGGCATGGGCCAGGAGGACCAGGATCTGACTCCTTATGATTGCTCTTCGTCCACCGTCGAATCGAGAGAGCTCGTTTTAAAGGCCATCATCTGCCTGCGCGCCTACAAAAAGTTCCCGGGCCTCTACGACATGCAGTGGAGGGGGACTTCCTTTGTGGACAGCCGCCGCGCGTTCACGTCCTATCTCACGGTCGAGGGAACTTCGCGCGAGAACGCGGAAAAGTTCCTGCGCCGGTATCTGGAGGCATTCACGTGGAAGAAGTAGGGCCGCCGCCTGCTTCGCCGCCTCCCGCCGCGGAGGCGGGCCCGGGCCCGGTTGCCTGGATCGAGAGAGGGACGACGACGGCGCTGATCCTCCTGGTCACGATCCCGACCGACGCGGTGGTGATGTACAACGCGATGTATCAGCGCGTCTCGCCGCCCATGATCGGGTTCATCGTGATGACTTGGCTTATTTCGAATCTCGTGATGTTCCTCCCTTGGTCCGGCCTCTGGGCGTTGGCCACCAAGGTATTCCGGCGGCGCGCGCGCTTCATCGGCCATCTCAATACCGCCCTGCTCGCGGGCCTCCTGTGGACCTGGCTGCGCGGGTCCCTGGACGTTGTCGTGTTCGCCGTGTCCGCCGACGATCAACGCAGCGTGCCGTACTTCTTGCTTCTCGGCGCGGCCTTGTCGGCCACGCTCTGGGGGCACCTGCGGCTGGTCTCCACGGCGTCCCCGCGCCGGCTGGGGGGCGTTGCCATCATCATCGGCGCGTTCGTTGTCGGGATCGCCTCCGGCGTTCGGGCGCTTGCCATCCGGCGCACCCCCGCCGCGCGGACCGCCGACATTACGATCTTTCCGCATTTCCTGCGGCTCACGGCTCCGGTGTCAATCGAGCGCCACATTCAGTCCCTGGATGGACTCAAGAAAACGGTCGACGCGCGCGCGAAGGAACTCTAAAGACCGCCGTTTCCGGGGGAAGTGTGTGGCGTCCTTTTTGGCGGCTAGCCCCAAAGCTTCGCCGGTTCAGCGCGGAGTCGACGCGCCCATCGCGTCGGCCAAGGAGTCCCCCGCGTAAAGCCTCGGCAAGATCCCGCCCGGCCGTCCGAAATGAGGCGCGCAGTCGACGGGGGCCCCGGGGCCCGGCAGCACGAACCGCCGTTCTTGGGGGGAATAATACAGGCAGCCCGCTTCCTCCGAAGGGCGGCTCCTCGCGAAGGCCTCCGCGCCCTCCAACGCTGCCAGCCACTGGGTTTTGAGGGCGGTCGGTTCCACCGGCGCGGCCAGGTGGAGACGCTCGAAATCCACCGGCTGGTAGCGCCCCCGGCGGCGGATGAGGTCCAGCAGGGAGATCGGGGTAAATCCCGGGTCCTTGCCGACCGCCGCCCAGAGCAGGGCCGGGAAGGGGAGGAGCTCCGCGTGGGCGTAGAGCACGTCCAGGAAATCCCGAGGCTCGTCGCGGCCGGCCAGCGCCAGGACTTTGTTGACGGCCAGATCCACGGGATGAAGCGCCCAGCCCGCGCCGGCCAGGCGCACGGCGGGCATGAAACGCCACGCCGAGTCGTGCGCCCATTCGATCTTCACTCCCTGGTCCCCGGCCTCGGCCAGCGCCCGGATGTATCCGGGCTGAGCGACTTGGACCGACACCGCGATGCCGTTGTCCTCCAAGACCTTGCGGTCGGCCGCGAAGGCCGTGGCCACCCGCTCCGCGGAATCATGAAAGTAGTCCAGGTCATTGCTGAAACGCTTGGACTCCGGGCGAAAATGCAGGGCCGCCGCTCCGGCCAGGTGGCTGTCGGGAGTCCGATTTGGGGCCAGCAAGAGGGAGACCTTCGCTTGAAAAGGAGTTAGCGGCATAAGCGCGCCGCCGTTTCCCAAGCTTGCCGCCCGCCGTGTTTTTTAAGCTGCTCCACCACCCAGGGGATGTCGGACGCCGTCAGGGGGCGGGCGGGATCGAAGGACCAAAAGCAGGAGGTCTGGAATTTTCGGAAGGCGCGGCGGGCTTCCCGAAGGCGGACCATTTCCCTGGCCGTTTCCGGGGGCAGGACGCGGCGGCTCTTGGCGCCCCCACGGCGGCCGATTTCGGATAGGTAGCGGCGAATGGACTGGTCCATTGGTATATTATAAGCCGCTTATGATAAAAAGTCAATATTACGGCCCCTGGCAGTCCTGGGCCGTGTTTACAGCATCCGCAGAACGGTATGCTTGGCGGCCACGGACCCCAGCCGCAAAATCTCGCGGCGGGCGGCGTCCACCTGGCCGTGCTCGGCCTCATGGGTGGTCAGGACTATGGGCACGCCCCAGCGCGTGCGCTCGGCCGGCTGGTGGATGGTGGCAATCGAGATCCCGCGCCCGCCCAACGCCTTGGCGATGGACGCCAGCACCCCGGGCTTGTCCTGGGCGTGAAAGCGCAGGTAGAACGGGGCCTTGGACTGGGCCACGGCAATCAAGCGCGACGGCCGCCGGTCCAGCTTGCGGGCGGGGATCGAGCCCAAAAGATCGCGGGACAGCATGAACACGTCGCCCACCACGGCGCTGGCGGCCGGTCCCGGGCCCGCGCCCTTTCCGTAGAACATCAGGTCCCCGGCGGAGGAGGCCCGGACCAAGAGGGCGTTGAACTCCCGGTGCACCGAGGCCAGCGGATGGGCCAAAGGCACCAAGGTGGGAAACACATGCGCCTCCACCCCCACCGACGCGCCCCAGTCCAGCTTCAAGGAGCCCAACAGCCGCACGGTGCGGCCCAGCTCCTCCTTGGCGAAGGCCAAATCCGCCTCGTGCAGGTTCTCGATCCCTTCGCGGGCGATCTTCATGGACGGCAAAGAGGTCCCCGTCAGCAAGGAGGCCAGCACCGAGACCTTGTGCGCGGTGTCGGTGCCATTTAAATCCAAGGTGGGGTCCTTCTCGGCCAAGCCTTTTTCCTGAGCCTCCTTCAAAGCGGCCTGTAGGGGAATGCCTTCCTGCGCGCGGCTTAAAATGTAGTTCGTGGTCCCGTTCAAAATCCCCGTCACCGCTTCAATCGTGTTGCCCGCCAGGCCGTTGTCTAAAGCCTCGATGATGGGAATGCCGCCCGCCACGCTGGCCTCGAAATAAAGGCGCGCCCCGCGCCGGGCGGCGGCCTTCTGCAGTTCGGGCCAGCAATGGGCCAGCAGGCGCTTGTTGGCGGTGACCACATTCATGCCCGACTCCAGGGAGAACAAGACCAGTCGCCGCGCGTCCTCCAGGCCGCCGATCACCTCCACGATGATGTCGATCCCGGGGTGGCTGACGAGTTGGCGGGGGTCGGTGGTCTGATAGACGTCTTTGCCCAGGCCGAGAGCTTTGGCCTCTTTCTTGACCTGGCGGTCGCAGACGGCGCCGATAACGATGTCGGCGCCCAGTCGCCGGGAGAATTTCTCTCGATTGGCCTGCAGGAGGCGAATGGTTTCCCGTCCGACGAAGCCCAGGCCGGCGACGGCCACGTTGATGGTTCTCACGGGAGGGAGTTTACTTTTTTTGGGGTGTTATCTTTATGACGATTGGTAGGCAATCCACGAATTCCGCAACCACGCGGAAGTCATCCTCTCCTGCATTTTCAAGGATGATGGGCTCGAATTCCGGATTGATCGGCGATAATGTAATCCGGACTCGTTTCCAGGCGCCCTCGTCAGTGACCCCGACCTCGCTCGAGTACTTCTTTACGGTATACCGGCCGTCGTTCTCAGGGTCACAGATCAAGCGGCTTTCGACTAGGACGATCTTGCCATTCCGGCTCCCACCTCTTTCCCATCGGAAAATGCACCAAGCTCCGTCCGGAATTCTTGGGAGCATTGACCGGCCTTTGACGAAGGTAACGAACATGTCTCGATTCAGCCGCCAGCCTGAGGGAACTTCCACCCAGCCAAGGGGGTTTGTTTTTTGCTCCTCGGTGAATTCACCCGCGGCCACGGCGAGGGAGAAAACCGGGAGGTGCGTGACGTGCTGTGCGGTGAGCGCGATATTGGGCAGGATAAATGGTTCCGGTGCCGGGTTGATCTCAAGCGGAGGCGTGACGGCGTGACGGGCGGCGTTCGTGAGGTGCTCTTGCAGGTAGGCGCTCAGGTCCGTGTCCTCGCACCATACAAAGCAGCCCTTCCGGCCGCGCGTCAGCAAAGTTTTATACGTTCCTTTGATGATTTCCTGGACCCGGTCGAGAATCGCCTTTTCCGCCGCCGACTTTCCCTTCGCCGCGAGTAGGTCGGATTTCCAGCCCTTCAAAGATGAGTCGGTCTTGGCGCGCATTTCGGGGATGCCGACGACCTTCCCATCCTTTAATGAGAGGTCGCCCCCAATTAGGACGCCGAGCCAGTCGAATTCAAGGCCTTGGCAGGTATGAATGCAGCCGACCTGTCCGATGCCGTCCGGGCTGGTGGCCCAATTTTCCCCATCAAAATTCCATGGAAGCTTCAACTCATCGGCCGCCACGTGCTTGGTGCCGGCACCGCGCCCGCGTCCCTGCTTTGGCCAATCCCATGAGTAGCCCGCGATGAGGCGCGCCTTGTTGGCCGCGTTTTTGGCCCTGAGCGCGGCGTAAAGGTCTTCGGCCCTCTCGAAAACGCGAAAATCGTATTCGTTATCCCAGCCCGCGGCGGCCCCAGTTCCTCCGACTTGAAGAACTTGATCGAGCCAATTTAAATATCCAGTGGAGCCGTTGCAGCGGAACTGGGCCGATAACCGCAAGGGCTCCTGCATCTCGGCGTTAAACTTTTTCGCGGCTTTTCTGATCGCCGCCACGGAGCCGATGTCGTTCCAGGAAACCGTTTGGCCCTCATCGATGAAAAATACGCTGACGCGGGCCGCTCGAACCATGTCTTCGACCATGCTGTTGCCTTTGTACTGAAACGCCCCTTTCCCTTTGAGGCGATGGGCCTCATCGATTATCAGCACTTCAAATTGCCGGTCCTTGCGGTAATCGACGTCGTGGAAGGTCCATGAGGAATTCAAAAGTTGACGGCCATCTTCTCGATACCCCCGGTTTCCGCGGGATAATTGCTCTATCAACGTTTTTCGGAAGGCGGCGTTGGGGGCCACGAAGAATCCCGCCCGCTTTTCCTTTAGAATTTCGGAGAGCAGGCGAATTGCAATGACGGATTTTCCGGTTCCGGGCCCGCCCTCGATTATGAAGACATGTCGCTTGGTTAAATTCTTTTTGGTGAGGATTTCGTGGCGGACAATTTGAAATGCCTCGTACTGCTCATTGATCAAGAAGAACTCCGGATTTCCATCCAGCATGCTGCTAACTCGTCCGATCAGTTCGTCGGACGGCCGCATCTTGCCGTTTTCGATAAGGAACATCACATCCCGCTTGGGTTTCAGCGGAACGACGGTTTCGAGGTATTTTTTCAGTTCTTGGGAATCGTTCGCCAGAAATAGCCGCGAATCTTTCAACAGATCCTTGTACTTGGGGTCCTCCAAAGGTTCCGGCTTTCGACGATTTAGGTTGAAGAGATAGGCCGCGGCATGGAGGGAAATGGCCGCTTGCCGGACATCTTCGTTGAAGTTCAGAATCAGCCCTTTGTAGCCCAGCGCCTGGGCGGATGGGTGCTGAGTTATTTTCCCGCCGCCCACGGGAGCCCAGACCATGTCCTCCGGTCCGGCCGCCCTGGCATCTGCCCACGCCTTAAGTTCAATGATTAGCCCGTTGTCGGTTTTGCCGTCATTGCCGGACAGAAGAACATCCACGCGGAAGCGGCCCGCGGCCGAAACATGATACTCGATGGCCACCTGCACCTCATCCTCGACTTGGGCGTTGCCCAAAGCTATTGAAAAGCGCGCGTATTCGTCCGCCCACACTCTCTGATCGCTGGGGACGCTGCCGGTCTTTTCCCGGAACTTGGTTACAAGCATCGATTGTAGCCGGTTTGCGTTGACATCTTCGAGGAACCCGGCTCTGGACGATTGATAGATAATCATAATGTTTGTGGCCTCAATGAATAGCTCGTGCTCCGCCCCCCCGCCGCCTCCTTAACCAGTATCCCATGCCCAATCAACCCCACAATATCCCGCTGCGCCGTATCGTGCGAACATTTCATCAGCAACGCCCACTTCGTCGTCGTCAGCTTCCCCTTGAACTCCCCATCCAACAGCCTATTCAGCATCCCCCGCTGCCTCTCGTTAAGCGAGAGATGGGCGCAAGTCTTCCAGAACGCCTCCTTCTCCAGGGCGGCCTTTAAAGACGCCTGCGCCCCCAAAATGGCGCGGTCCAGGCAAGCCAAAAACCAAAGCATCCAGTCGGTGATGTCGAGGGTTCCCTTCCCGGTGGCTTCAAGGATCGCGTAGTAGGCCTTGCGCTCCAGCTGGATTTGCGCCGACATGCTGTAGCAGCGCCGGGCTCTGTTCTCCGACCGGGCCAGCGCCCAGTCCGCGATGGCGCGGGCGACCCGGCCGTTGCCGTCGTCGAAGGGGTGGATGTTCACGAACCATAGGTGCGCCTGCGCGGCCCGGAGCAGGGGGTCGAGGTCGCCGGGCCGGTTGGCCCATTGGAAGAAGGCGCTCATTTCCGATTCCAGGCGCTCCGCCGCCGGCGCCTCGTAGTGGACTTTTTCAAGCCCGATGGCGCCGGACACCACCTGCATGGGGCCCGCGGCGTCGTCGCGCCAGCGGCCGACTTGCACGCGCTGCGGGGCGATGGGAAACAGCGACCGGTGCCAGTCCAGCAGGCGCTCCTGGGTCAGGGGTTGGGAATAGTTCCGCGTGGCTTCCAGCGTCATGTCCACCACGCCCTCCACGCGGCGGTCCGCGGGTGTGAGGCCCGCGATGTCTAGCCCCAAGCGGCGGGCGATGGAAGAGCGCACTTGGTCCGGGTTAAGGAACTCGCCCTCGATCTCGCTGGATTTGACGACGTCCTGGGTGAACGCTTTTAGGACGGCCTCGTTCTGCTGCGAGAAGCCGAGGCTTTCCAGCGAGCCGATGAGCTGTCCTTGCCTTAGGCGCGCGGCCGCCAGGGGCTGGACCAGGGCTTCCTGGCGCCAGTGGAAATTGGGCCAGTCATCGTGTTCGTGGATGTATTTGGTCATAATACGCAGACTGTGCGTATATTATAATGCGTAAAGTTAATAATTTCAAGTCTTTATACGCTAAATGTTCGTAGAATAAGCGAATTAATCTACGCATGGTGGCTACTTGACGAAATCCCGCCGACCTGCTAAACTTGTTGTGTATAACTAACAACTGTTAGGTATGACTAACGATATCCCCAGCGGCCCATCGCTTCCCCAAGAAGACGCCCAAACGCGCGTCCTGAGATTCCTTTGGCGCAGCCGGAGCGAATGGAGCGGCCGGGAGGTCGCCCGCAAGGTGGGCTTGAGCGCGCCCGCCTGCCACGCGGCCCTCAAGAAGCTCGACGCCAGGGGGCTGGTTCTTTTCAGGCGCGTCTCGAACGTGCATCTATACCAGATTAACCCCGAGAACTATCTGGTCCAGAAGATCTTCGCGCGCCAATTCGAGGCCGAGGCGGCCATGCCCAAGGAGGTCGCCGCCCTGGTGGTGAAGTCCCTGGTCGATTCCCCCAAGACCGCCATCCAGGCCATCGTGCTTTTCGGCAGTATGGCGCGGGGCACGGGGCGCATCGGCAGCGACCTGGACCTCCTGGTTGTCCTTGCGGAGAAGGAAGGCGCCACGGCTCTGGAGCCGCGAATTGAGCGGCTAAGGGAACTGCTGTTCAAGCGCTTCAGCGTCCCTTTGTCGCCCTACATCCAAACCTTGTCCGAACTGAGGGAAAAGCACCAACAAAAGCTGCCGTTGATCGGAGAGATTCTTAAAGACGGACGGACCATTTACGGCCAAGAAATCAAGGAGTTGCTGCCATGACCCCGAAGAAGCTCAAGACGCGCTCGGTGTCGCGTGAGCGCCATTCGACCTATCTCAAGAAGGCGATGGAGTTCCTGCGGGCCGCGGAGTCGTCGATGAAAATAGGCGATTGGGACGCCGTGGGACTCAACGCGGTCCACTCGGCGATCTCCGCCGCGGACGCGGTTCTGGTCTATTACGGCGGCGTTCGCTCTGCCGGCGATTCCCATCATGACGTGGCCGGCCTTTTGCGCCAGCACATCAAGGATGACCAGCTCGGTTCTAAAATACAGACGCTCTCCAAGGTGCTTGGCTATAAAAACTTGGCCGCCTATGAGGATCGGGAAGTCACGGAGGCCGAGGGCCGGGACGCGGAGAAGCTGGCGCGGCGGTTTTTGGATTGGGCTCAGTCGCGCTTGGCGTGAGCCCTGGGGCTTCTCCTCCGGGCGGCATCTTTCCCGATGACCGGCAGTTGACGGTTATTTATCGTGGGCTTAATTGCGAGTTGGCTATTTAACTTTAGTGATCTAAAGTTAAATAGCGGGAATGGCCTTAAAGAAGGCGATTTATTAATTCCATATTGGGTCTCAAAATGGAGTTATTGATTCCAAATTGACATTATCCCCGGCAAACCCACCTGGGCTCGGCCCCCCTCTCCCGCGGCCCTTTCCCGAAATACTCCAGTAATCATTAAGGATCATAATGAATAGCCTCCTCCCATGGTTATTCATTTCCTGGCCCTTATAACCCTCCTAGCCCTCCCCGGGGCCGCGCAGGACTTGTCCCCGCTCCCCGAACCCGCGCCCCGCCAGACGCCCGCCTCCCAAACCGCCGCCCCGGAACTGGTTTTGGAAGTCATTTCCGTCGAGGGTTTCGTGGAACTGCGGCGCGTGGGGGAGACCGAGTGGAGCGAACTCGTGGAGTTTCCCATCGAGCTCAATGACCGGGACCGCATCCACACCTACAACGACGCGCGCGTTCGCCTGCGCCTCGACGACGGCACCGAGCTGACCTTGGGGCCCTACGCCATCTTCTCGGCCGACCGCAAGCGGAGCGATCTGACGGTTTTCGCCCTGGGGCGGGGGCGGTTGGAGGCCAAGGTTTCCCCGGGGGGCGGGCGGCGCAAGCGGCGGTTGGAGATCCGCACGCCGGCGGCCTCGGCTTGGACGGTGGAGGGGGAGTTGACGGTGGATCACACCTCCGAGGGGCGGACCATCGTGTCCGTGCGCGGGGGGGAAGCCGAGGTCCGGCCCAAGAGCGGTCAGCCGCGGGGGCTGATTTCCGGGGAGGAAGTGGAGATCGTGGATGGGTCGGCGGGCAAATCCCGCGAGGCGGGGGAGCGTCCGGCGCCCAAGCCGCCGCGGCGGAAGGTGGAGGTGGTGGAGGACCGTCCGGAGCGGGCGAAGGCTTGGGCCGCGCCGCCCAAGGCGGGAATGCCGGATCGGGTTCGAAGCCGGGCCCGGCGGGAAGTGGAGCGGGAGTTGGGGCTTTTTATGGCGCGGGAGGCGGTGGAGGCTTCCGCGGCCATGACGGCCAAGCACCCGGTTTACGCCGAAGGCAAGGTTCTCATGGACGCCTTCGGGCGCAGGGCGCGGGTGGAGGAGTATGTCTCCCGGCCGGATTCGACCTCTTTTAAGCTGATCACGCTCAACCAGCGGGCCGGGCGAAACGATTGGGCCGTCTTCGAGGTCACGGCCAACGCCGGGCTACCGGAGAATTTGGCCGACGCGGGAAATCTTTGGTTTCAGCGGGGCGGGGCCAAGCCGGGCTTTTACGCGGTGCGCGAGCGGTGGACGGTCTCTAATGGACGGGATTCGGTGGTGCGGGTCATGGTGGACGGGGATTCCTTGGCGGTGGACATTCCCGTGCGGCCGGTCTATGATCCGGTCACGGGCCAATATGAGTCCCAAATCGTCTCCCCGGCTTACCAGACCGTGTTCGGCAACTCGTATGAGTTCATCAACGGCGAGGCGGCCGCCATCGACCGGATATGGAGCGAGACGGGAGCGGCGGCCTTCCGGCCCCTCAACAACGGGGTGGTCTCGGGCTCTTTGGTGGGGGGCATGGCTTGGCACGCCCAGCCGATCCAGGTGGACGTGCGGGACGCCGCGGTACCGGCCACGCGCCTGGCCACCTACTGGGAAAACGCTTTCTTAAGCACGGACCCGACCGACGCCACCGGCAACGCCACGGGGCGGACCTTGATCGAGGCTTTCGATTATCCGGCCTCCTTCCGGGGGGAATTCCGGGAGCGGCGCTTCTACATCGACTTCCGCGACACCAACGGCAACGGCATCCAGGACTTCCCCGAGATCACTCAGGCGGGGGCCGGCTGTTTCTACGGCAACTGCGCGGTGGCCAACGTTTTTTACGATCGCTCCAACCGGCTCAACGGGACGGCGCTGGTGGCCCTGCCGGGCTCGGGTTGTCAGGGGACGACGGCGGCCTGCGGGACCAATGACGGAGACACCGTGTTTTTCTCCGATACCAACGGCAATGGGGCCTTGAACGCCGGGGAGGCGTCCTTGGTGGGGCCGCGGACCACTTTCGACGCGGCCTTGCTGGCTTTCGCGGCGGCCTCGCCGCGGGCCTGGACGGAGAACCGGCAGTTGCTGGGGACCGACTCCGGGGAGGTGCTCGACACCGGCGGGGAGTTCTCCAGCCCCGTCACGGGGGAGTCGGTCGGGGCTTTGGACCAGGTTTCGGGGCTCTTCGAGCGCTTTGCCTACCAGCGGACCTTGACCAGCTCGGAATTCTCCGGGCGGTCCATCGATTTGGTGCTGACGCCGGTCATTTATCTTAAATCCGGCCTGCTGGACCCGAAGGCGGTGCACGGCGAGGCGCCCGCCCCGGGCGGGGGGCCGATTTCGCCCTAAGCGCATGAGACTCTTGCCCGCCTTGCTTGCGCTTCTGGCCCCCGCCGCGGTTACGGCGGCCGAGGTGCTTCCCGTGCTCCGGCTGGATTTTTACGGCGGACAGTTTTTCTTCGAGCGCCAAGCCCCGTCGATCTCGGCCAGCGGGGATTGGTTGTTTTCGCCGGCGCTGCGTTTTTCCGACGGGGATCTGTTGATCCCGAGCGTGTCCGGCTCCTACCGGCGCAGCCGCGACATCCATGAGTACCTGGGCGGGGGATTTATCACCGACGAGACCCTAAACAACACCGCGGCGCTCAAATGGGTCCACTATTTGGACGAGGCCTATGCGGTCAAGCCCGCCTTTTCCTACAAGAACGAACTGGTCTCGGAAACGGCCGATGAGAAGCTGGGCAACGGGCTTTTCGATCACCATAAGATCTCGGGCGGGCTGGAGATCGAGCGGCAGGGTGAATTTCTGCGCTCCATGCGCCACGCGTTCCACGCCTTCGGGGTGCGCTACTACAACTTCAAGGCTTTGACGGCGGGGCAATTCGGGACGGAGGTGCAGTCCGGGGAGAATGTCCTGGATTTCAACTCCTTCGACTATACCTGCGCGGCCCAGCTTGTGCCCTGGGAGAAGACGACGGTCAATGTCACCGGGACGGGGTCCTACCGGGAGTTTCTGGACCAGAAGATCGTGACCCGGGCGGGGACCTATTCCGAGGCCAACCGGAAGGACCTTTTTGCGGCCTTCTCGGCGGGCGTGGAGCGGCTTCTGCCGGGGCTGGGCTCGGGGTGGTATTCCTTCGAGCCTTCCGGGGGCTTTACGGTGGGTTGGGATCAGCTGGGTTCCAACCAGGACCATTACGACGCCCCGCGCCTGCGCTACGATGCCGATTTTTACGATTACAAGGAAGTTCAGGTGGGGCTATTTCTCAAGGCGCTGATCGGGGGCAAGCTCACCGTGTCGGGGCAGTACGACTACACCCGGCGGTTTTACAAAACGCGCGCCGCGCGCAACACCGAGGGGGTGGAAATGGCCGACCGCGCCTTCAACAACACGCATGTCTTCACCTACGAGTTCTCGCGGCCCATCGCCCGGGGCTTTTCCATCAAGGCGCGGGGCGGCTACCGGGTGGAGTCCTCCAACGACAAATACGAGCGGACCTACCGCTCCAACTTCCACGCCGCCCACTACTTCCTCGGCGCCGGCTGGGCCTACTGATATTGGTGCCAGGTATCCACTTTCTTAACATTCTTCCGGGGAAAGTTTAGAAAGTGGATACCTGGCACCGAAATTAGAACTTGCGGCGGTGGCGGCGGACGATCATCAGCGCCGAGGCGGCCGCGAGGCCGGCCAGGAGCAGGACCGCGAAGATTTTGGCGGGACCCTTGATGGCGGGGGCGAAGGGCAGGGGATGTTCGAGCACGCGGAAGGAGGCGAGGGTGTAGGAGAAGTCGCCCTCCAAAACGGGGAAATCCGCCAAATCGGCGATGCAGGTGATCAGGTAGCCCCGCTCCAGTCCCGGGACGATGATCGAGATGACCTTGAGGTCGTGGACCTTGGTGGTCTCGGGCGTGATGAGGATTTTGGTCGTCCCCGAAAGGATGGTTTTGTAGACCGCCGGAATGACGACGACGGTTTTCTGCCCCGTGCCCGTCACCCGTAGGGCCTTGAGCCGGTCGATTTCGATGATTTGGGCGCTCTGGCGGGAGTAGCCCTCGAACACGCCTTTGAGTTCGGACTCCACGATCTTCGCGGCCCGGTCCTTGAGCCGATCGGTCATCGGGGGAACCGGGGTTTCGGTGACCACCACGTTGAGCACGGGGGGCATCCGGCCCTCCGGGGCGGATTTGAGCATGGAGAAAGCGTCGACAAACCGGCCTTTTTTATTTCCGGGGAAGGAGTGGTTCCAGCCGGGGGCCGGGGAAATGGCGAAGCCATAGGCCTGGTTTTTATGAGCTTCGTCGGGGATCGGTAGGCCCCGCCGCGGCGTGAAGAGCCAGAGCCCGAGGCTGACCGCCGAGACTAAGACCAGAATCCAGCCCCAAGGCCGGCTTTTGCGATCGAGCGGGCCGGTGGCCTGGGTGGAGGACGGAGCCGCGTAGCCGCCGTACTCGCGTTTGGCTTGGACCTCTTTCCAATGGGAGAAATTGATCTGACAGCCCGCGCAATCCTTGGCCTTGTCCGGCTGTTTAAGTCCGCAATTGGGGCATTCCATGCGTGCGGCCTATTATAACTGATCCCCGGCCGCCAAAGAGGCGATCTCAGCGGACGGCCAGATCCGGGTCCCTCGCTCGCCGCGCTTGGAAATGAGGACCAGGGCATGCCCCACGGCGCGGGCGGGGATCGGTTTGAGCCCCGCCAGAGGGCCCATCAGTAGGAAGGACAGCTTTCCCAGGAGCGAGAGCGCGGCCGCCTCCAAGGGGCGGCGTTCCGTGCGTTCGCCCAACAGAAGTCCCGGCCGAAGAATCTGCACGCTTTCGAAGCCCAGGCCCGACACGGCCGCCTCGATTTCGCCTTTGACGCGGGGGTAGAGAAACGGCGAGGACGCGTCGGCCCCCTGGGAGCTGACCAGGTAAAAGTTTCGCGCCCCTGAGGCGCGGCCGGCCCGGGCGGCCGCCAGGACATAGTCGAAATCCACCCGCCGGAAGGCCTCGGCGCTGCCCGCCTTTTTGCGGGTGGTGCCCAGACAGCAGAAGACGTCGTCGGCCGCGGGCAGGGGGCGCTCGGCCAAGCGCTCGAAATCAACGGGTTCGAAAGCGAGCTTCGGCGCGGCGGGAAGGGGGGAGCGTCCGGCCGCGATGACTTGGGCGAAGTCCGGGTCCTCCAGCAGGAACTTGACGCACCAACTCCCGACCAAACCGGTGGCGCCCAGGACCAGCGCCCGGCGTCCCGGGTTCAAGCGCCGGAAATCGCCGCTTCAAACGCCGCGTAGAGCTCCGTGGCGTTGCGAAACCGCGCGTCGGGCAGGATGGCCAGGGCTTTCTTGAAGAATGGCTCCAGGGCGGGCGGGTGCGCGGCGATCTTTCCCTTGACCTTGGCCAGGTAGGGGTCCTTGCCGGTGAAGGGCAGTTCCCCGGTGGCCATCTCGAAGAGGCAGACCCCCAGGGCGTAGAGGTCGCTGGCCCGGCTGAGCTCCCCGCCGTGCTGTTCCGGGGCCATATAGGCGGGGGTGCCCATGGCGGTCTGGCTTTGGGTTTGAACGGAGGGGCTTGAGGTGCGGCGGGCCAGGCCGAAATCCATGATCTTGACCCGCCCGTGCTCGACCATGATGTTGGAGCTTTTTAGGTCCCGGTGGATGACGCCCTTGGAGTGGGCGTAGTCCAGGGCCTCGCACACGGGGCGCAGGATTCGGAGCATTTCGGAGGGCTCCAGGCGCCGGGAGGCGCTGCGGTCGATCATCTGGAGGATGTTCTCGCCGTCCACCAGCTCGAAGACCAGATGGACTTCTCCGTTTTCGACGAACACGTCGTGGATCTGGACGATGGCGGGATGTTTGAGGGCGGCCACCGTCTTGGCTTCGGCCATGAAGCGCTCCAGCTCCTTGACGCTGGTTTGATAGTGCTCGTGAAGCCGCTTGATGGCCACGGGCCGGTCCAGGCGGGTGTCCACGGCTTTGTAGACTTCGCCCATTCCCCCGCGGCCGATGAGCTTGCCTAATTTGAAATGCCCGCCGATGAGCCCGTCTTTGGCGGGCGGCGTGGCCGGGGGCGTGGCGGGTTGCTCCGGTTTGGGTGGCGCGGGGTGCTCCTCGGCGTGGCCCGTCACCTGGACATCCATGATTTCGGAATTGTCGGTTCGGCGCCAGGCCAGATAGACCGGGACGCTCACCGCCAGGAGGATGGCGATGAAAATAAAGGTCGGAAAATGGGGCGCCAGTTCCTCCGAGAAATTTCGAGCCCCGGGGGCCGCCGGGGTGGACGGGGCTCCCGGGGTCTTGGGGGCGCGGCCGAGTTCCGCCAGGGCTTCCGTATAATAGGAAGAGAAGGCGGGATTGAGTTCGGAGGCTTTTTTGAGGTCCTCAAGGTATTTTTCCGGGAGCTCGCCGAGGAGTTTTCGGGCCGTACCCTTCTGGACCCACGCGAAGGGGTCCTTGGGATCCAAGGCGACGGCCTTCTGAGCGTCGGCCAGGGCGTCCTTGGGCTTGCCGAGCTGGTTGTTGGCGGCGGCGCGCAGGGCAAGCAGGGCGGCGGCGTCGGGCTTGAGGGCCAGGCCGACGTTGGCGTCCTTGAGCGCGTCGGCGGGCTTTTTAAGGAAGAGGGAGGCGAACGCCCGCTGCATATAGGCTTTCGGGTTGCTGGGCATCTGGGCGATGGCCGCGGTGGCCTGACGGTGCATGGCCTCGTAGTCCCGCAGGCGCAGGGCGGTCTCGGCCTGGCCGGTGCGGCCGACGGATTCCGTAAATCCCGCCGGGCGGGTCAGGGCGGAGGCGGCTTGGCTGACGAGCAGGCGCACCTCGGCGGGGGTCGCCAATGGGGCGGGAATGCCGCCGGTGGACGCGGCCGTGCGGGGTTTGGAGAGGTTCAAGACGCCGGTCGCGGCCAGATCGTCCGGGTTCTTCTTGAGCACCGCCTGGGCGTCGGCGGCGGCTTCCGGATAGCGGCCCGAGGCGAAATTGGCGATGGCCCGCGCCTTCAGCGCGTCGGCGTTCTCCGGGTCGGCCGCGACGGCCTTTTCGGCGCGCTCCAGGGCCTTCGGATAATCCCCGGTTTGGGTGGCGAGGCGGGCGGCTGCGGCCTGGACCCCGGAGTCCTTGGGGAACATGTCGGCGAGGGCGTTGGAGTCCGTGGAGAGGGCCTGCTTTTGCTCCTCGTTCTTGCGCGCCTCTTCCGGGGCCGGGGGCGTCTTGGCCTTGGCGGCGGCGTCCTCGGTTTTTTGGATTTGTTCGATTTTGGCGCGGTTGTCTTCGAGGGTTTGGCGGGCTTTTTCAACCGTCAATAGGGAGTATTGTCCGAAGGATGGGCGAGGAGTAGTGGGGGGCTCTTGTGAGACCGCAATCTGGCCGCAGAAAATAACGATAAGTGGGACTAGAAACGGTCTCATTTCACTATTATGGTAAAATCGGGAAAGGCACTCAATAGAGGTGAAAATGAAAATTCTATTCCTCGTCATCGCTTTCCTCCCCGTGTTCGCATCGGCGGGAAATCCTATCCAAAAAACAAAGCGGAATGCGCTACAGAAAAAATTTGACTCTTTGGTGTTGCGCCTGAATTCTATTCCGGGAGGCAAGTGCCTGAGTCAGGAAGTCGCTTCGTCTTTCGAGGTTCCGGAGCATTGGGAGTGCCGTTTGGAGGAAGTCGATGCTGAGTCCACCACCGATGGGATGGTGCATAACGCGAATCTCCTGGTGGAAATCTCTACGACAGCGGCCGAACGGGGAGCCAGGCGATTAGTGTTTTTTTCAATGGAGTGGGGTTCGGATCGCAGAAGCGTGGAATACTACACTTTCATCACTTCCCTGGACGGCGAACTGGTCAAGGCCTTGGAAACGCACAGCAAACGGGACGAAAAAGGCCAAGGGGTGAGGGGCTCGGCCATCGACATCCCCCAGGACCTAAAAGCCAAAGAAATCCGCGACCGCTATAAGCACGAACTCGAGTTCTGGCTCGACGGCAAGTACCGCAAGAAGCAGAAGCCGAAAAAGAACTAGCCGCCGCCCCCTTACGGATCGATGGTTTATTTACCATCAATCCCAGAGGGACCCAAGGGGATGCCCAAAAAGGCCGGCGGGAAGTAGGCCAATTCGCGCCCTTGACAGTTCCAGCCTCCGGCCCTATCCTATAGCGATCCCGTGACCCTATCCCGCCCCTGGCGTTTCGCCCTCGCGGGCGGCCTCTTCTTGGCCGCCGCGCCCATCCTTCAAGCGGGCACGGATTTTCTCAATTTCAGGGAGACCAGCGTTCCTCAGGAGGTCCGGGCCGATTTGGAGACAATCGGCTACGTCTTTGAAGAAAGATTCGGAGGCGTTCGAAAACCCCGTGAATGGCCCTTGGAAAAGGCTGAATATCTCGCCTTCCTGGAGCCTCACGACCTGAAAGCCAAGCCCATCGATGAAAGTCTTCGTGTTTCCTTGCTCCTTCGCGGCTACCGAATGGATCAGGACGCGGGACGCATACTGACCGGGGAGCCCGCCCGGCCACGAACTTGGAGATCCAAGCCTTCAAGAAATCCATGGAGGACGCCCAGCGGGCCAACAGCCTGGAGCGACTGACCCAATTCCTATCCGAGCAGAACCCCGATAGGCCGCTGCACTTCAATCATTGGATGAAAGCGAAAGGGATGGGAGCGGAGGGCCCTCCCGGGTTGGTCGGCGCCCTCCAGGATCCCAACCAAAAAGCGGGCGAGCTGCTGTCAACCGCCCGCCAGGCTCAATTGGAAGGCGCCCGCGTTTTCGACGGCAAGAAATCCCTGCCTGACTGGGACAAGGACACTTTGCCGGTGAAGCCTGATTGGGGCGGGGCAAGCCGGGTGCCCTACGCGGGGGATGTGGAGCGGCGCTTGGGCTCCCTCTTAAGCGCCTCGGCGGAGACCCACCTGGCCAAGAACCCGGCGGGCCGTGAACTGCTGGACCGCTTCCGCGGCAAGGACGGCAAGGTGGAGCTGCCCGCCTTCCTCATCCTGCCGATCAACGACTCCATGGACGCCGCCTACTCGGCCCCCAACAAGGCGCTGATCTTCAATCAGACCTACGTCGTCAGGGGGATGACGGAAAAACTTCCCGAGAGGAAGCGATCGGAGCTCCGCCGGGAGCTGGCCGACCCCAAGAAGTTCGCGGAGTATCTGTTGGCGCATCCCGAGGCCCGGGACGCCTTCATCGCCGGCCACGATGTTCAGATGGTCCACGAGTTGACCCACGGGTTTCAGGACCGCCTGGGGACGTTGTCGGAGGAGCAGGAGCGGGGAAACCTGCCGCAGGGGACCATCATCGAGAAGGAGACGGAGGCCTTTTTCGCGCATGCCAAGTACCTGCATCACAAATTGGTGCAGGATCCGGAGTCTGTGAGGGACAATCCGAGACTTGAGGAGTATGCCGAATTCATTAAAAGCGCTGAGGTTTTGGAAAAGATTGTTTCCGATGCTTACACGCAGAATTATCCGACGGGGGCGGCGACATTCCCTACCCTGAAATCCATCCAGAGGGAACGGATCAGCCAGGCCCGAATTTTAATAGGAGAGAGCGCGTACGAGAAAATCGGTGAATTGAAGCTTCGAGGCTTGCAAGCCGGCATGAAGGAATTGGAGGCCGAAGAGAGCCGAGTTTCGGCCAGGATGCTAAAATTCATGAATGACGAATACCCAGCGATTCAAATGGAGGGGCGAAGGCGATTGGCCGCCCTGTATATCGTGAAGGCGCGGCTTGAGCCGGAATGGTATAAACGGGATGGGTATTTAAATTCCGCCAAAGACTTGGTTTCCGATGAAAAATCTTTGCGCCTGATTGCGAGCTTGCGCACGGAGCCGCCCGAGGACGAATAATGAGAAAGACTGTTTTCGCCATTTTTGCCGCCTTTTTCTCGGCCTGCGCCAATAAAACATCCGTTCCCGGCATGGAGTTGGCCGTTTACGAAGACCCATCGGGCCTATTCTCTTGTGAGGGTCCCGCCGATTGGCGCGTTCACGAACATCGAACGCATAAAGGTTTTGTCCAATTTTTCGGCCCGGCGGGAGACGCGCCCTTCGGAGCATCTATCGGCATCCATTACGTCCATCCCGATAATCCCGGTATTTTTACCCCGATCGACAAGTATCCCGCGCTGATGTCATCCGGGGCCGTGCCGCGCGAGCGCCTATGGCGCGGCCAAAAAGTCATCGAGTTCGACTACCTAAAAAAGCCGTTCGAGATCCACGGCAAGGTCGAGCCGGGAATGCGGAAGCATTTAAGCGTGCTCATCCCCGCCAAGACCGGCTATTTCGTCCTCGACCATTCGGTCAACGAGAAATACCACCACGAGACTAAGCACGTGTTTGAGACCGTGGTCAACAGCTTTCGCCCGAAAGACTAAATTCAGCGTTTCGACTTGCCGCGGCGCCGTTTTTCCGGGGCTCTTGAGGCGCCCAGTGCATCCTGGAGCCGCCGCCGCCGTATCCTCGGCCTCGACCACAGCGCGTCTTCGGCCCCGGAAGGCGGCCTGCAGGCGCCGGAGCAATGGGGGCGCGGAATTAGGGAAAGCTTAAGTAGGGCGGTGCCAGGTATCCACTTTCTGCATTCCCTACCCTGAAATCCATCCAGAGGGAACGGATCAGCCAGGCCCGAATTTTAATAGGAGAGAGCGCGTACGAGAAAATCGGTGAATTGAAGCTTCGAGGCTTGCAAGCCGGCATGAAGGAATTGGAGGCCGAAGAGAGCCGAGTTTCGGCCAGGATGCTAAAATTCATGAATGACGAATACCCAGCGATTCAAATGGAGGGGCGAAGGCGATTGGCCGCCCTGTATATCGTGAAGGCGCGGCTTGAGCCGGAATGGTATAAACGGGATGGGTATTTAAATTCCGCCAAAGACTTGGTTTCCGATGAAAAATCTTTGCGCCTGATTGCGAGCTTGCGCACGGAGCCGCCCGAGGACGAATAATGAGAAAGACTGTTTTCGCCATTTTTGCCGCCTTTTTCTCGGCCTGCGCCAATAAAACATCCGTTCCCGGCATGGAGTTGGCCGTTTACGAAGACCCTTCGGGCCTATTCTCTTGCGAGGGACCCGCGGATTGGCGGGTTTATGAGCACAAAGGCGATAAAGGCCATGTCCAATTTTTCGGACCGGCGGGAAACTCGCCCTTCGGAGCCTCCATCGGCATACATCACTTGCACCCCAGCGAAGCCTGGTTTGTCCCGATCGACAAGTATCCCGCGCTGATGTCGTCGCGGGCCATTCCTAGGGAGCGCATGTGGCGCGGCCAAAAAGTCATCGAGTTCGATTACCTAAAAAAGCCGTTCGAGATCCACGGCAAGGTCGAACCGGGAATGCGGAAGCATTTAAGCGTGCTCATCCCCGCCAAGACCGGCTATTTCGTCCTCGACCATTCGGTCAACGAGAAACACCACCACGAGACGACGCAGGTATTCGACGCCGTCGTCAACAGCTTCCGTCCCAAGGATTAAGTGCCGCGCCGCGGACCCCCGCGGCGCCGTTTTTTCGGGGCTTTGGAGGCGCCCAACGCTTCCACGAGGCGCCGAGCCCGGTCCGCCAACTCCGCCGGGACCGGCAGGCCCAGGGCTTCCCGCATCCAGATGATGGAGGGGATGTTCAACGAGCCCGATAGTGCGTCGGGGGCGCGCGCGAGCGAGGACTCGTATTCCTTGAGCAGGTCGGCGAGAAACCTCCTCCCTTCTGAGTTGCCGGCGGCTTGGCGGGGGGTCCGGCCTCCCAAAGCGGGCACGGGTTCGTCCGGCCAGCGCCTTTCCCTTTCCTGGAGGGCTCCCGCCAGGGCGCTTCGGGGATCCGCCGCCGCCGTATCCTCGGCCTTGACCACAGCGCGTCTTCGGCCCCGGAAGGCGGCCTGCAGGCGCCGGAGCAATGGCGGCGCGGAATTGAGGAACGCCTGCCATGAAAGGCCGGGCTCATGGACCTTGGCCATGCGGTAGGCGCCCTCTACCTCAAACTTGAGTTCCAAGCGCTCCAGAGGGGAGAACACGACGGCTTCGCCCCAGGCTTCCGCGGGTCCGCCCTGGCGCCTCAGGCGCATCCCCAAGACGTCCCAAACCGCCGCTTGGCGCGAGGACGACACGTCGGCCACATCGAACTTCTCGCCGGAGAAGAGATCCTGGACGGCCAGGCCCGTCCCGGGACGGACCTCAAGCACCTCGACGATCGTGACGGCCGTGGACTTATGCTTGGCCAACTCGGAGCGGTCGGAAGCGCTCAAGTCCTCGGCGCGCTCGGCCTCGAAGCGCTCCAGCAAGGTCCGTCCGCCCCGGCGGCGGCCGGTGATCAGCCAGTCCAAAAATAAGCCGAAACGGGGTCCCTCCTTGACCGGGCCGGCCTCTCCGTGTTCCTCCCAGGCGGCCTGCAGTTCGGCCTTGCCTGCCGCCTCGAGCGCGAAGGCGGCGATCTCCTCGGTGAGGGACGTGAGGCGCGGCGTCGGGGCGCCGTCTTTCAGGCAGCAATTCTTATATTTCTTCCCGGAGCCGCAGGGGCAAGGCTGGTTTCGTCCGATTCTGCCCATATATAAGAATAGGCTATCAATCTCAGAGGCGACCAAGGGAAAGCTTAAGTGGGGCGGTGCCAGGTATCCACTTTCTGCACTTTCCCCCGGGCCGATCCTACCGCGCCAAATCGTCAAAGGCGGCTTGCGCGCGGCCATTGACGTAGTCCAGTTCCTTCTGCTCCACCCCCTCCATTTTCGCGACGGCTTCCATGAGTTGGGAGAGGTTGAAACGCATTAGAACGCAGGCCTCCCCGCTTTCCAGCTTCCAGGTCGCGCTTGGAGGGGTCTCCTGGAGAGCGGCGTCCAACGGCTTGCGCCAGGCCTTCATGGCCCAGGGTCGGGGACTTTCAGAGGCTATTTTCATTTCCTCGGGAGTCGGCGCGGGCATGTAGGGAGGGGACATCCAAGAGGCGGCGGCGATATGCGCTCTCGCGAGCTTTCCGATTTCATCGCGAGCCATTTCCCGCCCATCGCGCCACGTCGCGGAGCTCGAGACGCTGCCAAAGCCGACTCCCTCGAAAAAGCGGCCTTCGGCTGTTTTGACGGCAGCCGAACCCCGTTGCGCCCAGGCCGGCTCGGGACCTAATTGGACGGCGGAAGAATCAAAAGCGATGAGGGCGTTATGGCGGTAGTATTGTTCGATCTTGTGGTCCAGGTTTCCCTGGGCCAGCACCGTTTTCACCGCTTCAGTGAGGGGAATCCGGACCAGGATGGATGGAGTTCCGGCAGGGGACTTCCACCGGGTCGTGGGGGGAGTTTTCTTGGCCAGGAGGAAAAGAGGGTCTTGCCAGCGAGGAGGTTTTCGCGGGATCCACTGCTCTTGGTCCTCATTAGGAAGATTGCCTGCGGTCGTAGACTCCATGTAAATGCGGGCCATGGTGTCGAAATGTTTTTTCGCCAAATCGTAGGCGGCCAAGCGGGCGGCTTCTTCGGTTTTACCGACGCCCTCGAAATGATCGCCTTCGGCCGTTTTGACGGCCGCCGTGCCCCGCTGGACCCAGGCGGGCACGGTTTCCGCCTCCCGTGCCCGGGGGCCCGCGCATGCCATGAGCGACAAAAAAATGGGCGGGGACAGAACTCTAAAGAAATCAATTCGGCGGTTCATCGGGTCTCATTGTAGCAGACGGCGGCCGCCGGGACCGGCAGGCCCAGTACCCCCGCGCCCCCTTACGGATCGATAGCTTATTTACAATCAATCCCAGAGGGACCCAAGGGGATGCCCAACCGCAGGCCCAAACTCCCGGGGCGGGGTTTCCCGAGGGCGACGCCCCCCGCCGGTTTCTTGCTACCATTCGCTCATGAAGACCGAAGTCCGGCGCCTGAATCCCGAGACTCGCTGGGACTTCATGTCGCTGCGCGCCTACCCGGGCTGCGATTGGTGCTTTTGCGTGGCCTGGCATGTCCCGATCTGGGACGGCTGGAAGGAGCGGACCGCGGCGGAGAATCGGGCCCTGCGGGAGAATCTGTTTTCCCTGGGCCGCTACGACGGCTACCTGCTTTATGTGGACGGTCGGCCGTCGGGCTGGTGCCAGGTGGGGCCCCTGGCCTGGTTTCCCAAAATGGTCGGGCAATTCGGCCTGGAAGGGGAGCCCGAACAGACTCCGGTGGTGGGCTGCCTGGAAATCATCCCGGAGTATCGAAAACGGGGCTTGAGCCGGGTTCTCTTGGACGCGGCGCTCGCGGACTTGGGCCGCTCCGGCGTCCGGCGGGTCCTGGCCATTCCCCGGGCCGGCCGGCACGAGGACGGAAAGGTTTGGACGGGGCCCATGGCGCTGTTTGAGTCGAGGGGTTTCAAGCCCCTGCGCGAGGCGGGGGAGCGGGTGGTGATGGAGTTCCTCGTTCCCTAGATTCCCCCTGCCCTGGCGTGTTCGGGGCGGAGGTGTTATCCTTATGAGGATGCCAAAAAGGGGCCTTTGGGCGTTGGCGCTTTTATTCCTCCTTCCGGGAGCATGGGCGGCTCCACCCACCGATGAGGAGCTTGAGGCCGAGGACCGCAAGGAATTGGTCACGCCGGCGCCTCCGGATTTTAAGCCCGAGGACCAGGGAAAGAAGTTGAAGTTGACTCTTATTCCCCGGGACGCCGAAATCCACAGGGGGGAGGCCTTTTGGTTTCGCCTCGAAGTTCAAAACATTGGACGGACCCCTGTCCCTTTGAATGCGGAATGGTCATTTTTCAAGATCGGGTACGGTGAAGCGCTGGAATATCGATTCCTGGTGACTCCTCCCAAGGGAGTTGAGAGGGAGGAGCCGGTCAATTTTTTCCCCACAATGGGGTATCGGTATTTTTCCCCAATCGTTCCCGGTGGCGATAAAATGTCTCCGGAGGAAAGGGCAGAGGCCTCTCGCCGTATTGAGGCGGAAATGCCATACAAGCGAGCCCGGGGATTCGGGCTTCGGATGCACTTGGCCCCAGGGGAGACTCTCCGCACCCGCCCCTGGAAGCATCTGGAGCTAATCCAGGCATACAAGCGGTTGCGGCAGGGAGAAGATCCGTTTCCCCCTGTTCCCGGGGAATTTCGGGAAGTGGATTTCCACTCCATGGAATTCGATAAAGTCGGAACCTATCGAATTCGAATAGTTTTCACGGCTGATCCCTGGCTCAAGGCTCCGGATGGGGAAGAGATTGAGGAGGGCATCCGGCTTGGCCTTAGTCGGGAGTGGCAGATGGAGCAGTATAAGGCAAGACTTCGGGAATCCCTTGGCCGTTTCGAGTCGAACGTCGTTGAGGTTGAAGTCGTTCCGTGATCGCGGGCTTGCTGGGTTCCTTCCTGCTGATTTTCTCCGGAGGCTTGGCCATGGCCGCCCCATGTCAGCCCCAAATCCGGGACCGCCTATCTGCTTGCGAGCCGCCCAAGGCGGAACGCGATCTTCTTTTGGCGGTGGCTCGGAGAGTCGTCGAAGCCCATGGGATGTTTCAGAAATCCTTATCCCGGGAAGCCGCGTTAAGGAAAATGGCCGCAGGGGGCGAAGATTTGGACCTTCTTGGTCAATGGAAGCTGAGTTTTATCGAAATGGAATGGGAGCGCAAGCGGATGGAGTTATATTCGGAGCGCGCGCTGTCCGCGGCGCAAAAAATATACGGGATTGTTCCTCCGGTCGTTTCTGGAAACGTCGCCAATGGCCCCATGGCGGGCCATCCGGTCAGTTGGAGTCCGCAGTTTTTGCGTTCCCGGGAAAACTACCGCCTTGGGGTTCGACCCGACGGCTCGGATTATTATATGGAAACAGTCTTTGATCCCGGAGATGGTGGAATAACGGATGAGGACGGCCGGGTTAATATTGGCATCGGATCGTTTTATTTGGCAGCCGCGATGGGGGATACCCTCTTTTTGGCCTTGACGGTACACCACGAAGGGTTTCACTTCTGGGAGCTATTGACTCGAGGTTGGGACACTCATGAGGCCGGGGAAAGTCGCGCATGGGGCGAGACAGTCAAGGCGGCCGAGGCCATGGGGGCTGGAGAGGATGCGAAAAAGGCTGTCCACCATATCATGGCGGAAGTTGAGGAGGCGGCGCGGCAAGATGAATTGAATCCACCGTTCCATAGCGAGAAAATTCAGTTCGATGTGGCCTTGGACTACGAAAGAACCCAAATTGATTCCCATATTGCCGCAATGGAGCGAAAGGCATTGGACGCCCGGCTGGAATCAATGCGGGCCGAAGCCGCGGGGAAATCCGAGGAGGCCAAGAAGGCCGGAATGTTGGCCCGCTTGGAGGAGGAGGCCGCCCGCTGCGGGTTCAAGTTCCTTCACCCGGGCAATTGGAATCGATACGGGTTCTATGAAGAGGAGGTTCCGGGGAATAAGCACTTGGGGGCGCACTATTATTTCGCCAGAGGCCTCACTTGGGATGAATTTCGGACGGTCCTATTTCTGGCGAGGGCTTGCCTGGATGAGGGGCTTAATGAGCCCTGCAACGACGGCTTGGACATCATCAATCGTCGATGGGGTAAGGACGGCTTTGGGGAAGGGTGGGAACTGGCGGTGGAAGGCGGCCAGGGCGGGCAAAAGGCGTGCCTCGAATACCTTCAGGGACGGATCAAACCCCCCATGAACGTTCGCGGCATCGATAAGGCGGCCTCTCGGGCCTGGAAAGACCTCCGAAAGCGATGGAAGCGGGAGGGGGAGGCCGCCATGAGGCGCCACCGGCAACAGCAGGCGGAGGCCGAACGGCCGCGAAAACGCCGGGATTGGGAGGCTGATGATTCCGACGGGGAGAGCCGCTGCGGCAATGCGAATTCCGAAACCGGAATCGTGGGTTGCCGCTCCCGCTGATCGGGCCGTCCTTTCCTCCCCGGTTCTGGCCCTTACTCCTGGCTTTGTCGGCTCCCGCCCGGGCCGGCCGGCACGAGGACGGGACAGTTTGGACGGGGCCCATGGCGCTGTTTGAGTCGCGGGGTTTCAAGCCCCTGCGCGAGGCGGGGGAGCGGGTGGTGATGGAGTTCCTCGTTCCCTAGATTCCCCCTGCCCTGGCGTGTTCGGGGCGGAGGTGTTATCCTTATGAGGATGCCAAAAAGGGGCCTTTGGGCGTTGGCGCTTTTATTCCTCCTTCCGGGAGCATGGGCGGCTCCACCCACCGATGAGGAGCTTGAGGCCGAGGACCGCAAGGAATTGGTCACGCCGGCGCCTCCGGATTTTAAGCCCGAGGGCGAAGAGCGGAAGCTGAAGCTGACGCTCATTGCCCGGGATTCGAAAATCCGCAAAGGCGAAAATTTTTGGTATCGCCTCGAGGTCCAAAACGTCGGTCCTCGAGCCATTCCTTTTAAGGCGAAGTGGTCTTTTTTTAAGGTTGGATACGGAGAGGCGTTGAATTACCGTTTTCTGGTGACGCCTCCCGGCGGGGTCGAATTGGATCCGCCAATTCGGTTCATGTTGTCGATGGGTAGGGCCTATCTTGACCCTTTTGTTCCCGGTGGGGCAAAAATGTCGGTCGCCGAGCGGGCCGAAGCGGCTCGTAAAATTGCGGACGACATTCCCCGAAAAGAGGCGCGGGGTTTCGGGCTTCTGGTCAATTTGTCTTCGGGCGAGACTCTCCGCACCCGTTCCTGGGAATACTTGGACCAAGGCCGCGCCTATCGGCGGCTGAGACAAGGTGAGGATCCATTTCCTGCAACCCCGGGAGAATTTAGGGAATTGGCTCTCGCTTCGTTTAAATTCGATAAGGTCGGCACTTATCGTATCCGAGTGGAATTCGCGGCCGATCCCTGGCTTGTGGCTCCGGATGAGGAAGAGATTCAGGAGGGAATTGAGTTTGGCCTCACCCGTGAATGGCAAATGGAGCAGTATGAAGAGAGGGTCCAAAGATCCCTCGGCCGATTCCAATCCAATATCGTCGAAGTCGAAGTCGTTCCGTGAGAGTCGGGCTCCTCGCCCTTCTGTGGCTTATTTTCCCCGTTGGCCGGGCGGCTGCCGCCCCCTGCGATCTCGATCTTCAGAAACGCGTTTCGGTTTGTGAGCCGCCTAAGGAGGAACGCGAACGACTGATGAAAATGGTGCGGCGAGTCGTCGAGGCGCACGGGATTTACCAGGATTCTTGGTCTCGGGAAATCACTCTGCGGGAAATGGCCGCCGGGAAGGAGGATTTGAATCTTCTGGGTAAATGGAGGCGGAGTTTGATCGATGTTGAATGGCAACGGAAGAGGATGGAGTTGTATGCGGGGCGTGCTTTATTGGCGGTTCAGAGAATTTACGGAATTGTCCCCACCGCCATTTCCCGAGAAGTCTTCAATGGCCCGTTTGCGCGCCATCCTGCACGGTGGGAGCCGCGCTTCTTGCATTCAAGAAAAATCGGCGAGGGCGAATATCAGGCGGCGTATCGGTCCGAGAAGTGTCCGGATGGCTCGGAATATTTTTTAGAAACGAGATTCGGGTCTGGGGATGGTGGAGTAACTGACGAGGACGGGCAGGTTAATATTGGAATTGAGGCGTTTTATTGGTCGGTCAGATATGGAAGCCCGCTCCTTTTGGCGTTGACGGTGCACCATGAGGAAGTCCATTTCTGGGAACTCGTGTCCAGCGGATGGGACACGCATGAGGACGGGGAGAAGCGCGTGTGGGGAAAGACGCTCGCGGCGGCGGAGGCCATGGGAGCCGATGCTCTCATGAAGAATGACATTGAGCAACAAATGCTGAATTTTGAAAAGGACGCGGAAGGCGGGGGGGATGGAGTGGCGGCGTCGAGTTCCCCGTTTCATAGCGAGAATATTCAGTTCGATGCGGCCTTTGACTTCGAGAAAGCCTTGTTGGATTCTCAGATGGCGAATCTGGAACGCGGGGCCTTATCCCGGCGGCTGGAGGATTTGAGGGCCGAAGCCGCGGGGAAATCCGAGGCGGCCAAGAAGGCCGGGATGTTGACACGCTTGGAGGAGGAGGCCGCCCGCTGCGGGTTCAAGTTGCTTCACCCGGGCAATTGGGATCGATACGGGTTCTATGAAGAGGAAGTTCCGGGGAATAGGCACTTGGGGGCGCACTATTATTTCGCCAGAGGCCTCAATTGGGATGAATTTCGGACGGTCCTTTTTCTGGCGAGGGTTTGCCTGGACGAAGGGCTGGGGGAGCCTTGCAACGACGGCCTGGACATCATCAATCTGCGATGGGGAAAGGACGGCTTCGGGGATGGGTGGGAGCTGGCGGTGGAAGGCGGCCAGGGTGGGCAAGAGGCGTGCCTCGAATACCTCCAGGGGCGGCTCAAACCCCCCATGAGCGTTCGCGGCATCGACACGGCGGCCTCGCGGGCCTGGAAAGACCTCCGAAAGCGTTGGAAGCGGGAGGGGGAGGCCGCCATGAGGCGCCACCGGCAGCAGCAGGCGGAGGCCGAACGGCCGCGAAAAATCCGGGATCGCGACACTGATGATTCCGACGATGAGCGCCGTTGCGGCAATGCGAATTCAGAAACCGGAATCGTGGGTTGCCGCTCCCGCTGACCGAGCCGTCCTTTCCTCCCCGGTTCCGGCATTGCTACAATCAATCCGGCATGGCATTCTCCTCGGTTCTGGCCCTTCTCCTGGCTTTGACGGCCCCCTCCCGGGCCGGCGAGGCGCCCGCCGTCCCCACCTCCGCCTCCGCTCCGGCGAAGGCCGAGGTCAAGGCCTCCACCGCCGCCGCCAAGCCGGGGGCCGTTCCGGGGATGAAGAAGTTCGTCGCCCATGTCCTGGAGGAGGGGATGTCGGAATCCCTGCCCTCGGCCTTGGTCGCCGCCTATGAGCTTCCGGAGGGCCTGGACGGAAGGATTTTGCAGGTCACTCCGCAGGAAACCACCGACGGCCTGCTCCACGCTTTCAACGCCCTGGTTCTCGAAGAAGAGCCCTCCAAGGTCCAGCGCTTGATCCTGCTGGCCCGCAAGCAGGCGGGCGACGGCCGGAACACCGAATTCCACGCCTTCATTTGCGCTCCCGACGGAACCTTGATCAGGGTGGTCCGCTCCGCCTGGAAAAACGACCCGGAGGGCCAGGCGATGGGCGCCTCGGCGTCGCATCGTCCGTTGAGCGCGGCGTCCCCGGCGGTCAAAGCTCTTTTCCGCCACGAGCTGGATTTCTGGCTCAAGGGCCGCTTCCGGAAAAAGCAGGAATAAGATGGCCCGCCAATCCGCCTACGACGTGGTCGTCATCGGCAGCGGGCCGGGCGGCGAGGGCGCGGCCATGAAGTCGGTGAAAGCCGGGCTCTCCACCGCGGTCGTGGAATCCTTCCGGGAAGTCGGGGGAGCCTGCACGCACCGGGGGACCATCCCCAGCAAGGCCCTGCGCCAAGCCGTTCAGCAATTGGCCGAGTTTCGGCGCAATCCCTGGTATAAGCGCGCGGCCGCCCGCTTTTCCGTCGATTTCCCCGATCTCTTGAAGGAAGCCGACCGGGTGATGTCGGCCCAGGTGCGCCTGCGGACCTCGTTTTACGAGCGCAACGGGGTCAAGATTTTGGAAGGCCGCGCCGCCTTCGGCGGGAAAAACGAGATCCGGGTGGAGCATCCGGAGCACGGCGCCCTGGTCCTGAAAGCGGCCAATGTCGTCCTGGCCATGGGCTCCCGTCCTTACCGTCCCCCGGAGGTGGATTTTTCCCATCCCCGCGTGCTCGACAGCGACAAGGTCCTGGGCCTCAAGGAAACCCCGGCGTCGATCGTGATCTTCGGGGCCGGCGTGGTCGGCTGCGAGTACGCCTCCATTTTCCGGAGCCTGGGCTCGAAGGTAACCTTGGTCAACACCCGGGAGAAGCTTTTGACCTTCCTGGACGACGAAATCATCGACGCCTTGAGCTACCACCTGCGCGACCAGGGCGTGATCCTCCTGCACAACGAGGAGCATGCCAAGGTGGAGGCCGACGAGAAGGGAGTTTCCTTGCATCTGAAATCCGGGAAAAAGATTCGGGCCGAGTGCCTGCTCTGGGCCAACGGCCGGACCGGCAACACCGATGGCATGGGGCTCGAGTCCCTGGGCGTCAAGCTCGACTCCCGGGGCAACGTCCAGGTGGACGAGAATTACCGGACCGCGGCCCCGCATGTCTTCGCGGTGGGCGACGTGGTGGGTTTCCCGGCCTTGGCCTCGGCGGCCTACGACCAGGGGCGCTTTGCCGCCACCCAGATCGTGGAGGGCCGCTGCGACGAGCGCTTGGCCCGGGACATCCCCGCCGGAATCTATACTTTGCCGGAGATTTCCAGCGTCGGGCGCACCGAGCGGGAGCTCACGGCGGCCAAGGTGCCCTACGAGGTTGGCCATGCCTTTTTCCGGAGCCTGGCCCGGGCCCAGCTCATGGGCGAGACCGTGGGCATGCTCAAGCTTTTGTTTCACCGGGACACCCTGGAGATTTTGGGCGTGCACTGCTTCGGCTCCCAGGCCGCCGAGATCATCCACATCGGCCAGGCGATTTATTCCCAGAAGGGCCCGGCCAACTCCCTGCTCTACTTCATCAACACCACCTTCAATTATCCCACCATGGCCGAAGCCTACCGCGTCGCCGCGCTCAACGGCTACAACCGCCTCAAAGGCATCGCCCCCAAGGCCTAGGATGGTGCCAGGTATCCACTTTCTTAACATTCGCCCGGGGAAAGTTTAGAAAGTGGATACCTGGCACCAATGATATGAAGGGTTTGAGGGGGGTGGGGGTTGTCGTTGGGGTGGTCTTGGCGGTCATGGTCGTTCGCGCCAAGGGCGGGTGGTTTTTGGAGTCGTTCGCTTTGGGGATGAAGAGTTTCGGCGCTTTCGCCCCCGCGGTTTTGATCTTGGCTTATGTTCCGGCCTGCCTGTTTTTGATTCCCGGGTCGGCCCTGAGCCTGGCGGCGGGAGCGGTGTTCGGGACGCTCCGGGGGACGATCTATGTTTCGGCGGGCTCGGTCCTGGGGGCGTGCGCGGCTTTTTTCGCCGGGCGCTATTTGGCCCGGGACTGGGTGCGGGGCCGGCTGGCCGAGCATCCGCGCTTGGAGGTCTTGAGCAAGGCGGTCGGCAAGGAAGGCTGGAAATTGGTCGGCTTGACCCGGCTTTCCCCGGTGTTTCCCTTCAACCTGCTCAACTACGCCTACGGGGTGAGCGAGGTTTCCTTCCGGGATTACCTGCTGGCCTCCTGGATCGGGATGCTGCCCGGGACTTTGCTTTACGTGTCGTTGGGCTCCTTGCTGGGAGAGGCGACGGGAGTCAGCGAGGCCGCGGGCTTGATGAGCGCGGCCCCCGGCTACCGGTGGGTCTCCATCCTGGGCTTTTTGGCCACGGTCGCGGTGGCGGTCCTGGCGGGAAAGCTGGCCAAGGACGCGCTCGAGAGGAAACTCTAATGGAACCGGAACTGGGTTGCGTGCGCCGCACCTTGCGCTTCTATGGGACCCTCTTTGCCGGGTCGGGGGTGGCCTTCCTCCTGGCCGGGGGCTGGGTCCTGTGGGGGATGAACTTGATCGGGGCCCGCCTTCCCGGGGGCGCCGAGGTCCCGCTGGGGCCGGTAACGCTTTGGTTGGGATTGACCGGCTCGCTCATGGCGGTTCTGGTGGCCGCGACATTTTTCCTGGCGCGCGACCCGCGCCAGGAAAACATCTGGTTTCTGGTCATTCTTTCTAAGTTCGTTTCGGCGGGATTGTTCGCGGCGTTCGCTTTTGCCACGGGCAACTCCGGGTTTTTGCTGGCGGCGGCGACCGACGGCCTCATCGGCCTTCATTACATTTACTTGCGGGGGATCGTCCGGTTGTACCGGCACGGGACCTTCGAGCCGTACTTTCCCGCCGCGAGCGGTCCTTTCTACGAGGTGTGGTTTGCCAAGGCCAACGATCCCAAGACCCGGAGCGCGGTCTGGGTGCGCTATGTTTTCGAGCGGGGCGTCGAAGGCGCGCGCGCTTCGTGCTGGTGGATCCTCTTTGACGCCCCCTCCGGCAAGGTGGCCCACGGGAAATGGGAATGGGACGCCTCCGAGCTCTTGAGCGGCCCGAAGAGTCCGTTCCGCCTCAATGTCTCGCGGGTGGAGCCGGGGCGGCTGTTGGGGGCGGGGGAGGGCGCTTTCTGGGATTTCGCCTGGACGAACGCCGGCGCGCCGGCGTTCTCCTTCGTCCCCCCGGTCCTGGCGGGGATTTTGCCGTCGGGGTATGCCGTTCCGTTGAGCCTCGGGCGTTTCACGGGCAGCGCGACCATCGACGGCACGACGCTGGAGCTCAAAGACGCCCCGGGTTCTATCGGCCACCTGTGGGGCCCGCGCATGGCCCAGTCCTGGCGCTGGGCCCACGCGGTCTTGGACGGAAAAAACGGCCCTTCGGTTCTGGAGATCTTGACGGCGCGGGTCATGCTCGGGCCGTGCCGCTCCCCGGAAATGACCACGGCTCATTTCTGGCACGAGGGGCGGCATTATCAGAGCGTCGGCCTGCTCGCGGCCCTGACCACGGCCTCCCGGCGGGAAGGGGAGACTTGGACTTTCCGGATCGATTTCGGGGAGCTGTCGGTCGAGGGGGAGTGCTCCCCCGCCGCTGGCTTAAGCGTTGCGTTGCCGTACCAAAGTCCCGACGGCCGCGCCTTGACCTGCCAGAATTCCAAAACCGGAGCCATGCGCCTGACCCTCCGCCGTCCCGGGCGGGAGGCGGAAATCCTGTCGACGGCCGATCAGGCCGCCGTCGAATTCGCCGGGCCCGCATGAACGCGGCCGCCCTTATTTTCCCCCTGCTGGCGGCGTACGCCGCGCACGCCCAAAGCCCGGTTTCGCAAGAAGAGCTCAAGCGCCAACTCGAGCGCCGTCTCTCGTTTTTTCCGTTTTGGATGCGGCTTTACTTCGCGGCGAGCGCCGTTTATGTCGGTTGGCTCGGCCCGACTTTGGTCCTGGGCCGCTGGCGGCGCTTTTCCGCGCTGGATGAAGTCGAGGCCGAGGACTGCCTGGGCCGCCTTCAGCGCGACGGGCGGCTCTTCATCCGCGGGCCTTTCCTGGGGATCAAGAGCCTGCTGTTGGCGTGCTGTTACGGCTCTCCCGAGTTTTTGAAAACCATCGGCTATCGGGCGGGGGCCAAGTCCCATGCTTGAGGATTTCGATTTTGCGGTGGCGGGCGGCGGAGCGGCGGGCTGCGCCTTGGCCGAGCGGCTCTCTTCGGAAGGCGCGCGGGTGCTGCTCATCGAGAAAGGCGGCCGGGCCAAGCCCGGGGCCGACGCCTTCGAGGCGGTGTATCGTTACTACACCCGCGCCGGGCTCTCCGCTTCTCTAGGCAACTGCCTTCTGCCCATTCCAACCGGGACGGCGCTCGGCGGGACCACCACCATCAACTCGGCCACCTGCCTGATGACTCCCAAGGAAACCTTGGAGCGCTGGGAGCGGGGGGCGGCGGGCGGCTTTTCGGCGGGGGAATTTCAGGGTCATCTGGACGAGGCCTGGCGGCGCCTGATGGTCAAGACCGCTCCGGCCGAAACGATGAGCGCTTCCAGCGGATTGTTTCTCAAGGGGCTGAGCGCGCTGGGCTTGGAGGGCGGCCACCGCCTGGACCGCGCCGAGGACCGGTGCGTCGGCTCGGGGCTTTGCTGTTTCGTCTGCCCCGAGGACGCCAAGATGAGCGCGGAGAAGGCGTTTTTGCGGCGGCCCGCGGCGGGGCTTGAGATCGCCGTGGACACCGGACTGGAGTCGATTTCCGAGGAGCCCTCGGCCGTCCGGCTCCTTCTGCGCGGCCCCGGCGGAACTCGCCGGATCGTTCGATGCGGGCGGCTGGTCCTGGCCTGCGGGAGCCTGGCCACGCCCTATTTCGTCCGCCGGTTCAAGCTGGGCGCCCGTTGGGCGGCGGCGGGCAACGAGCTTTCCCTGCATCCGGCCAGCAAGGTCTTCGCCCTCTTCGACGAATCGGTGAAAAGCTGGACCGGCGTGCCCCAAGGCGCGGGCTGGGTGGACCCGCGGGAGCCGCTCATCCGCTACGAGGGCGTCTACACCCCGCCGGAGATGGCGGCGGTGACCATGCCCTTGGAGGGACGCGCGCTGGCGTGGTGGTTGTCCCGCTACGACAAGGTGGCGACCTTCGGCTTTATGATCCGCGACCGCAGCCGGGGCAGCGTCCGCTATCCCGGAGGGCCGGACCTTCCCCTGATCCGCTACGACATGGGCCCCGAGGACGCCGCCCTCATGGTCCGGGCCATGAAGTTCGTGGGCCGGGCGTTTTTCGCGGCCGGGGCCAAGCGGGTGGTCATCCCCATCAACCGCGAAGGAAACGATTTCACGGACGCCGCGGCCCTGGAGCGCGAGGAGTTTCCCGGCGCCCGGCCCCGGGAATTTCAGATGATGGCCTTCCACCCATTGGGGACTTGCGGGGCGGGACGCGCGGTGGGCTGGGACCTGGCTTTGACGGACCGGATTTTCGTCTGCGACGGCTCGGTGGTGCCGGAAAGCCTGGGGGTCAATCCCCAGATCACGATCTACGCCTTCGCGCTGAGGCTGGCCGAGCGGCTTCTGGGAAGGGTCCATGCGGGTTGAGGATTTCTCGGACCTCCCGGAGGAGGGACACTTCGATTTCGTGGTGGTGGGCTCGGGCTTCGGGGGCTCCGTGGCGGCTTTGCGCCTGGCGGAAAAGGGTTACTCCGTGGCGGTCCTGGAGGCCGGGCGGCATTTCCGGGACCGGGATTTTGCCGGGTCCAACTGGAACCTGGCCAAGACCTTCTGGCTCCCGGAATTCTTCCTGCGCGGAATCATGCGCCTGACCTTGCTCAAGGACGTCCTGATCCTCTCCGGGGCGGGCGTGGGCGGGGGCTCCTTGGTCTACGCCAACACCTTGCTGGAACCCGGGGACCGGTTTTACGATTCGGAGCAGGTCAAACGCCTGGCGCCCAATCTCCGTGAACTGCTCCGCCCTCATTACGCGATGGCCAAGCGCATGCTGGGCGTGGCCGTCAACCCCCGCCTTTTTCCCGCCGACGAGACTTTGCGCGAAATCGCGGAGGAAACCGGACGGGGGGACACCTTTGAGCCCACCAAGGTCGGGGTGTTTTTTGGCGAGCCCGGCAAGACCGTGCCCGATCCTTACTTCGAGGGCGCGGGCCCGGAGCGGGCGGGCTGTCTTTTCTGCGGGGCCTGCATGGTGGGCTGTCGGCACAACGCCAAGAACACCTTGGCCAAGAACTACCTGTACCTGGCCTCCGGCAAGGGCGCCCGGATTTTTTCGCTATCCCAGGTGTCTCGGATCGAGGAAGGCCCCAAGGGTTTCGAGCTGAGCGTGCGCCGCCCCGGCTGGGGCGGGGGCCGGCGCAAACTGCGGTGCGCCAAGCTCGTGGTGAGCGCGGGCGTGCTGGGCACCATCCGCCTGCTCCTGTCCCCGGAAAACCGCCTTTCCGCCCTGCCCGCGCGCCTGGGCCGGGACGTGCGGACCAACTCCGAGGTGATCATGGGCGCGACGGATTTGGCCGGCAAAAAAGATTACTCCCAAGGCCTGGCCATCAGCGCCGGCTTTTGGGCGGACGAGGACACGCACATCGAGGCCGTGCGCTATCCGGAAGGTTCCGACGCGATGAGCCTGCTCTCCATCCCCTGGAAAAAAGGCCTCGGGCTCTTCAAGCGCCTTCGCCTGGCCTGGCCCCTGGGCTGGGCCAAGAACAGCACCATTCTCCTGGTGATGCAGGCCCTGGACACCCGGCTGCGCTTGGTTTTGAAAGGCGGCCGCCTTCACAGCGAACCCGAGCCGGGATCCGCGCCCCTGCCCCTTTCGATCCCCGCCGCCGACCGCACCCTGGAGCGCTATTGCGAAAAGACCGGCAGCTCAGGCCTGGCCTCGGCCGCGGGCGAGCTCCTGGGCGTTTCCACCACCGCCCACATCCTGGGCGGGGCGGTGATGGCGCGCGGGCCGGAGGACGGGGTCACCGGCCTGGACGGCAAAGTCTTCGGCTACGACAACCTGTGGATCCTGGACGGCTCCGTGGTCCCGGCCAACCTCGGGGTCAACCCGTCTCTCACCATCACGGCCTTAAGCGAGCACGCCATGAGCCAGGTCCCACCCAAGCCATGACGCGGCGCGCGCCCTGGATCGTCACGGTCGAATACGCCCTGGGGCTCTCGGCCCTGGCCGCGGCCTTGGGGATCAACTACTGGGCCGGCCGCCTGGCCGACACTTTCGGGGAAGGCGCGCCGATTTTGCAGGACCTGTTTTTGTCCACCCTTCCGGTGGTGGACACCCAGGTGATCTTCGTCTACGGCTACGGATTTTTTTTAGCGTGGCTGTTCACCGCGGTCCTGCTGTGGGAGCGGCGGCGGGCGCCCTATATCGCCTGGTCCTTCGCGCTACTCATCGTGGTCCGGTCCTTCTTTATTCTGCTGACGCCTCTGCACCATCCCCTGGCGGAGCTGCCGGTGGCGGGGGACCCGCTTTATGAGGCCATCGGCCGCTACCTCACCTTCAAGCATGACCTGTTTTTTTCCTCGCATACTTCAACGCCGTTTTTGGCCGCGCTGATTTTGCGGGGGCGTTGGGTGCGCCGCTCGTTTTTGGCGATTTCCCTGATCATGGCGGCGACCGTGCTGTTGGGGCGCTATCATTATTCGATCGACGTGTTCGGGGCTTTTTTCATCACCTACGCCCTGCACAAGGGCGAGGTGCGGTGGTTTCAGCCCGCGTATGGCCGGCTTAAGGCCCGGCTGACGGCCGTTTCGTCCTCTTAGGGCAGGCAGGCAAAAAACCGCGCCGCGGAGCAGACCAGGACTTCGTCCCGGAGGGTCAAGAGCTCCGCGGGAGCGTCGCGAACCACCTGGAGGGCCGCCTCCGGCTAGGCGTTCCTTGAAGTCGCGCATGGCTTTTATGGTTTACATGAAACTATAAAAAAGTCATGACCTATTTATATGTATATATAAAAAAGTCATACCCATTCCGCCTAAAAAAAGGGGCCCGCCCGGGGCTCCTGGGACCCCGGGCGGACCTTTCTCGGCACGACTAAGTTTTCAGCGCTTCGTTATTTCTTGTGGCACTTCATGCAGCCGCCCTTGGAGGCGAAGGCCTTCTTGCCGTCATGGCAGGAACCGCAGTTCTTGCCGGCGTACATGTCGGACATCTTCAGCCCGACATCGGACTTCTTCTGCTGGAACAAGGCGGGCTCGCCCTCATGGCAGGTCTTGCAGTCCGCTTTCGCTTGGTGCTTGCGGTGGGGGAATTTGACCGGGGCCATTTTGGCGGTCTTGTCGAAGAGGATCGTCTCCGGGCCGTTCTTGGCGTCGGCGGCCGGGGCGGCTTCGGCCGCGGGGGCCGCTTCCGGGGCCTTGGCTTCGGCGGCGGGCGCCTTGGCCTTTTCTTCCTTGGCCTTGGCTTTGCCTTCGCCGGCGCAAGCGGAGCCGGACAGAAAGGCCGTCATCAACAACGCGCTCAGAACTGCGGTGAAACGGGGCATGGTCAATCCTCCTTGTCGAGGGCCGGTCGGGACCCTCCTGCCGGAAACTATGCAACATTTTCGCCTAATTTAAAAAGGCCAGACTGTTGCAATCTGATAGGGCGCTATGAATTTCTTCGCGGTCGGCGGGGTGTTATTCGCCTTCGCGGCTTCCGCCGCCTTCGGAGCGGTTCCCCCGGGATTGGAGAAATCCGTGCACGCGGGGCTGGATTGCGCGTCCTGCCACTCCGGGCCCGAGACGGGAGGCATGGCCAAGGCGGACTGCTCGACCTGCCATGACGGCCCGGCCAAGGCCTTGGGGGCCACCCGGCACGGACAGGCCTTGGCCCGGAGCAAAGGGGCGGGCGCTGGGGCCTGCTTGGCTTGCCACGGGTCCGGCCATCAAATAAAAAAAGCGGCGGCCGAGGGTTCCCCCACAGGCCGGGCCAATCAGCCCGCGACCTGCGGCGCCTGCCACGGCAATGGAGGCAAGGGCGCCCACATGCCCGACGGGCACGCGGCCCTGGAGTCCTACCGTCTGAGCGTTCACGGCCAAGCCCTGGCGGCCGGAAACGCCAAGGCGGCGGCCTGTTCCGATTGCCACGGGGGCCACGACATTCGGAGCCCGGGCAAGGCCGGTTCCAAAGTGGGGCGCGCGAACTTGGCCGCGACTTGCGGGGCTTGTCACGCCAAGGAAGCGGAGGGTTACCGGGGCGGCGTCCACGGCCGGGCCTTGGCCCGAGGCGTCCGGGAGTCGCCCTCCTGCACCGACTGCCACGGGGAGCACACGATCCGCTCCCCGAAGGAATCCGGCTCCAGCGTCTGGCGCGGGTCGGTGACCAAGACCTGCTCGGGCTGTCATGGCTCCGAGCGCATCGCCGCCAAATTCGGGGTCCCCACCGACCGGCTCAAGACCTTCATGGATTCCTACCACGGCCTGGCGGCCGGGGGCGGGAACTTGAGCGTGGCCAACTGCGCCTCCTGCCACGGCTGGCACGACATTCTGCCCTCCGACGATCCCCGCTCCACCGTCCATGGCGGCAACCTGGCCGGGACCTGCGGGCAATGCCATCCGGGCGCCGCGATGAAGCTTTCCGGGGGCAAGGTTCACGCCTCCTTGGCGGGGTTCGGCGAGGGAAGCCGCATCGCAGCCATACTCAAGAAAATTTACCTGATTCTGATTCCCCTGGTGATTCTGGGCCTGCTGTTTCATAATTTCGCGGATCTCCTTCGCAAGGCCTTGGCGTCGGCCCCCTTGCCGCCCTTGAAAGACGAGACCGGGGATATCCTGTTGACCCGGGGAGAGCGGCTCCAGCATGGAGCGTTGGTCGCGTCCTTCGTTCTTCTGGCCATCAGCGGCTTCGCCCTCAAGTATTCCGGCTCCTGGCTGGCGGCGGCTTTCTCCTTGCTGGGGGGAGAAGGGGGCCGTCTGTACGCTCATCGGGCGGCGGCCGCGGCCTTCGTCGCCTTGGCCGTCGTGCATCTGGGCTATTTGGCCTTCTCGGCCCCGGGCCGCCGGCGCCTGCGGGCGATTTTCCCGGCGCGCCGCGACCTTCCCGACGCGGCCGCGCTTCTGCTCTTCAACCTGGGGCTCTCCGGAGACCGCCCCAAGCTCCCGCGCTGGTGCTACATCGAAAAATCGGAGTACTGGGCCCTGATGTGGGGCTCGGCCGTCATGATCGCGACGGGGGCGGTTCTCATTTTCCACAATTTCGTGATGGCGAAATTTCCGTTGTGGGTGATCGAGGCGTCGCGGGTCGTGCATTTCATGGAGGCGGTGCTGGCCTGCCTGTCGATCATCGTGTGGCACGGCTACTGGGTGAGCTTCGACCCCGAGGTCTATCCCATGAGCTGGGCGTGGTTGACGGGGCGCCATCGTTTGGGAGGGGCGCACCGCAAAGGAGAGCCGGGCCATGATTGATTGGAAAAAGTGGCTGTCCTGGAAGACGCTCTTCAGCGTGCCCAGCATCATCGTTCTTTCCTTGGCGGGGCTGGGCGGGGTCGTGCACTACTCGGAAACCCCGTCTTTCTGCCGCTCCTGCCACATCATGGAGCCGTATTACAAAGCCTGGAACGACTCCAAGCACAAGAACGTCAAATGCGTGGAGTGTCACTATCCGCCCGCCCAGCCCAAGACTTTGCTTTGGAAGAAGTTCCAGGCGTTCTCGCAGGTGGCCAAGTACGTCACCCGGACCTATTCCTCCAAGCCCTTCGCCGAGGTTGACGATTCCTCCTGCCTGCGCTCGGGCTGTCATTCCACCCGGTTGTTGGAAGGCAAGATCCGGACCAAGGGCGGGATCAACTTCGACCATCGTCCCCACTTGACCGAGGTCCGCCGCGGGCGCAAGCTGCGCTGCACCTCCTGCCACGGTCAGGTCATGGTCGGCAATCATATCGAAGTGACCTACGACACCTGCTACCTCTGCCATTTCAAGGGCCGCGGGGAAGGGCGGGAGCTCAAGCCCCTGGGCGGCTGCCAGGCCTGCCACGACACCCCGAAGGAAACCATCGCCTTGGCGGGAATGAAATTCAACCACAAGGAATACGTGACCAACCGCAAGCTCGACTGCCAATCCTGCCACGTGAATCTGGTGCATGGGCAGGGCTCGGTCCGGGAGGACCGCTGTTTCACCTGCCACAACGAGGCCGAGAAGATCGCCCGGTTCAAGGAAGTCGAGTTCATGCACGATCATCACGTGAGCGAAAAGAACGTGGCGTGCTTCCACTGCCACGACACGATCCGCCACGGCTTCCGGGACGGGGCCAACGGCGCGGTCCTGGCCAAGGTCGGAGAGCCGCCCCGGGAGCACGCCGCGCCCGCGGGGCAGGCGCATACCGGCGCCTTCGACTGCGCCTACTGCCACCAGAAGATGCACGGCGGCCAGCAGGAGATGTACACCGGCCGGGCGCCTGAGCTGGGCCTTCCGAACATGCCCAGCCCCATGCATGAGGCCAACGTGGACTGCGTCGGCTGTCATTTCGCCAAAAAGGCCAACGGCGACGGCGGCCTCAACGGAAAGACCTTCAAGGCCTCCCAGGCGGCCTGCGTGAAATGCCATGGCCCCAAGTTCCAGGGAATCTGGGAGGAGACCAAAGCCGCCCTGGCCGGGACGCTCGGAAAAGTCCAGGCCAAGGCCGACGCCATGGGCGCCTCCGCGGCGTCCTCCTCGGCGGCCCGAGGGGAGCCGGCGGCCGCCAAATCCCTGAAACACGCGCAGGATCTGCTTCGTTTCGTCAAGTCGGGCAAGGGAGAGCACAACATCTACCTTTCCTCGTTGGCCCTGCGCCGCGCCGACGCCGCCTTGGCCGAAGCCGGCGCCAAATTGGGTTCCCAGGGCGAGGACCTGAGCGCGCTCCCGCTCCTGTCCGGGGCCTATTGCGCCACCTTATGCCATGAAAAGGCGGGTGTCAAGGTGCCGCCCGAGTCGGTCAAGGTCTTTGGAAAGTCCATGCCGCATAAGATGCATGCGGACATGATGGGTTGCGTGCAATGCCATGAGATCGGGGGGCACAAGAAAACGCCCTTGAAGAAAGGGGTCAAGGGAAAGTGCGCGGAGTGCCACCCTGAGTAGGGATGGCAGTATCGTTGCTATAGAGTTGTGGTGAGAGGGGGGAGGCCATGATCCGGACGCTGACGGCCCTTTTAACCGCGATCTTCTGGGGAGCCTGGCCCGGGCCAGCCTTGGGGGCGGGACCGGACGGCTGTTCCACCTGCCATGCCACGGCTCCCGAAACCCGGACCACGGCCCACACCTACGCGGATTGGAAAACTTCGGTCCACGGCAAGGCCGGAATCGGCTGTCAGGCCTGCCATGGGGGCGACGCCTCGGCCTCCGTCAAGGCCGCCGCCCACCAAGGAATGCGGCCCTCCAAGGATTCCGCCAGCGTGGTGTATTTCACCCGGATTCCCGAGACCTGCGGGGCCTGCCACGCCGCGGAATATTCGGCGTTTCGCAAGAGCCGGCACGCCGCGGAGTTGTCGCGCACGGGAAAGGGGCCCAACTGCGTCACCTGCCACGGCTCCATGGCCAGCCGGGTCATCGAAGCCCGGGACATGGAAATGACCTGCACACTCTGCCACCGAAAGCCGACCAAGGCCTACGCCGCCCGCGTGGCCGTGGAAGAGGCCCGGGGGGCCCTCCACAAGTTCGATGAAAGGTTGGTCAAGGCGCGGGTCGCGGGGACCATCGACCTGAAAATTTACGACGCGTCCTACAAGGAGCTGTTGGCGCGTTATCAGGCCCTGCAGGTGGCCTGGCATTCCTTCGACATGGCCCGGATTCAGGAGCAGGCCAAGGACATCGCCCGGAAAACGGCGGCGTCCCACACCGAGCTGACCTTGCGGGACCGCCGGCCTTGAGCCCCTAGAACGCCTCTTCTTCCTTCTTGCCGGAGCCCAGGGACATCAGGTAGGCCGCGACGGCTTCGAGCTCGTCGTCATTGAGGAGCTCTCCCCAGCGCGGCATCTGGATCATGGGGGCCGGGGCTTTCGGGTCGGCGGGAATCGGGGTGAGGCCGCCGGCGATGCGGTTCTTGAGCTCTTCCTTCGTGTAGCCCGAGGCAACCTTGGTCAGGGCGGGGATTTGATTGGCCGCCACGTTGTTGTTCGGGTAGCCGCCGCGGCCTTTTTCGGCGTGGCAGGCCACGCAGCCGGCGCGGTTGAAAAGAACCTCGCCGCGCTTGATCGGATCGTCGGCCAGGCCGGCCTCGTTCCACGGGCGCTTGTCGCCCCAGGCCTGGCCCTTTTGCTCGAGCAGGTAGGCCACAATGTCGCCGCGGACGTCGTCGGGCAGGTTGAAGGCCGGCATCACCGTCTCCTTGCGCCACTTGTGGGGGTCCTTCAGCCAAAGGTGGAGCCATTCCCCGCTTTTGCGGAAGCCGATCGTGGTCAGGTCGGGGCCGTAGACCCCGCCGCCTTTCTCGCCGATGCGGTGGCACTTGGCGCAGCCGATGTAGTCGAAGTACGCCTGGCCGCGGCTGACGGGATCGTCGGCTTTCTGGCAGGCCGAGAGGGCGAAGGCGGCGGCCAGCAGCAAGGACAGGCGGGCTTTCATCGGGTTCCTCCGGTGGGGGCGGCGGCTTGCAGGGCGAGGCGGCGCCGCTCGATGCGAACCACGGCGACGACCATGGCCGTGAGCAGGGCGAAAGTGGAGCCCAGAAGCACGAAGAGCCCCCAGGTGAGGCCCTGGGCCAAGCCGGCGTTCTCGGAGTCCGCCCCGAAGCAGACCGCGCAGGCCGACGCGGCCCGGGGCGCGAGGGTTTGGAAGGCGAGGAGGGCGGAGGCGAGCCTCATGTCAGCGCACCGCCTTGGTCTTGAGGACCCAGCCGAGATAGGGGACCAGCGCGAGGAGCCCGAGCACCCCCGCGGCCGCGACGCTCAGCGGCATGGGGCCGGAGGCGGCCTGGTGGAAGGCCCAGCCCAGCAGGAAAATCATCAGGGCCAGGCTGGCGACGATGAAAACGATGTGGAATTGGCGCAGGGACATCACTCGTGCTCCCCGGCGGGCAGGGCGGCGGAATGTTCCGCGGCATGCGCGGTCGGAACCAGAACCTGCGGGGCTTGCCGGGTGCCCCCCGTCAAATACATGTCGATCGGGACGATGATGAAGCCGATCATGAGGACCGCGGTGACCCCGAGGGCCACCCAGACCATTTTCTTCTCGCCCTTGAGGTGCATGAAGAAGGCGGCCACCAGGCTCGCTTTGATCGTGGCGATGAGCAGGCCCAGGGCGATGGCCGGGGCCGGGGGAAGGTGGATGTAGGAGACCGCCACGGTCAGGACCGTGCCGGCCATCAGGGCGCCGAAGACCAGCCAGTATTTCTTGTAGTCGGGAGCGTGTTTTTCGGAGCTCATAGGAGGTAGAGGGCCGGGAAGAGGAAGATCCAGACGATGTCGACGAAGTGCCAGTAGAGGCCGGCCGCCTCGATGCGGCCTTCAAAGAGAGGATGGTCCCATTGGGTCTTGGACAGGTGCAGGAGCGCCCAGTTGACCACGATCCCGCCGACGACGTGCAGGCAGTGCAGGCCGGTCATGGTGTAGTAGATGGCGAAGAAGACGTTGGTCGACGGGTAGTAATGATGCTGGATCTTGGCCCCGTATTCGAAGCTCTTGAAGATCAGGAACAGGAAGGCCAGGCCGATGGTCATGATCATGTACTTGCGGAAGGCCGCGTAGTCGCGCTCGAGGGTCTTGCCGTGGGCCAGGACGATGGTCATGGAGGAGGAGATCAGCACGAAGGTGTTGGTCAGGGCCAGGGGGATGTTGAGGACGTCCCAGCCCCGGGGCCAGGAGGCGGCGCTGGTCCGCAGGACGATGTAGGTGGTAAACAGCGTCGCGAAGAGCATGATCTCCGAGGCCAGGAAGAGCCAGATGCCGATCTTGGCGTTGGTGACGCCGGAGGGCTCGTAGGCCTGGGCGGCGGAATGATCGGCGGCGTGCGCGGCGGTGCTCATGCGGCCTCCTGGTCCTGCGGCAGGAAATCGGTCTTGCCCCCGGGCAGGGAATACTCGTACGGGCCGCGGTACACCTTGGGGGGCTTCTCGAAATTGCCGTGGGGCGGCGGGGAGGGGGTGGCCCATTCCAGGGTCGTCGCTTCCCAGGGGTTGCGGGGCGCGGGCGCGCCATGGAACATGCTGCGGAAGAAGTTCCAGATGAAGGGGAACTGCGCGACAAAGAGCAGCCAGGCGAAGATCGAGCTGACCACGTTGAGGCCCTGGGTGGGGACGTTGTGCAGGTGGGCGGTCGGGTCGTAGTAGCGGCGGTTCTGGCCCGCCAGGCCGGTGATGAACATCGGAAAGAACACCCCGTTCATGCAGATCAAGGTGGTCCAGAAGTGGATCTTGCCGAGGCGGTCGTCCATGAAGCGTCCGAACCATTTGGGAAACCAGAAATAGACCCCGCCCAAAAGGGCGATGATCGAGCCGGTGACCACGACGTAGTGGAAGTGCCCGATGACGTAGTAGGTGTCGTGCAGGTAGATGTCGGTGGTGGTCAGGCCCAGGGGCAGGCCGGTGAGTCCCCCGATGCCGAACATGGGCAAAAAGGCGAGGGCGAAAAGCATCGGGGTGGTGAAGCGGATGGAGCCGCCCTTGAGGCTGAAGACCATGCAGGTCAGGATGGCCACCGAGGGCACGGAGATGATCATGGTGGTCACCAGGAAGAAGTTTCCGAGCTTGGGGCTCATGCCGCTGACGAACATGTGGTGGGCCCAGACGATGAAGGACATGGCCCCGAGGAAGAACATCGAGCCGACCATGGTCTTGTAGCCGTGCAGGGGCTTGCGGGTGTTGTTGGCGATGATGTCCGAAACGATGCCCATCGGGGGCAGGAGCAGGACGTAGACCTCGGGGTGGGCCAAGAACCAGAACAAGTGCTGCCATAAGAGCGGCTGTCCCCCGCCCGAGAAGCGCTGGCGGATGCCCAGGATGACGACGTCGGCGGGCATGTAGAAGCTGGTCCCGGCCACGCGGTCCATGAGCTGGAGGACCGCGGCGGCCTCCAGCGGGGGGAAGGCCAGCAGGAGCAGGACCGCCGTCACGATCTGGGCCCAGGTGAAGATCGGCAGGCGGTCCCAGGTCATGCCGGGGACGCGCATGTTGATGGCCGTCACGAGGAAATTGATCGAGCCCAGAAGGGAGGAGGTGATGATGAGCACCATCGCCAGCAGCCAGACGGTTTGGCCCGGGTTGATGATGGAGAGCGGCGGGTAGGAGGTCCAGCCGGACTGGGCGGGGCCTCCGGGAAGGATGAAGGACATCATCATGAGGATCGCGCCCGGAAAGAAGATCCAGAAGGAGGCCATGTTCAGGCGGGGGAAGGCCATGTCGGGGGCGCCGATCTGAAGGGGGAGGACGTAGTTGCCGAAGCCGCCGACGGCCAGGGGCACCACCCCAAGAAACACCATGACCGTGCCGTGCATGGCGCCCAGGGAGTTGTAGAACTCGCCGGAGATCACCCCGTTGGGGGCCAAGGAGGCGGAGAAGAGGTTTCCGATGAGGGGCAGAGGGGTCCCGGGGTAGGCCAGGGACCAGCGCATGATCATCATCATGATAAACCCGCAGAGCAAAAAGACCATGGAGGCGATCGTGTATTGCAGGCCGATGACCTTGTGGTCCAGGGAGAAGACGTATTTGCTCCAGAAGGTCTGGGGGGCGTGGGCGTCGTGGGCGTGGTCGCTCATTAGAAGTCGTCGTCCTTGGAGGAGGGCTTGGCGGCGGGGGGCGGGGCGGCGCCCGCGAGCCAGGCCTGGTAGTCCTCGGGGGTCTGCGCGACGACGTCGCCGCGCATGAGGCTGTGGGCGAACCCGCAGAGTTGGGCGCAGGAAATCTCGAAGGTGCCGGGCCGGTCGGGCTCCACCCACAGCTTCTGCACCATGCCCGGCACGGCGTCCTGCTTCATGCGGAAGGCCGGGACGAAAAAGCTGTGAATGACGTCCTTGGCGCTCAGCCGGATCACGGTCGGTCGGCCGACCGGCAGGTGAAGTTCGTTGGCCAGGACGATGTCGTCGGCCGCCGCCGGGTCTTCCCGGTCCAGTCCGACGGGGTTGGAGAAGTGCATGTGGTCGGGGCTCCGCTTGCCGAATTTTCCGTCGGCCCCGGGGTAGTGGACGTTCCAGGCGAATTGCTCAGCGATGACGTCCACCCGGTTGGCGTCGGCCGGGACCTCGCTCTTGATCCGGCTCCAGACGGGGATGGCGTAGAAGAAGATCAGGCAGAGCTCGAAGACCATGACCAGGATGTCCGGGATGAGGCTCTTGGAAATGATGCCGTGCTCTTCCTCGCGCTCGGCGGGAACGCCTTCGCGGCGCCGGTACCTGATAAGGAGGTAGGTGAAGAAGACGCTCCAGAGGACGAAAATGACGATCATCGCCCAATGGATGATGCCGATGCCCCAGTCGATGTCCTTGGAGTAGGTCGATGCGGCTTCGGGGAGACCCCAGTTAAAGCGTCCCATGTTCGGTCGAGGATGGGCATTGTAGAATTTTTGGAACGCGGAGTCCAGGCCGCCTTGTTGCGATGGGGCGCCCAATGGCTTTCGGTGCCGGTGGTTGACTTGCTTGCTTTGCTTGCCTTGCCGAAATAGAAAGGAGGCCGGCGTTTCCGCCGGCCTCCGGCATCGCTAGGGCCCCGGCTTAGACTTCGGCCAGGATCCGGTCGTGGCGCCGCATGCCCGCCAGCTTGGTTTTTCCTTTTTCGCGTTTTTCCTTGATCCACTCCCCCAGTTTGCGGCGGTTCTGTTCGCCGGAATGCGGGGCGTAGAGTACGCCCAGGGTGGCGCCCACCGCGGTTCCGACCAAAAAAGTGGCCGCGCTCGCGACTTTCGTCATTTTAGGCTTCTCATTCTCCACTTGATTCACCTCCCGAGACAGGTCTCGCCTGAAACTCCGCAACGAAACCGCCCGTGGAAATGGCGGGCCCGGGGGCGGCGCGAAGGGCAAAAATGTTGCGTACCCTTCCGGCGCCGGACCGGTCCCATGGGCGCAATGGCGCCTTGGGTTCCGGGGCCGGCCTTTTTTTGTCCGGGCGGGGGGCCTTATTTTACGCAGTAGACCGGCAGGCCCGGCTCGACCTGGGCGAGCAATTCCTCGACGGCCAGGCGTTCCCGAATGATGTCTTCGTCCCAGGTCCTGTGGGGAAGCTCGTCGCGGCGGAGGGTCAAGGCCTTCACGAAATCCGCGAGATTCAGGAGTTCCGTGTCCATGCCGCGGCCGTCGGCCATGGCCAGCATGTTCGAGGTCCCTCGGAAGTGCTTGGCGGTCTGCGCCTCATCTGAGCCGCGGGTCCAGAGGGGATAGACGGAATTGCCGCCGAACACGGAGCTCTTGAGCCCCGGGTTGACGCCCGACATCGTCAGGATGAGATGTTGGGTGGGATCGGGAAGCTTGAAGTCTCCGGCGGGGCTCAGGGCCGCGCAGGCGCGCTCGGCCTGGTCCCAGGTCTTGGCCTCATCGAGCTGGACGACCACGGTGTCGAGGGAGCCGGAAGCGTTTTTGACGCGGGAGGCCGGCTTGCCGTCGTACTCTCCCTTGATCACCCGGAACGCGGAGGGGACCAGGGACTCCCTTTGCACGGTGTGGGGCTCGAATGACGGGGCTTCGGCGGCGGAGAGGGAGGCGGCGACGGCAAGAGGCAGAAGGAGGGCGCTGAGCGTCGGCAGGGATCTGTTCATGCCTTCATTATAAGGTAAGCCCCCGATTGACGCATGGGTCCTCGGGGAAGCGCGGCGGAGACATTGGGCCTAACGAAATCTGAGGCCGAGGGCCAGGAGGATCACGAAGGCCAACAGGGCCCCCAGATGCACCGCTTCGTTTCGCAGGTCGGCGTCGGAGAGGGCCAAGTCCCCGCGCGCGGCCTTCATGGTGTGGAGCAGGGATTTCCAGCAGAACCAGGCGACCAGGCCGCCGATGATTCCCCCGCGAAAAAGCGGGGACAGGTCGCGGAGGACCCAGGTCTTGAGAAAGCCGTGCGCGCCGAACGCCCCGCTGACGGCGAAGGCGACCGAGACCAGAAACGCCGGCCCAAGGAGCGCGGAGCGCAGGACGATCCACGCGTAAAGAAGGCGGGAGTTCGGTTTCATTTCACCTTGAAAGGATTGGCCCAGAACGCGCGCCGCGAGCCCGGAGGAAGGGGGACCGCGGTTTCTTCCTTTAAGTTGACGACGCCGGCGCACCGGGATCGTTCCCGATCGGCGACGATCAGGAAATGGCCGTTTCTCGACAGGGAGCGGGCCTTCGCGCAGGGAGCGGCCAGCGAGAAAACTTTTTCGAGGCCGGCGTAGGGATCGAACGATTCCCCGCCCCCGCCCCCGGCCACAACCCCCCCGGACGGCCGGTCGGCGGAAATCCAGTCGGTGGCCAGCGCTTCCGAGATTGAACCCCAACCGAGGCTGTTGCCAGTCCCCAGGTTGGTCAACTCGTCACGGATGAGGGTCCAGGCGCCTCCCGGTTCCCGCTCCCAGACCCGCGCGCGAAACGGAGTCCCCAGGCCGGCGGGGAAGCGTTCCTCCGGAGCCGGGATGAGGACCCCGGCCCGAAGGCGGCCCGTTTGGGAGGAGACGGCGAGTTCAACGTCCAGCCCGCGGGTTTCCCCCGGAAGGTCCGCGACGATCCGGGATTTGGAGCCGGGGCGCCATGGGGCCTCATGGACCTCCGCTCCAAGGCGGAATAGGACCCGGTCCGAGGCGGGAGACCATTGGATGTTGCGGGGAAAGGCGTCCAGTTCCAGAAAGTCCGTCGCCAGGCCGGTGACCGGGTCCAGGAGCCGCCAGGAAACCCGGTTCTCCCCGCCGAAAAAGGAAACCCAGCGGTCGTCATAAACGGCGGCCGCGGCGGGGAGGGCGGCGGCCAAAAGCAGCGCGATCACCCGGCGAGCCGGGCGGCGAGCTTTTTGTCCAGGGCCAAAAGCGCCGAGCCGGTGGCAATGGAGGCCATGCCGGTTTTGGGGAAGCCGAAGGCGAGCAGGGCCGCGCCGCAGCCCATCAGGGCCAGGGAGCCCTTGGCCAGCTTGGGTTGGACCTTGGGAACGATTCCTCCGATCCCCAGATGGAGAGCCAGAGCCAGGCCCGCCCCCGTGGCCACGACCGCCATAGCCGCCCGGCGGTCCACCTTTCTTCGTGGAAACGGTTTGGCTTGGGGAGCGATGGCGGCGGGCGGCGGCGCCGCCCTTCCGGCGACGGCGGGGGCGGCGGGAGCAGAGGTCCGGGCGCTCACGGCCACGCCTTGCTCCGGCAGGCCCAGGCCGGTTTCCCGCGGCCCGCGAACCTTGTAAAGCGCCCTCCCCAGGAGATTCATCTTGGGTTCCGCTCCGGATTTCCCCGGCTCCTTTTTCCAAATGAATCCGGAGATCCTGCCCCAGCGTCCCGAAGCAAGCCGCCTGGACCAAGCCTGCACCCGCTTTCCGCCCTCCCGAAGCCATTCGGGGCCGAAATCAAAAGGTCCGGGTTCTTCTTTGGGAGGAGCGGCGGCCGCGGAGGCTTCCGCCGAGGGGACCTCCCCGGTGTTGGCGAGGGATTTGGCCTGGCCGATGGCGCCGCCGAACAGGGGCACCGGTCCGTCCGCGGAGCCTTCCTTGGCCGGGGCTTTTTGCTGGCTTTTGAAGCGCAGGCTGTCGAAGGAACGGCTGATCCCGCCCGACATGCCGTAGCTGTTTTGGATCTTGGGGGTTTGGGCCTGGCGGGATTTCTTTTCCGCCGTGGCGGGGCCGGATCCCGGATCAGGGGCGGGGTCCGCGGCCGGGGACCGCGGAAGGGAACTCGTTGGGGTAAAGTTGTCCATGGACTCAGCGAGCTCGTCCATCTGTTTGTCTATTTTTGCGGTTTCGGGATCATGGGAGGATTTATTCTTGTTCCGGGCCTCGGCGACGGCGATCGGGTTGGTCCCGGTGATCAAGGCCAGACGGCGTTCCTTGGCCGCGGAGCTTTCTTCCTGATCGAAGTCGGAGGTTTGCGCCGGGGTGACGGCGACGGGGGTTTTTTTTCGGCGGGGCTTATGGGTGGAAAGAGAGAGGAACCCCAGCCCCGAAGTCACGGCGACGATCAAGACCCCGAGGCCGAAGGCCTTGGGGTGAGCGCGGAAAAGGTAAAAAACCCCCGGACGGGGGGCTGTTGGAGGCGGGGGGGCGGCTGTCTCTGATTCTGGCATTGAACCGGGTTGGGGTCAGCCGCAGTCCAGGTTGTCGCAATCGGCTTCCGAGGCTTTTTGATAGTCCGCGTCAGTGGATTTGATTTCTTTCTTTCCGGAGTTGCTGGCCCAGACTCCCCCCGCGATGACGGCGGCCCCGCAAAGCAGCAGCAGGGTCCGAAAGGAGGACATCGCTTCCTTGACCTCATCCTCGCCGGTACTGCCCCAGATCGCTGCGATCAGCAGGGCGCCAAGAATGGCGGTCATCCCGCCGCCAAGCATCATGATGGTGCCCTGGGCCGGTTGTCCGAACTGGCCGAAGGCGACCCGGATGCCCAGGTAAAGGGCGGCCAGGGCCATCAATATGGCGAAGATGCAGATGATGGTCGCTATGATCTTGGCGATCGCGCCGTACGGATATGGCAGGTTCTTGATCACGGGTACCGCATACGACATTATCAACAGTATCCCTGCCGCGTACATCAGGTTTTTCTGGGCCGTGTCGACCGCTTTCTGCCACGGGGTAACGTTGGCCGGCGGCGGCGGGGTGACGGGAATGTTCAGGTCCGGGTCGTAGGGGTCGGCTCCGAATTCCGGATTCGGGCTGGAATTGGAGTCTCCTCCTCCGCCGCCGCCTTGCCCGGGGCCTCCGGACGGCGTTCCGCCCTCGGGGCCGATCGTTCCTCCGGCGGGGCGATAGCCGCCCTCGTAGGTTCGTCCGGCCTCCGCGCTGCTGTGAATTCCGACCTGGTCGCGCCGGACCGCGGCCAACTGGCGCATGGTGCCGCTGCGCCGGCGAGCCGCGCCCGGAGAACGGTTGGCGGAGGTGCGCGCGGCCGAGTTGGATCGGGAGAGCCTGCCGACTCCGGGGGAAGCCCGTTGGGTTTGGGGCACTTGGGTCTTGGATTGGGCCGCCGCGGCCAGGGAAGCGGAGGTCCCGGCCGAGCCGCTGATCGAGGCCGAGAGCCCTCCCGCTTTTCTCCCCGGGCTGTTCGTCGAGCCGGAATCGGGGGCGGCGCCGGAGTTTTGAGCGGTTCCGGAATCGCCGGCGGCGCCCGAGCCCCCGGCGGCGCCGGTTTGGGAGCCGTCGGAAGCGGCGGTTGCGGCGGAATCCTCGGTCGTCCCTGATCCATCGGCGGCAGTCTGGTCTCCGGCTTGCCCGTCGCCCTCGGCCGAGGGGGAATCCCCGGCCGGTTCCGTGGCCACATAGCCCAGGGAGTCTCCGCGCTTTCCATGGGCTCCCGTTCCCGCCTCAAATCCGACCGAGCCCGAGCGGGCTTCGGTTCCGGGCACCACGCCGACATGGTGGGAGCCCGGCTTTCCTCCATGTCCGCCCAGGGCCCCTTGGATCACATAGCCGATTCCGGTCGTCGCGGCGATTCCTCCGACAACCAGGGCGAGGAGGCCGAGTTTGGTGGAAACCAGCCCGGCCAATATCCCTCCGCCGCCCGCTCCGGAGCCTCCCGCAGCTCCCGAAAACGCTCCTTTCCCGGCGCTGGAAAACCAGCCGAGTCCGCCTTTTTTATTTTCTTCCTTCTTGGCGTTCGGGTCCTTGGACTTTAGGTCTGGAAGGTCGGGCCGGTTGGTTTCCATGGGCTTGTCCCATAGGGTAGCCCCGGGGGCGGGAAAAGTCAATGCCGCTTGGCTTTATTTACCGATTTTTCGTTTTCCCACCTCCACCGGCCGGGCTCCAAATCGCCCAGTTCGACGCTTCCGGACCGGATTCGCAGGAGCCTCAAGGTGGGGTGCCCGATGGCCGCGGTCATGCGCCGGATTTGGCGATTCTTGCCTTCCGTGAGGACCAGTTCCAGCCAGGCCGTGGGAACGATCAGCCGGTGCCGGATCGGCGGAATCCTGGGGGGCAGGGAAGGTTCCCGGTCCAGAAGCCGGACTCCGCAGGGGCGCGTCATTCCGTCTTTGAGCCGGAGGCCTTTGGCCAGGCGCGCCAACGCCTCCGGAGAGGGCAATCGCTCGACTTGAGCCAGGTAGGTTCGGGGGTGGCCGGAGCCGACGAGGCGGGCGTGGAGCCGGCCGTCATTGGTCAGAAGCAGGAGGCCCTCGCTATCGTGGTCCAGGCGGCCGGCCGGGTAGAAGCCTTTGGGGAGGTTCAACTCGGCTAAGGTGGGATGCCCGGCCAGCGGGGTGAATTGCGACACGGTCCCGTAAGGTTTGTTGAGGGCGATCAGGCGGCCTTGGGGAAGGTGTCTCATGGCCTGGCCAAATTCTAGCATGGAAAATCCGGCCGGACGACGGGCCGGATTATTTATAATGGTGGCGATGAAGGAACGCAGTAGGGGGGTGGGCGCCGCGGACGGCCTGGCCTTCGCCCTGACCATCGGCCTGGCGGCCTTCCTGGGCCGGGAGAACCCCGATTTCCGATATCCGGAAATATTCTGGAGTTTCCTCGCCTTGCTCGTTTTCAACCTGGTCAATTACTCGATCCTGGTCCGATTCATGGAAGACGGCCGCCGCATGGGTTTGGCCGTCGGCGCCAATACCCTCCTCCTCACCGTGGTCATCCACTTCTCCGGGGGGGCGCGGTCCTACCTCTGGGTGCTCTACCTTCTCCCCCTGCTCCACGGCTGCCTGGCTTTCGGGCGGCGGGGGATTCTTTCGACCACCGTGGCCGTCGTCTCGGCGATCGTGGTCTTTCACTCCGGCTCGGTCCTTCGGGGGGCGCTCAGCGAACTTCTGGAAATGCTGACCAAGGCCGGGATCATGGTCTTCGCCACCGACTTGGTCATGAGAGTCTCATTGCGGGAACGCAAGGCTCGGGAACAGTTGGCCCGGGAGCAGAGGCGGATTCACGAGGAGCGCACCGCGGCCCGGGAACGCCTCCAGCACATGGACCGTTTGGCGACCTTGGGCACCATCACCGCCGGCGTGGTCCATGAGCTCAAGACCCCGCTGACCAACATCCTGGGTTATTCGGACCTGATCGCGGCCGGGGGGGTGGGCGCTCCGCCCGCCCAGCTTTCCGGCAACATCGCCAAGGCCGTCCGCCGTTGCGAGCGCATCCTTCAAGACACCTTGTCCTTTTCCCGGGCCAAGGAAAGCCCCGCGGCTCCGGCCGACCTCAACGCCCTGATCCGGGAATGCGTCGAGCTCAAGAAGTACGAGTGGCTCCATTCCGGGATCTCGGTCGAGGAGAGCTACGCCCCGGATCTTCCGCCGGTGGTTCTTAAGGGGCCGCAGTTCCAGCAGGTGCTCTTCAACCTGCTCACCAACGCCGAGCAGGCCCTGCGCCTGGGCGGGGTCAAGGACGCGGTCGTACGGGTCTCCACCGCGCGGGCCGACGGCGCCGTCCTGGTCACGGTCTCCGACAACGGCCCGGGCGTGCCGCCCGCCCTTAAGGACAAAATCTGGGAGACCTTTTTCACCACCAAGCCCGGCAAGGAAGGCACCGGCCTGGGACTTTCGATCTGCCGGCGGATCGTGACGGAGCTGGGGGGGGCCATCGAACTGGACGCTTCCGGCCGCGGGCGCGGGGCGGCCTTTATCGTGGGCCTTCCGGTCGGCGATTAGCGGCTCGGGCGGGCGGCGCGCTCCCCGCGCTCCCGCGCGGCGGAGACCTCGGCGGGAGACAGGAGGGCCTCGAGTTTTTTCAACTTTTTTATGATGGCCGGCTCGAACTGGCTGTAGGTCGGAAACGGCCCCGAGCGCGAGGCGGGGTTGCTTCCGGCGTAGGCGTAATACCAGGCGTAGGCCTCGGCGTTGTCGATGGGACCGGCTCGTCCCGTCTCATAAAAAAAGCCGAGGGTATATTGCGCGCCGGAGTGGCCCTTGTTGGCGGCCTCAAGAAACCAACGAAGGGCCAGCGCCCCGTTATTCTTTACGCCTCGTCCCTGGTTGATCATGTTGGCGAGGTCGTTGGCCGCCTCGGCGTTTCCCGCCTTTGCCTTGGCGTGGAAGGCCCGGGCGTTCTGCGCCTCGAACCCGCTCTCCAGGAATTCGGGCTCGTCGGGGACCGGCGCGGGAGCGCGTTTTCCCTTGGCGGGCGAGTTCGGGAATAGGGCGCCGCGGCAGCCGGCCATTAAGGAGTCCTGTTGCTCGAGCAGGCATGCGCGCAGGGCCGCCGGATCGTTTTTTACTTCCGAGCAGAGCATTCCGGCCTCGTTGGCGCAGGCGGACTTGAGGTCCACGGCGGCGCGGGGCGAGGCGGCCAGGGGCGGGGACGCCAAGAAAAACCAGAATAGGGGAGGCATCCCGCAGTTTATGAATTTCACGCCCTTGCGGCCAATCGCGTCCGGCGGGTTGTTCTCGATCAATCCCCGCGGTTGACGAAAGTCCTAAGTTCGGACCGCCCCTACGGGGTATCATGTCTCTCCGGTCCGGCGCAGCCGGGCCGCGGGAGGCCGTCCATGAATCGAGTTTTCGCCGCCGCGCTCGCGCTTTCGCTTTCCCCTTCGGCTTTCGCCGGGGAATTGGAGGGGCTCCGGGTTCCCGAGGCGGATTTCACCGCGCTGGTGGGCCGGTCCATCCTCCCCATGCAGGCCAAAAACGCCTTCGACGGCCTGGCCGAGTGCGGCCTGCTGGACAATAAGCGCCTCTATGAACTCGACGAGGCGGTCTCCGCCCTCCAGCCCTGCCTGGACGCCGTGTCCCGCCGCTACGGCGCGGCCCTCAAAGCCGAGGCCGGTCCGGTCGGCCCCGAGGGTCGTCCGGGAATCGTGATTTACGCCGAGGGCGCCGCTTTGACCGCCCCGGTGATGCGGGATTTGAATCTCGGTCTGGCGGCCCGCGGCCGGTTTCTCCTGGGGCACGGCGCGGTTCTGCGGCGGGGGTCGGATCGCCCGGTCTTGGAAAGCGCTCCGGCCCTGGAAGGCCTCTTGGGCCGCCTGCTCGCGGCGCCGCGCGGGTTCGCCGCCAAATGGGACCAGTGCCAGGACGACGAGACCTGCGGCTCGGAGCACTACTGCTGCGTCAAAAGCACCGGCAACCGCTGCGTTAAAAATAACGTCGTCTGCAAGTAAACAGGCGGGCCATTTTCGCCCGGGAAGAGTTATAATCGGGCGATGGTCGCCCAACTTCTCTTGGCGGTGATGGTTCTCTCTGCGACCGCGGCCGGGGAACGCGGCCCGTCCTGTCCGCTTCGGGAGGCGCAAAGCGCGCTGAGGGCGGTTCTGACGGAGAATCCCCGGTCCGCCCAGGCCCCTCCCCAGACCGATGGCGTCAATGAGGATGCCGACGAGGAGAGTTTCGGCCTCAACGGAACCGAGGCCCTGCCCAATTTCGGGACGGTTTCCACCGGAGTGTACCGCTCCGGGCAGTTCAACCGGGAGGGCCTGCTCAAGCTCAGGGACCTGGGGGTCAAGACGATCCTGAATATCCGGGAAAAAGTGTCCGAGGAGGAATCCCGGGAGGCCGCCGCGCTCGGAATGTCCGTGGTGCACGTGGCCATGAGCGGCCTGAAGTCCCCGAGTTTTGACCAGGTGGATCGGGCGCTCAAGACCCTGGCCGACCCCGCCCTGCGCCCGGTTCTGGTCCACTGCCGCTACGGCAAGGACCGCACCGGGGTGACGGTCGCTTCCTTCAGGACCCGGCTCCAGGGTTGGACGGTTCCCGCCGCCGTGGCCGAGGCCAAGACCTTCGGCTGCTGCATGCCGCTGTTTCGCGATCTTCAGGACTGGCTCAAGGACTACCTCTCCCGATAGGGGGCCAAAGGGCCTAGGCCCATCTGGGACTTTCGGGCATTTTTCTCTTGCCTCCCTCCGTTTAATTAAGTTCAATCGGCATGAGTCGTGAGGCTTTGCCTCGGGAGGTCGCATGAGAAGATTCGCAGCCGTATCGGCCCTATTGGTTTTGGCTTTCGTCGCGGTCCGGGCCTCGGCCCAGGACGCCAACCCGGAAGTCATTTACGGCGACGACGACCGGTTGGACATCTACCAGGTCAAGAGTGCCAAGCTTTTGGAAATGGCCGATGCCACGGTTTCCCTGTGGCCCGCCTCCAAGGTGAGCGTGGATTCCGCCAAGGCGACCGCCAAGCTGGAAACCGAGTCTTTCGGCGAATCCATGAACATGTGCAAATCCGAGCCCTACTGGGACCAGCCTCTGGGCGCCTTCTGCTCGGGCTCCCTGGTGGGTCCGGACCTGATCATGACCGCGGGCCATTGCGTGACCTCCGAGTCCGACTGCAAGGAGACGAAATTCGTCTTCGGCTTCGGCATCAAAGAGGCGGGCAAGTATCCCAACAGCGTGGCGGCCTCGGACGTCTACGGCTGCGGACAGTTGCTGGGGCGGCTTCAAGAGAACAGCGGGGCCGACTGGGCCCTGATCCGGACCGACCGCCCGGTGGCCGGGCATGTCCCCCTGGGCGTGGCGCGCGGCCCCGAGCTCAAGGCGGGCGAGAAGGTCTTCGTCATCGGCCATCCCGCGGGCCTGCCGACCAAGGTGGCTGGCGGCGCGGCGGTGCGCGACCCCAGCCCCAACGGCTACTTCGTGGCCAACCTCGACACTTACGGCGGCAACTCCGGGAGCGCGGTCTTCAACACCGTCACCGGAAAGGTGGAGGGCATCCTGGTCCGCGGCGAGCAGGACTATGTTTGGCAGGGGAATTGCCGGGTCTCCAAGAAGTGCTCCAACGACGGCTGCGGCGGCGAGCACGTGACCAAGATCTCGTCCCTGTTCGACAAGATTCCGGGCCCGGTCGAATCCCGGTCCCATGTCCAGACCCCGAGCGAGGCCTTCTGGTCCCTGTTGGAGCGGGCTCAGGCGCAATTGCCCGCGGACCGCGCCGTGCAAGCCCGCGGCGGGCGGTAAGCGAAGAAGTCTTTTTGACCGGCGGCCCGGAGGGCGAGAGCTCTCCGGGCCGTTTCTATTTAAAGCTCAAGTCGGCGAGGTAGATTTTGGTGCCGCGGGAGCTGGTTTGGCCGCGGAACCAGGAGAGGTTGGGAGCGTCGAGGGGCGAGGTATAGTTCGCGATCAGGAATGTTTTCGGTCCGAGGCGCGTGATCGAGGGGAAGGCGGTGTCTCCCGCTCCGGGCAGGTCCAGGAGCGTCCCGCATCGGTGGAGGACATCACATGCATCAAGGTTTGGTCGGAGGCAGTTCCGTTGCGGTCTCAATGGTCGTGAGAAAGCTCTGGATTCTTCTCCCGTTTTTGGTCCTTTCCGCCTGCGGTCTGTGGCGGCGTTCCTCGCCGCCCAACCCGGAAAGCCCGCCCGTGGCCATGTATCCGAGCGACCTGGGTCCTCAATCCCTGGACGTCTCGGCCTATCCCCCGGCTCAGCGGGAAAACTACCGCCTTTACGCGCAAGCCTGTTCACGCTGTCATGGCCTGGCCCGATCATTGAACGCCCCGGCGGGCTCGCGCCCCTGGTGGACCTTCTACATCATGGGCATGCGGGTTCGCTCCCGCCTGGCCGGCGTGGCGATCCCCGCGGAGCAATCCCGGGCCGCGTTGGAATTTTTGGACTACGAAGATCAGAACCGAAAGAGGGGCGCGGCATTCAAGGCGGAAGCCGCGGAACTCGACCATAAATTCATCAACCTGCTCCGCGAGCGTTTTGGAAGCTTTCAGTCGCTCCCCCAACCCTCGGTCGTCCGGGAGCGGCCCTAGGACCTAGAGCCGGGACGGCCTTTCGGCCCTCGCGGCCGGGCTCCGATTCGGCTACGCTGGTACCGTGAGATTTTTTCTCCCGGCCCTGAGGCCGGCGATTCTTCTTTTCCCGCTGGCCGGGCTTTGCTCTGCCGCTTCCTACCAGGCCTCCGGCGCGGTCCGCGTCAAGGTAAACCCGGCCGGGTCCTCTTTGGGGGCCGTGGGTTCCGCTTTCATGGGCCGGCCGTCCTTGCTCGGCGTCAATCCGGTCCGGCCGGTTCAGGGGCTTGGGCCTTCGGCGTTTTCTTTTTCCGGGCCCGTCCCGTCCTTAACGGCCCCGTCCTTGCCGGGGGATGCTCCCAGGCTTGCCTCGCCCTTTCCCGTGGCAGCTGAAGCTTCCGGGGTCCAAGCCTCGGCTCTGGTTCCGGCGCTTCGGGCCGCCGACATTCAGGAGCCGGCCCAAACCGGTTCGCAGAGGTTTTCCCTGGAAGCGGTCACCGCGCGGTCCGCCCGGATTTTCGATGGGAAAGCCGAGGCTCCGGCGGTTCGGCCCGATCTTCCGGGGGGCTCGTCCGCCGGTTCCTCTCCGGCCCCCGCCACGCCGCTCGGCCCCCGGGTCCTCAACCGGCCGGTCCGGCTCATCATCACCGGCCCGCCCGGCTCGGGAAAGGGCACCTACGCCAAATTGCTCAGCCGGGAATACGGCATTCCCCACATCTCGGTCGGCGACCTTCTGCGCGGTTACGCCAAGAACCATCCTGAGGTGGAGGCGCTGATGTCCCAGGGCAAGCTCGTGAGCACCGAACTCGTACTCCGGGTGGTCCAAGAGCGCCTCCGGCAGGCCGACGTCGTGGAGCGGGGCTTTATCCTGGACGGGTTTCCCCGGCGGGTAGCCGAGGCCAAGGCGCTCAAATCCATGCTCGGCCGCAAGAGCGTGGACGCGGTCCTCTCCTTGGAGGTCCCGGAAGAGGAGCTTTTGAGGCGCATCCTGTCCCGGGGCCGTGCCGACGACAATCCCGAGGTGTTCAAGGAACGGATGCGCATCTACCGGGAGGACACCGTGCCGGCGGCGGAACTATTCCGCAAGGGGCGGCCCGTCTTGACTCCCGAGGTTTCCGGGCCCGGGGTGGAGGCCAACTACGCGGGCCTCAGGGCCGAATTCGACGGCTGGGCCCGAACCGCGGGCCTGAAGTAAGTCCTCAGCCCTTCTTGGCCGCGGCCGCTTCCTTGATGATCATCATCGCGACCTCGTTGCGCTGAATCTGGTTGGTCCCCTCGTAGATCTGGGTGATCTTGGCGTCGCGCATGTATTTCTCGACCGGGAAATCCCGCATGTAGCCGATCCCGCCGCACATCTGGACGCAGTCGATGGTCACCTTCATGGCCGTGTCGGAGCCGTAGATCTTGCACATCCCGCTTTCCTTGGTCCAGCGCTTGGCGCCGAGCTTTTTCATCTCGTCGTAGACGATGGTTCCGTCCGCCAGCCCCTTGGCGACGGCCGGGGCCAACCCCTTGTCCAGCGCCTTGGCCGTGGCCATGATCAGGGCGCGCCCAGCCTCGATGGCGGTGGCGCAGTCGGCCAGCATGTGCTGGACGGCCTGGAAGGAGGAGACCGCCTGGCCGAATTGCTTGCGTTGGCGGACGTAATCCAGCGTCTCGTCGAACGCTCCCTGCGCGATGCCCAGGGACTGGATGCCCACCAGGGGCCGGGACATGTCGAAGACCGCTTGGGCGATGAAGAGCCCGTAGCCCTCTTTGTAGAGCAGGTTTTCCTTGGGAATCCGGCAGTCCTTGAAGATCAGCTCGTAGGTGCCGTTGGCCCGGATGCCCATCTTCTCTTCCTTCTTGCCGAAGGTGAAGCCCGGGGTTCCTTTTTCCACGACGAAGGCCGTCAGCCCGCGCGCTCCCCGGGAGAGGTCGGTGGAGGCGAAGACGATATAGGTGGCCGCGTCCTTGCCGGTGGAGCAGAAGTTCTTGAGGCCGTTGAGGATGTAATGGTCCCCGTCCCGGCGGGCGGTGGCCTTGGTGGCGGTGGCGTCGGAACCCGCTCCGGGTTCGGTGATGTTGAAGGCGCCGAGCTTGGCCCCGGAGGCAAGGTCCGGAATCCAACGCTCGCGCTGGGAGGGCGTTCCGAAGAGCAGGATCGGCAAAGAGCAAAGCGAGGTGGTGGCGTAGCCCATCGTGATCCCGGAGCAGGCCTTGGAAAGCTCCTCGGCGGCCAGGAGCAGTTCCACCAGCCCGCCGCCCAGGCCGCCGTATTGCTCGGGAAGGTAAACCCCGAAGAGGTCGGCCTTTCGGAGTTCCTCCATGACGGGCCAGGGGAACTCCTCGGTCTTGTCGTAATGATCGCGGACGGGACGGATTTTCTTGCGCGCCACCTCGCGGGCCGTGGCGGCCACTTCCAACTGCTGGTCGCTCAGCCCGTAATCCATGGCGGGATTAGAGCTTGAGCTTTCCGGCCCCCGGGGGGAGGCCTCCGCCCAGGCCGCCCAGCCCGCCGCCCAAGCCGGGGCCGCCTTGGCCGGGGAGAACCAGGGACGAGGACGCCTTGCGGCGCATTTCCTTGAGTTCTTCCATGGTTTCGTGGAAGGCCTGGGCAACGGCGTCGCCGTAGAGGGCGACCGCTTTCTCCAGGGTGTCCACCGGCATTTCAAAGCTGAGCGGAAGGGTGCCCGCCGGAGTCATGAGGGAGGCCTCGCCGGTGAAGATGACCTTGCGGGAGGGATCGGGGGAGCCGTCGATTTTAATGGGGGACAGCTTGCGGATCACGCCGACTTTCCGGTCCGTGAAAAGCTCTTCGCGCCAAAGGTCGGCGCCGTCCATCTTGGGGGTGGGGGCTTCTTTCTCATCGCTCATGGGGAGATTGTATTATCTTTCGCCCCATTTTCGCCACGAAGCCCGGCGGAGAATTTGAAGAATATGAATGCCAGGCACCGATGCTAGGCGCGTTGGAGGAGGTCTTCGGCGGTGCGACCGAGGGACATCAAGGTGTCGGGGGGGAGATTCTTTCGGATGGAGGGGAAGAGGATTTCCTCCTCGTATTCCAGGTGTTTCTCCAGCGCGCGTTCGACGCGCTCCAGGACCTCCCGCAGGGCGTGGACATGGCGCCCGTCGCAGGTCCGCTCCACGGCCGTAAGCAGTTGGAAAAGCTGGCGCAGAGTTTGATGGTCTTCCGAGATATCATGGGCCGATAGCCCTCCGGAGGCTTCCAGGGCGCGGATGGCCGACAAAAGGCACCGGTCTTCCAGGCGTTCGTGGGTGATGAAGGCGCTGACCAGCCGCGCGTTGGCTTCCGCCAGGCCGAAGCGGTCCAACTCGACGATGTCGTTGGGTCCGGTGGACCGCTGGTCGCCGAGATGGTTGGTCATCGCCGCCATCAGGCGCCGAAGGTTTTCGTGGTCCGCCACCAAGAGGTCGAGGATGTCCATAGTCGTTCCCGACTTCCGAGCACGCAACGCTTCGGCCTGAATCAGGTCAACCCCCGCGGTTGACCATGGTCAACGAGCCGGATCAATGTCCGGTTTTGACGCCACTCATAGGGGGAGGGCCCCGGGGCGGGGTATCATGTCCTTGTCGCTGATAAGCAAGGAGAACGAAAATGATCGAGCTGATCCTGATGGTGACCCTGAGCCCCGTGAACCCCCTTTCCACCCAGACCGCGCAGTTCCAGCCCTGCGTTTGGCCCAATAAGTGCGCCGCGGCCCCCGTGGTCGCGCAGTTCCAGCCCTGCGTCTGGCCCAACAAGTGCGCCAAAACCGCCCCGGTCGTCGCCCAGTTCGAGACCTGCGTTTGGCCCAAGAAGTGCGGTAAGTCTGCTTAGGCCGATAGGCCTAGTTCTTTCCGGGCCCTTTGGCCCGGAAAAACTAGGTCCGTTGGCCCTTTGAGCCTGGGCCCTTCCGTGCTAGGATAGAGTTTCATGCCGGGCACCCCCCTTTCCGTTGTCTCTCTTCTTTTGTTGCTTTTACCCGGCCTCTCCTTCTCCCAAACCTCCGGGAGACCACCCTCCGACATCGAGCAGTTCTCCCTGATCAGCGCCGCCTATGAGGCGGCCTTAAATAATGACGATATCGGCAAGATAATTCCCCATATGGACCCCAATTTCATGGGCGCCATGGTCACCGGGGACGATGTTCGGGGCCCGGAAGGCCTTCGGGAGTTCTGGGCCAAGGTCAAATCCGTCATCCGGCAGGGCGGCCGGGGGGGCCGTTATAAGGTCCGCCTGCTCACCGAGGATTTCCGGGTGGACGGCAACCGCGCCTTCGCCCGCGGGCGCACCGAGGAAGAAGTCGTCACCGGGCGAGGTATCGAGCTCAAATACCAGTCCATGTGGAGCGTGGAGCTCGGCCGGGTGGACGGGCGCTGGGTCCTCAAGGCCTTGAAGTCCGAGGCCAACGCCTCCGACAAGCTCACTTTGGCGGCGCAATACGTGGCGGCCCGGCTCTGGAAGCCCTTGGTTTTCTTCGAGCCGCCGAAAGGGGGCCCGGATTTCGACGGCGACGGCGGGGTTCGTCAGGTGGGAGTGCGGACCGACTCGGCGGCGGGGGCGGGGCCGAGGGCGGCGTCGGCGGGAGCGGCGGCGCGCGGGGCGAGGGTGCGGTATTCACGGTGATAAAACCGCTTTTATTGGCCGTTCTTGCGGCGTTCGGCGCCTGCTCGAAGGCGCCGCCTGGTCCGCCGAAACTGAGACTGAACTTGGAGATCGCCAATCCCAGGATAAAGCCGGGTCAGAGGGTCTGGTACCGGCTTAAGATGACGAATGTGGGGGGGACCCCGTACGCCCTCGATGACCGGTTTTGGCTGGACCAGGGTTTACTCGAATCCATGGGAACGGCAACGCATCTTCGCATCGTGAATCCGAATGGCGAGCTCGGGCGGCCGGATTTATATTTTGATTGGGGTCAGCACGGGGAGTTTCGCTTCTGGGAGAGCGATCTCAGCCAACGGCCGCCCGAGCACCCGCCGTACATGGGGGAGCGAATCGTCTGGTTTTTCTGGAAAAGGGCGCCGGATTGGTCCCGCTATATCGGGTGGTTCGCGCGGCTCTACCGCCACTTCCACCGGGATACCCGGAACGCGATGATAGAGATTATGCCGGGGCAAACAGTGGCGGCCACACCTTCCATAGTCGCGCCGATCCGGGCCCAGGACCCCAAGACCGGCGGGATCGATGATGCCCGGATTCATCCGGGGATTCCCGCGGAACACCGGAAGGATTATGAGAAATTGATGCGGCAGCAGAAAGAGATGGTCGAGGGGTGGGGGCATCCGGAAATCGTGCTGGACCCATCCAAGCCGCATACCTTGCCCTATCCCGGGTTCAGAATTTTGGAGGGGTATTTTTTTCACAGGTCGGGGATATATCGAATTTACGCCGTTTACAATACCTGGTGGCCGCTGCGGCCCGGCAGCGCCAAAGAGGAGATTGAAAATATTGAGCGGAACCAATTAACCAAGTTGTCCGCCAAGGGCAGAGCCGTGATCGAAAAAGAGTGGTCGCAGAAAACGCCCGCCGAATTGGAAGATATCAAGGATAGCCGCGCACGGGTCGAGGAAGCAAATAAAACGGCGGTTATTTTGGAATCCAATGTGATTTCTATCGAGGTAAGACCGTGAGGACCCGGTCCTTGTTTTTCTTGGCATTTTTAGCGTTCCCGACTTCAGGATGGGGCGTTTCTCTCAAACGGCCTTCCAAAGAGGATTTGGAGCCATTGAAGGCAAAGCTTGAGAAAATCAAGGCGCGCTCTTGGGAAGCCTCTCAGTACTCAAAAGAGATCATATCTATTGAGATAGAAATCGGGCTGCGGAATAAGGACGGCGTCAGGCATCGTCCGCCGGAGCCTCCGTCCGGACCGCTGACGGCTGCCGCAAAGAGCGCCTATCTCCGCGAGCTGAATCGATATTCTCGGATTCAAGAGGAGGCCTTGGGTCGTTTCGCGGGAATTAAAGATGCGCGAAAGGACGCCTATGCCCTTGCTGCAAGACGCGTCAAGCGGGCTCAAGATGATGCGCACAAACTGCGCCAGGAGGCCATCACCTTGGCTCTCGTGGCGTATGGGATCTCTCCGAATCCGAAATCCGGCCCGATCCTGAGCGGATCGCCAAGAGGCAATCCATCCGAATTCATTGTGAGTCATCTTGGAGAGACCGCTTCTTGGAATCCGAATTCTCGTTCAACCTTGCGTAAGGGGCTCTATGCGGAAACGCAGCCAGACGGGTCCGTTTCTGTGGGCCCCGATGCCTTCGAGTATGCCGGCAAGCTGGGCCTGACCCTTTACCACGAAGCCATGCATTTTGAGCGGAAGCTCAAACCTGATCAGGATTTGAGAAACGAACCCGCCGAAGAAGTGCGGGCTCGTGAGGCTGCCAAGCGGCATTTGAGGTCGATTTTCCAGCTTGAGCAGAAAGACATCGATGATCATGAACGAGTCTTCCAGGCGGAGATGGCGCGGGCTTCCGTCTGGGAAGAGCAAATCAAGCGGGGGCTCAATCCGTACAAGCTAACGGACCGCCCTGCCTTTCGCGGTGCCGGCCACGGTTCCTGGTTGGAGAGCGATCCGGACGTTTCGCGGGAGCTTGAGCGCATTGAAAAGGGGCAGGAGGACCTGAGGCGGGCCGCGAAGAAGGCCTCGGCGGATTTTCATCTTGCCAAGTTGAGAGTCTTGGCGGAAAGCGCCTGCGATTACGGTCCGGTCGCGCAGACTCGCCTCGATCTCGTGGAGCGCCATTCTGATGCCGCCGTCTATTGCGCCGACCCCCCGGCCGCGGGCGCCTCTTGCCATCAAAGGGCGTTTCGAGACATGTTGGACCAACTGTGCCGGAGCGAGCGCATTGATGCCGCCGGCCTCAACGAACGGATTCGAACTATTTACGGAGGAAGAACGGGGCCTCCGGTCGAGGAAGCCGGACCCGCGCCGCCACAGCAGGGTCCCGTCGAGGCGACCCCTCCGCCCAATGCCGCCTGGGAGTTGGCCGATTTCGCTTCCAAAGCTTGTTCTAATCCCGGATCGATTGGGCCGGAAGATGTGCGGCGCCTGCGATGGTTTCCGGATTCCCGCATCGCATTCACGGACGACGTTGAATCCGGTTTGGGGGGATGTTCCCGGGACTTGTTTTCCCGGCTTGTCGGTTTTAGCAAGACCTGGGAACCGGGATCGCGGCTCAACCCGGACTGGGTCAATGAGTTCGCGCGCCGGTGGGCGAGCGAAAGGCGTCCGGCTCCGCCCCTCGAAGAGCCGTCCGGTGGAAACGACAAGCCGGAACGTGATAAAGGAGGAAAGAAAGATCCATGCTACAACGAACCTGGAGTGGGCCGAGTTTGCCCGGTGCGATGAACCCATCTCGTTTGCGTGGGGAAGTGGTCCGTGCCGGAGGCCTGTCGGACGGGGAGGTCTCGGCCCTCTTCGAGCTGTTCTCCAAGTACTACCGCGCCGTGAATTGGACGCGCTTTGAGGCCGATCTGCGGGAAAAGGATTTCGTGATCCTGCTGCGGGACAGCCAAAGCGGGGAGATGAAGGGCTTCTCCACCCAGAAGGTCATGCGGGCCGAGGTCCGGGGCGTGGAGGTGCGCGCCATCTTCTCCGGCGACACCATCATCGATCCGGCGTATTGGGGCGAGCAGGAATTGGTCCGCAGTTGGTGCTCGTTCGCCGGCCAAGTCCGCGCCGAGGAGCCGGAAACCCCGCTCTATTGGTTCCTGATCACCAAGGGCTATCGGACCTACCTCTACCTGCCGGTGTTCTACAACGACTACTATCCCCGGCAGGAGTCCCCCGCGCCTTTGTTCGAGCAGGCGGTCCTCAACCAGCTCGCGCGCTCTAAATTCGGGAGCTTCTACGATCCGCGCAACGGGCGCATCCGGTTTCCCCGGTCCATGGGCCACCTGGCGCCGGAGCTGGCCGAGGTCCCGGGCGCGCGCTTGGAGGATCCGCGGGTGCGCTTTTTCCTGGAACGCAACCCCGAGTACGCCAAGGGCACGGAGCTGGCCTGCCTGACCGAGGTCTCGGAAAACAACATGAAGTCCATCGCCAAGCGCTTCTACCTGGAAGGCATGCGCCTGGGCCCCATCCGCGCCGCGGTTCCGGCCGGCGCCGCCTGAGTTTTAATGCTTGATCTCATCGTAAAAAACGGCCTTTTGTTCGACGGAACCGGAAACCCGGCGCGAAAAACGGACGTTGGAATAAAGAATGGCCGCATCGTCCGCATTTTCCCGAACATCCGGGAAAATGCGGCCGAAGTGTTGGACGCGGAGGGGCTGTGGGTCCTGCCCGGGTTCGTGGACATCCACACCCACTACGACATCGAGGCGGAGATCGCCCCCGGCCTTTCGGAGTCCGTGCGCCACGGCGTGACCACGGTTCTGATGGGCAACTGCAGCCTGTCCTTGACGGTCGGAGACCCCGCGGACCTGGCCGACATTTTCCTGCGCGTGGAGAACATCCCTCGCGTGTTGGTCCGAAAATGGCTGGACGGGGCCATGAACTGGAAAACCCCCGGGGAATATTTCCGCCACCTGGACTCCCTGCCCCTGGGGCCCAACGCGGCCGCGCTTCTGGGCCACAGCGCCTTGCGGGCCAAGGTCATGGGCTTGGAGCGCAGTCTCAAGGAAAAAGCGACGGAGATGGAGACCTCCGCCATGCTCAAGCTGGCCGGGGAGGCTTTCGACGCGGGCTGCGCGGGACTGTCCTTCGACATGGTCCCCTGGCACATGATGAGCGGGCGCTTCAAGGGCCGCACCGTGCCCTCCCAGCACGCCGGATTTTCGGAATACCGGGCCTTGGCCGACCTTTGCCGCCGCCGCGGCCTGGTCCTTCAGCTTTCCCCGAACCCGCAAAACCTGGCCACCTTGCTCTACATCCTGGCCATGGCCCTCTTGCCGGCTTTCGGACGGAGGCTGAAGCTGACGGTGCTCGCGGCGTTGGATCCCACCGGGACGCCGGGGGCGTGGCGGGTCTTCGGGCCGATTTTGAAAGTCCTCAACGGGCCGTTGGGCTGCGACATCCGTTTTCAAACCTTGACCGAGCCGTTCACCGTCTTTTCCGACGGCCCTCTGACTCCGCTCTTCGAGGAATTTCCCGCCGGCCGGGCCTTGAACGACGCCGAGACCCGCGCCGAGCGCCGGGCCTTGTGGCAAACTCCGGGTTTCCGGGAGCGCTTCGCGCTGGAGTGGACCAAGGGGAGCCGCCGGACTTTCCACCGCAACCTGGACTGGATGCTGGTCGTCCGTTGCCCGGATGAGTTCTTGGCGGGCCGCTCCATCGCCGCTTCGGCCCGGGCCGCGGGCCGGGCGCCGGCGGACTTTTTCATGGATCTTCTGGAAAAGCACGATGAGGACCTGCGCTGGGTCTCCACGGGGGCCAACGGCCGGCTGGGACCGCGCCTGGGCCTGATGAAAGATCCGAACATCCTCCCGGGCTTTACCGACGCGGGCGCTCACGTGCGGAATCTGGGCTACTACGACGGGGCGCTGGCCTTGCTCAAGCAGGCGGCGCAGACGGGTTTCATGACCATGGCCAGGGCCGTCTCCCGGGTGACCGGGGAGCCCGCCCGCTGGCTGGGGCTGGACGCGGGGATCTTGGCGCCGGGCAAGCGCGCGGATTTCGTCCTGATCGATCCCAAGGGGTTGGAGGAGCCGATCTCGCCGCAGACGGAAATCAACGATCCCCTCCTGGACGGCGCCTTGCGGATGGTCAAAAGAGGCAGCGAGCGCGCCGTCCGGTCCGTCCACATCGGAGGCCGGGAGGCGTTTTACTGCGGCGCCCCGTCCCGGGAACTGGGGACCGAAAAACTCGGGGAGGTCCTGAGGGTCGCGCCCCCGGAGCCCGACCCGCGCCTGCGCATCGGCCCGGGAGCCCCGGAGCATCCGTTCACGGAGTATTGGCCGGTCTTCGTACTCAAGCACCAGAATCCGCTCAACGTCGCCCTGCATTGCCTGGGCGTGGTTTGGTTCTACGGATTTTTGGCCTGGGGCGCGGCCGCGCGGGACGCGCGCCTCCTGCTGGCCCTGCCGGGCTCCCAGTTGATCGGGTTGCTCGGGCATCTGGTCTTCGAGCGGACCTATATCGACCGGCAGGACGCGGTGTTTTCCCTGCGCGCAACCTGGTGCCTCAACAAGCTTTTCGTCCTGGCCGTGCTCGGCCGCTACGGCCGCGAGGTGCGCCGCTACCGGGCGGAGCTTTCCGCCTTCCTCGCCCGGCGCCCGGAGCCGAAAATTCCCATGGAGGTCGCTTGAACAAGGCTCTTTCCCAGCGCCACACCCGCTCCCTGCTTGACGATACCCTCACCTGCCGCAAGCTCGCGCTCAACCACCGGCGCAACAAGGAACAGGATCACACCGCTCTCATCGACGCCGCCGCCGCGGCCTTTCGCTACGAGGATTGCCGCGACGAATTCTGGAATCCCGCCGAGCAGTCCCTGCTGTACGGAACCGCCGTTTGGGAGCAGGCTTCGGCGTCCCAGAAGCTCCTCCTCAATCAACTGTACTGGGTCGCCTATTACAGCCAGATCATATCGGCCGAGATCGCGACGATTTTCCTCAACCAAACCTCCGCCGCCGGGCTTTATCAGCTGGAGGACTTCCGCCTGGTCTGCGACACCTTGGACCTGGAGTCCTCCCAGGAGCGCGCCCACATCGCGGCGTTCAAGAAAGTCTCCGAGGAAGTGGAAGAAAAGGTTTTCGGCGAGCGCCTCTTCACCTATCCGATGCGCTCCATGTTCTCGGAGACCATGATCTTCGGCGACACGAACAAAATCCGGGATTTCTGGAAGGGGCTTCAGTTGCGGGCCTTCGCCTCCCTGTCCTCGGGCAACGCCTTCATCGCCTGCCAATACCTCACGGTCCGGGGCGTGCGGACCTTGAACGGCAAGATGATCCAGCACCCCTTGAGCCAATACTACCTCCGCCAGGCGGACCCGGAGGCGGCGCCGATTCCGTCCAAGATCAGCCACTACCATTTCATGGACGAATCCTTTCACTTCAACAGCTCCGGGATCATCTCCCACGACGTGGTCCGGTCCCTACCCCCGCCGACGGCCTTCGAGCGGACCATCGCCAATATGGGCCTGCGCGGCTGTCAGAAGGACCACTACAACTTTTCCGTGGCCATCAACGGGATTTTCTGGTACGAGCCGGCCTTGTTTCCCGTCGTCTACAAGCTCCTGCGTTCCCCGGCCTTCGGCCTGGACCGGGGCGGGGCCCTGGAATTGATGCGGGCGTGCTTCACCCGGGACTCCGAGGGACTTCGGGCCAGCTTCAAGACCCACCGAACGGCGGTCGAGTCCTATAAAGCGTATTTGGCCGACCTGGCCTATGTCAGCCGCCAGAACAAGGAAATGAGCCTCATGTCCAAGAGCTCGGTGGAGGGCTACCTGCGGACCAACCGGCGGGAACTGGCCAAGTTTTCCGCGTCCGCGATCCCGGAGGTCCGGCGCGCTCCGGCCGAGGAGAAGGATATCGTTCATGCTTGAGAAGGAAAAGGATTTCGAGGTCTCCTTCGGAGGCTCGGGATTCGTCCCGGTGCGCCTGCCGCGGGGGGCCAACATGTCCGAACATCTTTCCGTCGCCAATTCGCCGCTTTTGTTCGGCTGTCGGACCGGGATTTGCGGGACTTGTTTGAGCCGGGTCGTATCCGGGGCCGGGACTCTTCCGCCTCCGGCCCCGGACGAGTCGGAATTGTTGTCCTTGCTGGCGCCCGGAAATCCCAAAGCCCGTTTGGCGTGCCAGCTGCCGGTTTGCGCGGACCTGGACATTGAACCTTTGAAGGTCTAATGGAAACGGATCAAAAAAAATCTTCCGAACGAATCAATGGAACCGGGGTTCGGTTGACGGATTTCTGGTACGTTGTCGCCGAAACGAAGGAATTGCAACGGAACAAAGTTCTGGAACGGCAGGTCTTGGGACGACCGCTGGCGGTTTTCCGAGACGCCGCGGGACAGTCCGCAGTCCTGGAAAACCGCTGTATCCACCGCAACGCGCCCTTGTCCTGCGGGACCGTCTGCGGGACCGGGTTGCGCTGCGGCTATCACGGCTGGGTCTACGACCGGGGCGGCAAGGTGGTGGACATTCCCTCGCTGGGGCCCAATCAGGGCAAGATCGGCACCCGCTCCGTCCCGGCCTTCGACACCAAGGAGCAGGACGGATATGTTTATGTCCGCCTCTCCCGCGATCCGCTCTCCGAGGAGTTTTCGCCCTTCCCCATGCCCCACGCCGGGGAAAAGGGTTGGAAATCCGTCCGCGTGGTCAACCGTTTTCAAAACACCGTCACCAACTGCGCCGAGAACTTCGTGGACATCCCGCACACCGCCTTCGTCCACTACGGCATTTTCCGCAAGCCCGCCGGCGAGCGCCTGACGGCCTTGGTCGAGCGCCGCGGGGGCTCGGTCCTGGTGACCTACCGCGGCGAGAAGGCCAACCTGGGCACCTTCTCCCGCCTGCTCAATCCCTCGGGGGCCGAGATCGGCCACACCGACAGCTTCCACATGCCCAACGTGACCTCCGTGGAGTATGATTTCGGTCCGCGCCGCCGCTTCTGCATCACCTCGCAGTCCGTGCCTGTCACGGACTCGGAGACCTTGGTGTATACGGACCTTTCCTACGATTACGGGATCTTCAATCCCGTGGCCGGGTATTTCGTCAAGCGCGAGGGCCAGAAGGTCATCGACCAGGACATCGACATCCTGGCCAAGCAGATGGCGACGATCAAGCGCTTCGGAACCAAGTTCACCCACACGCCGTCCGATGTCATCCATGTCTACATTGAAGCCGTCCGGGCGGAGTTGGAGGCGGGCCGGGACCCGCGCCTCTTGCCCGATCAATCCCAGGAGATCGAGTTTTGGGTGTGAACCTGATCGTATTCGCGGCCTTCTGGGCCTTGGTCGCCTCCACCTTCCTGCGCCAGGACGGCTGGGAGCGCCTCAAGGGACGGGGGGCGGGAAACTGGCTCCTGGACGGCGCCGGGCTCTTGGTCCAAGGAGTCGCCGTTCCCCTGTTGGAGACCGGCGTTTTGTATTGGGCCCTGGGAAAGTTCTGGCCCGCGGGCCGAGGGGCCTTGGCCCTTCCGGGCTGGGCGGCCTTCCTGTTGAACTTCGCCCTGGTGGACTATCTCTACTATTGGAATCACCGCTTCCTGCACGGCCGCCTTTGGTCCTGGCACGCCGTCCACCACACCGCCGAGCGCCTGGACGTTCTGGTCGCTTCGCGCAACACCCTTTTGTCGCCGCTGTTGATCGTCTATGTCTGGGTCAACGCCCTTTGCTTGTACCTGCTGGTGGAGCCCGCGCCCTTCCTGCTTGCGGCGGCCCTCACCGCCGCTCTGGATCTTTGGCGCCACTCCGAGGTCTGGCCCAAGGAGCCCGGCCCCGCCCTGGGAGCGCTGTCTAAAGTCCTGGTCACGCCCCTGGACCACGCGTGGCACCACAGCTCCGACCGCATGGCCTCCAACTTCGGCGCCAATTTCAAGCTTTGGGACCGCTGGCACGGCACCCTTCACGAGCCGGGCGAGTACCCCGAGAGCCTGGGCATTGAATTATCCTGGAGCCTGGGCCGCAAGCTCCTGGTTCCGAGGATGAGCTTCGGAGTCTCCCAAACGGATGCCGCGGACCCCTCTGGGATCGATGGCGTATTTGCCATCAATCCCGGAAGGAGCCAAGAACCGGCCGGGAGGGCAAGGTGACGCTCTGGAGCCGCTTCTTTGCGGTGTACCCGGCGCTGCTGATCGCGGCGGCGGCGGCGGCGTTCCTGCGCTCCGGCGCCGTGGCCGGCGTCCTGGTCCTCTACGGCCTTCCGTTGCTGAGCTACCGCCTGTTGGTCGTCTTCTCGCCCATCCGGGAAGGCGTCTTCGACCTGGCTGAGCGCAAATTCAACCCGTGGTGGGCCAGCCACCAGATCCAATCTATTTTTATCGCGGTGCCGCAGTTGGAGGCCGTCCTGAAACTCATCCCGGGCGTCTTCAGCCTCTGGCTCCGGGCCTGGGGTAGCACGGTGGGCCGCGGCGTCTACTGGACCCCGCGCGCCGAGTTCGTGGACCGGGGCCTCTTGGAGATCGGCGACCGCGTGGTTTTCGGCCACAAAGTCGAATGCTTCAGCCATGTCATCCGCCCCAAGGGTGAGCGCGTCGTCCTCTACGTGCGGCGCATTTCCATCGGCTCCGGGGTGTTCCTGGGCGCGGGCACCCGCATCGGTCCGGGCGTGCGCGTCGAAGACGGGACCAATGTCCCCATATTGAGTGATTTGTATCCGAGCCGCAGCGTTAATAATGACACCTTCGCGGCGGAGGCGAGGAAGTGAGTTTTTCCCAGAAGGCGGCCCAATTCTTCGGCGCCACTCTGGCCGCCCTTCTGGCCTCGATTTCTTTTTTTAAGCCATTTTCTTTTTCTTTCTTTTATTCCGTTGCCGCTCTTTCCCCTCTCATCGTCGTCCCGGCTTTATGTCCCAAAAAATTTCCATGGCGCTTTCGCGCTTGGTCGGTCGTCCTCTTCTTCCACGCCCTCTATTTTATCGCCGGCCACGCAGGGCTGGCCCTCATGCCTTGGAAGCTGGACGCTTTCCTGGCGGGCGCCGACCGGGCCTTGTTCGGGAAATTTTCCACCGCCGGGCCGGTCGAGCTTTTCAGCTTCTTCTATATTCTTTTCGTCCCCTATCTCTACGGCGCGGTCTGGCTGAGGCTTTCGGGTTTCGGGGAAAGGGAAGGCGGGGAATTCATCGCGGGGTTGAGCCTCCTGTACGGCATCGGCCTCCTGGGCCACCTGCTCCTGCCCGCGGAGGGGCCGCTGATCGCACTGGGAGCGCCGGCGGGCGGACCCCTCTATGACGCGGCCGTCGGAGCCATCCGCCTGGCGGGCGGCCCCCATGGGGCCTTCCCCAGCCTCCACGCCGGGGCCTCGGCCTATGTGGCCTTCGACCGTTTCGGCCGTCCCGGCGCGCGGGCCGCGATTTTCATGGCGGTGATGGTCGGAGTCTCGGCCGTGGGCCTGCGTTATCACTATGCCGTGGACATCCTGGCGGGCTGGGCGTTGGCATGGGCTTGCCGCCGGGCCGCCGCGAAATGGTCGGCCCTGGAAGACCGGGGCCTTTCCGGGGCGCGGTTCCTGCTCGTCCGGCTGGCCTGCGGGATCGTGGAAGCGCTGGGAGCGGGGCCGCGCCGGCGCTTCGCGGCGGCGCTCGAGCGTCCCGCCCAGGCGCAGAAGCGGGTCTTGCGGCGGCTATTGGGAGAGCTTTCCGAAACCGGCTACGGCCGCCAGCGGCGCCTGCATCGCGACGACACCTACCGGGCCTTCGCGTCCAAATTGCCCCCGGTCACCTACGACCGGTTGAGCTCCTGGATCGCCCGCGAGGAGGCGGGGGAAACGGGCGCGCTGGCCCCGGGCGGCGCGGAATATTTCGAGCCCACCTCCGGAAGCACCGCCGCGGCCAAGCGCATCCCCTACACGGAGGGCCTGAGGCGGACCTTCGGAACGATGTTCCTGCTTTGGCTTCACGATCTGGTCACCCGCGGCCCCGCCTTGGAATCCGGACGGACTTTCCTGGCGCTCTCGCCGTCCTGGGGCTCGGCCCGGACCGAGGACGGGCGGCGCGTGGGCCTGGCGGAGGACCAGGAGCACCTCTCCTGGGGCTTGCGCCTGCTCTTGTCGCCCTTTCTGGTTTCGGTCAAGGGCGCGGCCGGTCTGCGCGATCCCCGGGAGTTCAAGGCGGCGGTCTGCCGGAGCCTGCTGGCCGCCGGGGACCTGGAGATCGTCTCGCTTTGGAGCCCGACTTATTTTCTGGTCCTGCTGGATTTCATCGCCGCCGAGAAGGCGTCCCTGGTCGAGGGCCTGAAGTTTTCTTCCGCGCGCCGCGCGGCGCTTGATGCCGGGGATTGGCAGGGAGTCTGGCCGAATCTCAGGCTTGTGTCCTGTTGGGCGTCCTCCCACGCCGCTCCCGGCGCCCGGCGCTTGGCGGGCCTGTTTCCCCGGGCCCTGGTCCAGGGCAAGGGCTTGCTCTGCACCGAGGGGCCGGTGACCTTGCCCTGGCTGGAGGCCGGTGGGCGCTGCGTGCCCCTGCTGACGGAGGTCTTTCTGGAGTTCCAGCAAGCCGAAGGTCCGGTCCGGCGCCTGCATGAATTGGAAGAGGGGCGGGACTACGCCGTTCTGCTGACCCAGGCGGGGGGGTTGGCCCGCTATCGGACCGGGGACCGGGTGCGCGTCCAGGGCTGGCTGGGCCGGACGCCGTGCCTGGATCTCGTCGGCCGCTGCGACTCGGTGGTGGATTTGGCCGGGGAAAAACTCTCCGAGGGTTTCGCGGCCTCCGCCGTGGGGCGGCTGTCCTTGGGCGCGAGCCGCTTCCAACGATTGGTCCCGCTTCAGCCGGACGGAGGGCCGGGACGCTACCTGCTCCTGGTGGATAAATCGGCCTTGGCGGCCGAGGACCTGTCCCGCGAACTGGACGCCCTTTTGCAGGAATCCGTGCATTACCGTCGGGCGCGGCTCTTGGGTCAATTGGACGCCCCGGAAGTCCGGGTGGACCCCGCCATGTCGGACCGCTTCCACGCCTTTTTGGCCGCCCGCGGCACCCGCTGGGGCGCGGTCAAAAACGAGGTCCTCATCCGCGACCTCCGGGCCGGGGCCAAGCTGGCCGAGGGCCTGAGATGAACGCGGCCTTGGCCATGCTAAAGCTGCTTTTCCATCCGAAAAAAAATCGGGCGAGCGAAGTCTACGACCTGCTCTCCACGGCCAACAACCTGGGGGAAAACAGCTTGTATCTCAACCTGGGTTATTGGGACGGGGCCACGACTTACGACGGCGCCGCCCAGGCTTTGGCCGAACAACTGGGGTTGGCCGCCGGCCTGACGGCCGGCGACCAAGTATTGGACTGCGGCTTCGGCTTCGGAGACCAAGACCTTTATTGGGCCAAGCGCTTCGCCCTCAAGCGTCTGGTGGGGCTCAACATCACGGCTTCCCAGGTGGCCGTGGCCCGCAAGCGGGTGGAAGCGGCCGGCGCGGCCGCGGTCGTGGATCTGCGCGAGGGGTCGGCGACCGCGATGCCCTTCCGGGGGCCGGAGTTCGATAAAGTCCTGGCCCTGGAAACGGCGTTTCATTACGATACGCGCTGGGATTTTTTCCGGGAAGCTTTTCGCGTTTTAAAACCGGGGGGCCGCCTGGCGACCGCCGACATTATTCCCCTGGGGCCGCGGGATTCTTGGGTGGACAAGGCGGGGGATTATTTGGGGCGATCGTTTTGGCAGATTCCTAAGGAAAACATGGCAACGGAACAGGAGTATGCAAACAAGCTCCGGGACGCGGGTTTTGACGGGGTCCGGATCGTTTCCATCAGGGAGCTTGTTTACGCGCCCTTCGCCCGCTACGCCAAAAAGCGCTTGGAGGAGCCCGAGATCAAGGCGCGCATGAGTCTTTTGGTGCGCGGGTTCTTCAAGGCGTCCATGCCCGAATTCGAATGCGGAAATTCCCTGGATTACATCATCGCCGTCGCGGAGAAACCCCATGCCTGAGACCCAATACCGCATCTTCAACCGCCCCGAATCCTTCGCCGAGGGCTGGTACTGGGCCCTGCGCTCGGACGAGCTTCGCCGGGGCAAGACCGCCCGGATCAAACTTTTGGGCCGCGAACTGGCGCTCTATCGGGGGTTGGACGGGAAGGTCCGGGCCTTGGACGCCTATTGCCCGCACATGGGGGCGCACCTGGCGGAGGGCTGTGTCGAGGGCGCCAAGCTCCGGTGCCTTTTCCACAACTGGCGCTTTGACGGCAACGGCCGCTGCGACGAAGTTCCCGCCTTGGGCGGCGCGCCGAATTTTGACGCGCGGACCGCTTCTTGGCCCGTGGAGGAGAAGTACGGCCTGATCTGGGTCTGGACCGGCCCCGAGCCGCGCCATCCGGTTCCCTTCGTCCCGGAGCTGGGGACGGGGGACTGCGCCTACGCCTTGGGAAACCGGTTCGTCAAGAACTGCCACCCCAGCGTGGTCATGATCAACGCCATCGACGCCCAGCATTTCAACTCCGTGCACGCTCTTCCGGTCCGGCTGGACATGGAGGCCGTCGCGGTCAACGAGAACTGCGTCACCTTCTCCAACACCACCCGCGTCCCGGAGACTTCCTGGTTCACGCGCCTGATCAAACCCTTCTACAAAAACGCGCTGACCTACTCCATGTGCTATTGGTACGGGAGCACGGGGTCGGTGACCATCGGGCCGGACTTCCTTCATTTCCATATTATTTTTGCCCTGAGATTGACCGAAGACGGTCAGACCGAAGGGAGAACGATTTTAGTTACAAAGCGGCGCGATGGTCTGTTTGGAAAATTGTTCAACTCCGTTCTTTTGTTCCTAACCAAAATCGTTGGCAACTTCTTCGCGAAGGGAGACACTCTCATCTTCCGCAGCATCAAGTTCGACCTCAAAACCCCCATCGCCGCCGACCGGGCCATCACGCGCTTTATCGCTCATTTGGAGGGGCAGAGGGCGGGGTGGCAAGAAGTCGCCCTGCGGCCCAAGGTGTCCGCGTGAAGACGGCTTTGGTCACCGGTTGTTCCTCGGGATTCGGGAGGGCGATGGTCTCCCTTTTGCTCAAGGATGGGTGGCGGGTTTTGGCGGGGCTGAGAAACATAGAAAAACGGAGAACGGAGTTTGGGGACGAAATAACGGCTTTTGGGGAACGGCTGCGATTGATCGAGTTGGATGTCACGAATGAAAAACAACGAGAGACTGCAATCCGGGCGGCCGGGGGCCGCCTGGAGTTGCTAGTCAACAACGCCGGCTACGGTCTCGTGGGTCCTTTCGAAGAAACCGACGAAGAAGAATTTCGGAAACAGATCGAAGTAAATTTTTTCGGCTCCGCCTTCCTGACCCGCTCGGCCCTTCCCGCCTTGCGCGTGGCGCGGGGAAAGGTCATCGCCGTTTCCTCGGTCCTGGGCTACTCCGGTTTTCCCCTGTCCTCGGCTTATTGCGCGAGCAAGTTCGCCCTGGAGGGGCTCTTTGAGTCGCTCTACCATGAGCTCCGGCCCCACGGGGTTCAGGTGGCCTTGGTCGAGCCCGGGGGATTTCGCACCAAGATGGCCGACAACACGGCCTTCGGGGCGGGAACCTTCCGGGAGGGTTCGGCTTACGCCCGCCAGGTCGGAAATCTCACCCGCCTGCGGGAGAAGATGCTGTCCAAGCCGGGGCGTCCGCCGGCGGCCGTCGCCGAGGCGGTCCTGAAGCTGGCCAAGGCCCGGACCATGCCCCTGCGCACGGTGGTCGGGCCGGACGCGCAGTTGGTGCGGGTCATGCAAAAGCTCATGCCCCGAAACGCGGCGGCCCGCCTGCAAGGGGCGGTGTTCGACAAGCTATTCCTTCAGGAAACATAGCTTGCGAATTTCTGCGGGGTTGGATCTTCCTCATTTGCCGGGCGGGCATCCCCTGCGCCCCATCCTGGGGGCGGCCCTGCGCCGCAAAGGGCTTTCGGGCGCGCGCGCTTCAGGCGCGGGCAAGGCTCATTGGGACGCGGCTCATTTCGGGCTGGATAAAACCCGCGCCTATCGGGAGCTGAGCGAGCGGGGCAGGCGCCAAGTTTTGGAGGCCTGCGGCCGGAGCCTTCTGGAGGAGGGGTATTTCATCGAGAAGCTGGGCTTGGCGTTTACGGCCAAGATGACGGCCCTCTCCCGCACGACCGAGGAGCGCCAGCTCTACTGCCTGTTCGCCGCCGACGAGGCCGCCCATCTGGCCGTGATCGGCTCCTTCCTGCCGGGCGTTCCCTCCCCGCAGGGCAACCCGTTTTTGCGCCTGATCGCCCGGGTCATCGAAGAGGGCGCCAAGCCGGGGCTGACCTACCTGATCCAGGTGGTCCTGGAGGGCTGGGGGGTGAGCCATTACCGGGACCTGGCCGCGGGCTGCCGGGACCCGGAATTGGCCCGGGCGCTGGCCGGCATCGTCCGGGACGAAGCCCTGCACCATGGCTCGGGGGCGGCCCTGCTGGAGGGCGCCCCGGTCCCGGAGTCCGAGCGCGCGTTCGTCACCGAGATCCTGGCCTCCCTGTTTTCCATGGTCCGGGCCGGGCCGCAGGAGGCCGCCGGACACCTGGAGCGCGCGGCGGGCGGTTTGACCTTGGCGGCGCGCGCGCGCGTCTTCTCGGAGCTCGACTGCCGGGGCCACTCGGCCCGGCGCATCAAGCGCCTGCAGACCTTGATGGCCGCCGCGGAATCGGGCCCGATCCTTGAAACCCTGCAATCAAAAGGCGTCCTCACCCCGCTGGACGCCTCCGCGTGCGCCAAAATAAGGACGCCCCCAAGGTGATTCCTTGAAGGCGTCTCTTAACGACGGTCCGGCGTGAGCGGTTTCTAGCGGCCGCCCTTCTTCTGCGCGGCGGGCTGCTTGCCGGCCGCCTGGGCCAGGCCGGAGATCTGCTTGATCTCGTCGGCGGTGAAGGTGTGGTTGTGCGGATCGACCACCATCCGGCCGCCGGCCAGCTTCCACTGAGCGCCTTCCTTGCGGGCGGTCACGATCCAGTAGGAGTGGTACTCGCGGGCCTGTCCGCCGGGGAGCTGGAGGCTCTCGGTGGTGGTCCCGAAGGAGACGGCCGAGCCGGCGCCGGTGAAGTCGGTGGCGAAGGGCTCGACTTTCACGGAGTAGGCGCCGCCGTTGCCGATCTTCATCAAGGTCTTCATCTTGGCGAAGTAGGCGCGGAATTCCGCCGGGGAGGCGACTTTCTCGCCGGTGGCCATGGTGGCCGAGAGGTCGGAGGCCAGGTACGGGGTCAGGGCCGCGAAGTTTCCGTTGTTGAGGGCGTCCTCATAAGCGGCTTTGATGGTCCGCAGGGCGTTGTGATCGTCCTGGCGGTCGGTCTGGGCGTAGATGTGGGCCCCGAGGCCGAGGGTCAAAACCCCGGCCGCGACGAGAGCGAAACGCTTGAAGCTCAGAGGCGTCTGGAACATGGAAAATCCTCCACCCGAAGGGATATCAACGACGGGAGGACTATACTAATCGAGGCGGAAGGCGTCAAGGAAAAAAGGAAGAAGCGTTGCGTTTGGCCGCCGACTGTGTTCAAACACAGTCGACGCGGGGAGGCGCTATTTCGCGCTCCGGCCGTCCAGGGCGTACCAGTCGACGTCGCGCGTGAGATACATGAGAGCCGCCAGGGTCCCGGCCAGGAGGGCGCTGCCCATGAGCAGGGAGAAATCCTGGAGTTGAAGCACGATGTAGAGATAGGCATAGACGGCGGTCAACTCCGCGGCGAGAATGGCGGTTCGCCGCCCGCTGCCCAAAAATTTGGCGCCGTAAAGGACGATCATCGCGACCGCGGCCAAGGCGGCCAGGAGATACGAGGCCCAGAAGGGAAGGAATTCCGAAAACGAGAGAAGCAATAAGAAGAACAAAGAGAGGGCCAGGCCGACCAGGACGTATTGGACGGGATGGATTTGGAGCGAGGCCAGCACTTCGAAGAGGAAAAACGCGATAAAGACCATCGCGATGAAAAGGATGCCGTACTTCGTCGAGCGTTCGACGTTGCGGTACGAGTCGATGGAGGGAAGAAATTCCACTCCGAAAATGGAGGGATTGACCGTGCCGGCCTCGGGCTTCCCTCCGCCCCGCTCGGTCGCCAGTTGGGGATAGTTCCTTCCATAATAGGACACGTCCCACTTGGCGCTAAAGCCGTCCCGGGACAGGTTCCGTTCCGAGGGCAGGAAGGACCCTTGGAACTTCGGATCGGCCCAGGCGGATTGAAGCGAGACGATGTTCCGGATTCCCAGCGGGGCGAACTGGATGTTGCGGCTTCCGTTCAAGTCCAGGGCCAGCGAAAAATCCATTTTTTTGCCGCCCGCCGCCGCGTTGGCGATGGGCGCGTGCGCCCCGGAGGAATAGCCCGGGATCTTCGATCCGGGAAGCATTGCATACGGCCGTCCGCCGAACTCGATGGAAAGGGCGCCCTTGGCGCCGCGCAGGTCGGGAACGGCCATGCTCACCACGGCGTCGTTCCACAAGACGTTTTTGTCCTCGATCTTCAGGGTTTTCCAATCCGGGGCCGGAAAGGTTCCCTTGACCGCCAATTTCCCGGAGTACACCACCGCCTCGTAAATCCCGCGATGGAGCCGTTTCGGGGAAATGACGGCCGAGGTCTCCAGTTCGGCGGGCAGGAAATAAGCGTTTTCGACCGCGGATTGAATCACCTCGCGCCGAACGACCTTCCCGTTGATGAGTTCTTCTTTTTCTTCCTTAAAGTAATACCGGTAAGGAATGATGAGGACCGGGCCCACGATCGTTTGCGGGCTTCCCCAGGTCGAGGTGATTTCGGCCACGGCCTCGTCCCGGCGGTGTTTTCTTTCGTCGATGACCGAATCAACCAAGGCGAGGGGGACCAAAAGCGCCAGGGACAATACCCCGATGATCGCGAGTTTCGTGGTTTGCGAGCGGCCTCCGGCGGATTTTCCGGCGCCGGGCTCATTAGGGGTGGTCATGACGGCTAGTATAGCAGACCTTTCAGGAAAGCGGCCGCAGAGGGACCCGCGGCATCAACTGTGTTCAAACACAGTCGCCCGGACCGGCCTCACGCCAGGTAATCCCGCATCATTCTTGACCGCGGGGATTCCTTCAGCTTTTTTAAGGCCTCCAACTGAATCTGGCGGGCGCGTTCCCGCGTGACGTGGAAGATCCGCCCCACCTGGTCCAAGGTGGCCGGGGTCTCGGCGTCAAAACCGAAGCGCATGCGCAGGATGCCCGCCTCGCGGGGGCTCAAAGTGTCCAGCCAGCGGTCCAATTCGGCGCGCATGGACTCCTTGTCGGCCCGGGCGTCGGGGGCGGGGCTGTGGGTGTCCTCCAGGACGTCCTCCAGGCTGCCCTCCAGGTCCTCGCCGGCGGGCGTGGCCAGGGAGATGGTCTCCTGGGAGGCGCCCAGAAGCTCCCGGACTCCCCGTTGGGACATGCGCAGGCGGCGGGCGAACTCCGTGATGTCGGGGGCGCGGCCTTCCTCCTGGAGCATTTCCCGGCCGGCCTTGCGCAGGCGGGCCAGGCGCTCCTGGATGTGGACGGGGATGCGGACCGTGCGCTCCTGGTCGCCGATGGCGCGCACGACCGACTGGCGGATCCACCAAGTGGCGTAGGTGGAGAATTTGAAGCCTTTGGCGCTCTTGAACTTTTCCACCGCGCGCATGAGCCCGAGCCCCCCTTCCTGGATGAGATCCGCCAGTTCCAGGTTGGTGGTGGAGTAATGCCGGGCGATGGAGACCACCAAGCGCATGTTCGCGCTAAGCAGAGCCAGCTTTTTATCCTCAAGGCGGCGTTCGGTCTCCCCCAGGCAATCGTCGAGCTCCAGAAGATCCGCCTTGGGCATGGGCAAGGGATCGGTCTTAAGCCCCTCCCTCAGGCGGCGGGCCTGGTCCCGGACCCGGTTGCCCAGGCGCCGGACCCGCTCGGGGTTGAGCCCCAGGGCCACGATCCGGGAGGTGAGCCGCGCCTCGAGCCGGGCCAGCTTGGCCCGCTGTTTCTTGCGCTGGGGAGAGTCTTCCTTCAATCCGGCGATTTTGACGCGAAGGCGGGCCAAGCCGGGCTCCAGGCGGCGGATGGTCCGGGCCAGGGTGGTCAAGCGCCGGCGCATTCGGGCGATCTTCGGGGGGGCATGTCGGCCGCGGGGAAGGAGTTCCTTGGCGTCCATGATCCCGGCGTCCAAGAGTTCCTCCCAGTTCACGATCTGCCGCCGCGCGTATGGGGAGGAGAGGATGAAAATTTTGTGCTGGGAGGCCAGCCCCTCGATGTCTTGGGCCAGGGACAGCTCGTCCTTCCCCGAAAGGAGGGGGACCTTGGCCAACTCGGCCAGATAGTTTTGGTGCGATTCCAAGGACGGAGGGTGGCCGTAGCCGATGCGGACATGGGCGGAAGAAGGAAGTCTCATGGCTGTTGTGACACCGTTTCCCATAAAAAGTTCCCATCTGTAATTGGGGACACCCCCCATTTTTACCGAAAAAGGTAAAAATGGGGGGTGTCCCTAATTACCTATTCGGTCAACTTGGGGAGACGCACCGTTTATACCGAAAAGGGTAAAAATGGTGCCTGTCCCCAATTACCTATAATGGAAGGATGTTGAAGGTGGCCTGCGGCCCGTTTTCCCGTCTGGAGGAGGCTCTGGCCGCCCGGATCGGGGAGCACCCCCCGGGGACCTGCCTGGCGGTGGTGACGCCCTCCCGGAAGCTCGCCGACCGGTTGGAACGGATGCTCTGCCTGGAGCGCGGCCGGGCCCTGCTCAATGTCCGGTTTCACACCTTCTACAGCCTGGCCCTGGAGGTCATTGAGGCCGCCGGGCCGCTTGCGGGGGCGATGGTGTCCGACGGCCTGTTTCACGACAAGCTCATCGACGCGCTTTTGCCCAAACGCTCCAGCCGGGGGCTGTCCGGGGCGTACCGGGCCACTGTCCGGGATTTGGTGGACGCCGGGGTGGAGCCGGGGTCTTTCCGGGAGAATTTTCCCGACCTGATCAAGGAGGGGCCGGACCAGGCGCGCCTGGAACGGTTGTTCTCCATCCAGGAGAAATATCTGGGGGCCGTGGAGCGGGCGGGAGTGCTGTCGTCGCCCGCCCTGGCCCGGCTGGCGACCGCCGCGGTGCAGGAGAACCGGGCCGCCTGTCTGGGGCGCTTTGAAGAGCTCTATTATTACGGCTTCTACGATTTGACCGGAACCCAGGCCGATTTCTTTTCCGCGGTGGCGGAAGCCTTCCCGGTGCGCGCCTTCGTGCCTTACCGCGCGGGCCATCCGGCTTTCGTCTTCGCCAAGCGCCTCTACGACTTGCGTCTGCACCAGGCGGGAGCCGAACCCGAGCACCTACCCCCCGTGCCGGGTCCGGCCGAGCGGTTGTTTTGCCCGGGGAAAACCGCCTCCGGGGAGGGCCCCAAGGTGGAGGTCCTGAGCGTTTCCGGCGGGCGGGACGAGGTGTGGGCGGCGGCCAAGGGGATTCTGGCCTTGGCCCGCCGCCCCGTCGATCCGGTTCCATTTCGGGACATCGGCATCGTCGCCCGGACCTTGGAGCCGTTTCGGACCGCCTTGGCCGAAGTGCTCGCCGAAAACGCCATCCCCTATTCGATGGAAACCGCGGGCCCCCTGCTCCGTCATCCCGCGGCCAAGCTGGCGCTCAACCTTCTGACCTTGCGGGCGCGGGAGTTCCCCGCGCGGGGCGTGCTCGGGATCATCGAATCCCCGTATTTCAGGATCGAGCGCTTTCGCGGCCGCTCCTCGGGGCAGGAACTGGCGGCCAACTGGCGGCGCTTGGCCGCGAGGCTCGGCGTGCATTCGGGCTGGCTTCAGTGGTCGGGCAAGCTCGCCCCCTGGCTGGAGCGGGACCTTGAGCTTTATCCCCGGGCCGTGGAGGAGGGGGCCGTGGGCCGGGTCGTCGCCAAGGAGGACGCCGCCGAGCTTTGGCGCTTGCTGGAGGGCTGGCGAACCGCCTTGGGAGAGGGTTCGTCCTGGACCTCCTGGGAAGACGCGGCGGCGCGGGCCAAGAGCTTGCTGGAAGATAATTTTTCCGTTCCCAAGGATGATCCCGGCCATCCGGCCTGGGACGCGGTTTTGGAGGCGGTGGAGTCCCTGAAGACTTTCCGCCTGTTGGGAACCGAGGCCTCCTGGGAGGAGTTTTTGGAGACCTTCGAGGAGAAGCTCCGCCGGGCCGTCTTGTCCGGTCCGCCCCTCAACGGCGGCGTCCGTGTGCTGGATGCGATGGACGCCCGGGGCGAATCTTTCCGGCATCTATTCCTGATCGGTTTGGAGGAAGGCCTGTTTCCCCGCCAGGTCCGCGAGGACCCCCTCTTGAGCGACCCTCTTCGACGGGCCCTCCAGGACCCGGCCGGCTACTGGATTCGCCCCAAACTGGACGGTTACGAGGAAGAACGGCTGTTGTTCTGCCTGCTCGTCGGCTCGGCCTCCGAGGGGCTCACCTGCGTCCATTCCCGTTCCAACGAGGAGGGCCGCCCCCGCGTTCCCTCTCTCTATCTCCGGGAGCTGTGCCGCGCGGCCGGGATCGATTTCCAGGCTTCGATCCGGAGCGTTCCCCGCCAGCCCCTGGCCAAGCTTCGGGCGGAGGCCCCCGAGAACCTTTCTCCAAAGGAAATTTCGCTCTTGATGTTCCGCGGCGGGGAGGATCCCGGGGCCTATCTGGCCGCTCTTGGGAGGGAGGCCGAACCCGCGCGGGGCTGCCTGGACCGCCTTTGCGACCTCAACGGCCGGGGGGAGGCCGGGCCGCTGGACGGGCTGGTGGGCCGGCCCTCGGAGTATTTAGCGAGGATGAAAATCCGAGGGCTATCCCCCACGGCGGTGGATACCTACGCCCGCTGTCCCTTCCGGTTTTTCGCCGGCCGCCTGCTCAACCTGGAGCAGGCCGACGAGCCCACCGAGAGGGGCGAGCTTTCCCCGTGGGTTCGGGGACAGCTTTATCACGGCGTTCTTCAGCGGTTTCACGAGGAATTGCGCCGGACCCGTTATTGGGAGCGTCCGGACCCTAAAGACGCCTGGCGCGCGGCGCTCACCGGCGCCGAGGACGAGATTTTTTCCGAGCGGGCGGGGCGGGCGTTGGGCCTCTATCCGGTCCTTTGGGAGTCGGCCCGGCGCAAGATGAGCCGGCATCTGGAGCGCTTCGCCGCCTGGGACGTCCGGGAGGTCCGCGAAAGCGGGCTGATTCCCTTTCTGCTGGAATCCGAGCTCTCGGCCGAGGCCGCGGGGGTTTCCCTGCGCGGCCGGCCGGACCGGGTGGACCTCGGGCGCGAGGGCGAACTGCGCGTCATCGACTACAAATCAACTTGGCCGCGCTCCGGCCCCGCCCTGCTCAAAAAAGTCCTCGAGATGAAGGCCCACCAACCTCCTCTTTATCTGGAGTTGGCCGGGCGCTTGCCCGGGGTGGAGTCTCCGCGCGCGTTGGGGGCTTTTTTTTACATCCTGGAAGGAGAGGGAAAGGCGGCGGTCCAGTCCTTCACGGCCGCGGAGTGGAGCCGGGTGCGGGAGACTTATCTCGACCGCCTCGGGGAACTGGTTCGCCAGATCGAGGCGGGGCGGTTTTTCATCGCGCCGGACGAGGCCCGCGGGGGGGCGTGCGAATACTGCCGCTTCGACGCCGTCTGCCGCAAGGCTCACGCGCCCTCCCGCCGACGGGCCGCGGATTCCGCGCTCCGCCGTGAATATGACCGGAGCCGGAACCTGTCCGCCAAGGAGGATTCGTGACCCCCGTCGATTCCGTCGCCCGGGATCTGGCCCGGCTGAGCCTGGAGGCCAACGTGGTGGTGGAGGCCGGCGCGGGGACCGGAAAGACCACCTTGTTGACGGACCGGATCCTGTTCCTGATCCTGGCCGGGGGAGGAGGCCGGGGATTGGAGGTGACCCGCCTGGCGGCGCTCACCTTCACGGAAAAGGCCGCCGGGGAGATCAAAGTCCGCCTGGCGGGCCGGCTGGAGGACATCCTGGCCTTCCTCGACGGGCGCCTGGAGGAGGGGCCGCGCCTGGATGCGGCCGCCGCGTCGGTGAGCGTCGCGAGAGAAAAATTCGGCCGAAACCCCGATGAGGTCCGGGGGTCCTGCGCGCGGGCGCTGGAGGACCTGGAGCGTGCCATGGTCGGCACGATCCACCATTTCGCCGCCCACATCCTGCGTCTGCATCCGGTGGAGGCGGGAGTGGACCCGGGCTTTCAGGTGGACCAAGGCGCGGCGTTCGACGATCTTTTCGAGGCGCGCTGGGCCTTGTGGCTGGACGCCGAGCTGGGAAACCGCGCTCCCCGGCGTCAGGCCTGGCTCGAGGTCTTGGAGCTGGCGCCCCTGGAGGACTTGGCCGAGCTCGCCCGCTCTCTGGCCGAGGAAGGGGTGAGGCAGGGCCGGGTCGGAACCACGCCGCAGCAGCGCGCCCGGCTCAAGGGACTGGCCGCGCGGGTCCGCAAGATTCCCGAAGGCAAGCCGGTCCTGGGGGCGACGAGCAAGCTCCCCGAGAAAATCCGGGCCATTTCCGGGCATTTGATGGATTTTCTGGAGGGCGCGGCCGTTCTGCCGGAGGCCCTGCCCGAGCCCGAATGGCCGTCGAGCAAATGGTCCGACAAATGGAAGGGTCTGTCGGGACGGGAGGATTTCGAGGAAGCCGAGGCCGTGGCGCAGTCCTGCGGCCCCGCCGCCGAGCTTCTGATCGGCAAGGCCGTGGCTCTGGTCCTGGATTTCTCGGACCGGTTTCGGGAGGAATACCGGCGGCGCGGGTGGATCGGCTACGACGGCCTTCTAGTCAAGGCGCGGGACCTGGTGCGGGACCATCCCGGAGTGCGCGAGGAGCTCAAGGGGCGCTTTGACGCCCTGCTCATCGATGAGTTTCAGGACACGGACCCCCTTCAGGGGGAACTTCTTCTGCTTTTGGCCGAGGCCCCGGGTTCCTCGGCGGCCGATTGGACGAAGGCCCGTCTGGGCGGCGGGCGAATTTTTCTCGTGGGAGACCCCAAGCAATCCATCTACCGCTTTCGGGGCGCCGACATTCGGGCCTATGAGCGCTTCACCGCGCACGTGCTCAAGCAGGGCGGCCTGCAATGTTCCCTGCAGACGAGCTTCCGAAGCCCGGCTGAGATTCTTGGCCCGGTGAACGCGGTCTTTTCCAAATTGATCCGTGAGGAGGAGGGCCTCCAGCCTCCCTACCGGCCGCTCTTGGCGGCCTCCCCTTCCAAGGCCGGCGGCCCCGCCGTGTTTCTCGGGCTGGTGGCCGACCCGGAGGCCCCCGGCGCCAAGGTCAAGGCCGCCCAAGCCCAGGAAGCGGAGGCGGCCTGGATCGCGGATTGGCTGGTCCGGGAATGCGCGCCGGGAGGCCGGCCGTTCAAGGACGTGGCGATTCTATTGAGGAGCTCGACTTCCCTTTCGACCTATCTGGACGCGCTCAAGGACGCGGGGGTGCGCTACGCGGTGGAGGCCGACCGGTATTTCTTCGGAACGCAGGAGTCGGTGGATTTCCTGAATCTGCTGAGGGTGCTGGACGACCCCGGCGACCGGCTCGCGTTGGCGGGCCTGCTAAGGTCCCCCCTGGCGGCGCTCGAGGACCGCGAGCTTTATTCCCTCTCCCGGGCCAAATCCCTGACTTATTTGAAGGATCCTCCGGCGGGCGTTTTGGGGCGCGATTCGGCCCGGCGGTTGGGCGCGTTCTTCGCCGTCCTGCGGCGATTGCGGGCGGCGGCGGGGCGCAGGCCGCTGGCGGAATTCATCTCGATGGTTCTGCGTGATACTCTGATCCTGGAGCTCGGCTGCGCCGCCTATCATGGGGATCAAACCGCTTCCAACCTTCTGAAATTCACCCGCCTGGCGGCCGAAGCGGGGGAAACCGGCTCGACCTTGAAGGAATTCATCGCGCGGGTGGAGGCCGAGAAAGGCAAGAGCTCCGGAGAAGGGGAGAGCCCCCTGGCCGACGAGCAGTTGGACGCGGTCCGCATTCTCACGATCCATAAGGCCAAGGGCCTTGAGTTTCCGGTGGTGATCATCCCCAACCTCGCGGCCAAGCGCGGGGGGGGATTCGCCGCGCCCGCCGTCAAGGTGGACTGGAGCGCCGCAACCGCGGGCTTGAGGCTCAAGTCCTGCGGCGTCGCGGACCTGGCGATGGCCCTTATCGAGCATGAGGAGGCCCTCCGGGAGGAGCACGAAACCCGGCGCCTGCTGTATGTGGCCATGACCCGGGCCCGGGAGAAGCTGTTTTTGTTGGGCGCGGCTCCCTCGGACCGGACCGCCTTGGGGGCGCTTCTCCAGGAAGGCGGGGCTTGGGCTCCCGCGGACTCGGGCCTTAAGGAGTTGACGCTGGACGCCTCCCACCGGATCGGGATTCTTCGGGTGTCCGCGGCGCCCCGCGCGCGGCGGGAGGCCTTGGCGCCCCCGGAAAAAATTAAGTTCGACGCGCAGGCTCTGGCCAAGCTGCGGCTGGAGCGCGAAAAAATCCGCGATCAGGCCTCGGTCCCCTTGGTGTCGACCCCCTCGGCCCTTCTGCGGGAGGCCGAGAAGCCGCGGCGTCCCTTCGACGAACTGGAAAGTCCGGCGGGAGCGATCGGCGCCCGGACCGGCCAGCTGTGCCACCGGGTTTTGGAAGGATGGGATTTTAAATCGAGAGGGGAACTTGAGGCGCTTCTGCGCTCCTCGGCGGGGGTACTGGAAAAGCTTTACCCGGAGAGCGATTGGGCCGCCATCGCCGCGGACGCCCGCGAGGCCCTGGAGGCTTTCGCCTCATCGGCCGCGTGCCGGGAGCTGGCCCGGGCGCTGGTCCTGGGGCGGGAGGTTCCCTTCGCCTATCCGGCCGAGGGGCGCCTGATGCGCGGAGCCATCGACCTTTTGGTCCGAGTTGACGGCAAGCTTTGGGTGGTGGATTACAAGACGGACCGGATCAAGCCGGGCGAAGCGGCGCGAAGAGCCGCCTTCTACGCGCCCCAGGGGCGGGCCTACGCGCAGGCGGCGAGCCTGGCCCTGGGGGAGGCGGCCGGGTTCAAGGTGATCTTCCTGCGCACGGGAGAAGCGGTGGAGGTGACGCTGTGATCGAAGGCGCCAAGGACAGGCTCCGCGGGCTCGGGATCGACCCCGGAGAAATCGAGGAAAGCTTCATCCGCTCGGGCGGCAAGGGCGGGCAAAACGTCAATAAAGTTTCGACCTGCGTGCAGTTGGTTTGGTCCCGCGGCGGGATCGTGGTGCGCTGCGAGACGGAGCGCTCCCAGGCCGCCAACCGCGGGCGCGCGTGGGGGGAGTTGGTCCGCCGGGTGGAGGACGTCCGCCGCCGCGCGGCCGAGGCGGCCCGCCAGGCCCGGGAGGCCGAGCGCCGCCGGACGCGCCGACCTCCCCGCAAGGCGCGGGAGAAGCGCCTGGAGAGCAAGCGGCGGCGTTCCGATCTTAAGCGGTCCCGGGGATCCTGGTCGGAGTAGCTACTTCTGCCCGCCCATCGCCTGCGACTGCATCCAGCCGTTGCAGTCGTTTTTGTTCCAGAGGGCCTTGGCGTCCTGGTCTCCGCGAATCTGGTACTTGTTGGCCAAAGACATGTAGTCCTTGCTTTGGATGGCGGTGTACATGTCCGAGCAGGTTTGGGCTTGGCCCTTGCCGCCCTTGAGGTTGATCTTCGGGGTTTGAGTCCCCGCTCCGGCTGCGCCCGCCGCCCTTTGGGCGGCCGTGGCTGTCGGAGCGCCGGACGGGGCCGCCCCGGCCTGGGCGGGGGGGCCGGTTGGAGCGGGTCGGACGGCGGCCGCGGCGGCGGCTTGCGGGGTCTGCGCGGAAACTGGGGCCTGGGTCTGGAGCTGGGAAACCGCTGAGGTTTGTCCTGAGGCGGGGGCGGCCGCGCCGAGCTCGCCCATGGAGGCCAGCGGCCGCGGCGAGGGCGAGCCTCCGGGCCCCATGGGGCCGCTCGAGGTTGGGGCGGGGCTTTGAGAGATCGGACCTCCCGCGATCGGGCCCGAGCCGATCGGCCCGCCCCCGGGCCGGGCTTGAAAGCCGGCGGCCATCGGGAGGTTCTGATCGGCGGCGGCGGCTTGCGCGGCGGCCGCGGCGTCGCCCGCGAGCGCGGCCGCGGTCGCGCTGGAGGCGGCGGCCAAGGCGCGGGCCTCCAGGCCCATGAACTGCTCCATGCTTTTTTGGGAATGGATCATTTTTCCGACGGCCTTGAGCGTGTCCTCATCGGAGATTTGGGGAACGTCCGGCGCAAAGCCCAGCAGGTCGTTGCCTTGGAAGGACTGTCCGTGGAATTTTTCGGTGAAGGCCGTCAGGTGCAGGGGCGCGGGCGAGCCGAAGCTCCCTTCCGACGGATTGATCCAGAAATGCCCCATCTCCTGGATCAAGGAGGAGGAGGCCCCGGTCGCGGGGTTGTCGGCGGGGAGGCCGGGAAGGCTCCGGAGCATCACGATGTTGTTGCCGAGAAACGCGGCCTTGGCCAGAACCGGCCGTTCCCCGGGGCCGGCCATTTTCTCCAGCTCCATGAGGGCGGAAACCGCGATCAGGGCGCCTTCCCCTTCGGCCACTAAATTGACCCGGGCCTGCGCCTTGCGGGCGGCCAGAATCTGCGAGGCCAGGGAGTGGATCGTCTCATTTCTTTTGACGGCCCAAAGGCGCGTGTCGAGGTACCACACCGGAAGCGGCGTTCCTACCCCCAGCATGGCGGCATATCCCGGGTCCTTGCTGGAGCGCCCGAACCAAGAGGACCAGCCGTCGAATCCGGGAATCGGCTTGCCCATATTGGGTTGAAGGATGAAGGGGGCCTGAAGGCGGTCGGCCACCAGGAAGGTGATTTGCCGCGTCCCCGCCGGCGAGCGTTCCGAGATCAGGGACTGGAGGATCTCTTCATTGGCGGCGGTTTGGCCGCCTTCCTCGCGGCTTTCCATGAGCATCGGCATGCCGATGATGCCGCAGGCCAGGAGGACGAAGGCGACCAGGGCCGCGGCGATTTTCATGGATGATGTCATGGGCTGGCTCTATGAGACTTTTTTCAGATTAGCAGTTTGGTTCGGGCTGTCGCCAGTCGGGGCGAGCGCCCGGCGCGTGAACGGCCGCCAACAAGGCGGCCGCTAAAATTCCCGGAAGGACGGCTTTTAATGCTCTGTTTCTCATAGGCTCTCCTGCGGGGATTATGGCATCTTGGAACGAGGTAGGATGGAGATCGGGCGGGATGGGTCTCCAAAGAGAACCGGGGTCTGCTCCCGGTCCATGCCCGAGGCCGCCCGGGTCACGCCGTCCCGGACGAAATCCCGCAATTCCCCCGCGGTGATGGTCCGGTCTCGGTCGGCGTCAGCCGCCCCTCGAAGGCCTTTCAATAGAAAGTAGCTGAAGAGCCCGTGGCGCCCCGCGCCGTAGCCGGAGCTGACCTGGTCCTCTTGGGCGGCGGCCAGCAAAGTCACGTGCGGGGGCAAGGTTCCCCCGATGGGGGCCACCCGGTTGACCAGGGGGCGGGCCGAGGCCAGCAGCGGGCGGCTCTCCCGGTCCGAGCCGCTGAAGCAGGCGTCGAGAAAAATCGAGACGGAACGGACTTTGAGCGAGGCGGCCAAATCCTTTAAATCCTGCAAGGGAAAGCCGGTCTCGGCGGGATAGTTGGGATCGCCGTCCTCCGGGATGAGAAAGGCGTCGTGGCTTTTCAGATCCGGAGCGCCGTGCCCCGCGATGAAGATGTAGACGTCCGAATCGGCCCGGGCCCGCCGGGAGAGCCAGCCGCCCTTGGAGAAGGCCTTGCGGAACTCCCCCAGGGTCGCGTCCTCGCCGAGGAAGAAAATGTGATCCTTGGAATCGGGGACGCCGAGGGCCTTGACCGCGTACTCCCGGAAGACCGTGGCGTCCCTTCGGGCATAGGTCACGGCCGGAGCTTTGCGGTAATTCTCGATGCCGAAGATGACGGCCAGGGCCTCCGGCCGGGCGGGCGCCGAAAGGTCCAGGGGCTCATCGACATCCACCCGAAGTCCGGGGGCGGAGGGGGCGGGGCTCTTGGCCCCGGCTTCGGCGACGACCACCTCGCGAATGGGAGCCACGAGGCGGCCGATGGGAACCGAGAGCGGGGCCGAGTTTCCGTAGCGGCCTTCGCGTTCTGAGAGTTGGACCGAGAAGTCCAGGGCCGGCCCGGAATATTGGGTATTGGCGAAAACGGTGAAGGTCGCGTCCCGGCTTTCGCCGGGTTTGAGCTCCCCGAGGTCCCGCCCCGGCTCGCCTTGAATGAAGAGGTCCGGGTTGGATTTCATCAAGGCCAGCTTGACGCCCCGGGCCGCCGAGCCGCCGTCGTTTTTGATCCGCAGGGTCAACTCGGCCAGTTCTCCGGGCTCGACCTTGGCGTTTGCGTTGGCGTCCTTGACCCCGAAATCGGCGAGGGCGAGCTTGGGCGGCAAGAATTCGCGTGTCTTGAAAGTGAGCCGGACCGGGGGAGCCGCGAAGCGGTTGGCGTCGGCGACTTTAAGTTCCAGGGTTCGGCTCCCGGAGGGGACGCCGGGCCCCGCGCGAACCTGGATTTCCACCGGCCGGGACTGGCCTTTGGCCAGGTCCCCCGCCCGGGAGAGCGCCGGATAGGACAGGCCGCTCCCGGCCGGGGGTTCGATCGAGACCGCGGCCCCGAAGGCCGGGCCGGGGCCCGCGTTGGCGATTTGAACGACGATCACGGCCTTCTCGCCCGCGTCCAGGACTGCGTCGCCGCCCTCGTCGCGGAAGGAGACCTCGGCCTTCAGGGAGGGGGGAAGCTCCGGGCGGCGGGCGGTCTCCGGGGAGGACTCCCCCGAGGTCCACGAGGCGAGCAGGCCCAGCTTCGGGTCGGTGATTTTAAGCGTCCGGAAATTTTTGACCAACTCCCCGTCCTTGAGGGTGTACCGGAACGCCGCCTCGGCCTCGACCCCCGCGTTCTTGATCCGGGGCGCCTCGGCCCGCGGCACGCGGAGGGAAACGGAGATCATCTCGCCGGCCGCGGTTTCCGCGGGGAAGGTTTCCGTCTCCGGATCGTAGCGCCCCAAAGTGACCGTGGGACGCTCGATTTTGTCGGCGTTCAAGAACGCCTCCACCTCGGGGGCCAATTCCCGCGTCTCGCGCTCAAGACGCTCCGCGAATTCCTCCTCGATCGCCTTGATCTTGGCCTCGAGCGTCGCTTCGGAGGCCGCCGCCGAAGCCTCGGCCTCCCGCCGACGGGCCTCGTATTCGGCGTTGGACTCAAATTCCCCCTTCGGAGAAAGCAAGCCGGCCTTTCCCGCTTCCTGGGCGGTTCGCGCCTCGCGGATTCGGGCCTCTTTTTCGGCCTGGATTTTGGCGGCCAAGCGGACGGTCTCTTCCGCGCGCCACGCGATCCGGCTTTTTAAGCCCAAGGCCTGCGGCAGGCGCCAGACCGACGCCCGGCCGGTCCCGGAGACCAGAAGGTACTCCCCGCTCGGCGACGCCGCGAGATTTTGGAATTTATTTTTCCCGGAGTCCAGGGTTTGGAGCCAGCGGCCGCTGCGATAGTCCAGAAGTTTTATCTCGGATTTCTCATGGGCGTTGTAAATGTAAAAAAGGCCGTCCGGGGAAAAAGAGAAGTCTCCGAAATACTCGGGCACGTCCAAGGTGTGGGTCAGGCGAAGCCCGTCGGCCCGGCGCTCGAGAATCGCCAATTTGTCCGCGCCGGCCGTCGCCGCCAGGACGCTCCCATCGGCGCTCATTTTAAGCCAGTCGCTGATATTTCCCAGGCCGGAGGCCTCCACGGAGAAATGCTTTCCGCCGGCGCGCAGGTCGACGACGTGAAATTCCCCCAGGGCCGTGAAGGCCGCCATCCCGGAATCCTCGGAGAATTGAAAGTTTTGCGGGTAGAAGAAGTCGTCCTCGTAGGCGAACGTTCCGGCGGCCAAATCAAAGATTCGCACGCGGCCGTTTTTTTGTCCCTCGACGGATTGGATGTAGGCCAACCAGCGGCCGTTCGGGGAAAACGCCAGTCGGCACCAGCTCCCGCGCATCCAACCCAGCGGCGATTGCTTCCCGGTCGAGGTGTCGACCAGCATTCCCTTGAATTGCCCCACTCTCCCCACGCAATAGGCCAAATACTTCCCGTCCGGACCGCCCCAGGCCACGCCGGAGACCTCCCCGGGGTCGGCCACCTTCCGGCCGGATCGGGCCTCCCAGGCGGTGTATTTTTTGGAGCCTTCCCCGACCCCGAAGTATTTGCCGTCCGGGGAAAATTCATGGTAGGCGCCCGCGGCCGGGGCGTTTTGAGTCCAGAGTTCCCGGCCTTCCTTCAGGTCGTAGACCGTCACCGGAGTCTCGGGCCCTGAGTACGGGTCCCACCAGGCCAGTAAATTTCCATCCCGGGAGAGGGAAATGTAGCTGGCGCGGGCCGGAATCTCGCGGACGATCTTCCAAGTTCCGGTTTCGGCGAAGACGATCTTGCGGCGCTCGGTCCAGGCCAAGTATTTTCCATCCTGGGACCAGCGGTGCCATTCGCCGGGAGGGCTGAAAACCGGGGCGTCGGCCGCCTGGGCTCCCGGGGCCGGCGCGGCCCAGAGCGTCAGCGCCGCCGCGAGGATTCGGGAAGTCCGCTTCAGGCTCATTCCAAGGGTGATGGTACAAAATGGTCTGAGGGCCCGCCCAGGGCCCAAATTCGGGTGGGTCCTTTGCCCGTTCCCGGTGGGACTTTAGACGCTTTTTAAAGGATGATTCGGGGGGCATAATAGGGCAATGGCACGAGTTTTCGCCTGGCGCGGCTTTGTCGCGGCCGCGGCTCTTTTCGGGGGGGCGGTCCTCCCGGCGGGGGCCGCCGCTCCGCGCGTTTCCCGCGTTCCGGTCTTGGGAAATCGAACGCAGGGGGGCTATTCCGTTCCCGCTCTTACGCGGTTGTCCCCCCTGGCGGCTTCGGCTCCCGGTTCGGTCAAGTTCAGCGCGCTTGGTTTGAGCCCATCTCCGGCGGTCGCCCGCTTGGCCGCCCCGGCGGCGGCTCCGGGGTTGGCGGCGTCTCCCGCCGTTTTACCCGCCGCGCCCGGGGCCGAGGAAGCCCGGATGTCTCCGACCTCCGCCCTGCTCGAGCACGGTCCCCAGGCCGCGGAGTTGGCGGCGGGCGCGTGGGAGGACTCCCCCGCGTCCATGGAGAACAATTTCGCGCTTTCCGCGGCCCTGGGCCGTTCCGGGGGAGAGGCGGTCGCGGTTCCCGGGGCGGACTCCTCGGACGGATTTTTCTCAGGGCTCTTCGCCGGCAAGGGCGGGTCGGCCAAACTCGGCCGCCGCCTTCTGGAAAAACTGGAAATCGACGATCACGGCAATCCGGCCGAGCGGCGCCTCTTGGAAAAAGTTGTCCGCCGGCTCATGGACAGCCCCACGGCCCGGCGCTATACCGAGGACCTGCTGGCTTCCGGGGGCCGCGCGAAGGTGAGCTTCGAGGAGGTCGGCGGGTACCGGGTGGTGGAAGAAGGCGGACGCAGGACCTTCCACGGAATCTTCGGGGAGACCAATTTCGACGGCGAGATTCCCCATGTCCGGCTCAACCGCCAATATCTGGAAAGCGACGCCGACTTCGTGATGGCGCACGCGCCCAAGGCCCTGGGCCACGAGCTTCTGGGACATGTCGTCTATCACGCCAAGGCCGCCGTTTTGGATTTGGTCTGGCCGTTCCGGTATTACAAGGACAACGAGACGCTCTCCGGTCTGGTGGAGTGGATCATCACCGCCGAGCTCGGGGAGAAGCTCTCCAACGGCCGGATGTGGCAATACCTGCAGAGCCCCGATCTCTATCACCGCAACCTCCATGTGGTCGCGCCTTTCTACGCGGGGACCTTCGACCGGGAGGAGGCGCGGGACCTGGAAGGGACCTTGCTCGCCCGGCGGGAGCGGGTGCGGCGCGAGATGCGCGACGGGGAGGAGGACGCCCGCAATTGGGCGCATTGGAAGGCCATCGCCGACCATTTCGCCCTGCATCATCAGGCGTCCCCTCAGTCCCTCCGGACGGTGCGGGCGACCATCGAGGCCTCCTTGGAAAACCGGCGTCTCGGGGCTCAGGAGTTGGCCGCGATCGATTCCTACGTCCAACACCTGCTTGACGCGCTCGGCCAGCCGGACGGGAAAAAATGGGCGGCGGGCTTTTTGCAGTCGATGTCCCACGCTTTTTTCACCCAAGTCGAAGAGGAGGTCGCCCGCCTGACCCGGCACCTTCGGGATTTGGTGGAGCGGCGGCAGGCCGAAGAGCCCGCGGCGCCCGCCATCGGCCCGGCTCCGGCGGAGGAAGGCCCCCGGCAAATCACCTTCGACGAGTTGGGTAAGATGTACCGCGACGACCTGGCCCGCAACCCCGGCCACTGGCGCAAGTAGTCGGACCCTCCGGTCTTTGCTAAAATCCTCCCATGGAATGGGCCGGGATCGTCCTGGGGGTCGTGGGCTTGGCCTTGTTGGCCTGGGTCGGGTTGACCTTGGTCCGCCTGGAGGCCCGTTTCTCATCCCTGGAAAGGGCCCGCGAGGAAACCGGGCGCCTATTGAGCGAGGAGCTCTCGCGCGGGCGGCAGGAGTCGGCTCAAGCCTCCGTCCGGCAGGAGGAGCGCCTGGATCGCATCCGCGAGACGGTTGAGGCGCGCCTGAAGATCCTGCAGACCGACAACAACCGCCAGCTCGAGGAGATGCGGGCCACGGTGGACGAGAAGCTGCACGCCACCTTGGAGCGGCGGCTGGGGGCGGCGTTCGAGTCCGTCGGGGCGCAGTTGGAGCAGGTTCATAAGGGTCTGGGCGAGATGCGCGAGCTGGCCGTCGGCGTCGGGGACCTCAAGAAGGTCCTCTCCAACGTCAAGACCAGCGGAACCTGGGGCGAGGTCCAGCTCGGCAACCTGCTGGAGCAAATCCTGGTGCCGGAGCAGTACGGCCGCAACGTGCGGACCAAGAAAACCGGCTCCGAGAACGTCGAGTTCGCCATCCGCCTTCCGGGGGCACCCGGGGGCGGGAGCGAGCCGGTCTGGCTTCCGGTGGATTCCAAGTTTCCGAAGGAGTATTACGAGAAGTTGATCGCGGCCCAGGAGCGGGGGGACGCCAAGGAGGTCGAGGCGGCGGGCAAGGCCCTGGAGACCCGCATTAAGGAAGAGGCGCGCACGGTCAAGGAGAAATATCTGGACCCGCCCCAGACCACCGACTTCGCCGTGATGTTTCTGCCCGTGGAGGGCCTCTACGCCGAGGTCGTGCGGCGGCCCGGCCTTTGCTCGGTGCTTCAGGGCGAGCATCGCGTCGTGGTCGCCGGCCCAACCACCTTCGCGGCTCTTCTCAACAGCCTTCAGATGGGCTTTCGGACTTTGGCCATCGAGAAGCGCTCCAGCGAGGTGTGGCAGGTCCTGGGGGCGGTGAAGACCGAGTTCGGGCGTTTTGGGGAAATTTTGGACGCCACCCATAAAAAGCTTCAGGAAGCCTCTAATAAGATAAAGGAAGCGTCGACCCGCTCCCGCGCCATCGAAAAGAAGCTGCGCGCCGTGGAGGGCCTGCCGGCCGGGGAAGCGGCGGGCCTGCTCGGGACGACCGACGATGACGGGGCCGGGGATTCCGATCCGGCCTAAAGCCCGGCTCGCGGGGCTTTGGGCGGCCCTGGCGCTGGTTTGCCTGGCTGCGGCCTGCCGCCGCCAAGCCGCGCCCCGCCCCCTTCTCCAAACCTCGCTCCTAAAAATATATTCCGGGGACTTCCGCGGGGCGATCCTGGACCTGACCGAGCTTCTCAAGGCGGAGCCCGCCAACGCTCGGGCTTTTTATTTTCGGGCGTTGGCGCACAAGGAACTCCGCAATATGGCCGCCGCGTCGGCGGATTTCACCCGCGCCATGGAGTTGGACCCCGCGGCCTCCGGGGCCGCTTATCAGCGCGGGCTGGCGCGCCGGGAGTTGGGCGAACTGCTCGGCGCCCGGGCGGATTTTACCCAGGCCATCGCCTCCCGGCCCCAGGTGCCGGAGCTCTATTACGCCCGGGCCCAGGTTCTGGGGAGCCTGGGCCTTTGGCGGGAGGCGGAAGAGGACCTCAACCATGCCTTGGGAATCCGCCCCATTTTTTACGCGGCCCTGGTGGACCGGGGACACCTCAAGGCCCGCCGCTACGCCTTCACGGCCGCCCTGGAGGATTTCGGGCGGGCGCTTTCCGCCAGCCGGGACTACGCCGACGTCTACATCGCCCGGGCCAAGACCTTGTGGTGGCGGGGCGAGCGCCAGGATTATCCCGCCGCGCTCGCGGATTTGGGGAAAGCATTGGAATTGATCCCGGGGAAGATCGATGTTTTGGAGCAGCGGGCGCAATTGCACAAAAGCCTCTACCATTACGAGCAGGCTGCGGCCGACCTGGCGGCGGCGATGGCGGTCAATCCCGCGGTGGCCCGGTTGTTCATGCGGCGCGGCGAAATCTACCGGAACATCTCGGCCGACGGGGGCGCGCGGGGCTTCTACGACGCGGCCGTGGCCGACCTGACCCGCGCCGTCGAGCTGGCGCCCAAGGTGGGCTCGGCCTATTTCTTCCGCGCCGACGTCAAGGAGGCGTTGGACGACGACGCCGGAGCTTTGGCGGATTACCAGTCCATGCTGAGGATCAATCCCAAGGATTCCGAGGCCTTCCGGGGCCTCTGCGGCCTGCGCCGGGGGCAGGGGCGCCTGAAGGAGGCCCTCGAGGCCTGCGGCAAGGCCATCGACTTCGCCCCGCGCTACGCGGACGCGTACCGGGGGCGCTGCCTCACGCACCTGGACCTGGGAAAGCTGCGCGAGGCCTTGAGCGACTGCGAGTCCTCCGTGGAGTACGATCCCGGTCATGACGACGCGTATGTGGCCCGCGGGGACGTCTACGCCGACCCGCGGGTGCGGAAGTTCGAAAAGGCCGAGGCCGATTACCGCCAGGCGGCCAAGCTTAACCCCCGCAAGGAAGCGCGGATGAAGGAGCGCCTCGAGCGCCTGCATGAGCTCCGGGGGCAACCATGAGGCGGCTTTTCGCGCTTTGTCTGGCCGCGGCTCTCGGCGCCTGCCGGGAAAAGCCCCCGATCGGGGTGGGGGCCATCGAGGATTACGCGGGGGGGCGGCAGGAGGGCGCCGAGCAGATTCTGGAAGCCGCCCTCAACCGCGACCCTCGGGACGCGCGCGCCCTCAATTGGCGGGGCCGATTGAAGGTGGACCGCTTGGATTTCGCCGAGGCTTTGAAGGATTTCACCTCCGCCATCGAGGCCGACCCCAAGCTGGCGGTCGCCTGGTACAACCGGGGCAACGTCAAGATCGACATCGGCGATTACATGGGCGCCCTCAAGGATCTCGGCCAGGCCGCCCATCTCGACCCGGGTCTGACGGGGGCGCCGTATTCCGCGGGCTTGGCCAAGCTGGAAATCGGGGATTTCCGGGGGGCGGAGGATGCCTTCCGAATCGCCTACTCGGGGGCGTCCGACCTCCGGCAGGCCCTCTGGCGCCGGGGGGAAGCCTTGGAGGGAATGGGGGACTCGGCGGAGGCCGCGGTCCTCTACGGGCGGATGCTGGAGCGCCATCCGAATTCCCTATCCGCCCTTCTGGCCCGGGGGGGAGCCTGGGAGGCGCTCCGGGAATACGAGAAAGCCGCGGAGGATTTCACCAAGGTCATCGAGGCGGCCCCGGAGTTGACGCTGGGCTACCGCCGCCGGGGCGACGCCTGGGACTCGGCCCGCAAGGAAGCGCGCGCCTTGGAGGATTTCGACAAGGCGATCGCGCTCGACCCCGAGGACGCCGACCTCTACTTCGCCCGGGGCCATGTGCGCTACCACCTCAAGCGCTACGCCGACGCCGTTGAGGACTGGTCCCGCGCCGTCTCCCTGCGCCCCGAAATGGCCGGCCCCCTCCAAGCCTACATCTCCTACGCCAAGCTGAAAAAATAGGGACACCCCCCATTTTTACCATCGGCAAATTAGGGACACCCCCCTATTTTACCGTTCACGGTAAAATAGGGGGGTGTCCCTAATTTGCTAGGCTTGGGGCATGGGTTACATCATCATCGCGGTGATCGCGACGGCTGTCATGGTTCTGATGTCAAAGGAGACTTGGATGAGCGGAAATAAAGTGGACTCCGATGCGGTTTCGAATCTGATCTTCAAGTACGGGACGCTCTTCGTTTTCTTGGGCATCCTGGCCGCCATCGGCGGGCAGGCCGTGATCGTGGTGCCCGCCGGGCACCGGGGCATCGTCTTTAATAAAGTGTCGGGCATCCGCCAGCAGCCCCTGGGTGAGGGCTTCAATTTCGTGATCCCGGTCATCGAGCAGGTCTCCTACATGGACATCAGGGTCCAGAAGGACACCTTCGATGCCTCCGCCGCCTCCAAGGACCTGCAGGTCGTCCACACCAAGGTCGCCTTGAACTACCATCCCAAGGCCGACTCCGTGGCCCGCATCGTCCAGGAGCTCGGAATCAACTACTCCGAGCGAATCATCCATCCCGCGGTCCAGGAGGCCGTCAAGGCCACCACCGCGCGCTTCACGGCCGAGGAGCTCATCACCCGGCGCGAGGACGTTAAAAAATTGATCAAGGAGATGGTCGATCTTCAGACCAAAAACCGCGGCATCAACGTCGAGGAGCTCTACATCACCGACTTCGACTTCTCCCGTCAGTTCGCCGAGGCCATCGAGATGAAGCAGATCGCCGAGCAGTCGGCCTTGAAGGCCAAGCGCGACCTGGACCGCATCAAGATCGAGGCCGAGCAGAAGATCGCCACCGCCCGCGCCGAGGCCGAGTCCCTCAAGATGCAGCGCGAGGCCATCACCCCCGGCCTCATCCAACTGCGCCAGGTGGAGACCCAGAAGCTGGCCATCGAGAAATGGGACGGCCACATGCCCTCGGTGATGATGGGTGGCGGGGCCACGCCTCTGCTGGACCTGGGCGCCCTGACCCCGAAGGCCCGCTAGGAGCCTGAGCCGAAAGTAAAAATGGGGGGTGTCCCCATTTTTACTATTCCAGGTAGGCCGCGAAGCTTTTTTCGAGGCTCTTGAGATAGGTCCGGTCGATCGAGAAGCGGGAGTGGCCCGCCAGGCAGTCGAGCTTGACCAGCGCGTTGATGCTGGCGTCCCTGGGCGCGGCGCTTTGCAGGCGCTTGACGAAGCTCCGGTTGACGGCGTTGATCTCCTCGAAGATGCGCATCAGGTCCTTGAGGTCCCAGTCGGGCGTCCTGCCCCGTTTTTTGAGCAGAAGCTGGGCGACCAAATACATCGAGATCGAGCGGTACATCGTCTCTTCCAGGGACGCGAATGGGAGATGGGTCAGCGCCATGGGGCGTAGTTTGTCCAGAATGGGACAGCCGGCCGCGGCCATGTGAAGGCCCATCAGCGAGCTCAGCCCGTCCATGACGCTCATGGTCTTGCGGTATTGCCGTTCCTTGCTCTGGATGGTCACCTCGGTGACTTCCGTGGACAGGCAATCCTGGAACAGCTCGACTAAATCCACCAAGCCGACGGCCACGGGGCAATGGGGCTGGTCCGCGGCCTTGAGCGGGCAGTTGGGGCACTGATTAAAGCCTAGCTCGGTCCACGCCGGGAGCGACCGGCGCGGGGTCGTCTCCAGGCTCAGCCCCGGATTGCTCAGGCGCACGGTGAATTCCCGCTCCCGCCCGTCCTCCCAACGAAAGCGGTAGGTCAGGGCTTTGACGGGTTCCTTCATCGCTGCCAGTATAGTCGGTTCATCCCGCCGGGTCAATGCCCCTTCTGGCGCCTGATCTCCTTGGCCCGTTGTTGGAGCTCCGCGATTTCGACGGGGTCGAGGGAGGCTTCGAGCTTTTCCAGGATGGTCGGGTAGAGCTTCTGAAGGATGGTGGCCATGACGTCGGCCCGGCCCCCGATGACCATCCGGGGGTCGGGCGCTAGGCCGAAGGGCACGATGACTCCAAGGGCCGGGCTGTGCTGCATCGTCTCGAAAGTCGGGATGATGACATCGAGGCCTTCCAGCTGGATGGGCTCGAACTCCATCTTCTTGACCCAGAGTTTTTCACCGGAGAGCGGTTCATGCATCACGAAGTACATCCATCCGCTCGTGGTCATCTTGAAGCCCCTCTCGTAGTGGGCCAGCCCGAGGGAGGCGTCATGAGGCAGGCCGATCGGCCGGCCCTCTTTGAAGCCGCTCCTCAGGGAAACCCGGTGCCGGGTCTTCTCGTCATCGAGCGGGACCAACTGGCCCGAGGAGTACTTCTTGATCCACTCCGCGGCCGTCTCGGGCGGCATCCCGGCGCAGGTCTTGCCGGCCCAGACCCGCGCGGCGTCCTCAGTCTTGGGCCCGGAGAAATTTCCTTCCGACTTGAGGTAGGCCGCCTGGAACTCCCGGACGGCGGCGCGCAGGCTATCGCCGGGGACCGAGTTTCCGGCCGGGCCCGTGGCGAACAATTTCGAATCCTCGAGGTACTTAATCTCGGTGACCAGGAAGACCTTCGAGACGAGGACGATATCGGCTTCCTTCTTCTCGGTGAAAGTCATGTCGTCGCGGGTGGGGAAGGGGCCCATGGTGGTCAGGCCCCAGGCTGTCAGGGCCCGGTCGAGGTCGTTGCCCATTGAGGCGGAAAAGCCCTTGGCCACTTTGGTGTAGGCCTCATCGGAGAGAGCGCTTTGGCCGACATCCTCTCCCTTGTAGGCCGGATTGACGATCGCGACGGTCACGGGGATCGGCTTCTTTGCGGCTTTCTCGGGGAGGGTGAACGCCATCGCGTACTTTCCGCCCCAGGGAGAGGAGGGCAGGGGGCGGGTCTCCACGGGCGGAGTGGGAGCGGCCCAGGCGGCGAGCGGGGCCGCCAACGCGAGGAATGCCAGCTTGGTCGCTATTCTCATTGATCCTCCCGTCTATTTGGCGCGCAGCCAGACCTGATCGGCCCGGTCGCCCAAGGCTGATGGATCCGGGGTCAGTGTCGGGGTCTGCGAAACATTCTGCTTGCGGGCCTCCCGCTCGACCATGGGCTTCACATAGGAGAACAGTTCCAGGGTCGTGACGAGGCCGTTTTTATCCTCGTCGGCGTCTCCCTTGAGGCCCTTGAGAAGGTAGTAGGTCAGGAGGCCGTGCTGGCCGTCTTGGAAGAAGGTGCTGATCTGCGCGCCGCCGGTCGCCGTGAGGACCACCGTGTTCGGGCCCAGGCCCGCTTCGTTTTTGATCGTGTTGACCAGCGGGCGAGTCCCTTTGGCCAGAAGCGAGCGCGTTCCCTGCCCCGAGAAGCAGGCGTCCAGGACCACCGCGACGCTTTTGGCCGGCAGCTTCGCCAGGCCGTCGTAAAGCGACTTGATGGAATAGGCGGCGATGTCGGTGTAGTTCGGGTCCCCATCGTAGGGGATGAGATACCCTTCGCCGGTTACGGGATTGGGGGCCCCATGCCCCGCGTAGAAGACGAAGACGCTGCTCTTCTTGGTCACGCGGTTCTTTAGCCAGGGACCCAGGTACTTCTCCAAGTCGGTTTTGCCGGCTTCGTCGTTCTGTAGAAGGATGACGTTTTTCTCATCGAAGCCCATGGAGCGCGTCAAGTACCGGTGCATGCTCTGGGCGTCGCGAGCCGCAAAATCGACGGGGGGGATTCCTTTCTGACGGTATCTTTCGATGCCGATGACCACCGCGTACGCCTCGGGGTCGATCTCCGTCTTGGTCTCGGGCGGGGTGTCCACGTCCTCCTGAGGCGCCGGAGCGGTTTGCGCGGGGGCGGCCTCTTTGCCCTTAACCGTCACCACCCGGATCGAGGGAGCGGCCTCGCCGAGGACCAGGTTCAGCGGCGCGTCGGCTCCGTATTTCCCGAGCGCCTCCGTCAAGGTTATCGAAACGGGCAAGGAGCGGCCCTTGAACCGGTTGTTGACCACGAACTGAAACTCGATCTTTTTCGATTCCCCCGGCCCCACGTCGCCGAGGTCGACCGAGGAATCCCCCGACAGGAAGATGTTTGGGTCGGCGATCGACAGCTTGGCCACGACCCGCTGGGCCGTGCCGCCGCCGTTTCGCACGGAAATAGTGACCTGGGTGACCTCTCCCGATTTCACCACCCCGCTGCCTCCCAGGGCGACCCCCGCGAGCTCGAGCTTCGGGGCGACGAAGGCGCGGGTCTCGAACTCGATGACCTGGGGCTCCGCGTCGAATCCGTTGCCTTCCTTGACCTCTACTTTTATCCTGGCCTTGCCGGAGGCCAAACCCCCGGAGGCTTCGATGGCGATGTCCTTGACGACCGACTGCCCGGGGCCGAGGCGGCCGATCTCAACGGACCCGGGGACTCCCAGGCCTAGGACGGGTTCTAGGCCCAATAGGACGCGCAGGGCATAGGCCGGGCCGGGACCGGTGTTGGCGACCGTGACCCGCAGGGCGCCCTTCTCCTCTCCTTCAAGCATGTCGTTACCCGAAGGTTCGACGAAGGCGACCTGCGCCTTCAGCTGGGGAAACGACTTCGGCTTGGGAATGGCCTCCGCGGATGTCCAGGCTTGGGGGACCTGCCAGAATTTGAGCGTCTCGTCGTCGCTGCCCGAAACGATCGTCATGCCGTCCGGCGCGAAGGCCACGGCGTTGACCGAGTTGATGTGTCCCTTCCAGGTGGCCAGCACGGCTCCCGTGGCCGTCTCCCAGAGCTTGACCGTTTGATCTCGGCTGCCCGAGGCGGCCGTGCGTCCATCCGGCGAGAAGGCAACGGCGTTGACCCACTTCCGGTGCCCTTCCCAAACGGCGAGCGCCTTGCAGGTCCCGGCGTCCCAGAGCCTGACGGTGTTGTCTACGCTCCCTGAGATGATTGTTTTTCCGTCCGGGGAGAACGCCGCGCTCAGCACCTCGGCGGAGTGGCCCAGGCAAGGGCCAAGCTCCTTGCCGGAGGCGGCGTCCCAGAGCCGCAGGCTCATGTCCAGGCTCCCCGAGACGGCGGTCCGGCCATCCGGCGAGAAGGCCAAAGTGTTGACGTTCCAGGAGTGGCCTTTCCAGGCGGCCAGCACGCCGCCCGTGGCCGCGTCCCGGAGCGTGACCGCTTTGTCGGCCCCGCCGGACAGGACCCGCCGTCCATCGGGGGAAAAAGCCAAGGCGCGGATCGCCACGCCGGCCTCCCATGCCGAGGGCTTACCCCCGGCCGCGAGGTCCCAGACCCTGATGACCTTGTCGTCACCCGCCGACAAGGCCGTGCGTCCGTCAGGGGAAAACGCCGTGGCGCGCGTCCAACCATCGTGGGCCTGCACCGCGGAGAGCTCCCGGCCGGTGGCGGCGTCCCAGAGGTTTACGAGGTTAAGGCTTCCGGAGAGGATCCTGCGGCCATCGGGGGAGAATGCGACGGAGGTCACGGCCGTCATGTGTCCCGTCGCGGTCAAAAGCAGGGGCCCCGCGGCTCTGGCCGGGGGCGAAAACGCCCCGGTCAGCCAGAGGGCGAGGCACGCCGCGCCCCACCGCCGGCTGTCTTTATAGCCCCGGGAGGAAACCCGGCACAGCGGGGCTACCGCCCCGCTAGGGAGGATTCGCTCAGGAACGGTCAATAGACCTTGTGATCGCGGATCTCCTGGCCTTTGAGTTTGAGTCCCTCGATCTCAGCCGGGTCCAGGTAGGTTTCGAACTTCTGCATGATGATGGGATACATCTTCTGAAGGGTGGTGGCCATTGCGTCGGCCCTGCCGTCATAGGCCAAGGTTTCGCCGGCCTTGAGACCTTGGGGCACTTCGTAGGCGCCGAGGCAGGGGTCGTTGACCGTGACCAGTTGATGATCCGGGGCGTAGGCTTCGGAACCTTGGACTTCGATGGGCTCGAGCTCGAGCTTCTTGACCCAAAGCTTCTCGCCGGAGAGGGGCTCCTGCATGATGAAGTAGACCCAGCCGCTGGTCGTCATGGTGAAATTTCTCTGAAAGCGCGCCAGACCGAACGACGCGTCTGCGCCGGCGCTGGTGAGCACTTGCCCCATCTGGAGCTTTCTGGACTTGAGCCCGCCGACGCTTGTCGTGCCGTCCTTCGGCTTGGCGGAGCCCTGGTCCTCGCTGCTGGTGAGCAGTTCTCCGGAAGCGAACTTTCCGGCCCACTCATCGACGATTTCCTTGGACATGCCGGTCGTGACGGCCACGGCCCACTCCCGGGCTAGCTGTTTAAAGCGTGGGGCGCTGACGCCGCCCTTGGTATAGGCGGCTCCGAATTTCATTGCGAAGCTCTCAATCTTGCTTTTGGTGAGGGTGTTTCCATTGGGGCCGCTGGCGACCATGGTGAAGTCCCCGGTGTACTTGATCTGAGTCTGGAGGAACACCTGCGGGGCGAGGATGACGGAGGAACCCTTCTTTTCGTTGTAGGTGATCTCGTCGCGGGACATGAACGGGCCGACCGTGGTCACTCCCTTGGCGATCAGGATCTTGTCAAGGTCGTTGCCCATCGAGGCCGTGAAGCCCTTACCCACCTTCCCGTAGAGGGGGGTGGCTAGGGCGCTTTCGGCGAGTTCCTCTCCCTTGTAGGCGGGGTTGACCACGGCGATCGTGACCGGGACTCCCTTGGCGGCCTTCTTCTCGGGGGGGTTGAACGTCATGGCGTACTTCCCGCCCCAGGGTGAAACCGTGGGGGGCTCCGTCGAGATGTAGACCTTGGGCGCGCAGGCCCAAATGGCAACCGCCAGGGTGGCCCAGGATAATCCGCCCAGCACCTTGAAGCTACGGGCTTTTAATCGGGAAGTGTCTTCTACGCGCATGTGCGCCTCCGGTCCGGCCGACGAGAATTCGGTGATTCTACGATTAACCCCCGGACAAGTCAAACCGCCCCGGCCGCCCATGATTTTGTATCGTGTTCCCGCCGGTCCTCCGTCACCGGCCCAGGACACGATGCATCCTTTGATCGACTTCGGGCCTTTCCCCACGCTCTACAGCCTTGTCACGGCCATCGCCTGCGCGCTGTCCTTGCCGGGGGCGCTCTATGAGGCGCGTTACCGACGGATCCCGCCGCGGCTGATCCTGATGGTCTGGCCGGCCATGCTCATGGGAGGCTTCCTGGGAGCGCATTTCTATTACCTCCTGACGCACCCCCATTTCATGGCTGTCGACCCCGTGCCGAAAATATTCAACATCTTCGCCGGAATCTCGGTCCAAGGAATGATCATCGGCGGCCCGGCCGCGCTTTACCTGATGCTCCGCCTGGCCGGCGAGCCGCTCCTGCCGGTCCTGGACGTCTTCATGCCGGTCGTGGCGTTCTGCCAGTCGGTGGGGAGGCTGGGGTGCCTGGCCACGGGTTGCTGCTACGGCAGGCCGACCGGCGCGTCCTTCGGGATCGTCTTCTCCGATCCGTTCTCTCCCGCGCCCAAGGCCATCCCCCTGCATCCCACGCAGATCTACGAGTCCGTTCTGTGCGTCTTGCTCGCGGCGGCCCTGCACCACCGCCTCAAGAAGGAAGGGGAGCCCGCGGGGCGGGTTTTCGCCGCCTATGTTCTTGGGTACTCGGCCATCCGGTTCTTCGTGCAATTTTTCCGGGATGATGACGCCGGGCACCTGGTCCTAGGGATGGCGCACTCTCAGTACGCGGCCGTCCTCATGGCCGCGGGCGCCGTCTGGCTGTTCCGGCGAGCGGGCGCCCGGCAAGCTTAGAGCCTATCCCAATAACTGGAAGGCCCTTCGGAGGCCCGAGCATGAGACGAG
>CAYHPY010000002.1:0-5016 GCA_964358485.1 uncultured Elusimicrobia bacterium
TCGGAATTTATCTGGCCGGACGCAACCGGGGGCTGATCCAATTATCGACCAACACGGTCCGGGAAGGGGCGCTGTACGGCATCGCCATCGCGACGCAAGGGACGGGGACCCAGGTGTGGCTGACCTCCAACACGGTTTACGCCAAGGTGACCTCGGCCTGGAACAGCTACGGCTTCCACCTGGACGGCCTGACCACGGGGGCCACCATCCAGAACAACGGAATCTTCTACCGCGGATCGGGGGCCGCGGCCTCGACCTACGGGCTCTACGCCAAGAGCGCGGCGGGGCTCCTGATCGACCATAATCGGATCGGCCAGCCGGGAGTCCTGACCGGAGGCAATTTCTCCGGGGCCTATTTCGCCGGGGTCACGGGCGCGCAGTTCAAGTTCAACGACGTCCACGGGGCGGGTTCGGGCCTGACCAACGCCTACCTCCTGGAGCTTTCGGGTTCGACGGTCGCGGTGCGCAACAACGTTTTCCTGAGCTCATTTTCCGTCACCGGCGCCTCCGCCACCTTCTTGGCCAACGCCGCTTCCGGGTTCACCGCCGACTACAATGACTATTTCAGCTCGAACTCCTTCAACACCGGAGTCTGGGGCGTGACGAGCGCCCAAATGACCGCCGGCTGGAACGCGCTGACCGGACAGGACGCCAATTCCATCGCGTTGCATCCCCTCTGGCATGATCCCTCGGCCGGGACCGAGGATTACCACCCCCGCTCCATGCGGGGCCGCTACAGCGTCGCGGCGCAGGGATTTGTGGGCGACGCGGCCAACTCACCCACCATCGACGCGGCCGATGGCGCCGAGGGCGCGGGCTCCGAGCCCGCTCCCAACGGTGGCCTGGCCAACCAGGGTTCCTACGGGTTGAGCGCGGAAGCCTCCAAGCCCTCCCCGGCGCCGGCCGCTCCGAGCGTGGGCGCGGTTTTCGTGACCAGCGCCACTCTGAGCTACGGAGGGGTGGCTTGGTCGGACGGCTATTCCGCCGAAGCGGATTCGATAGCGGGTTTCCCGAGCCCGATTTCCTCGACCACGGCCAATTCCGCGGCGGTGTCGCTTTCCCCGCAGGGGCTGGCTCCCAACACGACCTATTTCCTCCGGGTCGGCGCGACTTACGGGTCCAACAACAACTACGCCGCCGCGACCCCCGCCTCCACCTCCACCTTGGCCAATCCGCCGACGGGGCTTTTCCGGAATCTTTTCCTGTCCTCCGGGAGCCTGACCTGGACCGCCAACTCCAATCCCGCGGGGACCGTTTACCTGGCCCAGGTCTCCACGGACGCCTTCGCCACGGTCAACGAGTCCAGCCGGACTTTGAGCCTTTCGGCCACCTTCCAATCGCTCTTGCCCAACACGACGCATCATCTCCGCGTTCAGGCGCTCAACCACAATTCCGTCCCGAGTTCTTTCGTGACCGTTGCGGCGACCTCGACCTTGGCCGAGACCCCTCTCTACGGCCAAATCTTCGCGGTCTATTTCACGAGCGTCACCGCCAACTGGAAGGAGAGCCCGGCCAGCCCGCCCGAGGTTTCCTCCATGAGCTCGGAGGGCTACATCCTCCAGGCCTCGACGGCGCCGGATTTCAGCGGGACCGTCTTCTCCAGCGCGACCACGGTCATTTCGATGAGCACCTTGACGGTGTTCGGCCTCGGCGGCGCCACCTATTATTTCCGGCTGGGGGCGTTGAACTGGAATTCCACGCCCCATTACACCGCGATCGGGTCGACCCGGACCGCCAAAAACCTCCCGGCGGGCTGCGGCGACGGGCTGATCGTCAAGTGGGACGGAACCCAGGACGCGGCCACGATCCAGGGGGCCCTCAACGCCCTGCCGCCCTCCTTCAATACGAACATGTGCGTCGTCATCCGCGACACCATGACCTATTCGGAACAAGTGACGGTCCAGAATTTCACCAACAACGGATACCGATTGAGGATCATGGCGGATCCCTCCTACGTCAGCACGGCGCCGGTCGTCAATCCCCCCGCTTTTTCGACGGCGGCGTTCCGCGTCATGAACGCCTCGGTCACCATCGAGCATATCCTGGTCATCACGACCAATACCGTCGGATACGGGATTCGCGTGTCCTCGGCCGACGTCACGCTGTCGAGCGTTTCGGTCGACAGCGGCGGGCGGATCTGGCTGGCGGGCGTGCGGGCCAGCACCCGAACCTTGATCACGGCCTCCTCCATCACGGTGCAAACGGCCCATGCGATTTTCGTTGACGGCTCCTCGGTCACAGTGACCCTGAGCACGGGAGCCGCGTCGGACGGTTCTTTCGCGGCCCTCTACGGGGCGGGTGTTGATTCCTTGACCGTAACCGGCGCTTTCTTGACCAATCCCGGGGGCCACGGCGTTTATCTGGCCGGGGGGTCCTACGCGCGGGTCGACCAAAGCTCGTTTGCCAGCAACACCTCCGGCTACGCGGCTCTTTATCTCTCCGGGGCGTCCTACGCGACCATCACCCGGACCCCGCTTTACAACCTGGCGGGCTGGGCGGCGGGCTTTGCCGCTCAGTCCCACCACAACACCCTGGCCCAAAGCACCATGACCGTGGACAACGGGTCGACGGCCCTGTTCATGGATTACTCCTCGTCCAATACCGTCACCCAAAGCCTGCTCCGCAACCCCTCGGGCCAGGCCGCCTGGATCGTGAGCGGATCCAATTTCAACCAGATCGACCGGAGCACCCTCTCGGCGGGCTCCTACAATGGCCTCTACGTGACCTGGTCGTCCTACAACGTCGTGACCCAGTCCTACCTGGAAACGGCGGGCGCCAACGCCGCCTACTTCGACACCGGGGCCAATTGGAACACCTTGAGCTGGAGTTCGGCCAGCGCCAACTGCGCCGAATGCGCGGCGGCTCGGTTAACCCAGGCCTCGTCGAACACCCTGACCCGGAACATGCTCCGCAGCCCCTCCGGCTGGGGAGCGGTGCTGGAGTTCTCCGATTACAACACGCTGAGTTGGAGCACGGCGGCGGCCGCGGGAGCGGCGAGCGTCGCCCTCCGGATCAGCAGTTGCGCGGGAACCGTGATTTTTGGAAACCACATCGAAGGCTCCACCGCGGCGGCCGTTTCCGGCTCCTCGCAGACGGCGCTCAACTCCAACGTCCTTGCCGCCCTGGGGGCCGCCGGGCAGGGCGTGTCCTTCGAGCCGGGAAACGCCGGACTTTCGATGTCCTCCAACGCCGTGACCGGGGGCGCGGCGGGGGCGGGGCTCTACCTCGGTTCGGGGAACTCGGGCCTGATCATGGTTTCCACCAACATTTTCCGCTCCGGCGGGCAATACGGGGTTTTCGCGGCGACCCAGGCCTCGGGGGCCTCGGTGTGGCTGACCTCCAACACCATTCATCCGACCCTTTCGGCGAGCCGGGACACATACGGGATTTATTTCGACGGCTTGGCGACGGGGGCGACCGTCCAGAACAACGGCGTCTATTACCGGGGTTCGGGCTCGATGGGCGCCTTCACCTCCTTCGCGCTCAAGGCCCGGAGCGCGCGGGGTTTGGTGATCGAGCGCAACCGCGTTTCCCAACCGGGGGTGCTCACCGGGGGGTCTTACGTCGGCGTCGATTTTATCGACGCCGACGGCTCCGTCGTGAGGTTCAATGACTTTCATGCCGCCGGCGGCGGCATGACAGACGTTTTTCTTCTCCGTTTGAGCGGTTCTTTTGGAGTGGCCGTTAAAAACAACGTTTTCCTAAGTTCCGTTTCAGTTTCCGGCTCCTCGGCGACGATCTCCATCTCCGCCGACAGCCAAAGCGGCTTCCTTTCCGACTACAACGCTTTCTTCAGCTCCAACGCCTTCAACACCGGCCTGTGGGGGCCGACCGCCTACGAGTTGGGCGGGGCGTGGTCGGCGGGCACCGGCAAGGACGCCAACTCGATCGTCGCCCATCCCCAGTGGGCCGACCCCTCGGCCGGGGTCGAGGATTTTCATCCCCGGTCCATGCTGGGCCGATGGGACCCGGCCAGCCAGGGTTTCCTGATCGACGCCGCCACTTCCCTGACCATCGACGGCGGCGATTCGGCGGAGGCCTTCGCCGTGGAGGCCGACCCGGACGGCGGGCGCGCCAACCAGGGGTCCTTCGGCGGGACGGCGGAAGCGTCCAAATCCGCGCCGCCGCCCGGCTCCCCGGCTTTGGCCGGGGTCCTGACCTCCAGCGTTACCGTGACCTTCTCGCCGGTCACCGCGGACGGCTATTCCGTTGAGGCCGCGTTGGGGGCCGATTTCTCCGGACCCGTTTCCTCGACCACCGCCAACGCGGCCGTCTCCCAGTTGAGCCCCCAGGGCTTGGCTTCCAACACCACCTACTTCGTGCGGGCGGGGGCGGTCTATGGGGCCAACGTCAACTTCTCGACCTTGACTTACTCCACCGCGACCCTGGCGGCCGCGCCGGTCTCGGCCGCCCCGGCGGTGGTGAACCTCTCTTCCGCGGCTTTGACCTGGGGCGCGGCGGGCAATCCGGGCGCGACGCTCTACGAGGCCCAGGCCTCCACCGACAATTTCGCGACGGTCAATTTCACCAGCCGGACTTTGATGACCTCGGCCACCTTCGCCGCCCTGGCCCAAAACACGACTCATTTCCTGCGGGTGCGGGCGGTCAACCACAACGCGGTTGCGACCCTCTACGCCGTGTCGGCGGCGACGGCGACCTTGGCGGACGCTCCGGCCGGGGCGTCGGCGGGGCTGTTCTACTCCTCGGGCAATGTCACGTGGGCGCCCTCCGGCAACCCGGCCGGGACCATTTACTACGCCGAGATTTCGACGGACAGCTACGCGACGATCAATGCGTCGAGCCGGACCTTGGACCTTTCGGCGACCTTCTTCACCCTCGTGCCCAACACGACCTACCAACTGCGGGTGCGGGCGGAGGGCCTCAGCCGGGCCTCGGCCTTCGCCTTGGCGGGCTCCTCGGCGACCAAGGCGCTGGATCCCACGGGAGCGGCTTTCGGCGGGGTGCACCTGTCCTCGGCGGGCTTGTCCTGGACGGCCAACGGCAACCCGGCGGGGA
>CAYHPY010000002.1:5116-191841 GCA_964358485.1 uncultured Elusimicrobia bacterium
CGAACTGGACGGCCGGCGGCAACGGGGCCCCGACGCTCTACGAGGCGCAGGCGTCGACCGACGCGTTCTCGACCTTGGTCAATTCCAGCCGCACCCAGAACGCCTACGCCGATTTCTCGAACTTGACGCCCAACACCGCGTACGTCTTCCAGGTCCGGGCGCTGGGGCACAACGGAAAGTCGACGGGATTTGCGGCCCTGCCCTCGACGACCACTTTGCTCCTTCCTCCCGGGACGGCGACGCCCGGGTTCACCATGGTGGAACTCTCCAGCGCGAGCGTCCAGTGGACCAACGGGGGCAACGGGCCGGGGACGACCTATGAAGCGGAAATCTCGACGGACGGGTTCGCGACGGTCAATTTCACCTCGGCCACGCTGAATCTTTCCGCTTATTTCGGAACGGGAGGGGCGGGTTCGGCCCTTTCCCCCAATACCACTCATTCTTTCCAGGTGCGGGCGGTCAACGGGCCCACCAACAGCGGCAATGTCGCGCTCGGCTCAACCGCGACTTTGGCGGCCGCGCCCGTTTCGGCGGCTCCGGCGGAAGTGAATCTGTCCTCGGCGGCGATGACCTGGGGCGCGGCGGGCAATCCGGGCGCGACGCTCTACGAGGCCCAGGCCTCCACCGATAATTTCGCGACGGTCAATTTTACCAGCCGGACCTTGCTGACCTCGGCCACCTTCACCGCCCTGGCCCAGAACACGACCCATTACCTGCGGGTGCGGGCGGTCAACCACAACGCGGTTGGGACCCTCTACGCCGTGTCGGCGGCGACGGCGACCTTGGCCGAGACGCCCACGGCGCCCGGGGCCGTCCTGTTCTACTCCTCGGCCAGCCTGACCTGGGGCGCGGGGGGCAACCCCTCGGGGACGATCTATCGGTCCGAAATCTCGACCGACAACTTCGCCACGATCAACGAATCGAGCCGGACTTTGAACCTCTCGACGACTTTTTTCAGCCTGGCCGTCAACACGACCCACTACCTGCGGGTGAGGGCGGAGGGTTTGAGCCGGGCGACGGCCTTCGCCGGGCCGGGGGCGGCGGCGACCAAGGCTCTGGACCCGGCGGGAGCGGCCTTCGGCGGTGTGCACCTGTCCTCGGCGGGCTTGTCCTGGACGGCCAACGGCAACCCGGCGGGGACCCTTTGGACGGCGCAGGTCTCGACCGACAATTTCGCGACGGTGAGCGCCTCGAGCCGGACCCTGAACCTGTCGGCGACTTTCTTCAGCCTGCTGTCCAACGCCACGCACTACCTGCGGGTGGGGGCGCAGGGGCACGACGGCGGCCTGTCGGGTTTCGCGGTCCTGCCCGCGACGGCGACCTTGGCGGCATTGCCGGGCTCGGCGGCGCCCAGCGGGGTGACGGGGGGAGCGGCGCGGGCGAACTGGACGGCCGGCGGCAACGGGGCCCCGACGCTCTACGAGGCGCAGGCGTCAACCGACGCGTTCTCGACCTTGGTCAATTCCAGCCGCACCCAGAACGTCTACGCGGATTTCTCGAACTTGACTCCCAACACCGCGTACGTCTTCCAGGTCCGGGCGCTGGGGCACAACGGCGGATCGACGGGATTTACGGCCCTGCCCTCGACGACCACCTTGCTCCTGCCTCCCGGGACGGCGACGCCCGGGTTCACCACGGTGGAGCTTTCCAGCGCGAGCGTCCAGTGGACCGACGGGGGCAACGGGCCGGGGACGACTTACGCGGCGGAGGTGTCCACGGATAATTTCGCGACCATCAACTTCGCCTCGGCAACCTTGAACCTGTCCGCCTATTTCGGGACGGGAGGCGCGGGCCAACCGCTTTTTGTCAACACCACCCATCACTTCCGCGTGCGCGTGGTCAACGGCCCGTTGGTCAGCCCCTATGTGCTCATCGGTTCGACCTCCACCCTCGTCCTGGACGCGGCCGGACCCGTTCTGGGCCAAGTGGAAGCCTCTTCCATGAGCCTGGTTTGGGCGGCCAACGGCAACCCCTCAGGCACGACCTACCAGGCCCAGGTCTCGACGGACAATTTCGCCACGGTCACCGCCTCCAGCCGGACGCTGGCGACTTCGGCCACCTTCCAATCCCTGCTGCCCGCCACGACCCATTACCTCCGGGTGCGCGCGCTCAACCACAACGGGATCCCGTCGCTGTTTACCGCCGTCCTTTCCTCCGGGACCCGGAGCGGGGCCCCGGCCAGTCCCTTCTCGTCGGTGTACCTGACCTCGGGGGCCGTGAGCTGGGGGACGGGCGGAAACCCGGCCGGGACCACCTACTACGCCGAAATCTCCACCGACAACTTCGCCACGGTCAACGCGTCGAGCCGGACCCTGAATTTATCGGCGACCTTCTTCAGCCTCGCCGTGAACACGACCCACTACTTGAAGGTTCGGTCCGAGGGCAGCGGCGGCAATAGCGCCTTCATCCCGGCCCCCGAGGCCTCCACCTACGCCAACGACCTCGTCGGGGTGTTCTTCGCCTCCGTTGAGTCGTCCTCGGCGGGTTTCGCCTGGACCGCCAACAACCCCGCCGGGACCACCTACTACGCCCAACTTTCGACCGACTCGTTCTCGACCCTGAGCGTGTCCAGCGCCCCGGTGGGCCTGTCGGCGACTTTCTACGCCCTGGCCTCCAACGCCACCTATTACTTCCGCGTGGCCGCGGTCAACCACGGGGGGCTGGCGACGGCCTTCGCCGTCCTGCCCGCGACCGCGACCTCCGCGGCGCCGCCGGTTTCCGCCCCCCCTAGCGGCCTGGACGCCTCCGCCGTTCGGGCCAATTGGGGGGTCAACGGGAATTCCGCGCCCACTTTGTACGAGGCCCGCGTCTCAACCGACGCCTTCTCGACTTTGGTCAACTCCAGCCGCACGCAGAACGCCTACGCGGATTTCTCCAACCTGACGCCCAATACGGCCTACGCCTTCCAGGTGCGGGCCTGGGGACACAACGGACGGGCGACGGCTTTCACGGCCCTGCCGTCGACGACCACCCTTTTGCTGGCGCCTTCGACCGCCACCCCGGCGTTCACGAGCGTCGAGGCGGCCAGCGCCACGGTCCAATGGACCTCGGGCGGCAATGGGCCGGGGACGATCTACATCGTGGAGGATTCCACCGATTCCTTCGCCACGGTCAACTTCGCTTCGACCACCCTGAACGTCTCCGCGGCTTTTGGCCCCGGAGGCGCGGGCCTTCCCCTTCGTTCCAACGCGACGCATTTTTTCCGGGTGCGCACCAACAGCGGCCCCAACTTCAGCGGCTACGTCTCCCTGGGCTCGACTTTGACCCTGGCGGGGCTTCCCGGAAGCCCCGTCGGGGTGGCGACCTTCACTCCGGCGGGGGCCGCCGCTTTCACCCTGAACTGGTCGTCGGGCACGGTCGCCGGAGGTTATAATTCCGCCGTCACCCTCTACCGCGCTGAAATCTCCTTGGACCCCGGCTTCTCCCCCGTGGAGGATTCCTCCCAGACCTACAACCTTGCGGCCGCCTTCGGCGGCCTTCAAGCCAATCGGACCTATTACGCGCGTGTCCGGGCCGTCAACGGGACGGGAAAAGTCTCCCCCTATTTGACTCTGGGTTCGACGACCACCGCCACGACCATCCCCGGGGCCCCCGCCGGTTCGCCTTACTCGGCCGTGGGGGCCGCGAGCTTCGCGGTTTCCTGGACCGCCAACGGCAATCCCGCGGGGACGACCTACTACGCGCAGATCTCCACCAACTCCAACTTCAACACCGTTGCGGCGGCGTCGGAGACCCTCAACGCGTCCGCTATTTTCTCCGGGCTCTTCGCCAACACGACCTATTTCGCCCAAGCCGCGGCCTATTCCGGGGGGGCGGGGACCTGGACCGCCTTCACCTCCTTGAGTTCGACGGCGACTTTAGCCAACGCCCCGGCCTCCCCCGCGGCGGGCGGCGTCCATCTTTCCTCGGCGGGACTGGTTTGGTCGTTCAATTCCAATCCCGCGGGCACCACTTTCTACGCGGAAATCTCCACGGACTCGTTCTCCACCTTGGTGGCTTCCAGCCGGACGCTGAGCGCCTCGGCGACCTTCTTCAACCTCTTGTCCAACGCGGCCTATTCCCTGCGCGTGCGGGCGGTCAATCACAACACGGTGCCGACGGCCTACACCGTAACGACGGCGACTTCCACGCTGACCGCCGATCCCGCCTCGGCCGGGGCGAGCGGCTTCGGAGTCTCCAGCATCACGGCCAATTGGCTGGCCAACGGCAACGCCCCGGGAACGCTTTTCGAAGCCCGGATCTCCACCGATAATTTCTCCACCTTCAACGCCTCGAGCTTCACCTTGAACACCGGCGCGGCGTTCACGGGCCTGGGCGGCAACACCACCCATTATTTCATGGTCCGGGCGCTGGGAACCCGCAACACGACGCCGTTCACGGTCCTGCCGGCCACCATGACTTTGCTTCTGCCCCCGGCGGCGGCCGCCGCATCCTTCTCGGGCGTGGGCGTGGGGAGCGTCACCGTCCTTTGGGCCGACGGCGGCAACGGGCCGGGAACCGAGTACAACGCCCAAATCTCCTCGGACGCCTTCGGAACCTTGAACTTGAGTTCCCGGACCGCCAATCTTTACGCCCTCTTTGGTGCGGGTGGCGCCGGGGCGGCTCTCCAGCCCAATACGACCTTCACCTTCCGGGTCCAGACCATCAACAACAACAACGCCAGCGCCTTCGTCGGCCTGGGATCGACGATCACCTTGGCCGCGCCGCCGGCCGGTCTGGGCTCCTCGGCGGTGGCGGGGACCAGCGCCACCTTGAGCTGGTCGCTCAACACAAACCCCGCCTGGACGGCGGCCGAGTTGGAGCGCTCCACCGACAACGCCGCCTACGCCATGGTCTCCTCCGGGGCGGCGGTCTCTTTCATCGACCGCGGGCTCTTGGGCTGCACCCAATATTACTTCCGGGTGCGCAACCGCAACGGCTCGGGACTGCCGACTTCCTACAATGGCCCGGTGAATTTCACCACCTTGGCCTCCACCCCCTTGGCGCCCTCGGGCTTGAGCGCCGCGAGCCTGTCCGGCAACAAGATCGAGCTCTCCTGGGTGACCTCCCCGTCCGAGGGGATCGTCTCCTACAAGCTCTATTCCGACGCGGGCGCCGGCGCGATCAACTACGGGAGCGCCCTCGCCGTCCTGACCTCCACGGAAACCGTCTACACCACGGGAGTTCTGGCTTCCAGCGCCGCCTACCGCTTCGGCCTGCGGGCGGTCAACCGGTGCGGGGTGGAGGAAGCCAATACCTCGGTCGTCGCCTTGGCGGCGTCCACCTCGACTTTGAGCTCCATCCGCGCCGCGGTCGCGGCGCCCACCTCGGGCCGGAAGGTCAAGGGCAACAGCCTTTCGTTGACCGCGGCCCTCGTTTCGGGCTCGGCCTCGGGCGTCCAACAGGTGGCCTTCCAGTACCGGCTTACCGGAACCGGGCCCTGGCTTTCGGTCACCGCCGCCGACGCGGAGAACCCCAATCCGGATTTGACCGAGCCCTACGGGGTCCATTGGAACGTCAACGGCCTGGCCGTCGGCTCCTACGAGGTCCGGGCCGTGGCCTACGCTTCCGGCGGGACGCCGGATTCCTCCCCGGCCGCCGTGCTTCTTCAAGCGGTCGGCGCCGCCGCCTCGGATTACGACATCAACGAGAATACCGTGGTTCTGAGCGGCGAGCCGGTGATCCAGAAAAGCCAGCTTCTGCAGAACGGGACGACCAGCACCGTTCAACTCACCGATGACGCCGGCGGGGCGACGCTTACCTTGGTCCTGCCCGTCGGCGCCCTTTCCTCGGACTCGGTGCTCTTGACCGGCGTGATGAACCCGGCCCTGCCGGCCCCGGCCCCTTCCGGACTCACCTCGATCGGCCGGGTGGTGGAAATCACCTTGGGCAACGGCCAAACGGAGCTCTCCGGCGGGAAAACCGCCGAACTCACTTTCTACTACGACGACGCCGACAACGACGGCATCGTGGATGGCACCGCGCTGAAGGTGGAGAACCTGAAAGTGTACAGCTACAGCGGCTCGGCGTGGGCCTCCGACGTCGTGACCACCCTTGACCGGGTCAACCGCAAGATCACCGGCCTGACCACCCACTTCAGCTTCTTCGCCGTGTTCGGCGCGCCCACCGCCTCGGATCTGACCCAAATTCGAATTTTCCCCAATCCCTACAAGCCCAACCGGGGAGACCCCAATCAGGGCAAGCCTTTCGACGCGGCCGACCCGACCTCGGGAATCGTATTCAAGGGCCTTCCCGCCGTCGTGACCATCAAAATTTATACGCTGACGGGGCAGTTGGTGACCCAGTTCGGCCGGGACCGGGGAACCGGATCCCTGCAGTGGGACGCCAAGAATGACAAAGGACAGAATGTGGCCTCGGGGGGCTACTTGGTCGTGATCACCAGCCCCCAGCTTAAAACCGTGGTCAAGAAGATCGCCATCATCCGATGAGAAACTTGAAAATCTGGACCTTGGCGGGGCTGCTCCTGGCGGCGCCGGCGGCCGTCCGGGCCGAGGGGGGCTCGGCCGGGGCCGAGCCATTGGGCGCTTTGTTTTTGGACGGCAATGCCCGCCCCTCCGCCATGGGTGGAGCCTACTCCTCCCTGGCCGAGGACGCCAACGCCCTGATCTACAACCCGGCCGGCCTGGCCCGGGTGCGCAAAAACGAAGCCACTTTCATGCACAACCAGTACCTGCAGGGCCTGACCCAGGAATACATGGCGGTCGCGACCAAATGGGGCTGGGGCGCGGCCGTCAACTACGCGCATCTGGGCAATATCACCCGGACCACGATCCGCGACCAGGACGAAACGCTGGATAAATTCGCCCTCAGCGCCATGACGCTCTCCGGGGGCTACGGCTACACCTTTTTCGACAACCTTAGCGTCGGAGCGACGGCCAAGGTAATCCGGGAGAGCATCGACGACGTCTCCGCGCACGCCTTCGCCGGGGACGCCGGGGTGCTGTACTCCGTGCCGGGGTACCGCGGCCTCAACCTGGGGGCGTCCTTCCAGAACATCGGCCCCCGGGTGAGATTTGATCGGGACGCCGAGCGCCTGCCGACCTTGTTTCGGGGCGGCGCGTCCTACGCCTTCAAGGTCATGGAATACGACTCCACCGTGGCGGTGGACCTCATCAAGGATCTCCACGGCAAGGCCCGCGTCGGCCTGGGCGGGGAGACCGTGGTGGCCCGCAAGATCGCCGTGCGGGTCGGCTGGGCCAGCCGCAACGATGCCGACTACGGAGTCACCGCGGGCCTGGGTTGGCGCTTTCCCTCCTTCAACGTCGATTACGCCATCGTGCCCTTCGGGGAATTGGGCTTTACCCACCGCCTGAGCGCCACGGTCCGCTGGGGCGAGGCGAAAGTCGCCAAGGCCCGGGACCCCTGGCCCCGCAAGCCCAAGCCCGTTTTGAAGGAAGAGCCGGCCGAGGAGGAGAAGGTCTCGGACATCCCGGGCGTTTCCGAGCCCAAACCGTCCCCGCTGGACGCCCGCCCGGCCCCCGTGGCGCCCGCGGCCGTGCCGTTGACCCCCGCCGACATCCCCAAGCAGGTCAAATACCTGGAGCAGGACGGCTCCATCTCCTTCCTGGCCCAGGACATTCCCAGGGCAAAGACCGCCTACATGGAAGCCCTGCGCCTGGCCGGAACCATCGGCATGAAGGGCCCCGTCGTGGCCAACGCCTACGCGGGGCTCGGGCTCTGCCTGGTGGAGGAGGGGGACAAGGGGCGCGCCTTGCGCGCCTTCGAGCGGGGCTTGGCCGCCGGCCCCAACGCCGAGACCAAGAAGCTCATCGAGGAGCAGGTCGAGAAGCTCAAGAAGTAGGGCGGCCGACTGTGTTCAAACACAGTCAGACTCCGAGGCTCACCCCAACTCCGCCAGCTTCCTCCGCACCTCTTCCACCTCCGGCCCAGCCTTGCCTTCCGACAGGCGCAGGAATTCCTTGTAGCACCGCCGGGCCTCGTCGCCGCGTTTTTGCCCGACCAGGCAGTCCCCCTTGAGCGACCAGGCTGCCGCGCAGGCGGGATCGAGGTCGAGGACCTTGCCCAGACTCAAGACCGCGTCCTTGGCGCGGCCCAGGAGGAGCAGGGCGGCGGCGCGGTGGAGCCAGGCCAGGGGCCGTCCGCGGTCGGCCTTGATGGCCTTTTCCAGGAAGTGGAGGGCCTCGGAGGGATTGCCGCCATCCAAAACATCCTTGCCCTGTCGGATCATATGATCCGTCGCGTCCTCCCTCCCCGGTTTTCCTTTCGGCTCATCGGGTTCGAGCTCCGCCAGCCGCGCCCGCGCCCGCGCGGCCTGGGCCGAAAGCTCGGGGCCGGGGGAAAGCTCCAAAAACCGGCGAAAGGAAGCGGCGGCGTTTGGGCCCTGCCCGAGCTCCTCCTCGGCGACGGCGCGGTTGTACCAGGCGTTGGGATAGCCCGGCTCGGCTTCCAAGGCCTTGACGTAGTGGCGCAGGGCCTCGTCGGGGCGACCGGCCTTGCGGTGGAGGATGCCCAGGTTCATCCAGGCCAAGGTTTGGTGCGGATCGAGCTCCAGGGCCTTCCGGTAGCAGGCGGCGGCGTCCTCTCCCCGCCCAAGGCGATCCAGGCACACGCCCTTGTTGTTCCAGGACGCGGGCGAGCGGGCCTCCAGGGACAGGGCACGGTCAAAGCAAACGACCGCCTCCTCGAGCCTCCCCAAATATTGAAGGGCCATCCCCTTGTTGTTGGCCGCCCCGAGGTGCTCGGGCTCGAGGCGAAACACGCGCTCAAAGCACTCCACCGCCTCGGAAAATTTCCCCAGACCCATCAAGGCGCAGCCCTTCATGTTCCAGCCGCCGGGCTCTTCCCCATTGAGGGCGATGGCCGTCTCGGCGGCCGACAGGGCTTCGGCGTGGCGCCGGAGGGCGTAAAGGCTCAAGGCCTTGTTGCTCATGGCGACCGCGTCGCGGGGGGCCAGCTTGAGCGCTTCCTCGAAACAGGCGACGGCTTCCGCGGGGCGGCCGACGTCGTTGAGGCTGACCCCTTTGTTGTTCCACTCCCAGGCCTGCAGGGCGGCCGGCTCGGGGGAGACCACCGCGCCGCCTCCCAAGGACGAGAGCAGGGGCTCGAGCTCGGCGCGGAGCTCCTTGAAATTCTGCGGCCGCCGGGCGGGGTCTTTTTCCAGGCAACGCTTGGCCGCGGCCAGCAGGGGAGAGTCCGCGAAGGGAACCGGAGCCTCGCCGTGGAGCTTGCGCATCCCCTTCCAGAAACGGGCCGCTTCCTCCTGGGTCCCGTTTTGAGGCGCGGGGACCAGGAACGGAAGGCGGCCGGCCGCCATCTGGTAGAGCACCACCCCGAAGGAGTAGACGTCGCTGCGGTGGTCGCAGGCGCCCGCGTCCACGAATTGCTCCGGGGGCATGTGGGTGGGGGTCCCGGCCCCGCCGCCGCCTTCTCCGGCGAAGCAGGAGAGGCCGATGACCGTGCCGTGGACGTTGAGCTCGATCTCCGCCAGAATTTTGGAGGCTCCCAGCGCCGCGGCCAGGCCGAAGTCGGTGATCTTGACGGATTGGTCCTGCCCGATCAGGATGTTGGCCGGCTTGATGTCCCGGTGGCAGCGCACGCCCCGGGAATAGGCGTATTCCATGCCCCGGCAGAACTGGATGGCCCAGCGCAGGGCCAGGACGGGGGAGGGGAGCCGGCGCTTGAGGTAATCGTCCAGGGAGTGGACCCCGTCATGCGGGGCCACGTATTCCATGGCGATGTAAAGGCGCCCCAAGAGCTCATCGACGAAATGGGCGCGGACCAGGTAGGGATGGCGGTCCAGGTCGATCCAGAGCCGGGCCTCGTTGAGGAACATGTCCCGCGTGCCCTTGTCCTTGAGAAATTCCTCCCGGAAGGTCTTGAGGGCGTACAGGGAACCCGATTCCCGGGCGTTGACCAGGTAAACCACCCCGAATCCCCCGACGCCCAGAATGTCCAGAACCTCGTATTTGCGCCCGATGAGCTGGCCGCGGGCGAAGCCCGCGGGGGAGGAAGCGTGCCGTCCATCCATCGCGTGAATTTAACATTTTTGCCGTTGGACGCCCTTCTTTAATAGAATGGCGGGCATGATCCACCCTTCGGCCGTGATCGCCCCCGGCGCGCGCCTGGCCGAGGGCGTGAGCGTGGGCGCTTTCGCCGTGATCGACGGGGGGGTGTCCCTCGGCCGGGGAACCACGGTCGGCCCGCACGCGTATGTAACCGGCCACACCGAGATCGGGGAAGACAACGTCATCGGTGCCAGCGCCGTGATCGGCAGCGAGCCCCAGGACCTGGCCTATAAGGGCGCCAAGAGCTTCGTGCGCATCGGCCGGGGAAACACCTTTCGAGAGCACGTCACCATCCACCGCGGCACCAAGGAAGGCACGGCCACCGTGATCGGCAACGACAACTACCTCATGGCCTCCGCCCATGTCGGCCACAACAGCGTCCTGGGCAACGGCATCATCTTCGCCAACGGCGTCCTCCTGGGCGGCTATGTCGAGGTCGCCGATTTCGTTTTCTTGTCCGGGCATTGCCTGGTCCACCAATTCTGCAAGATCGGCGAGGGGGCCATGATGCGCGGCGGCACCGCGATTTCCATGGACCTTCCGCCGTATTGCATGATCGGCCAGGACAACCGGGTCCGCGGGCTCAACACCGTCGGGCTGGAGCGCCGGGGATTCACGCCCCAGCAACTGCGGGGCGTCAAGCTTTTGTATCGCGAGGTCTTCAACCACCCGAAATCCCTCCAAGAGGGAGTGGCGGAGCTCCTGGCCGTCGAGCGTCCGCCCGAACAGCGGAAATTCCTGGATTTCATCAAGGCCTCTGAACGGGGGGTGTGCCGCCCGTTGCGCGGCTGACGCTCATGCCCGGTTACCGAATCCTGGTCGTGGAAGACGAGCCCTCCTGGGTGGAGCTCCTCAAAGTCTGGTTCAAGATGGCGGGCTACGCCAACGTGGAGTACGCCGACACGGGGTTCAAGGCCATCGAGATGGCGGTTCAGGTCCCGCCGGACGCCATCCTGCTGGACCTGGTCCTGCCCGACCAAAGCGGCTTGGAGCTTTGCCAAAAACTGCGGGCCATGCCACTGCTGAGCCGCATCCCGGTGGTCTTGTTCACCCAGCATTCCAAGGAACGCGTCCTGGGCCTGCAAAGCGGCGCGGACTATTTCGTGGGCAAATCGGAAAAACCGCACGAGCTTTTGGCCACCTTGGACGCCGCGTTTCGGCGTAAAGAAAAGGACGCCGGCGTTTTGGAGCGCGGGGAGCTTCAGCTTCGCTCCACCGAAAGACAGATTTATTGGAAGGGGGAGTTGGTCGCCACTTTGACCCCCAAGATGTTCATCCTTTTCCATGTTCTGGTGGAGCGGGGGCCCCAGCCCGTCAGCCGCCCGGATCTTTTCCGCCTGGTGGAGGGCCTTCGGGAGCCTACTTTATCCCGCGCTTTGGATGTAATGTTGAACCGTTTGCGAAAAGCCATCCCCGCCGACTTGGCCGCCCGGATCGTCAATGTGAAGAATTTCGGCTATGTTTTCCTTGATAATCCATCTGTCCAGCCCCCTGGTTTTACAAAGTAACTCACCTGTAATTTGAAGTAACCATGCTGTGAATTTACGCCAATGTAATTCCCTGTTACACTGGAAGCATGAAGCACCTGACTCTGACGGGCGCCTGGCTCCTGACGGCACTGGCCTTGCTTCCCGCCGCCCACGCCCAAAAGTCCGCTACCGAAGAGGGGGTCATTTATGGAAACGGGAACAAGGGATCATTCTTCACCGCGCCCGCCCTCCCGGGCGACCGCCTTTCTCTGGACAAGTCCGGCTTCCCGGTCCCCAGTCGCGGGCCGGGTTTTAGAACCGTCCTCCCCAAGCCCGAGCCCCGTAAAAAAGGCCCCTTGGCTTTCTTTGCGAAAGCCGCACGGAAATTCGCCGAGGATATGCAGGTCGCTCAGGTGGGGGACTTCAAGGTAAAGGTCCGAGTCGACTTCAAGTAGGATTTTGAGCTCGCCCTGGGAGGGGTTGAGCTCAAGAGTCGTGTACGCGAACACCCGTAAATCGCCCCGCCGGTCTCGGCCCGGCGGGGCTCTTTTTTATTCGTTGTCGAACGGATGGGGGGGCCGGGAGGTGTCGCCTTCCCGCTTGATGCGCTCTTTTTCGCGCTCGAACTTCTCCATCGCCTGGCGTTTCTGATCCTCCAGGATCTTGCCGGGATTGGACAGGAGTTTGGAGAGCCGCTCCTTCTCTTCCTTGAGCCTCAGTTGGCCGTCCTTGATCGGGTCGCCGGTTTTGGATTTTTCGGCCTTCTTCCAGGTCTCGATCACCCGCCCGGTTTCCCGGACGGCCTCGATGCGCGTGCCGCAGCAGGGGCAGTCGATGAAGATGGTGGGGTCGCTCATGCGGAGATTTAAGCATTTCGTCCATGCTATCATGCCGGAGTGACGACACCTTGGCGGATCGCGGCGCTGTTGTCGATTCTTCCGGCCCTGTTGCTCATCGTCGGACTCGTCGTCCGCCAACCCGTTTTCCCTCCCTCCCCCGGAGGACCGCCGCGCGGGGCCGACCCCAAGCGCCTGGAAAAGCACGTCCGGTTTCTGGCCGAGGCCTGCAAGCCCCGGGACGTGGAGCATCCGGCCAATTTGGACAAGGCCGCGGCGTACATCAAGGAAGAATTGAAGGCCGCCGGGGGAGCGGTGTCCGAGCAGGTCTTCGTTTTCGAGGAATTCAACCAGAAAAACAAAAAGGTGGGCCGCGGTCCCTTTCGCAACGTGATCGCGGTCTTCGGCCCCGAGACTTTGGAGCGGATCGTGGTGGGGGCGCATTACGACGCCTTCGGGGAGTTCCCGGCCGCCGACGACAACGCCAGCGGGACGGCCGGCCTTCTGGAATTGGCGCGCCTCTTGGGCCAGTCGCCGCCGCCCTTGCGGGTGGAACTGGTCGCCTACTCCACCGAGGAGCCGCCGTATTTCGCCACGGAGCACATGGGCAGCGCTCGCCACGCGGAGTCCCTTAAGGAGAAAAACGCCGCAGTTCGGGCCATGATCTCTTTGGAGATGATCGGGTATTTCTCGGACGAGCCTGGGAGCCAGAAGTATCCGATTCCGCTACTTCGGCTCTATTATCCGGGAGAGGGGAATTTCATCACGGTGGTGGGGCGTCTGCAGGATGGCGCTTTAATCCGCAAGGTGAAAAAATCCATGCAAGGGGCTTCGCCCCTTGCGGTTTACTCCATCGCGGGGCCGCGGGCCATTCCGGGCATCGACTACTCCGACCAGCTTAATTATTGGGATCGGGGTTATCCGGCGGTCATGGTCAACGACACGGCCTTTTACCGGAATCTCAACTACCATACCCCCAAGGACACGCCGGAGCGGCTGGATTACAGGGGGTGGGGGGTGGTGGGGGTGGGGGTTTTTGGGGGGGGGGGGTTTTGGGGGGGTTGGGGGGGGGTTGAAAATCAACCATAATGTGGTTGATTTTCAACCATTCCGGGGTTATACTAAGGGCATGTACCCCCGCAATCTCGAGCCCGCCTTGCTGGAGGCCCTTTCGGACAGCCCCGTCGTCTTCCTGAACGGAGCCAGGCAGACCGGCAAGAGTACCCTGGTTCGAGGGATATCGAAGGGCGCCCGTTATCTGACGTTCGATGACGGGGAGGTCTTGGCCGCGGCCAAAGGAGACCCTCGGGGATTCCTGGCGGGCTTGGACGGCCCCGTCATCCTGGACGAGGTGCAGCGGGTGCCGGAGTTGTTCCTGCCTCTCAAGGCGGAAGTCGACCGTGACCGTAAGCCCGGACGGTTCCTGCTTACGGGTTCCGCCAACGCCATGGTCCTCCCGCGGCTTTCCGACGCGTTGACCGGCCGCATGGAAGTCTTGACGCTTTGGCCCCTTTCGCAGGGAGAGATCGGCCGACGCCGGGAGGGCCTCATCGACCTCTTGTTCGATCCGGAGGCGAAACTGCCGACGGTGGCGCCCTTGTCCCGCGACGCCCTGTGGGAGCGGGTGGTCCGGGGCGGTTATCCCGAGCCCCTGGCCCGCGACCAGCCGGAGCGGCGGCGGGCCTGGGTGAATTCCTATATCACCACGCTCATCGAGCGGGACGTGCGGGACTTGTCCGACATCGATGACCGCACCCAATTGCCGCGGTTGCTGGGCCTTTTGGCGGCTCGCGCCGCCTCCTTGTTGAACTACGCGGAACTCTCACGGTCCTTGGGTATTCCCCAGTCAACCCTCAAGCGCTATCTGGCCCTGCTGGAGGCCGTCTTTCTGGCGCACCGGGTACCGCCGTGGAGCGGCAACCTGGGCAAGCGCCTGGTCAAGGCGCCCAAGGTGTTTTTAATCGACACGGGGCTTGCCGCGGGACTCTTGGGGGCCGACTCGGAGCGGTTATCCGCCGACGGCTCGCTCTCGGGGCCGATCCTTGAGAATTTCGTCATGGCGGAGCTTGCCAAGCAGTCCTGGTGGAGCCGGGTCAAGCCGCGGCTGTATCACATGCGCACGCAGACCGGTTTCGAGGTGGATTTCGTTTTGGAGGACGCTCGCGGGCGGTGCGTCGGCGTCGAGGTCAAGGCGGGTTCCGTGGGCCCGGGGGACTTCAAGGGGCTCAAGCTGTTCGCGGAGGCCCTGGGAAAGCGTTTCGTGCGCGGGATCGTCCTCTATGGGGGGCGGGAAACGGTGCCGTTCGCCAAGGATTTGCACGCGCTTCCGATTCAGGGGTTGTGGGCGGGGCGGTAACGGCTAAGGCTTTCTCAGCAGATCATGGGTGCCCACCTTCCTTAAGTAGGCGGTCTCCCCGACCCGTTGGTAGGTGATGCGGTAGGACAGCGTCACGCGCAGTTCGAAGATGTCGCGATGGCCGGCCATTTTTTTGTGGCCCAAGGAAGGGTGCCGGGGGTTTTCCGAAAGGAGGGCCAGGACCTTTTTGACCCGCTCCTGAATTTCGGAGGGGAGCCCCCGATAGAGGCGGATGAAGGTCTCGGTGGCTTCGAGGTGCAATCAGGCGTCCAGTTTCTTGATGAGGCCCTGGACGTCCTTGGTGCGGGTGACTCGGCCTTTTCGGATGTCCTGGGCGGCCTCTTTCTCGTCCTTTTGCCAATCGGGGGCGAAGAAATAGGACTGGTCGCGGGGAACGATGACTTGGGGCTCCAGCACGATCCGGCCGTCCTCCACCCGCACGTCCAGATAGTCTTCCACCTTGAGCCCCAGCTCCGCGACGACGTCCTTGGGGATGGCGATCTGGTAGCTTTGGCCGAGTTTGCGTATCATGGGAATATTATAATATGAATATATGAATTTGTCAAGGAGCGGCGCTTCGGGGAGTGGAACGGGAGCCGAAATTTGGGCAGTGCGGGGCATGTAGAACTCTCGCCGGCGTCTGCATATCCACTTGGCGCAAGCTCCTTCTGCGATGTGTTCGTTATAACGAACACATCACAGATGGGACGTGATGGCGCAAATAAGGTGGATTTTAAGCGTCAAGTCAGCGAAGCGCGATCATTTTGGAAGATGAGAGTTGGCCCCAGGGACGGAAAATACGGCGGCGCCGAACCTCGGCGCTAGACGCTGGCCCTAAAAGGGTGATTAAGGCGGGCCATCGCTTTTTGAGCCGCCAGCACGCCGCGGTACTGCGCCTCTTCAAATAGCGAAAAGCCGCTGAGATCCGAGTGCGCCGGAAAAATGGCCCCCACTGGTTCGCACGCGCGCCGCCGCTCCGCCCCCCAAACGAATCCCGGCTCCGGGCGGACCATGCCGTGTCCCCAAACCATGACATCAATGCGGCGGACCTTTTTCTCAATCCCCGGATGCGCGCGCCCCAAGCTCGCCAGGACCCGGTCCCGCCATTGGGGCCAAGTCGTTTCCAAGGCCTTGCGCCGGGCGGCGGCCGGGTCCCCATGATCCAAGGGCAAATACCAAGTCCAAACATCCGAGCGGCGGCCCGTGGCCAAAGTCTGGTGGCCCGCCGAGACATAGCCCAAGGACTCGTCGCCGTGGATGACATTGTCCCAGGAGGGCGGGGCGCCCTCCCCGGAAGGCGGCTCGTCCACCGTGACATTAGCCACGACCCAGGGGGTATGCCGGAAGGATTTGGCAAGGGAGCGCTCGGCCAGGGCGGGGGCGATGCGTTCGGCCACGAATTGAGGGACGGCCAGGATGGCGGAACGGCAAAGATAACGAACGGAAGTTCCGGAAACGGGGTCAAGAGAAACAACGGAAACGCCTTCGGGAGAAGAAACAACGGAAACGGCAAGGCGGGAAAGGAGCAAACGGCTTTCCATCATGGACGCAAGACGCCCCGCAATAAAATCATTTCCTTCCGGCCAGGTCAGGACCTGGCCGTTTTCACCCTCACCCCGGGAGGCGAAATAATGGATTCCGGCCCAGGCCGAAGTGTCGGCCAGCCGGGTGCCGAAGTCGTCGCGGCAGCAGTGGTCCAAATACCAGGCCAGGCGGGGGGAAGTCCAATCGTTGCGCCGAAGATACTCCGCCATGGAAATCTTGTCCAGGGCTAGAAGGTGGGGTGCTTGGGAGCAAAGGCCAAGGGGTATAACAAATCCCATTTTACCGTCGGCGCCCGGGCGCCGACGGTAAATGGCCATCTTCTCCTGAAATTGTTTATATTGCCTCAACTCCCCCTCAGACGCCCCTCCCTTCGGAAACAACCCCTCTTCCCAGCGTCCGTTTATAAAAATCCGTTCCTGCGGCGCGAAGCACACATAGCGCTCGTCATAAACGGGGCGCCCATTCGAATCCCGCCCGGTCTCGATCTTTAGTTCCCGGAATAGTTCGGAGACCGCCCGGGATTCGGGAGACGGGAAAGGAACATAATGAGCCCCCCACGGATAGGAGCCCAGGGGGCTTTTGCCCGAGCGCGAGTTGCCGCCCGCGGCGGCCTCCAGGTCCAGGATGACGAAGTCCTTGACCCCGGAGCGCAGGAGCTTCCAGCCGGCGGAGAGGCCGGAGATGCCGCCCCCGATGATAACGACTGTGGTCCGTTCGGTTTTAACGGGAGAGGGAAAGGAACTGGATTTTAGTAGATGGCCAAGTTTATGGGAGGCGCCGATGATCTCGCCGGAAATTTCACTGACGGAATCAAAAGAACGACGGCAAGAGGAAAAGGCAAGAAGGCCGGCTGCGCCGGCTAAAAACTGCCGGCGCGTCAGCGACTGATCTTGCTCCATTCTTCCTGGTAATGCTGGACCAGGACCTGGGTGTTGAGGGCGTTGGGGGTCATGGCCAGGCGGCCCATGTCCGCGGGAAAGTCGAAGAGCGCCTTCATGGCGCCGGGCGTCAGGAATTTCAGGCCCTCGGGAAGGCGGGAGGGCGGCAGGTAGGGGGCGGTGACGGCCAACACATAGCCCCACTCGCCGAAGGAGGGGACATAGGCGTGGTAGGGGACCGAGCCGAAGCCCGCCGCGCGGACCGTGGCGTCGATGGTCCAAAAGGATTTGCGGGCGAAGAGGGGGGAGGTGGATTGGATGACGGCCAGGCCTCCGGGGCGCAGGCGCGCGCGCAGGGCGCGGTAAAAGGCCGTGGTGTAGAGTTTGCCCAGGGAGAAGTTGCTGGGATCGGGGAAATCGACGATCGCGAAATCGAAGAGTTCGGAGCCGCTTTCCAGCCAGGTGAAGGCGTCGGCGTTGACCACCGTGACCCTGGGGTCCGAGAGGGCCCCGCCGTTGAGGCCCTTGAGGGTCGGGTGCCGGGTGAACAGGCCCGTCATCTCGGGGTCCAGGTCCACCAGCACGACGCGTTTGACCCGCGGGTCGCGCAGGACCTCGCGCGCGGCCAAGCCGTCGCCGCCGCCCAGGATCAGCACGCCGCGGACCTCCCGCAGGGACGAGAGTCCGGGGTGGACCAGGGCCTCGTGGTAGCGGTGCTCGTCGGAGGAGCTGAACTGGAGGTGCCCGTTGAGATAAAGGCGCAGGTCGTCGCGCCAGCGCGTCAGCACGATTCGTTGGTAGGGCGAGGAGCGCGATAGGATCACCGAATCCCCGTAATAGCCGTCCTCGGCGAAAGCCTGGATCTCCGAGGAGAGGGCCAGGCCGCCCAGGAGCGCGCCGGTGATGGCCAGGCAGAAGGCCCGAAGGCCGGTCCGGGCGGGAAGCTGGTCCCGGAAGATGCGCAGGGCCCACAAGGCGACCAAGGAATTGAGCAGGCCGAACAGGAAGGAGGTCCGCATCAGCCCCAGGCGCGGCATCAGGACCATCGGAAACAGCAAGGACGCGGCCAGGGCCCCGATGTAATCCAAGGCCAGGACCTGGGCCACCAGGTCCTTGAGCTCGATGCGGTCCTTGAGGACGCGGATGAGCAGGGGAATTTCCAATCCCACCAAGGTTCCCGTCGCCAGGACCAGGGAGTACAAGACCACCCGGAAGCCCTCGGCGTGGCTGAAGCTGGCAAATAGCAGCGCCGCCGAGAAGCCGCCGACCAGGCCCAGGACCGCCTCGATTTGGATGAAGCGCGCGATGAGGCCCTTGCCCACGAATTTGGAGAGATAGGAGCCGATCCCCATGGCGAAGAGATAGACCCCGATCACCGTGGAGAACTGCAGGACGGTGTCTCCCAAAAGGTAGCTGGCCAAGGTCCCGGCCAGGAGCTCGTAGACGAGCCCGCAGGTGGCCAGGACGAAGACCGAGATGAAAAGGGCCTGATTCACGGGGCCTCAGCCCGCCAAGGAGGCCGCGATGATGATGCTGATCCCGATCGAGATCGAGCCCACCACGGTGGCCAGGGCCCGGTTCTGCTTGGCCACGAGCTCTTCCCAGAGGTTGTACGGGGTGAGCTTGTCCATGACGATAAAGGACCCCGCGAACACCGCCAGGCCGATTCCCGAGTAGACCACCGCCGCCAGCAGGTGCGCCGGATTAAGCAAGTTCATGTTCTCTCCTTGGTCGCGTCATTTTCCGCCCCAAAAACTTCCCGAACTTCTAAAAGAAGAGCGCCCTCCGCCCATGCCCCCGAGGTCCACGCTCATGTCCCAGCCCATGGCGTAGGACATGGCCAGAAAAACGGTCAGCGCGGCGCCGTAAATCTTGTACCAGCTCATGGGGTCTCTCTAGTCATCGTCACCGTCGTCATCGTCGCTTCCCGCCGCCCAAGGGTGATCGCTTTCCTGCCAGCGCTCCACCTCGAAGGTGCGGGAATTGAACCAGGACAAGAGCGGCGGGGCGGCTAAAAGGAGCATGAACCAGAAAAGGTTGGCGGTGTGGGCCTTGCCCCCGGTTAGGACCAGGGCCCCCAGATAGACCAGGACGAACGCCGCCACGAAAATTCCGAACCAGGTCGATGATTCGGCCCATTCCGCCGCGTACGGGTTGGGCTGGGCCGGGGCGACGCCGCGGCGCATCGGCGGATTTCCGGGAAGCTCGAAGGCGTCCCAGACTTCCCGGGGTTCCAGATAAACGCCCTGGGACCAAACCGAATCGGAACCGGAGCGGTCCTCGCAGAGGATGTGGGGCGGGGCCACGAAGTCCCGGGCCATGGCTTTTTCCCCGACCGCCACCTTCCAATTGAATTCCCCCAGGACGAAGGTGACCACCGGCAGGGAGGTCTGAAAATGGGCGTAGATTTTTTTATCGTGGATGAGGGTCGGATTGGCCGCCAGGTCGGGATTGGGCCAATTGGCGCAATCCTCGGGCTGGGGCTCCGAATAAACCGTGGGGGAGGGGGCTTCCGGGCGCGGGGTTGCCGCGGGCGGCGGAGGGGGAATCGGGCCGCCTCCAATGGATTGAGGAGGCGGCACGCCCGCGCCAGAAACGCCGGGCGCGGGCAGGAGCGCGGAGCCCGGGGCGCCCAAAACTTGGTCCGTGCCCGCCAGGACGCGGAGCTTGGGGACCTCTCCGGCGTCCAGCCAGAAGCCCAGGCAGGCCGTGCAGCGCTCGGTGGTGAGGCGGCCGCCGAATAAAGTCCCGGTCTCCATCGGCTGTCCGCATTTCGGGCAGACATACCGGGAACGCATGGCGTTTTCGAAAGTCAGCGGGATCGCGAGCTCTTCGGCGTCGTAAAAAACCCCGGAGCAGTTGGAGCAGGTCTCGACGCGCAGGCCCCCCGGAAGGGGGACGGATTCGATGAGGCCCGAGCATTTGGGGCAGGTCATTGGGGAGGGTTGTTCACCGGGCCCAGAAAGGTCCAATGGCCGTTGAATTCCAGGAGCCAACGGAAGCCCTTGTAGGGGTTATAAAGGAGGTACTCGGACCACTCGTAGTCCACCCCGTAATAGCGGGTCCGGCGGCGCATGAAGCCGATGGCCTCCCATTTCTCGCCCAGGAGCGTCCCGCGGGTTCCCAGCGGAATCAGCGGCTTGTGCAGGTATTTGGATTTGTAGCGCGAGAGGATTTGGTGCCGCGGGTCCCGGGCGTCGATCACCGAGCCGCAGTGCTCGCAGGCGACGGTCTCCACGGCGCCCTGCGCCCGCAGGACCGTGGGAGCCCCGCAGCCCGGGCAATCGAAGGCGGCCGCGGTCACCATCCGGGAATCTCCCGCAGGCCGGTGAAGGAGAAGGATTCGAACGGGGCGTATTCTCCCAGGAACAGGAGCGGCGGATTCTCGGAGTAGTCGATGGTGGCGAATTTTTGGCCGGGGCCCGAGAGATCGGCGAAAGAGTTCTTGGCCCCGAGGGCGACGCGGAAGGGAAGCTCCCCCTCGGCGGAATAATACTCCGCCTCCCGCAGGTCCCGGACCGTATAGCGCTCTCCTTGAAGCTCCACGGCCGCGCCCACCCGGAGCGCGTTTTTGGGGGGCAGGGGACCGGCGGGCTCGGTTTTGAAGTTGAAGGTGTAGGTTCCCTGCGCGTCGCCCACCCAGGCCGTCGTCTCATCGTCGAAGCGGGCGTGCCATTCGTTCCAGAATCCCTGGGAGTAGCGGATTTGCAGGCGGCCGACCAAGGTGAAGCGCCGGCCCCGGTGCTTGCCCTCCGCGTAAAGCTGGAGGGGGGAGCCGTCGGCTTGGAGTTGCGCCACTTTGCCCAGGCTTTCGATGTCGAGGTCCTTGCGGATCAGGAGGCTGCGGCAGTAGGAGCAGACGGTCAGCAGGGAGATCGACGAGCTAAATTTGATCTCGGCGCCGCAGGAAGGACACCCTCAGATTAAACTAGTCCCGCGGGGGGCTGTCAATGAAGTTCGGGGGGGAGCGGCCGGGTCCATCGGCCCGCCGGTTTTGTATTATGGTTCGATGCGCTGCGGCCGCTGCGATCACGAGAATCCCGACACGGTCCTTTATTGCGGGATGTGCTGCGACACATGGGGCGCCGGGCGGAAAATCACCTGGCCTCTTCCAATTGTTCAAGGAATCGGGACGCCGGCGCCAGCAACGCCGGGCGCCGGCAGGCCCCTGGCCCCCGCCCCATCTCCGGCTCCGCCCGCCGCTCCAGCGGGGGGACCCGTTCCCCCGGAGATCAAGATCGTCGCCCAGGCGGGAAGGGATCTCTTCGGCAAGGGGCAGTGGGAGGCGGCCCTGAAGGCCTTCGACATCGCGGTGGCCGGGGCGCCGATGGTCGCCGAGTACTGGTACAACAAGGGACTGGTTCTCAATGAGTTGACGCGCGACGACGAGGCCGCGGCTTGTTATGACAAGGCCCTGGAATTGAACCCGCGTCTGATGGCCGCCTGGCTCAATAAGGGCGCTCATCTCAGCCGGAAGGGGAAGTTGGAGGAGGCCGTTCGGTGCTTTGGCATGGCGCTCGGCCTTAATCCCGAGCAGGCTTTGGCCTGGTTCAACAAGGGAAAGTGCCTTCATGACCTGGGGCGCTTCGAGGAAGCTCTGGCCGCCTACGAAAAAGCGGCCGCCCTGGATCCCAAAAGCGCGAACTATGCCAACAACAAGGGCTGCACCTTGATGTCGCTCAAGCGGCACGAGGAGGCCCTGGCCGCTTTCCGCCAAGCGGTCGCGGGCAATGCCCAGCACGCCTTCGGTTGGGGGAACATGGGCGACGCCTTGAATTGTCTCAAGCGTCCCCAGGAGGCCCTGGCCTGTTTCGACAAGGCCTTGGCGATCAAGAAGTACGCCGCCGCCTGGTGCGGCAAGGGCGATAGCTATGGTCTTTTGGAGCAGTATCAGGAAGCGATCCTCCATTTTCAAAAGGCTCTCGAAAAATACGATAAATACCCGGAGGCCTGGTACGGGAAGGCTCTCGCCGAAGACAAGATGTTCATGACCGCGGAAGCCGCCGAATCCTACCGGAAGTTCCTGGCGCTCAATCCCGTGAAAATGGCCGCCGAGGTCGAGCTGGCCAAAAAACGGCTGGAGGACCTCGCCTGATGGCCCAGTGTCCCGGTTGCGGGTACGCCAACCCCGACGAGGCCGCGTTCTGCTCCTTGTGCTACGCGGTGCTCAAAAAGGAGCTCCGCGCCTCCTCGCCGGAGGTGGCCCATGGGGTGGCGGGCGTTGGCGAGGCCCGGCCCAATTCCGCCGGCTCCCCTTCGGGGCCTCCTCCCGGGCACGAGATGGCCGGAACGGGCGACATCCTCATGGCCCAACAATTGGTCGCGCGGGGAAACGCCGCCGACCTTCCCCGGGCCTTGGAGTTGGTCGACCGTGGGTTGGCGGCGATGCCGGCGGAGGCGAAAAAACTCCCTCCGTCGGCGGTCTTCTGGACCGTCAAGGGTATCTGCCTCAACCGGCTCGGCCGCAAGGAAGAAGCGCTCAAGATTTTCGATTTGGCCTTGGAATTGGACCCCGGTTACGCCATCGCCTGGAACAATCGGGGCAACGTGCTCGACGACCTGGGCCGGCTCGAGGAATCCTTGGCCGCCTACGACAAGGCGGTCGCCCTCGATCCCCGGGACGCCAATTCCTTTTGCGACCGGGGCTACGTCCTTCGCAAGCTCAAGCGCGTGGAGGAGGCGGTCGCTTCCTACGATCAGGCCCTGAAACTGGCTCCGAATCACCTGCTGGCTTGGAACAACAAGGGCAACGCCCTCCTGGCGCTCAAACGGTGGAAGGACGCCGTCGCCTGTTACGACCAGGTCCTCGGGATTGAGCCGACTCACCAGAACGCCGTCGCCTCCCGCCAGCACGCCTTGGCCCAGCTGGGGCAGGCGGCGGAGGCGCGGCCGGTGAACAACCCTCATGCCTCGGAGTTCTACCGTCAGGCCGGGGAACTTCTTGAGCAGGGGAGAGTGGAAGAGGCGTTGGCCGCCCAGGGCCGCGCGCTGGCGTTGGAGGCGCACCCCGACGGCTGGGCCAATCAGGCGGCGATGCTCAAGCGGCTGGGGCGTCTGGAGGAGGCGCTGGCTTGTTTCGACGCGGGCCTGGCGCTGGCGCCCGGCGACTCGATGTTTTGGTACAACAAGGGGAATACTTATTTCGCCCTGAACCTTTTCGATGAGGCCGTGGCCGCCTACGACAAGTGCCTTGAGGGGAACGCCGTTTTCCTCGGGGCCTGGCACAACAAGGGGGCGGCATTCGAGAATCTGGGCCGGCCGATGGAGGCCAGCCTCTGCTACGGCCGCGCCGTCAAAATTTCCCCCCAATACCAGAAAGCCGTCGAGGCCTTGGGCCGGTTGAAGGCCCAGCTGGGCCCGTACGCTCCTCCCGAGGGATTTCAGGACGCGGACATTTCCGTCGAGCCGGTTCCTCCGGCCGAACTCAAGCACATGGTCATCAAGGCGGCCGGTCTTTTGCGTTTGAAATTATTTGAGGAGGGTATCCGCTGGTGCGACAAGGCAATCGCGCTGGATGCCGGTTTTGGCCAGGCGTGGCTGGGAAAATCCCTCGGCCTGCGGGGGCTGGGCTTGACTCCGGAGAGCGATGAAGCCTTGAGGAAGGCCCTGAAGGCGACGCCGCTTCTGCCGGAGGCTTGGGTCCAGCTGGGCGTGGTTGAGCGGGAAGCCGGCCGGCCCCAAAGGGCGCTGGCCGCATTCCAAAAAGGCGCCTCCTTGTTCGGCAAGGGGAAGGGACAGGAAAACGTGTCGGCCGCCGTGAAGGGGGAGGCTGAGAGGTTGTCCGGAGCCGGCGCGACAGCCGATGAGGGAATTCTCAAGGAGTTCCAAGCGCCGGAATCTCCCCGGGTTGCCAAGCCGACGCCCGCCCCGTCTCCCGCCGCCGCGGCGGCCTCGGGGGCGACGGCCTTGGACCACAATGAGGCGGGAGTGGCGTTGTTCAACCAGAAGCGCTACGCCGAAGCCCTCGCTTCCTACGATCGGGCTTTGGCTCTTGATTCACGCTACGGCGTCGCATGGGCGAACAAAGCAAACGCGCTGTTCGCGCTGGGGCGGGGCAAGGAGGCCGGTCCTTGCTTTGAGCGGGCCATCCTGATCGCTCCGATCGGCTCCGACGCATGGTACAGCAAAGCTTTCGTCGAGAAATCCCTGGCCGAATGGCCCAGGGCTCTGCGCTCCTATGAGAGATTTTTCGCCTTGGCCAGGCCGGATCAGGCGGAGTTGGTCGCCAAGGCCCGGGGGTATCATCAGGAGTTGGTCGGACAGGGAGTGGCTCCCGGCCCCAAGGAGGCCGTGGTCCTGGTCAGCGAGGGCTTTGAGGCTTGCGCCGCCGAGCGCATCCAGGAGGGAGTGGCGCTTTTTGATCAGGCCTTGCGTTTGTCCAATTGGGCCGAAGCGTGGCACTACAAGGGGATGGGCATGGTCTCTTTGGGCAACGATGATGAGGCGCTTCGGTGCTATGACCAGGCGGTTACGGTCGATTCGACCTTGGCGCGCGCCTGGTATGACCGGGGAGTGGTGCTCGGCCGACAGGGCAACCAGGCCGAAGCGGTCAAATCCTACACGCAGGCGGTTTCCCGGGACCCGAGGATGAAGGAGGCCTGGAGCAATATGGGGCGATTGCTGGGGAGCATGGGCCGCGTTCAGGAATCTTTGGCCTGCGTCGACAAGGCGCTTGAGCTCGATCCCCGCTCCCCCATCATCTGGATGAACAAGGCTTTGGCCGAGGATACCCTCCAACGATTCGCGGAGGCACGGCGCTCCTACCAGGAATTCCTCAAATACGCCCTTCCCGAGCACGCCCGCCAGATCGACCACGCCAAAAAACGCCTCGCCGAAATGCCCAATTCTTGAAATGGGGACAGCCCCGAATTTTACCGAGAACGGTCAAATTGGGGGCTGTCCCCATTTTAATTTTATTTCCGTGTTATAAAATTTTCGAGGTCGCGGGCGGGGAAGGGGCGGCGAAGGCGGCTGCCGTCCTCCCGCGGGAGCCGATTTTCAGCCCGGCCTCCGGTTCAGGGCGTCGAGCTTGGCCTCGATGCGGACAAGGTCCTCCCGCAAGACCGAAATCTCGTCGGATTCCTCAAGGCTTTGGAGATTGTTCATGAGGATTCCGATGACGGCGTTGAGCGAGAAGAAGGTGGCGGCGAAGATGAAGCTGATGAAGAAAAGCCAGCAATGGGGCTCGTGGACCATCACGCGGTGCATGACCCCGGACCAGCCCTCGAGCGTCATCACCTGGAAAAGGGTGAGCAGGCTTTTGTCCAGGGTTCCGAAGAGCTCCGGGGCGGCGGCGCCGAAGAGGAAGGTGCCGGCGGTGCCGTAGACGTAAAAGAGGAGGCTGAGAATGATCAGGACGTTGCCCAGGTCCGGAAGGCTGGAAAACAGAAGCTGCACGATCCTCTGCAGGCCGGGGAGGACCGTCACCGTTCGCAGGACGCGAAGCACGCGGAGCAGTCGAAAGACCATGAGGAAGTCGGACTCCGGCAGGTAGCCCGCCGAGACGACCAGGACGTCGAACCATTGCCAGGGATCGCGGAAGAAGCGCCGCGTGGGATGGGCGGCGGCCAGGCGGAGGAAAATTTCCACGGTGAACAATCTCAGAATCGCCTGGTCGATGAATGAGAGCAGCCCGCCGAATCGGGAGGAAATGGAGGGGTAGGTTTCCAGGCCGATGGCGGCGGCGTTGATGAGGATCAAGGCCATGATCGTCCCGCGGAAGCCCCGGGAATCCACGAAACTCCGGAACTTCTGGACGCCGCTCACGGTTGGGCTCCCATGATCTTGAGCAGTTCCCGGGCTTCTTCGAAGCCCCCGCGCGCCGCGGCGCGGACCCAGGTCAAGACCTCCTCTCGATTGGTCACCCCGGGCCAGCCTTCCGGGTGCAGGGCCAAATGGAGGGCGGCCTCGGGATTGCCCTGCTCGGCGGCTTTGCGCGCCCAGCGGGCGGCCGTCGCCGGCTCCTTGGGCAGGCCCCGCCCCTCTTGGTAGCCGACCGCCAGTTGATGCTGGGCGGCCGCGTGTCCTTGCTCGGCGGCGATGCGAAACCAAAACGCGGCCTCCGTGTCGTTTTTTGGGATGCCCCAGCCGTTGAGATGGCAGAGCCCCATGTTGTAGGAACCGAGGCTGTAGCCCTGCTCGGCGGATTGCTTGAACCAAGCCGCGGCCTGGCCGAGGTCCCGCGCGGTCCCCCGGCTGTTGAGCAGGCACCAGCCCAGGCGGAATTGGGAGTCCGGGTCCCCCTGGGCGGCCGCCTTATGGAACCATTCCAAAGCCAGGAAATCGTCTTGGGCCAGGCCCCGTCCCTTAAAATAACAAAGGCCGAGCTTTCCCTGGCCGGACGGGTAGCCTTCGTCGGCGAGTTTGCGGAAGCACTCGAGGGCGCGGGCGTCGTCCCGGGCGGTGCCGCAGCCCTCGAGGTGGCACCAACCGAGATTGTATTGGGCGGTGGGATGTCCCAATTCCGCGGCGCGGCGATAATGCTCGAAGGCGGCCGGCCAGCTTTGAGGGAGCCCGACTCCCTCGAAGTGGCAGACCCCCAGGCTGTAGATGGCGTCGACCTGGTCTTTTTCGGCGGCTTGGGCGTAGGCGGCGGCGGCCCCGGCGGGGTCGGGGGGGAGGCCTTCTCCGCGCTCCAGGCACCAACCCTCGAAATAGCGGGAATCGGGATCGCCGAGCCGGGCCGCTTCCCTCCAGAGGGCCAGCGCCGCCGACGCGTCCGCCGAGGCGAAGCGCTCCAGCCCGCGGGCAGAGGATTTTTGGCCCGGGGCGGATTTCGCGATGGCCCGCCGCGCGGCCTCGGCCGCCTCGGTTTTTTTCCCGAGGCGGAGCAGAACCCGCGCGATCCAATATGGCGCTTCGGGCCGGGTCGGATCGTCCACTTCGGCTTGGACGGCCAGGGACAAGGCGCGCTCCGGCATGTCCCCGCGCAGGCGTTTGGCGCATTCCCGGACGCGGGTTTCGTAAAGGGAGCCCGTGTCCATCAGCGGAAGTGGTCGCGGAGCATCCGGCCCAGCCCCTCGGCGGCTTTTTCGGGGATTTCCTCTCCCTCCCAGTTGATCGAGAAGTGGGCGTTGCGTTGGGTGGGCTTGACGAAGTCCTCGTACATCGGAAGGACGGTGGAGAGGATCTGATGCTTGGAGTCTTGGATGGACCGGCCCCGTTCCTGGACGTCGCGCGACACGCGGCGCAGGACGGCGGTGGCGATTCCGGTCGAGACGAAGATTCGGTAGTCGCAGAGGGCGGTCAGTTTGGGGGGGTACAGGGCGTATAAACCCTCGACGACCAAGAGGGGCGCGGGCTTGAGCAGCCGGGTCTGTGAGCTCCGGGTGTGGGCGGCGAAATTGTAGACCGGCTGGCGGACGGGCTTGCCCCCGAGGAGAGTTTTGAGATGGGAGACGGCGAGGGTGAAGTCGATCGCGTCCGGATGGTCGAAGTTGAAGGCCTTGCGCCTCTCGAAAGGGACTCCCCGGAGGGGCTTGTAGTAGTTGTCCAGGGAGAAAAGCCGCCCCTCGATCCCCAGCTTCCGGCTGGCGTCGATCATTTTTCGCGCGAAAGTCGTCTTGCCCGAGCCCGACCCTCCCGCGATGGCCACCACGAACCGCTCCTGCCTGCCGTCGCTTTTCATTTCCGGTAGTCCCCCATCCATCAAACAATATAATATGGCCCGCTCGGAAGAGCGCCCCGCGGGCCCGTTATGATAAACTAATCCGACGCCCCCGTAGCTCAGTGGCAGAGCAGCAGTTTTGTAAGCGGGTCCGACGATTCTTCGCCGAGCTTCGCCAAGCTCAGAAGAGTTTATTCCTCCTCGCAAATTCGCGATCGGCCATCTTCTCCGAGATTCGTGGAGATTGGCCTATTTTGCCCCCCATCCGGCACCCTAATGGCACTGCGTTAAACGGCATTTAGGGGGCGAGACATGAACACTACTTGTTCTCGCCCTCAGGGGTGCGTGACCGTCCGTCACCCTCTCGTTGATAGGCACTGGCCGCCTGGTTGGGAAAGTATCGCCGGACCCTACCGTGCACACATCAAGAGCCGCATTAACAGCCGCGCATCGCGGAACCCAGTGATCATCGAAGGACGCGCGATCGCGGAAAAACTAGCAGTACCGCCGCCGGAGGTGACCCCGCTGATGTGGAAGGCCCAGGAGGGCGCACTTCTTGCGGGAAGGGGTCGCCAAGCGAATCACGCACGAATCGCTTTCAGCCATCTTTCCCTGTATCTCGCTGCTCAGGACATTTGGCCTAAAGAGTTTGTCCCTGCTTGGATCACGACGGACTTGGTCCTGGACGCAATTGACCCGGAGTGGCAATCCTTTATTCGACGGCTCATGGAGGAATGGACGCGCACGGGGGTGACCTATCAGATCCGTTTGCGCTGGCGACGAGTCGTGACCTGCTTCCTGTGGCAGTCCGACCTCCCCAAATCTGGGCCACTTGACCTTCCCTCACTGACAACACAATGGGGCCAATTCCTAAATAATCCTTCGGCCTGTCTTGAGTCCGCCGCCTCCATACAAAATCGCACGGGACTTCGACGTGCCATGCTGGGGGTGGTGAATATGTTCATTACAGACGGTCGCCTCGGCGGTGAAATAAGACCATATGCCGCAGTCCAGACGCCTTTCTGGGTTCCCATATCTGAGGATGTCCGGGCTGCCGCACACCGGATACTGCCTGGAGGCGCGCACATCGACAAAAATGACCTTCGTGGGCCTTTGGCCCGCTACGTTCTCATTCACTGTCTGGGATTTTCCTCAGCACGGCCCCGAAGCGACTGCGCGGTTAACGAGCTTGAATGGGGGGAAGCCCGAGACCGTCTAACGGCTGAGCACTTTAGCCGTCAAGCAGTTGAGGCGGCGATCGCTAATACGCGACAGATCGTGGAACTTGCGGCGAAGATGAAGGAGGTGAATTCATGATTTCCCCAAAATTCAGCGTGGCGTACATGCGAGTCAGTACGGCGCAGCCGAGCGAAGATAAAATCCGAGCCAACCCCGGTCGTCGCTGGCAGCAGGAAGAAAGTCTTGACAAGCAGGAAGAATACCTCGTGCCGTGGTATCAAGCGCTTAAGTTCCCCGAAGAGCTTGTTCTGTTGAAAGACGCGCGGTCTGGACGAAGGTTTGATCGAGAGCAGTTTCAGCGCCTGATTGGAATGATACACGCCAACAAGGTGGCCCGACTGTTTCTTTACGATACGAATCGGGCAAGCAGGAACAAGCAGGTGCTCCAGAAGCTCATGTGGCTCTGCCACGCGCGCGGCATCGAAGTCTGGATACACGCCCTGGGACGAAAAATCGACTGGACGGCATCCGCCGATCGCCTGCTTGTCGGACTCAAGGGGGTCATTGACCAACGCACCGTCGAGGCTCAGGCTCGAATGGTTCGGGACGGTATACGCCGAAAAATGGCCTCGGGGAAGCGGTGGGGCCATCCTCATTTCGGATACAAGTGGCTCGATAGAGCATTATCACCGATACCCGATGAAGTGGCGGTCGTGGAGCGAATTTTCAAGGAGTGCGCGTCAGGCCGAAGCGTAGCCGCCATCGCGCGGGCTCTCGCATTCGATCTCAGGGATGGGCGCGTCCCCAATACCCACTTCGCAGGTGGTTGGACCCAGCAAGCCATCGTCAACATCTTGCGAAACCCCGAGTACCTGGGCCATACGGTGACCGGCTGGAAAGATCCGAAGACTGACCGGTTGCTGCCCCGCGAAGAATGGACAATTAAACCCAATACGCACATCGGCATTGTGGATGAAGGGTCCTACCAAAAGGCCCGCGAAGCCCTGGCCAAGCGTGGATCAAGGACTTGGCAGAAAGCCGGCGTCCCGAACCCCTTCTCTAAAAAGCTTTGGTGCGGGCATCATGACGTGCCTATCAAGGCATTAAAGTCAAAAAGCCGCGGCGAATCCATCCGCGATAGAGAACTTCGCTGCAAAGTGGAGTTTTGCCCGAACGATGGGGCCCTCCTGGGGCCAATAGCTGATGCGGTAATCGCCGGGGTTGAGGGCATCGTCAGAGACGAGCTGACCTCGCCTGAGATTGCCGATACTGTGGTAAAGATGGGTAGAAGAGCCGAAACGATGGCGGCGAGGCCCGGCAAAGATGTCAATCGGACTATCGAGCGCCTTGCGCGAGAGAAAATGGAACTTCTCCATCTCCACCTCGACGGACAGCTTGATGTCGCAGCGTATGATTCGCGCGCCGCTCTCCTCGATATGGAGTTGGATATGTTGCGGCGCTTTGCAAAAGAGAAGGGATTGGAGAGCGCGGCGACCGAGGCTCGAAGCATCCAGCGGGATGAGCTGGTAGCTCAGCTTCGGCAATTTACCAAACACTTTTGGGCGGCGACCCCGGAGGTCCAGGCCGGCCTCCTTCGGAAAATATTACGGCAGGCCGTGATTTTCGAGAGGACGCGTGTAGAGGCGTCCTACTGGGATTTGGACACGGCGGAGGTGATTGAATGACCCCCGGAGCGCTTCCCGCCCCCCGGCCTGACCAGATCGCCGTACTCATCCGACAGAGTACGAGCAAGCCCCAGCAACGCGAGAGCAATCCCAAGCAGTTGGATTTCCTTGCTCATTGGTGCGCCGAACTCGGGTGGGAGTTTCCATCGGACCCCCTCTGTCGGTACGAGGCCATCGCCAGCGGCGTTTCCGATATTCGCCCGGAGCTGGACCGCCTTTTCGAGGACCTCAAATCGGGACTGCGAACGGTGGTGATGGTGTACCACCCATCACGCGTGGCCAGACTGCCGGTCATTTCGTATGAGCTGATCGAAGCCATGAGAGAGGCTCGCGTACGCTTCGCCGTTCGTAGCGAGGAGAAGATATACGATTTCGCTCAGAATCCCGATACACTATCGCAGGACGCCCAAGGATTGGCCGATGAGGGTCAGTGGCAGGCGATTTCAATTGCGGTACGGGACGGCATGATGCGAAAAGCACGGGCCGGACTATGGCCGACTGCAGCTCCGTTCGGACTCAAGCGGATTGGGCGAGGCGTCCTCGTCCCACATGAGCAGGATGCCGGTAAACTCAATGAGCAAATAAGGGGGCTATCAACTCTGAGCTTGGGACAAATGCGGGAGCTGGACCCGTCAACGCCTCGCTCGACCCTCTACTATCGAAGCAAGAACATGGCCTACGAGAAGTCACTTTCCTTCGGCCGCACTCGGATCGAATTCGTGCAAAATCCGAACGCCAGATACGGTGACCGTCCAAAACGAACCAGGGTTGTTATCCCGGCCAATCAGGTCATTACCGTCGCGGGGGCAATCGGAAGCCCGGTGGACCCTACGAGCTTAGCTCTGGCGCGCAAGAACCAAGCCGCGCGTCGCTACAACCGCGGCGGCTGGGGTACTAGGCGCCAACGTGATCCGTTTGTTTTCGCGGTGTTGGCGAGATGCGGGATTTGCCAGGCGCGCATGAGTCGGAAAATGACGACGAAGCCGCGCTCAGGCAAGCTATACCAGTATGTCGGCTGCTGGACCTCCGGGTGTGCCAACCGACAGGCTAGGCGAACTGACTGGGAGAACGCCGTTCTGTCCGGCCTAGCCACGATGGTGGATGACCAAGAAGCGGCGGCAGTGGCTCTCCGACAACGCATAGAGGCGGAACTGGCGCTCGCTGCGCCCGGCTTGGAGGCCGCGGCGGCAAAGCTGATCGTGCTGAAAAGACGCAGGATTGCCGTCGAAACAGGTTTGAAGGGGCGCCTCGTCTTTGACCCCGAGGTCCAGGAAGTTTACCGCTCGACGCTTACCGAGATACAAACGCTTGAGGCCGAGAATCTCCGCGCCTCTGAACTTCATCAACTGCTGTCATCGCCCGAGGCCGCCGCGCCCCTGTTGGCAGCTATTCGGGACCTGCTGGACCAGTGGGGCGTCCTGAGCCCCTTGGCCAGAATGGCCCTGCTCCGAAAGTCGTTCGACTCCATCGTATTCCACTCCCCCCGCAGCATTGAGTTCCCTCCTAACCTCGCCTACCTCAGTTAGTTAAACCATCCAGTCAGGATTACCCGACTGGACACTTCAGCGAACTCCTGAATCTTGGGCGTTCGTGCAGGACGTCCGTGTTCCCCCGGGGCAATTAAAACAACGGAGGTACACGAATGGAATACAGAAATTTCTCGAAGCCGCGGCTGCCGACCTCATTCTGGACGGTGTATGTAGACCTTTGTCTCCGCCATTGGCTGATGGACCAAGCCAAGAAGTCCAGGGAGGGCGATAATCATGGAGCAACCGCCCCAAAGCCGCCGGTGGAGAGTCGGAGCGTGGATACCCCTTGAGACCCTAGACGACTGCGACCGTTTGGTCGAAGCATGGCGGCAGACCGGCGAGGAAGAGGTCCTAGTCGCGGCTTGGCGCTCGGTAGAACCGTGGGCGCTGGGGGCCGCTCAGGACGCTTGGTGGAGGGCTCGGTGGCGGGTTGGAACCACTGTTGAGCCGGGGGACCTAGTTTCCCTGGCAAAGATGCTGTTCCTTGAGCGGCTGACCAAGCGATGGGATGCGCGCCGCGGGAGCTTCCTAATCTATGCGATGGTGAGCTTCCGGATCGAGTTCTTTAAATGGAACCGGCGGGAGGTCTCCCGGAAGTCCACGGAGCTGGGCGAGGGGGAAATGGAGGGGCTTGCGGAAGGGGAGAGTTGGCGAAGCGGTGATGCCAGAATCGAGGTGGAGATGGCCTTTCAGCGGCTCGACCGCATGGACCCGGAGGTGGGCCAGAGGACGCGATGGTGTTACGAACACTTGCACGTTCCCTTGCGCGAACTGGCGCGAATAAACGCCGGGCGTCCCGGATTTTCGCGGTCGGCGCTCTGCCTGAAGATGAAGGCCGCGCGGGAGGAGTTGAGGCGTCAACTGGGGGGTGAGGCGGCAAGTTAAGAAGCCCCCGCCCAGAATCGAACTGGGGTTCCCGACTTACAAGGTCGGTGCTCTACCACTGAGCTACGGGGGCGTCATTAGCGATTTTAGCACCCTTGGGGCCTCCGAGTCTTGAGGTGTGATTTCCTGGGTCCTGTTTTGAAATATAGGCTAGACTTGGAGGGGGAGAGGCGAAATGGACTACAGCGTTTACTCGAACGGGCACCTCAAGAGCGCCATTCAGAAATTTGTGCGCCGCGGGATGGTTGAGGAGGCGGCGGCGACAGCGGTCGTGCTTGCGCGGCGGGGAAAGCCCCTCTTTAAGCGCCTGCCGCTCATCGCTGCAGAGGATGTCGGGTGGGAGTTCACCTCGCGGGTCTTCAATTCCTGCCAGGAGTTCTCGGGCCACTCGGGTCTGTTCGGGAAGCCCCAGGATGCTTGCCTGGAATCTGTCGCGAAGCTGGTTCGCACCCTAGCCCGGACGCCCAAAGACCGTGACTGCATCGGGCTTGCCGGCCTCGGGGCCTTGGCGAATGAGCGCGAGCACCTGACGCCTGACCTCCAGGCGCTCCGCCTGGCTATCGACGCGAAAGACCAGATGCTCGCCATGCGCCACTGCGAGAGATTCGCCGCCGGGCGACAACGAAGGCTTGTCTGGGACTTGATTCGCTTGATGTCCAAAGACAAGGGCAGCGCCGTCGAAAGTCATATTGAGGGAATTCGAGGCGAGTCTTATCAGGGCGTCCAATCCTTTGACGAACTGATTTTGATGGCCGCCGGCATCCACGCGCTGACAGGGATGAAGGCCGAGCGCTCATTCGATTGGAAGAGCGCTGATGGGAGCGTCTTGGAGCCGAAAGTCTGGCTGCCTTGGTTCTGCTTTGACATGCATACCAAGGAAGGTTCCGAAGCGAAGATGGCGCTGCAGCGGGAAGGGGTCGATGTTGCGAGGCTGAACAACTCCTGGTGGTTTTGGGAGTCGGCGATCGTGGACTCTGAGATCGGGCAGCTCGCAAGGCGTGAGCGGATCGAGCGCGGCTATGACGACGACTCAAGGACCGAATGGGAGGGGTGGAGGGGGCGAACGAGGGATCTTGTCGAGGCCGCCATGCGCCGTAGCGACCTGCCGGTGCAATAGCCTGAAGCTTTTAATGCAATAGTATCGCTATAGGGCTTGACAAAAACATCTGCTCATGCTATACTATACATAGCGGTAGTCGTTCTACTGCAAAAAATCGAGGCAGACTGAACATGGACAAAGAAAGCGCCGAGGGGCATTACGTACGAAGGGGATTCTACGCAGAAACGCAGAACCCCCCTGTCTCCTCCACGCCAGGGCTCGGTTGGAGCGAAGGCGGGTTGAGTATCCAAAGGTATGGTACCCACTTTTCTCCATCCTGTCAAGGTCAGGCGGATCTGGTAGATTCAGGTCCGCCGATCTTAACCTGGGGTAGCGTTCGTTGCCGGCTCATGCGTGCTGCTTTTAAAACTGGAGAGAAGTATGCAGCGAATCGTGAGTGAGATGGAAGCGCATATGCGTGAGTGTGGTGGCGCTTATCCGGCTTGGTATGCCGGGATCGCCAGTAGGCCGCAGGGTCGTCTGTTCGTGGACCACGGTGTTCGGAAGACCTTGGACTCGTACATCGTAAAGGACTGCGGGTCTGACACCCTCGCCCGGCAGGTGGAGCAGTACTTTCTGGAACGTGGCTGTAAGGGTGGCCCCGGTGGAGGAGACAACCTGACCCGGTACGTTTACGTGTATCGGGTGGCGGCGCACACCAGCGAAAGCAACTAAGAAGCGCCGGTGGGGGCCGCCCTCGTGGCGGTCCCCACCGGGACGTTTCAATGAAAATGGAAAACATGACACGACTCGTGAAACTACAGGACATCGCCGATATCCGGTCGGGCTACCCGTTCCGCGGCAGGATCGAGCCTGTCGTCGTCGGAACGCACCGCGTGATTCAGATCAAGGATATCGGGACCAATCACCGGGTTAAAGAAGAGGGGCTGTTTCTTATCAATATGCCTAGCTCGGCGGACTCGTACCTTATTAAGCCGGGAGATGTCCTTTTCCAATCGCGAGGGTCTCGAAACTTCGGGACGCCGATACCCGCACCGTTACCGCGGACCATTGCCAGCGGGCACCTCTTTGTCATTCGTCCACACCAAAATATCCTGCCGGAGTATCTGGCTTGGTTTATCAACCAGCCGGCGGCGCAGGTGCACATTAGGGCACACCAGCGTGGCTCCTATGTCCCACTCATTCCGAAGGACGCGTTGAGCGAACTAGAGGTGGCCGTTCCAGCCATTGAGATTCAGCAGTCCATCGTTGAACTGGAACGTCTTAGGATAAAAGAAGAAGAGCTGCAGCGGGCCATCTGTGTGAAGCGGGCCCAGCTCATTCAATCCGTTTGTGCCAATCTCGCGAGAAGGCGATAGGCAGGGGGAAATATGGCCAGTGAAGTCAGCCAGGACGAAATCAACAACACAGTTTGGCAGGCGTGCGACACCTTCCGTGGAGCATTAGACCCCGCGCACTACAAGGATTACATCCTGGTGATGCTCTTTGTTAAGTACATGAGCGACTTTTGGAAGGACAGGGTGGAACAGCTCACGGAGCGTTATGCGGGCGACAAACAACGGGTAGAGCGCGCTATGGCACGCGAGAGATTCGTGATGCCCCCAAAGGCCGACTTCTACACGCTCTTCAACAAGCGGCAGGAATCCAATATCGGTGAGTTGATCAACACGGCGTTGGAGAGCATCGAGGACGCTAACAAAGCGAAGTTGGAGAACGTTTTTAGAAACATCGACTTCAACAGCGAACCGTACCTGGGGCAAACCAAGGAGCGGAATCGCCGACTGGTGCATTTGTTGGAGGATTTTGCCGACCCAAAGCTGGACCTGCGGCCTTCGCGAATCGGAAATAAGGACATCATTGGGAACGCCTATGAGTTTTTGATCAGCCGCTTCGCTAGTGATGCGGGTAAAAAAGGAGGCGAGTTTTACACTCCTCCCGAGGTGGCCATTCTCTTGGCGCGTCTGATGGAGCCCAAGCAGGGAGAGCGTATTGCAGATCCGACATGCGGTTCGGGATCTCTCCTTATTCGAGTTGCGCGGGAGGTTGGTGGCGACAACTTTGCTGTTTTCGGGCAGGAGTCAAACGGTTCTACTTGGGCGCTGTGTCGCATGAACATGCTTCTCCATGATATGGACAACGCCCGAATCGAGTGGTGCAATACAATCTCGAACCCACAGCTTGTCGAGAAAGACAAGCTGATGAAGTTCGATGTCGTCGTAGCAAATCCGCCATTCAGCCTGAAAAAGTGGGGCGCCGATGTCGCTGATGCTGACCCGTACAATCGGTTTTGGCGAGGCGTTCCCCCCAAGAGCAAAGGCGATTATGCCTTCATCAGCCACATGGTGGAGAGCATGGTGGAGGGGCATGGCAGAATGGGCGTGATCGTTCCGCATGGCGTGCTCTTTCGTGGCGGGGCAGAGGGAAAAATTCGCCAAAGGCTCATTGAAGAAAATCTCCTCAAGGCAGTAATTGGCCTCCCGCCAAACTTATTTTATGGCACAGGAATACCAACGGCGATTTTAATCCTAGATAAGGCCAAGAAGAGTACAGACGTCCTTTTTATCGACGCGAGTAATGATTATGTGGCGGGCAAGAAACAAAACAAATTTCGAGAACAAGACCTCGAAAAAATAGCGAAAGCATATAAGAGCTTCAAAACCATCGAAAGATTTTCCTGCAGGGCGACAATTGACGAAATTAAGGAGAACGATTTCAATCTCAATATCCCGCGGTACGTCGATTTGAGTCAGGCGGTGGAGCGGGTTGATATCCCGTCGCTGCAAAGAGACGTGGCGAAGCTCGAATCCGAATTGGCGGATACTCGTGAGAAGTTGCAGGGATACTTAAAAGAGCTGGGTTATGGGGCGTAAAGGAATTTATCCACCAAGCGTTAAGCCTGGCATCCCGAAACTCGGGCCGCAGCCAAAGGGATGGCGGAAGGTGACATTCGGGGATATTTTGGATGTGGCCGTTCGCCCGGCGATAGTCAAGGACGATGATGTTTATCATCTCATCGTCGCAAAACGAAATCGTGGTGGCATTGTTCCCCGAGAATCTCTGCGGGGCAGAGATATTTTGACAAAGACCCAATTTTTTGTGGCAACTGACGATTTCCTTATCTCGAAACGCCAGATCATTCACGGTGCTTGCGGGATTGTGCCGAAAAGCCTTGATGGTGCGCTTGTATCAAATGAGTACACGACACTGCTCGCCCGCAAGGACCTTCTCCTTGAATTTTTGGGGTGGCTTAGCCACAGCGCGCATTTCCAAAAAACCTGCTTTCATTCTAGCGTCGGTGTTGATGTTGAAAAAATGGTGTTTCGGAGTGAAAGGTGGATGCGCGAAGAGCTTTATCTCCCGCCACTTTCCGAACAAAAGACTATCTGCGACATGCTTGGGGCCTGGGATATCGCTTCGGAGCAATCGAAATCGTTGATTCGCGCGAAGGTGCGATTTGGCGAAGTCTTGGCACGAAAGCTTTTATCGGGGTCTTCGGCTGAGGGGTGGCGGGAGTTTTCACTAGATGAGCTTTGCCGAGATATTGGTTCGGGTGGGACGCCCAGCACGAAAATCCACAGCCACTGGTGTGGCTCCATCCCGTGGATTACCGGTGCTGATATTACCGATGAGGGTGTTGAGCGTGCGCGGCGCCACATAACCAAGGGGGCAGTAGAGCAGAGTTCGACGCGCCTATGTGCTCCTGGAATCGTGTTGTTGGTGACACGCACTAATGTGGGCAAGATTACGCTTGCGCCATATCAGATGGCCATTAGTCAGGACATAACGGCGTTGGAGCCCAAGGCTGATCTGATCGAAGCGCCATTCCTGAGGGCATCTCTCGCGACTTCTATGCCGCAGCTGCTCCGGTTTAATCAGGGGACCGCAATTAGCGGCATCACGCGAAAAATGTTAGTCAGGCACCGTATTCGGGTGCCCGCACTGCAGGTGCAAAAAAAGATTTCTGATGCGTTGTGCGCAGTGGAGCGGGAAGCATCCCTCTTGAGGCAGCGGCTAACGCTTTGGGAAAGGCAGCGTGCGGGCCTGCTACAGAAGCTGGTCACCGGCGATTTAAGGATTTAATTATGAGTTTAAAGACACCCTCCTTCGTTGAAGATCACATTTCACAAGTCCCCGCGATTCAGCTGCTACAAAATCTCGGGTATGTGTACCTTCCCCCGGAAGAGGCTTTTTCTGGCCGAGGCCGTCGATTGTCTGGAGTTCTTCTGGAAGAGATTCTGGCTGACCAACTTCGCAGGAGTAATCTAATTCGTTTTAAGGGAAACGAGTACTCCTTCACTGAAGGCAATATTCTGTCAGCAGTTCAGGCCATGAAGGATGTTGTCTATGACGGCCTGATTCGGACAAATGAAAAGGTCTACGACCTGCTCTGTCTTGGCAAGAGCCTGCCGCAGTCCATCGACGGAGATGTGAAGAGTTTTCCCATCCACTACATCGACTGGAAAAACTGGAAGAACAATGTCTTCCATGTGACTGAGGAGTTTGCGGTTGATCGGTCCGGTGGCGGCGATACACTCCGGCCAGATCTCGTCCTTTTCGTCAATGGTATCCCCTTCGTTGTGATTGAGTGCAAGCGGCCTGATTCTAAAGACCCGATGGGTCGTGCCATCGAGCAGCAAATTCGGAATCAGCAGGAGACGGGAATCCCGCGGCTATTCCTATATGCGCAACTTTTGCTTGTCATCTCAATGAGCGAAGCCAAATATGCAACCGTGGGCACCGCCGCGAAATTTTGGGCCACCTGGAAAGAGAAGGATGATGGCGAGAAAAAACTAGCCGAGATCGTTCGCAGGCCGCTCTCGGAGGAAAAGAAGACGAGGTTATTTGGGGATCGCTTTGGATATGTCCGGGATTATTTCGACAAATTGGAGCAAGTGGGGCGAGAGGTCACGGAACAGGACCGAACACTCTTCGCCCTCTGCCGGCCAGAGCGCCTCTTGGAGTTGGTGTTTCGATTCGTTCTGTTCGACGCAGGTGAAAGGAAGATCGCTAGATATCAGCAATACTTTTGCGTCAACAAGATCATGGGCCGCTTGGGGCGTTCTGAAGTTGATGGAGGCCGTAACGGTGGCGTCGTCTGGCATACGCAGGGTAGCGGAAAGAGTCTTACGATGGTCATGTTGGCCGAGGCAATTGCTTTGGCTGGCTTTGAGAACTTCAAGATAATTCTAGTCACCGATCGGGTTGACCTCGATGACCAGCTCTATAAGACGTTCGCCCATTGCGGCACTGAGCCGGAACAGGCCAAGACAGGTCGCGACCTCGCCGATTTGATTTCCAGCCACAAGCAGAGAATCATTACGACGGTGATCGACAAGTTTGAGGCGGCCGTCAGTCGCGTTGGGGTCAAGAACGACAGCCCAAATATCTTCGTACTCGTTGATGAGAGCCACCGCAGTCAATATGGCGAGTTGCACGCCAAGATGCGTAAGGCTCTCCCGAACGCTTGCTTCATTGGGTTCACGGGGACGCCGCTAACGAAGCAAGATAAAAACACGATCTCGCGCTTCGGCGGCCTCATCGACACCTACACGATAACCCAGGCTGTTAAAGACAAGGCGGTAGTCCCACTCCTTTATGAAGGAAGGCACGTGGATCAGAAGGTTGACAGCGAGTCTATCGACACTTGGTTCGAGCGAGTAACTGAAAACCTGTCGGCGAAGCAGAAAGCGGATCTGAAGCGGAAGTTCGCCACAACCGATCAGCTCAACAAGGCGCAGCAGAAGGTTATGCGTATCGCCTGGGATATCAGCGTCCACTACCGCGACAACTGGCAGGGCACACCGTACAAGGCTCAGCTCGTCGCACAGGATAGGGCCACAGCGTTGCTGTATAAGAAATTCTTGGATGAGTTTGGCATGGTCACTTCGGAGGTCATGATTTCGGCGCCTGACGATCGTGAAGGCGAGGAAGATCCGACCGGTGAGCCGAGCGGCGAGTTGAAGCTGTTCTGGAAGAAGATGATGGCGAAGTACGGCAGTGAGAAGGAGTACATTCGACAAGTAATCAACTCTTTTAAGAACGCCGATCAGCCCGAAATTATCATCGTTGTTGATAAGCTGCTCACGGGTTTCGATGCGCCCCGGAACACCGTTCTCTATCTGACGCGTTCAATGAACGGACACACCCTCCTACAGGCGATAGCTCGCGTGAACCGGCTATGTGATGGCAAGGACTTCGGCTACATCATCGACTACCGCGGACTCCTTGAGAACTTGGATAAGGCCCTGGACGTCTATGGCAAGCTCTCAGAGTTTGATCAGGCTGGCCTTGATGACCTCAGTAAGACGATGCGCGAGGTTGAAAGTGAGGCGCGTAAGCTGCCCCAACTCCATTCTGACCTATGGGATATTTTCAAGACCGTCAAGAATAAGCGGGACGCGGAAGCGTATGAGCGCCTGCTGGCGGATGAGCCCCTGCGGGTTAAGTTTTATGAGCGGCTCCTGGCATACTCAAATACCTTGGCCATCGCCTTGGCCTCGGTTAAGTTCCTGGAAGAGACGCCAGCCGACAAGCTCGGCAAATACAAAGAGGACCTTCGCTTCTTTATGAAGCTCAGGGTGTCCGTCCGCCGGCGTTACGCCGAGGTCGTGGACTTCAAGGATTATGAGACGAAGATTCAAAAGTTGGTGGATACTCATGTCGGTACGGGCGAAGTCGAGAAGGTCACCGATCTGGTGAACATCTTCGATGCCGACGCCTTCGCTAAAGAAGTCGCTAAGCTGGAGGGGGCTGCGTCCCGTGCTGACACAATTGCCTATCGGACGACAAAAACCATTGAGGACCGCATGCAGGAGGACCCCGCCTACTATCGACGGTTTTCCGAGATGCTGGAAGAGGCAATCCGGGCCTTTCGCGAACAGCGGCTTTCTGACGCCGAATACTTGAAGCAGGTCGCAGAGATTGCCGAGAAGGTCCGCAGCCGTACAGGAGACGGACTCCCTTCACAGTTGGAGCACCACGAGGTGGCCAAGGCTTTTTATGGGGTCCTGCTTGAGGCGTTTGCCAAGCATGAGGGGTCGGCCCCGGAGTTGAAGGAAATCGGCGCGGAGGCTGGCATTAGGATCGACGAGATTGTCCGCGACAACCGAATCGTTTATTGGGTCAACAACACCGATGTTCAGAATCGAATGAAGAGCGCGATCGAGGACTACCTTTTCGAGTTAAAGGAGAAGCGCGGCCTCGATCTCAAGTTTGAGGACATCGACAAAATTCTTGAGTCGTGCTTGGACATTGCCCGCAGGAGGTATGCGCTGTGACCTCCGCTCTGGTGGAAGAGGCGCGGCATAGCGTTCACTTTGGCGCCGAGAAGATTCCATTTCGCCTTTCTTTTCGGATTCGCCAAAAACTGGCCATCAACGTTCACCCGGATAGGCAAGTCTCGGTAGTCGCACCATCAGGTAGTGCGGTAGACGTCATCTTGGCTCGTGTTCAGCGTCGTGCCGGTTGGATCGCCAAGCAGCGGGCACACTTCAACCAATTCCACCCTCTGCCACCAGGCCGGCGATTCGTCAGTGGTGAAACACACCTTTTCCTGGGGCGGCAGTATCGGCTCAAGGTGCTGCTGGGGGCGACGGAGAAAGTCCGGTTGGTCGGCCGATTTCTGCGAGTCTCTGTGCGGGACCCTAAGGATGTTGGGCGTATCGAAAGGCTGGTGGAGCGGTGGTATCGAGATCGCGCTGAGGATTTGTTCCCTAGACGCCTGAGAGCAATTCTGGACGGCACATCATCCCTGATGGCGCTAACTCCGCGGCTTGTGATTAGGACGATGACCAAGCGTTGGGGAAGCTGCACGCGAGCCAAGAACATCCTGCTCAATATTGACCTGATCAAGACGCCGCTTTATTGCATTGAGTATGTCATCGCTCATGAACTGGCGCACCTGCGGGTGCACAGGCATGGGCCAGAGTTTGAACGGGCCCTCGCGCGCATTATGCCCGATTGGCGGCGCCGCAAGGAGCGGCTGGGCCGTTTCGTCATCTAGGCGGGAATCGCCGGAGGAGGGTTTATGGGTCTACCAGCAACATTCGTGGGATTCAGCGGCACCGATATCAAGTCGTATTGGCTAATGCAGGCGTGGAAGGCAAATGAGAAAATCGACTTCGACTTTCGGGACTGCCAACTTCAGGCGGAGGTTCGCTCTGAAGATGAGGCGTACATCAAAGCGAAGTGCCGTGGGCGCATCCAAATGGCCAGCAAGTTTGTTCAGCTCATTGGCCAGGACACCCGTTATAAGTACAAATACGTTCGTTGGGAGGCTGAGGTGGCGATCGAGAAAGGATGTACCATCATCGGTGTCAATCTCGATGGGTCGAGGAAAATGGTTGAAGAGACCTGTCCGCCGATCATTCGCAATATCGGTGCGATCTTCGTCCCATTTTCCCCGAAAATCATCAGGCACGCCTTGGAAAACGCGACGATGGAGAAGGACAACGCCTGGCACTTTAGGGACTCGGTCTACCAGCAGTTAGGATACCCCAATGACTGAAATCGAACCTGTTGACGGCGCGGATTTTCCAGCGTTGTTTCGAGCGGCCGATTCGGCGTCTTTTGCGACGAAGGCGAGGTTTGTTGGGCGCATGCGCGCGGATCTCGGCCTTCTTATTGTTGCCGCGATCATATCATCGGCCTCTTGGCCCGATGCAGGGACGCATGGAGTCGCCAATATTATCTCGGGCGCATTGCTATTTGGCAGCATGGCCCTGACCATCTTGGTGAAAATGCAAAAAGATGAAGGGCAGTGGTATGAAGCACGCGCGTTGGCTGAATCGGCGAAGAGTTTGGCCTGGCAGTACATGTCTGGTGCTCCTCCATTCGGTCCCGAGGTGAAAACCGAAGCTGCTGATAAGCTTTTGGTCGAAAGACTTGGAGATTTGGTAAGGGGTCGGAAGGGAATGTTTAAAGAGTTGTCAAAGTTTGCGGCCCAGGGAGAAGGTGGCGCCGCTCAGATTTCCGACCGGATGCGCATTGTGAGGGAGTCATCGTTGGACATGCGAAAATCCCTTTATTTGAAGCAGCGGGTAAAGGAGCAGGGCCGGTGGTACAGCGTGTCCAGTTCGCATAATGGCGCGGAAGCTACGAAGTGGCTTTACGTAGTCGCCGGCGCTCAGTTTTTGGCCGCAGTTTCGGCGCTCATCAGCGCACGGGCAGTGAGCTTGGGCGCCGTAGTTGCGTGCATTTCCACGGCCGCGGCCGCGGCGATCTCCTGGAGCCAGCTCAATCGGTTCGATGAGCTTGCAGAATCCTACGGCATCGCCGCGTACGATTTGACAATGATTGAGGTGATGGCCAAGCATATCAGCGATGAGGGTACATTTGGTCAGTTTGTGCAGGATTCCGAAACGGCGATCTCGCGTGAACATACGATGTGGATTGCGCGTCGAGGGGCTGTATGAACTGGTTCACTCGTAAACGTAGCGATACTTTGACGGGCACAATTGAGGATACTTACAACATCAACCTCAATACTCGCCGAGATACTCTGCTTGGAAATCTTCTGGAAGAGCGCGGCTTTGACTCGCTGACCCAATTGCTTCAAGCGTATAGAGGCAATTTGCGAGAGCACGCGCGAAAGCGGCGGATATTTCTTAGCTTTCACTACGAGGACATCGCGCAAGTTCGCGGCTTCCGCTTGATGTCGCATAATCCGGGCCTTGACATTGAATTCCATGATGGGAGTATTCGCGAACCGGTTGCCAGCGAAAAGAGCGCATATATTAAGCAGGTGATTAGAGAGAAGATTTCCAGGGCATCGGTGGTTTTGTGCCTTATTGGAAATGGAACTGCCTGGCGAGATTGGGTGGATTGGGAGTTGGACACCGCGTATCGTCTGCATAAGGGGCTTTGCGGGGTGCGTCTTAAAGGTGCCCGTAGTCGTTCACCGGACTTGCTTCGTGAGGTGGACGCATTTGTCGCCAGTTGGGGTGACACAGGTGACATTGTCGCGGCTGTTGAGTGTGCGGCGGCCAGAAGGAGCTAGAGTAAAATGAAAGCGCCTGAAACCCCTGGCCCGTCTGGATACCCGATAACAGATGCGGCAGAGGTTGATGCGATCAATGTGTTCCGTTGTGCGCTCGATTCAAAACAATTTAAGGCCGATATCCGGGAGCGTGATAAATACCCGAATATAGATGGGTACGTAGAGTTAATCGACGAAAAGCAAAAGCCTGTCGGGAAGCTTGAGGTCCAAATCAAGAAGCTCCCGGACGGTAGCAAGACATTCGCATGCCCGGCCACGTTGATTGCGTATACTGAGCGAACTCCCTTGCCCGTGCTCTTAATATGCGTAGACACGGCAGCGAAAAAGGCTTATTGGAGACATATCACGCCCGCCGATCTCGCTGGTAAAGAAGGACAAGGGTCGGTGTCGATGACGTTTACTGATCCCGACGACGCCGTATCGGAAGAAGGGTCCCACTACATCCAATGGTTGAGCCTTGCTCGCGATGCCTGTGAGGGGGTGCTGCGATACAAGGCGCTTAAAGAGATCGCGCGCATAGCCACGCCGCTTATTGGACAGAAATCGAAAGAAATTGGGCAAATTCAGATTTTCATTGACGAGTTGAATGGACTCCTCGATAGGGACTTCATTTGTCTTAAGCGCGCGTCTTTCCCCGGTGTCTGGAAGGTTGGTATTGCTGTGCAACATTGGACGCCGAAATGGGCGCAGTATGCCCTTTTCTCGATTGAACAGGGGAGAAACGAACCGCTTATTAAGCAGATCGACCCCGGGGTCGATATTTTTTCAGATCCCCACCGCGGGTTCTTTGCATCATGTGGCAACAGTCGTATGGCGCAGGACCCCGCAGGCGCTGCGCGGGAACTGATTTTTCAACGACTCCGCAAGCTGATTGAGAATGAAGGTCTCCCATTTCATAGCGAAGTGCTGCGTGCTGAATACCTTTTCTCTTTTATTGACCGATTCGGCAATGCTTTGGGATTGTCCCCCAAAGATCGCTATGAAGCGGCCGAATTGAATTATGCGTTAAACGAATATTTCCCCAGGTGGTGCAATGCCGCACGTGAGGCCGTATCCTGGTATCCGCCGCATATTCCCTATTTTGATCCGGGGATCGCGCGGATGCTTCTCAGGCGCTCCATTTCGGAGGAAGTGAAGAAGGCTGTTGAACAGCGGCTTCCAATCAAGCCGATTGATGTGGGGGCCTCAGAATTTTCGTTTATTCAATTGCATCGCGCGGTAGAACAGATTCGGGCCAGTGGCACGGCGATTGAGCGACCGTTCTCCCGAGGCACAGCGGAAAATGGCGGACGCTACGTCTGGAGCCGTTTTACGGATGATGAAGCTTTCTCAAATGTCCGTGTCCTTTACGAGCAGCTGATTCCGGCATACCGTTCATTTGTTGTTCAAAACGGCATGGACTATAACTCTCTTCGGCCGTTCCGTGGGATTTCTAAGGTTTTATATTTCTTCACGCCGGCGCATCGATTGGGCGATGATTGTCCGCTGTTGGAGGAATTTCAGCTAATGGGTTCCGGCGAGTCTGACGGAGATCCCGTCGTTTCGGTGATGCGGGGGCCCTCGGGACTCAACCCGCAGAGAAATATTTCCGGAGTTGTGACTGTGGAACTGGGGGGGCAGTCATATCGAGTGCATAGTCATAGCAGGGGGCTTGCAGACGGGGTGTTTAAAAGCAACCCGTTGCGGACCATGATTTTCGAGATGTTCACCGAGCAATTGAAGAAACGACTAACCACGGGAAGCGATCCGTTTCTATGAAGACATTCTCTGTTCTAATCAGAAGTCTTTTCTGGAATAGCGCTGATAAGGGGCCATGAACGACGGATCGATCTGTTATGAAATATAAGGATCTTGAGAAGCTGGGCTCGGGCGGATTTGGCGTGGTCTGGAAGGTTATTCGAGTGGAGGATGGCAAAAATTTCGCAAAAAAGATCCTACAGGATCTGCCGGATTTGACGCAAGAGGACAAGGACCGCTTCGTTGGTGAGGCCAGGCTGCTGAAATCGTTAAATCACCCCCGAATTGTCAAGGTGGTCGCTACCCACCTGGCGACCGAACCGTTTTGGTTTATCTTGCCCTTGTATCAGGGGAATCTTAGGGAGATTGTCGCAGATGTCCATGCTGACGCAGATCTTTCTGGCAAGATTATTGAACAGCTGCTTGATGCTATTGAGTATGCGCATGCGAATGGAGTTATCCACCGAGATCTCAAGCCTGAGAATATTCTTTACAACTCCCAGTTTGACGTGGTGGTGAGCGACTTTGGATTAGGGCGCCAGCTGAACAGCGAAAGTACCAGAAAGACTCATACCGGTCAGATGCTTGGCACGCCGTATTACATGGCTCCTGAACAGCTGACTAATGCTAAATCGGCGACAGCCTTGTCCGACATCTACGCTATTGGACGCATTATCTACGAGTTGGCCACCGGCGATCTTCCCAACTTACAGCAGGATTTGTCCGGCCTGAACGCCGGGCTAGCCCATGTCGTTTCAAAATGCACGAGTCGGCTCCTTGAAAACCGGTACCAGTCGATCGCGGAACTGCGAAGAGATTATTCCTTGGTAAGCCAAGGGCGCGTTGGCCAAAAGTCCGGTGATGATCTTGATGAAATCCTTGCAGACTTGGTGGCTGCCCCATTGGAGTCAACACACATCCGTAGGCTGCATGGGGCGCTCGTGGAGAATCGAGATAATGCAGATAAACTCCACGAAGCTTTCATGGCAATTCCTGAAGAAGCCTTCCAGAAATATGCGGGAGAGTACCCCGAGGCGGCCAAGGAGCTCCTGCGAAAGTTTTCCGAACACATTCAAAATACGAATTGGGGCTTTGGTGCCTGCGATCGGATCGCGGATACAATCTTGAGGCTGCGCAGTTCAACCAACGATGTGCAGTCTCGTGTTTATCTTAGTTTGGCGCTCCTCGAAATGGGTGTACACCATAATCGTTGGTATGTGATGGGAATATTTAAAGATCACCTGATTAGCTTGGACGATCCCAATGAAATCCTGGCTCTGAGAGACGCTTTCGCCAAGGTTCCTGATCGAGTGGCTGGTATGAAAGATGCGCTGCTCAAGGCTAACATCCCCGATGTTCTTAAGAGCTTCGTCCGAGGCCTTCATTGAATGGCTGCGGGAATCAGTAACGCCCCTTTTTAGTAGAATCAGCATTGAGAGTTTGGAGGATTCCGAAATAATCTAACTTCTTTTTGTTTTGGCTGATCCCGTAAGCTGCGCTTTGGGCGTGGCAGAGCTTTTGCTCCGAGAGGGGCAGGGCACATTTCAGTACGGAAATCGGTCGCCAATTGTACCTGTGCTTCGGCACGGGGAAAGGGCGGCGCGTATTTCCGGGTTACTGAAATGGCTCGGTGTGCGTGTCCGCCTGATTTTTTATGGGTGGGCAATCCGCAGGAGGCGTCACCCGTTGAAAATCGTCATTAGGAAGGGAAAGGAGCCGTGGAAGGTCGTTGAATCAACTGGCTACAACAACGAGAGCCATCTCCAGGCGCTGGTGGCAGAGGACCCGACCCTCGTGCCCGTAACCGATTTAGGCGCATCCATTTCGCCGTTCATTGTTGCCGTTCGTGAGGTCTCCCTTCGCGGCAGCGGCTACCTCGACATCCTGGCTTTCAACGGGGCCGGCGACATGGCCGTCATGGAGTGCAAGCTTGCCGATAATCCCGAGATCCGCCGCAAGGTGATTGGACAGATTGTCGAATACGCGGCATTTCTAAACAAACTGGACTACGAGGCGCTGGATGAAATAATCCTGCGCCGTGCGGGCCAACATCTTTACAAACTAATGGAGGCGAAGGTCGCCGACCCGGAATGGGATGCCACGGAATTTCAAGCGGCTGTCGAGAGGAACTTGTCCGATGGGCGATTTTCGCTCATAATTGTGGTGGATCGCATGGACGAAACCCTTGGCATCACCCTGGAATACCTCAATACCTGCGGCTTCCGGAACGTCAGCCTTCACGCGCTAGAAATGAGCCACTTATCCGACGACGAGATGGAGATTTTGATTCCCCAGGTTCACGGTGGCGGAAGTCCGCCTCCAGCGGCGGAATCCGCTCGGCCCACATGGACGGAAGACGACTTCCTACGCCAAGTGGCGGAGAAGGCCGCGCCCGCGGTCCAAGATAGCATCCGGCAGCTACTGGCGTTCTCCAAGGAGCACGCCGACCGGATTTCTTGGGGCAAAGGCAAAACGGGGTCGGTGACGTTCCAGCTTCAAATCCAGACGAAGCCCGCGTCGATTTTCAGTCTTTTCGCGGACGGATACCTTTTCGTGAGCTATCCCCGCGTGGTCCAGTCGGTAGCCGACCCCCGGCAGGCCGAGGCCTTCCGGGACGCCTTGATGAAGGTCCCCAAGTTCCGCAACGCCTCCTTCAAGGAAAATAAGTTCCCCGGCTGCAGGCTGGCCGATATTCAGGGTGACTTAGACGCGCTCAAGGACGCCGTCCTGGGCCTCAAAAGGAGCCTGGGGGGTCAATAGCGTGGAGCGCCGCCTTAGTCCGACCCGGATCGCTCAGGCGGCGGTGTGCCCCCACTTCTTCTATTTGGAGGAGTTCGGCGACCACTCCAAGAGGCTCCAGCCTACGGCGGGGCAGCAACTCGACTGGGAGCGGGGCCGGGAGTTCGAGGCGGGCGTCGTGCGGTCCCTTGAGGGCGTTCAGGAGCCCAAATGGGATGGCCGCGACTTTCAACAAGGTCTAAAGGCCACGGTCGCCCTCATGGAGGCGGGCATCCCATGGATTCACAGCGGAGTCTTGGCCGGGTCCGGCGTCGCCGGCATCCCTGATCTCCTGAGGCGAGATCCTGGCCATTCGCGGTTTGGCGATTTCAGCTACGCCCCAGTCGAAATCAAGGGCCACAAGAAGGTGCAGAAAAAGGACATTTTGCAGGTGTCCGCCTACGCTCGAATCCTGGACGAGGTGCTGGGAGAGCCTTGCCGGAAGGCAGGGGTGTGGCTCAACACCGGGGAAGTCGCCCTGGTGGATGTCGCCAAGGGTCGGGCGAGCCTTATGGCCGTCTTGAAGCAGATAGAGGCCATTCGGGGAAGGAAGGGCGGCACGGAGCCCATCTGGTGTGGCGCTTGTCCCGCTTGCCCCTGGATTGCCCATTGCAAGCAGGAATGGAAGCGGCTTGGACATCTCTCATTGCTGCCGGGTGGCGGCAGGGGTACCGTTGAGAAGTTGGGGGCCATCGGAATCCGAACCGTCCCTGACCTCGCGAAATCGGACCCTAAGCTGGTCGCGGGAAGGGTCAAAATGGCCAAACCGACGGTCATGGGGCTCTGGCATCATGCGCGAGCCAGGATGGAGGGAAGGCCGTTGCCTGTCAGGAAAGCCAAGTTCCCTGTGGGCCTCCCCATCGTCTTCTACGACATCGAGACATTCGGGGGGGAGACTTTTCTCCATGGCTTGATCCGCGTGGATGGGAGCAACCGTGAGGAACGTTTCTTTTTCGCCGATACCCTGGCGGAGGCCGGCGAGGCGTGGCGGGGGTTCCTGGAGTTCATCGCGCGGGACAAGGAAAGCGTCATCTACTGCTGGGCCGACTATGAGCGTGGCTGCGCCGAAAAGTCCTGGGCCAAGTTCGGGGGTGATGAGAAGGCGTACGAGGCCTTGATGCGTCGGCTGACCGACCAATGCGCCTGGACCAAGAAGCACTTCGCCTTTCCGACCCGGGGCTACTCCATCAAGGAGGTCGCCCCGGCCCTGGGTTTTCATTGGACGGCCGAGGACGCGGGCGGGCTCAATTGCGAGGCGTGGTACGGCGAGTGGTTGCGCTCGGGAGAAGAGGAGTTAAAGCGCAAGATTTTGGAGTACAACCGCGACGATGTGGTCGCGATGGAAGTGATTTTTAATCATCTCAAGAAAATGGGCGAGGTGCCGAATGGAAAGAAAGGCTGAGGGCGGGAATTTGGAGTGGATTATCGCCAAGGTGGCGGAGACGCTTAAGGTGGCGCCGGCCGATTTAAGGACGGCTTCGCCGCGAACGGAGCATAAGGACGCCTGGAAGATGGCGGCATATGCGGCAATTCATCTGAGCGACCGGAATTTCGTCGAAATTGGAATGGCGCTGGGAGGGGCCAGCCACTCCAAGGTCCAGTATGCGAGAAGCCAAGTTGAGGCGCGCATGGCCGCGGACCCGGTTTTCCGGCTCGCGATGTCGAAGCTGCTTGAGGAGCTTGCCGTGCCCCTGCTCTGAGGGGAGGACCCCCGCTACGCCGGGAGTTGTTCGCGCGATTAGCCTGTTCCAGATTGATAAATTTTGGCTTCCCTTGTAAATTCGCCGTTTTCCTGCTACGCTCGATTAACGGCCCTTTGTATCGTTGGCTAGAGTGCAGGGTGCGAAATGGTTCCACGGAAGTTCTTTTCATCCGCCTTCCCTAAGTACCAAGGCGAGCCTCGCGGCCCTGGCCATATTCTTGTTATTTGCCTTTACTGCGTTCTCGTTTCCCCAGCCCTAGGCCAGCCCACCACCGAGTCTCCTAAGCATATCTCGCTTGCGCGAAAGAGCCATCCTCCGCACGTCCTTGAGGACGATGTAAAGGCGGTCTTCAACAAGACCGCCAGCAAGGCTGTTCGGGACCGTGTTGATGCAGCGATGAAGCTCGACGCTTTCCAGATTGAGGGGATGACTACCGACGCAACGGTAATGCACCTCAAGAAGTGGCGTCCGAGCCTCGAACGACGAGCCCGGATTCTCCCCATAGTTCAAGGCATCTTATCGCTGCCCGAGAAGGATGTAGATATCTGGAACGTCTCCATGACGCTTGCCAAGGACGCCTATCCCGATCTTGATGGCGCTTACTACAACGGGGAGTTTGAGAAGCTCGTCGAGCGGATAAGACGAGCAACGCCCCCCGATGCCGATCCCGAGACCCGCATTCGTACGATAAACACGATTGTTTACAAGAAGGTGGGTATTACCTACGACCCGGATGAACGCGAGGGGAAGCAGGCGGTCTACAATCGCTATCCGTTCAGCATTTTCGATAGAAAGCAGGGCAACTGCAACAACCTGGCATTGCTCTACATCGCGGTCGCGCAGCGCTTGGGGTATCCTGTCTATCCGGTATCGGCACCTTCGCACCTCTTCGCTCGCTGGGTCGATCCCGCGTTCAAACTGCAGAACATCGATCCTTCCGGACGGGGCCGCTTTTCTACCGATGAGGAATATATCCGAAGGCTGGAAATCCCCGTATTCGCTGTAAAGAATGGGACCTTCCTCCGAACCATGTCGTACCGAGAGTTGGCGGGCTACATGGTGGCGGACCATGGCGGCTTCTATTACGGGGAATACCTCAAGGATGACGTCTTAGCCATTGCTCTAATGGAGCGGGGCTTGGATCGTAGCGGGAAGAACTCCGAATACTGGTGCCTTCTCGGTACCCGATACAAGCATTGGGGCTTGAAGGAGTGGATGCCCGAGGTTCGCGAGATCAAGTTTATCCGCGCGCTCGTGTTCATACAGAAAGGACTAAGAATGGGCCTGGGGAAACCCCTCTATCGGGATGTGAAGGAGCGCAAGGATCAGGAAGAGAGAAAGAAGATTGCGGCGAGATCGGGGGTTTGACATGAAGCGACTTCTGACGGCAGTTTTGGCCTGTCTCGCGATGCTGGGAGCACGGCCGACGTTCGCAAGGGAGTTCGATGCTGAAACGGGATTGATTCATATGAGAGCTCGCGCATACGACCCTGGAACCAGTCGTTTCCTGCAGGAGGACCCGGAGTTTCATGCCCGCAACACCTACGGCTATGCCCTCAATAATCCGCTTTTGTACATCGACCCCTTCGGGACTGACGTCATTCTGGTTGGGCAGGGCTATCAAAATTATTATCACGAGATCGTCTATATCAATGACCCGAAGAACCCGGGAAAATATATCACCTTCGAGTTCGGGCCAGGAGATGATTCCCACCTCCGCCTATTGCTTCCATATGACTGGCCGGGACACGCGTTTTGGATCGATGGGGCGCAGACCATCAAAGGGGATATTCTGAAGAGATTACCGCAAGATCCAAACCAGGACGCTTGGTCGATAATCAGGGCAAAGATGTTTTTGAATGATCCGCGGTGGCAAAGATACAACCTGTACAACAATAGTTGCCAGGACTTCACAAGGGGACTCTATAAACACATTACTCCGACAACAATTGGCCCGCGATGAATCTGGCGATCAGACCTGTTGGGCCCAGGAAGGATAGAGCCTGCGTATCTCAAAAATCTGATTGGAGGGCAGCCCCCTGCGGAAGTTCTTCGCTCTAAACAGAGCGCTCATTTCGGCCATCGGATGCCTCGCGCTGATCGAGGCTGGCTTCGGGTATTTGCATTATACGATGAGCCACACCATGAATTTGCCTATTACCGTTTCCCCGCCGAGGCCCGCCGGCGCTAGCGTCCTAGTTCTTGTGCCGGATGATTACGTTTTGTACCTAGTGCTTGATCGTGAGGGGCCTCCGATTGCAGGATTCATAAATGACTTTGAGAGTTCCCGCGGGCCAAATGCAGGCACGCACTCCAAATCTCCCATTCAATGGTCCCTTCGTTCCCCGGGGCATGAGCCGGCGGTCGGAGAATTTACCGAATTGCCGCAGGGGAATATCGGGGGAAGGGATATTCGCTTAGGCTTATGCCGGTGGCGTTTGGGCGCTGGTCGCTATATCTTCCAAGCGAATGTTCTTCAGGATCTACCGCAAATTCAGCAGCGCAAGCCGCACCTTTTCATGCGAGCTCATCCTAAGACGGCCGCGACCTGGCAACGGGCCGCGTTCAACGTGGCCGGATTAGGGCAATTGGCGATTATCCCCGCCCTGTTGATCATGGCACTGATACTGATTTCGCGGCTTATCCCATTTGCGCTGAGCCGAGGGGCAACCCCGAAAGATTGACTCCTTTCCTCCGGGAGGTTGATTAAATGTTCGGGTGTGTCCGTGGGCGGGCGGGAGAAAGTGGAAACATTTATCGCCGTTCAAGATAAAGATACGAATGCTGTTTTTGCGTTTGAGGTCGAGAACGCATACTTCAGCTTGGCTACCGTTGCGGAGTTGCTAACGAGCGTCAGCGGTGTTCGTGATTTGCAGCGGCGGAAATGGTTCGGAGAGTGGGACGACGTGCACATTAAGTTCAAATATCTGGCCCGGGATTTTGTCGTCACAGAACCCTTCGGGGATAATTCCCGGTATTGGATCGGTCCGCAAGAACCCGACAAGGAAAAGGTCGACATCAGCACAATTGAGAGGTGTTTCAGGGAATACCAACTACCCATCTGTAGAAAGCTGTTTGGCGATGCCCTATCGCTGCGCTTTGTCGGACGGCTTCTCAATGTTATCAGCGGCAACAGAGCGCGCCGAAATTCTTCATAGCGCAAACCAGAAATGCAAATTCGGCAGGGGTATATCTTTGATATGAGCCGTTATGCGCTTGCCTTTTTCCTGACTTTATTGGGCTCACCGCTTCCAGCGAGCGATGGCGCAGATCCATCGGCCAAGCGGCCGTCTTCGTTGCTTCGGGATACGTTCGAGGGAGTCCTTCCGAAGGAGAAGCTTGCGAATCTACAGGGAAAGACCAATCCCGAAAAGTTGGTGGGCCAAATGTCCCCCGAGGAGAAGGCGGGGGCAACAGTGAAATTGGCCGCCTTGGAGGGGCAAGCCAAGGAGCCTGAGGATCTGCGCGAAATCGCCAAGGGATACCTCATGCTGGGGGCCCATGAGGATGCTGTTCGCGTCGCCGCCGCCCTGAGAGAATTGGAGCCTCAAAACCCGCAGGGGCACTTCCTGGCCGCGAGGGCGTACGAAAAGCTAGGAAACCACGAACAGGCCGCCGAGGCCGCGCTAGTTACCTTGAAATTGGACCCAAAGAACGCGGCGGCCCATTCGATCTACATGCTGAACCGGGGCCGGGTAAGCGCTTCCGGGGGCGGTGGCCCCAGACAAACGCCTCCCGGCGAAGCGGACGCTTCGTCTGAGCAGAGGGAGCAGGTTTCCAACAGCCCTTCCCCACTTCCTTCAGCCCTCCCGGGGGAAGTCGCCAAAAGCGTGCTTGCCAATGTTCCAGCTCCTCCGGCGTTGTTGGCGGAGCCGCCAAGCTCACCCGCACCTGGAGATTCCGGCGGCGCGGCCAACAAGGTCTTCACCTTGGCCCTCGTAGCAACGGGGGGCTTTCTCCTCTTTGGCGGCCTCGGAGGCAAGCAGCTTGAGGAAAGATTCCCGAATATCAGGCGGGACATGGGGATCGCGGCGGGCATCTCGGGCGTAGTGGCCGTGGGCGCGTTGTCCTTTCCCGCGCTGACCGCGCCCATGGCCAATTCCTTTTCCCGGGTATTGCAGTCGGAGGCTGGAGCGGTTAGGACGGGAAGCCTGCCTCAGGGCTTGGCCCCCGTAGGGCGCAATTTGGACAATGTTCGGCGGATAGCGACTGGGCGGCTCCGGGGCTTTAACCGTGGGAACACGGAACTTCCCGGTGGAGAGTCGGCGGCAAAAGCTCTTTTTCAAAAGCTTACAGGCCGGGCCCCCGCTTCCAATATGGAACGGTTGACCTTGGGCGATGGAAGGGAAATCGTCTACAGGGGGGCAAGCAAATCGGGCGTGCCCAAAATCGAGATCGTGGATCATCAGCAGAAATTTCTGGAGAAAATCTCATTCTTAACTGAGGCCCAATGAGAGAGATCTCACGCGACGAAGTGCGAGCCCTTTTGGAGCGATGGTCGAAAAATGAGGCGACGGCCCCCCAGGTCCACGAGGAGGCAGAAGCTCTCCTGGAAGCGGCGGATTGGCCGGAACATCCCAAGGGGGACCCTCGTTCCATTCCGATCGAGGTGCTTTCCCAACTTGAGATACTGAATCATCAACTTATTACCCCGGAGGACATTCCGGCAATGCGGAGTTTCCTGGCCACTCCGGTTGGCGGCGAGGCGGAGGGGTGGGAGAGTTGGAAGCGTTACTGGAGCGGCTTGGACATGGGAAAGCGGGAGAAGGCTCTAAAAGGAGACCCATATTACGCTCCCAAGGGGGAATAGGGCCGACCCCGTTCGCGCCAGCAGGTATATACCAGGTATTATCATATAGTAGTATTATTGATTGATTGGTATTGACAAACTAGATTTCATGTGCTAAACTTCTTGGAGTAGTGGGATCGGCTGATGTGGTTGTTCCTGCTGCGATTCTTTCTCCAGACCATTGGCTAGGGCCTGTGCGCACCACACGTGGTGGTTTGACATCCAGGGCAGCGTTAGGCTGCCCAACCAAGTCGCATTGAGGTGATTCGTCCGTGCGCCGCCCGGCGCAACGAACCCTCTCCGCGGCAAGTCGTATTTGGAGGATGGACAACCATGCCTCATGCAGGCAATAAACCTACAAAGGAACCACCTTTGCCCGGAGTCCTCACCAAGAGGACGATGACGGTCAAAGAACTCGCTACTTATACGGGCCTTAAGGTTCAGCGGATTTATTCCCTGACCCATACCCGGGCGATCCCTTTCATCAAGATCAGGCGAACTGTGATTTTTGATTATGTGGAAATCGACAAGTGGCTGAACGACAGGCGGCATCCGGCGGTCGAAGGGAGTGTCAATTCTTAATTAGGGAGGGGCAAATAGTGGGCAGGGTATATTTTCGCAACGATTCCTGGTACATGGACTACGTTTTCGAGGGCAAACGCGTCCGGACAAAGGTTGGAGGGAGCAAGAAGGCCGCAGAGGACGCGCTTCGGGTGGTCGAGGGAGAGATCGTCCAGAAGAAGTACAGTCCCGCCCGCTTCTCCCATGGGCGCCCATTCGCGGAGGTCGCGGATAAATACTGGGAGATTCGCGGGAGCAAGCTGTCCCGGAGCTATAAGTACATGATCCGGGAGTTGCGGGTCCGCTTCGGCAAGAGGCCCATCGGGACGATATCTCCGGTGGACATCGAGCGGTTCTATAATGAAGTGGCCGAACGGGCGTCCAATTCGACGGCGAATCGCCACCTCGTTTTCCTGGGATCTATTTTCAATCGGGCCATCGAGTGGGGGGATTACCACGGCCGCAACCCCTGCTCGTCAGTTAAAAAAAGACGCGAGCCGGAGGAGCGCACCCGCTTCCTGACCCAGGATGAAATGACGAGCCTTTTCCGGGAGTGCCATCCACGACTCTATCCGGTCGTGGTTTGCGCGCTCACGACCGGGATGCGCAGCCAGGAGATTCTTGGTCTGCGGTGGGAGAACGTCAACCTGGAGCAGGGCCTCATCCGCGTCACGAAAACCAAGAATGGGAAGGCGCGGCATGTCCCAATCGGGAATCGGCTGGGAGGAGTCCTGGAAGCCCTGGGTCCGAAAGGGGAAGGCTCGGTCTTCAACCTCCCCTATATCATGCGGCGGCGGTACTTCGAGAAAGCCATGAAGGCGGCGGGAATCACGGAGTTCAGGTTTCACGACTTGAGGCACACCTTTGCCTCTTGGTATGTGATGCGAACGAACGACCTCGCGGCTCTCAGGGAGATATTGGGACATTGCTCTTTCAAGTTGACTCTCCGCTACGCCCACTTGAGCAAGGGCCACATGGCGTCGAATTTGGCGGCGTTCGAGTCGGCGATTCCAGGTGAGGGCGGTGTCATAATTCCGTCGGGCGGCCCTAAAATGGCACTGGCCTAATTCGGTGACATAGATACGGCGCAAGAAAGAGAGGTAATATATGCTGAAAGCCTTAACCTGGACGAACCTGGAGCAGTTGCTTTGTAAACTGCCTACCTCGGTTCGATTCCGGGCGGGGGCTGATCCACAATGTCCTCCAAAGCCCACGGCCGGCCCCACCCGCGCGAGCGGGAGCACCCGCACGAAAGCCCCCACCATCCCCATTGGCCCTTGTCCGCCCTGCTTTTTCTTTTCGTTTTCGCCTTGGGAGAGCTTTCCGTGCATTGGAACAGGACCTGGCTCCACATCCGGACCGGGGAGCGGATCGTCGCCGAGGGCGCCATGCCCGACATGGACCTTTTTTCCCACTCCATGGTCGGGCGTCCCTGGAGCACCGATTCCTGGCTGGCCGACGTGTTTTTTTACCGGCTTCACGCCGGGTTCGGCCCCGCCGGGCTGACCTTGGCCAAGGCTCTGTCGGTGGCGGCCGCCTTCACCCTCATGCTTCCCTTGAGCCACGGCCGCCCGTTGGTCGCGGCCGCCGTCCTGGCCTTCGGCGCCATGTCTTGCTGGCCCCATCTCGGGGAGGTCCCCGGGGTTTTTGATCTTCTCTTCGCCGCGCTTCTGATCCGCCTGCTGCGCCCGCGGCGGAAATTTTCCTGGACCTTGGGGGCCGCGCCCCTCATCGTGCTGGCCTGGGCCAACGTTCATGGCCCGACTTCGATCCTGGGGGTCTGGCTGGTGGCTCTGAAGGTCCTGAAAAGTTCGCTGAAGACCGACCACAAGGATCTGCTGAAATACGCCACGCTTCTGGTTCTGACCGCCGCCGCCTGGAATATCAATCCCCATGGCTGGGAACTCCTGCCGAGATTCTTGGAGTCCGCCGGCGGCCGGGAGATCGGGGGGCCGGGCGGTCCCTGGATGGGTCCCTATTTCCTTTTCGCCGCCGCCGGGGCGGCGGCCTGCTGGGTCACCCTTCAGCAGGAGTTCTTCCTGAGCATCGGCGCGGCGACCTTCCTGGCCCTCGGTTTGTTGTTTCCGGGCCTTCGCGCGATCTCCCTTTTGGCCGCGTGCCCCGTTCTGGCCCTGGCCGTGGGCCATTTCCTGGCGCCGCGTACGGACACTCCCTCCCGGGTGGCGTGGTTGGCCGCGGCGATGGGGAGCGCGTTGGCGGCTTATTGGTACGCGGTCTATCTGCCGCTGGGCCACGGCCGGGGCTACGGCGCGGGTTGCCTTGAGGGCGCGATCCATTTCATCCAGGCCAACGGGCTCCGGGGAAAGCTTTTTAATGACCCCGAGACCGGCGACATGTTGATCGGCTGCGGCGACCGCGCCGTTTTCGTGGACACCCGGAGCGCCTTCTACGGCCCCGATTTCGTCAAGGACGCCCTGGAGTGGCCCCTGCGCTGGAAGGTTTTAGACGGCGTGCATCGCTTCGATTACGCGGTGCTCGGAAACCGGCGGAGCGGCTACCCGGCGAAGGCGTTGGACGAGGACCCGGATTGGCGCCTGGCCTACGCCGACGACTCCGCGCTCATCTACGCCAAGCTCAGCGGGGCCAACGGCTGGCTTGTTCAAAGTGGCCCCCGGCGGATGCTGCGCCCCAACCAACTTTGGCCCTCGGGCATGGACGAGCTCCTGGCCGACGCTCGGAGCGTTCCGAAGGTTCTGGCGGAGTTGGACCGGTGGATCGTGCAGGTCCCGGATTCGGCCCAGGCTCTGTTGTGGAAGGCCTACGCCCTGGATCGGCTTAAGCTCGCGGAGAAAGCGGAACGGCTGCTGAACCTGGCCGAAAAAGGCGGCCGCGCGGAGCGGGATCCGGAGCTCGGGGCCCTCCGGGCCTTCATCCTGGAAAGCCGGGGGGAGATCGCCCGGGCCGAAGACGCTTACCGCGGAGCCATGCGGGGGGCTCGGGCCTACCGGGATCGCCGCCTTGAGGCCGAGACCCTGCTGCGGCTGGCGGGCTTGAGGCGCGCTTCCCGCGACGACCGGGGCGCCCGCGAGTTCGAGGCGCGCGCCGAGGAATTGCGCGCCGCCCTGGCCCGGGAGCAATGAGATGGGCCAAAGCCTGGACAAATCCGGCGTCTCCTGTTATACTCTGGCTGCGCCGAGTTTGATGAGACATTTCATTCCTCGTTTCCTTTCGGCGGCGTTGGCGGCCGGCGCCTTGCTGGCCGGCGCGTGCAGCCCTCCGAAATACGCCTCCTATAAATCCCCGCAGGGGGATTTCAAGCTGGAGGTTCCCTGGGGTTGGCTCGTCATGAACGAGGCCGAGGGGACGCGATTCACCAACGCCAATTTCATCGGAGGATTTGAGCCCGACTTTTTCTTGGGCGCCCCGAGCTTCAGCGTCCGTTGGCACTCCTACTACGATCCCCGCAAGCTTCCGGGGGGGCGGCTGGAGATGTTCTCGAGCGTCGACGACTACATCAAGCAGATGCTGGCCGACGTGTACGCGCCGCGCTATTTCCTGGCCACGGACATCCAGGAGGTTCCCTTGAAGAAGGCCAAGAAACAGGGAAAAATGTTCGTGGTTCAATCCCCCGCCCCGATCGCCCCCAACAGCCAGTTCGGGGTCGTTTACAGCTCCCGCACCGGGGAGGGATTTAACCTGCGCAAGCACGCGTACGTCATTCTTCCCATGACGCGGGGCTTCTACGTGATGATCTACCCCGCCACCCGGGACGGCTTTCCCAAGTTCGAGAAGCAGTTCATCCACCTTATCGAGTCCTTCCTTCCTTTGACCGACGGACCCGGCGGCGCCGGCTTCTCGGCCAAGGCGCGTTGAGCGCCGCGCCCGTCCCGCCGGACCCCTACACCCGGGATTATTTCCTCGAGGACTGCGGCGGCTCGGAATTCTTCAGCCGTTTCGGCCCCAAGGTCCTCAAGCCGCAGTTGGCCTATTGCCTCAAGCGCGCGGGGATCGGGCCCGGGATGAGGATTCTGGACGTGGGCTGCGGGCGGGGGGAATTGCTGTTTGCGGCCCGCGCCGCGGGCGCCGGCGCCGTGGGGACCGATTTCGCCGCCCCCGCCCTGGCCCTGGCGCGGGAGACTTCGGGCTGCCCGGTTCTGCGCTGCGACGCCAAGTCCCTCCCGTTCGCGCCGGAGACCTTCGACCGGGTTTTTTTAATCGGAGTCGCCGACCATCTCCTGGATTGGGAGTTGGAGCGCTGTTTTTCCGAGATCGGCCGGGTCCTCAAGCCCGAGGGCTTCGCCGTGGTCCACACTTGCGCCAACCGGCTGTATTATAAGGTGTGGTCCTACCGCGCCCGCGCCTTTTTGGCGCGGGCGCTTTCTCTTGTTCGTTTCCCCGTTCGTTTGCCCTCCCCCCCTCGTTCCGACTCCGACGCCATTCTTCATATCAACGAACATTCCGTTGCCGATCTCGTTCTTTTTTTTAAACGCATCGGCTGGCAGGCCCAAGTCGAGCCCCGTCCGAACTACAAACTCGTCGTCCGGGACCTATATCCCGAACCTCTGCCCCCCGATTTTCCCTTGCGTCCCGCCCCGGCGTGGAGGGCCAGACTCTATCTCTCTCTTCTCTTTCATTGGCCTCTTTCCCTTTTCCTGGGACGGGAGCTCTTCGCCGTGGCCCGGCCCAAAAGGGTATAATCGCCCGATGAGCGGCAAGCGCACCCGGGACATCCGGCTTTCCGTCACGATCAAGGCCGCTCCCGAACAGGTTTATCGGGCCCTGACCTCGGCCCGAGAGCTCTGCCGCTGGTGGCTGGTCGGCGCGGAAACCGACGCGCGCAATGGCGGGCGCTTCCGGATGGTCTGGCCCAAGCTCAAGACGGATTCCGCGGTTTTTCCTCCGTCCTTGTCGGAAACCGAGGGAGTCTTCGTGGACCTCGAGCCGGCCCGGAAAGTGGCTTGGATCCGGGCGCGTCCCCGCCTGAGGGGAGGGCCCTCCCTGGTCAGCTTTTTCATCCTTCCCGTGAAGCGCTCCAGCGAGGTCACCTTGGTCCACGCGGGCTTTCCGGCCGGGCGCGGGCAGGCCGTTTACGAGGGCTGCGCCCGGGGCTGGGCCGACGCCCTGGCCAAGCTCAAGCGCTACTTGGAGACGGGGCGGGTCGGAAAGACCGAAGTCCTTTCTCTTTCCTGAACGAAGGTCACTCCTTCCGAAAAGCCGTCTTGAGCAGCGGCGGCGCCAGGAAGGTCGTCAGCACGACCATGCCCACCACCGCCGCGTAGAGCGGGGCCCCGATCACGCCGGAGGAGAGCCCGATCTGGGCGAAAATGAGGCCCACCTCGCCCCGGGGAATCATCCCGACGCCGATGCCCAGGCGGTTCAACCCGTGCCCCCGGGCCGCCCAGCCGCTGACGACCTTGCCCAGGACGGCCAGCGCCACCATCGCCAGAGCCAGGAGGATCATCTTATGATTGCCCGGGACCAGAGGGTTGTAGGCCCCGAGCTGGACTTTGGCCCCCACCATGACGAAGAAGATCGGCACGAAAATGTCCGACACGGGCTTGAGCGCGCCGTCGATGTCCTCGCGCTTGTCGGTCCGGGCGAGCAGGACCCCGGCGGTGAACGCCCCGACGATCAGGGCCGTTCCCATGGCGTGGGCCGCCAGCGCCATCGAGAAAGCGAAGATTACGGCCGAAACGATGAGGACGCCCCGGACCTTCATGCCGTGGACCAACCCGATGAGAAATTGGGAGGCCTTCGGTCCAAGCCAAAGCGCCACGGCTAAAAAACCCACGGATAGGAGGGTCGTGCGGGCGACGGCCGCAAGCGAGAGGTGGCCGGATATCGCGATGCCCTGGACGGCGGAAAGGATGATGATGCCCAGGATGTCGTCGATGACGGCCGCCCCCAGGACGATCTGCGCCTCGGGCAGGCCGAGTTTTCCCATATCGGCCAAAACCCGCGCCGTGATCCCGACGCTGGTCGCGGTCAGGGCCGCGCCTACGAACACGGCCTGCATGCCCCCGAAGCCCAACACCGACATCAGGCCGTAACCCAGGGCGAAGGGGACGGCGACGCCCACTCCGGCCACGGCCAGGGAGGAGGGCCCCGCCTTGAGGAGTTGGGAAAGGTCGCTGTTGATTCCGGTTTCAAATAGCAGAAGGATCACGCCGAACTCGGCCATGAGGGTGAGGGCGGGGTCCTCGGGGTGGAAAAAACCGATGAAGCCGAAACCCAGGACCACCCCTCCGAGGAGCTCTCCCAGGACGGCGGGCTGTCCCAGGCGCTCGGCCAGCTCGCCGAAGAGCTTCGCGCTCAGGAGGATGACCGTCAGGTTCGCCAGGAATCCGACGACGTTGATATCATGCATTTTCTAACCCGGTCTATTAGATAAAAAAAACCGCAGGGTCCGCTCCCCTGGGATGTGGAGCGGACCCTGACCAAGGCCGATCGAGGGGCGAACCCTGTATCGGCGGGGACGGCGTCCGGGATCCCATTTAGAACGAGGCGGGTTTTGGGCCCGCCAGATGGGGAGGAGGACTGCCCTTTCCCTAATTTGAGTGTAGCCGGATCGCGCCGGAATTGGTTGGGCCCGAAGGGGAAGCGCGGGATGGGTCCAAAGGCCTATTCTCCCAAACGGCCAGTTAGGTAGAATCCGGGCATGACCAAGGCCGCCGCCCGCGAGACGGACCTCTGGTGGCGGGTCCACTTCGAGGACAACCCCACCCATCGCCCCGCCTACCAACTCAAGGCCCAGATCGACGGCGTGGAACGGTTCATCAAGATGGAGCCGCGCTCCCGGGTGCTGGACCTCTCCTGCGGGTCGGGACGGCAGACTTTGGAGCTGGCGCGTCGCGGGCACCGGGTGCTGGGAGTGGATTCCCAGGAGCCGGCCCTGGCCGAGGCCCGGCAGGCGGCCAAGAGCGAGCGCCTCAACGTGCATTTTCTCAAGGCCGACAGCCGGAACCTGCCGTACCGCGCCGAGTTCGACGTCGTGGTCAACCTGTTTTCCGCCTTCGGCTATTTCCCCTTGGAGCGCGACGACCTGCGCGCGCTGGAAGGGGTGCGAAAAGCGCTCAAGCCCGGGGGGCGCCTGCTCATCGACCTCCTTAATAAGGAATGGCTGATGCGGCACTTCGAACCGAACTTCTGGGAGCAGGGGGAGGACGGAAAAGGCTCCGTGGTCCTGGACCAGATTTCCTTCAACTTTGAGACCGGCCGCCTGGACAACCACCGCACGATCGTCGGCAAGGACGGGGCCCGCCGCCCGACCTTCGTGAGCATGCGGGTCTATACCTTGACCGAAGTGCGACGCCTCTTGGCGCAGGCGGGGCTCGAGTACAAGCAAGCCTGGGGCGGGTTCGACGGCTCGGCCTACGGCATGGACAGCCCCCGCATGATCGTCTCGGCCGAGCGCCCCCCGGAGGGGCCGGTCCGCAAGGTCGTCGACGCGGACCTGACCACCGCCATCAAGATCAAGGGGAGGAGGCGGTGATCTTAACCGCGGCCCTGGGACTTTTAATCTCCGGCGCCCGGGCCGCGGCCCCAAATTCTTTTCCCGTTTCCGCCCCCCCCATTCCGTTCGAGGAATTTTTTCTTCCAAATGGCCTCCGTGTTGTTTTATCCAGAGACTCCTCCGTCCCGGTCGTCACCTTCTCCATGATCTTCAACGCCGGCGGCCGCAACGAGGTCCGAGGGCGCTCGGGTTTCGCCCACCTCTTCGAGCACATGATGTTCGAGGGCTCCAAGCATGTGCCCAAGGGGGGCTTCGACCGGATTCTGGAATCCTACGGGGGCGACAACAACGCCTCGACCCATTCCGACTTCACCTTTTATTACGAGGTGGTCCCCGCCCACGCCCTTCCCGTGGCCGCCTGGCTGGACGCCGACCGCGTCTCGGCTCTGAACGTCTCCAGCGAGGCTCTTCACACCCAAATCGAGGTGGTCAAGGAGGAAAAGCGGATGAGGGTGGACAACGAGCCCTACGGCCCGCTTCTGGACGCCGAGATCAGCTCCCACGTCTTCTCCAATTGGCAGAACTCCCACCCCGTCATCGGCTCCTTCGAGGATTTGGACGCCGCCTCCCTCAAGGACGTCAAGGAATTTTTCGACGCCTATTACGCCCCCAAAAACGCCATCCTGGCCGTGGTCGGGGACTTCGAACCGGCCGCCGCGAAGGCCTTGATCACGGAATATTTCGGCTGGATTCCGAATAAAGGCGAAGTTCCGGCCGTGAGCCTCGAGGAGCCCGCCCCGGCCCAGGGGCGGTGGGTCAAGGTCCAGGACCCGCACGCCAAGCTCCCGGCCCTGGCCTTCGCTTGGAAGGCAATGCCGGAGCGGCGCAGCCCCGACTACTACGCCTTGACGCTCCTGGGAAAAGCCCTCTTCGAAGGCAAGAGCGCCCTGCTCTTCCAGGAGTTGGTCAAGAAACGCCGGTCGGCGGTTTCCGTTTCCGGGGGCCTGGGCTTTCCGACCACGGACTGGGAGGAGTTCAAGGCCCCGGGCCTTTTCGGCGGCTTCATCATCCATAAAGCCGGCCGGAGCGCGGTCTCGGTCCGCGACGAACTGCTCAAGACGATCCGCAAGGCCGGCGCCGCGGGGATCGACGCGCGGGAACTGCGTCGGGTCAAGACGAAATTCCGCTCCGATTGGATTTTAGCCCAGCAGACGAGCTTGGGCCGGGCCGGGAAGCTTCTGCAGGCGGCGCTCCTCGACGGTTCCCCGGCCGCGGCCAATTCCGAGCTGGACCGGTTCATGGCCGTGGGGCCCGAGGACGTCCGGCGGGCGGCCGCCCGTTATCTCAAGCCGGAACTGGGGACCTGGTTTGAGGCGGTCGTCAAGGAGCAGCCATGAGGCGGCTCGCGATTCTTTTGGTGGCGGCTTTTTGGGCGGCGCCCGCGGCCGCGCATTCGGGCGCGCACGCGCCCGACCTTTCCGGACCGCCCGCCGTGGGGCCCATGCGGCCCTATCGAACGCCGCGGCGCCTGCAATGGCGCCTGTCCAACGGTCTGGAGGTCGTGCTGGTCGAGGACCGGCGCTACCCTATGGTTTCGGCCCGCCTGGCGGTCCGTTCGGGTTCCGCGGCGTTCGGGCCGGAGTCGGCCGGTCTGGCCGACGCCCTGGCCGAACTGTTGACCGACGGGACCGGCCGAAAAAACTCAAAGCAGATCTCCGACGCCGCCGCCGAGTATGGGGGGACGATCGCCGCCTCCGCCGGGCCGGACTCGATCGTGCTGGAGACCTACGCGCTGGCCGAGCACGCCGGCAAGATGCTGGGCCTGTTGTCCGAGGTCGCCCGGACCGCGTCTTTCCCAAAGGACGAGGTGGCTCTGCGCAAAGCCAACATGCTGGAGGAGCTCAACGTCTCCCGCGCGGAAAGCGACTTTTTGGCTGGGGTGGCTTTTTATAAAAAAATATACGGAGAACATCCGTACGGAATAACGGCGCCGACGGAACAATCGATCGAACGAATTCAAAAAAAGGGGTTGGAGGACGGCTATCGGCGGTTATTTTCGCCGGCGAACGCCGTCCTCGTGTTGGTGGGGAGTCTCGGGTTGGAGCAAGCGAAAGCCGAGTTGGAAAAAAAATTCGGAAGTTGGAAAGGAACTGGGCAGGCAAACCCGGCGCCGGAGGTTGTAGGCGGCGGGGGAACGCGCCGGGTTTACCTGGTCGGCCGCCCGGGCTCCAGCCAGGCGTCGATCTTCATCGGAAACCTTTCCATCGGGGAAACCCACCCTCAATATTTCGATCTGCTCCTCGCCAACCAGGTCCTGGGGGGGAGCTTCAGCTCCCGGCTGGTCCAGGACGTCCGCGAGACCAAGGGCTACACCTATCGGATCGGAACCCGGCTGGAGAGCCGCCGGGCCTCGGCCCTTTGGCGCCTGCGCACGCCGGTGCGCAATGAGGTGGTCGGCGACGCCTTGGATTTGATTTTCCGGCACATCGAGCGCATCCGCAAGGAAGAGGTCGCCCCGGCGGAACTCGACAAGGCCAAGAATTTCCTGATCGGGAGTTTCGCCCGGTCGATGGAGACGCAGGCGGGCCTGGCCGACGCCATCTTGCGGTTGAAGCTTCTGGGTCTGCCCGAGGATTATTACGACACCTTCGTGGAAAAAGTCCAGGCGGTCAGTCCCGCCGGCGCCCTGAAGGCCGCCCGGGCCTTCATCCGGGACGATGAATTCACGGTGGTGGTCGTGGGGGACGCCTCCGCCCTGGGCGGGGTCCTGACTAAATTCTCCTCCGCGCCGGTGACCGTCGTTGACCAAGACGGGAACTAGCCTTCTCGGGGTCTCCGCCTCCCTGTCCTGGGGCGGGGCGGCCGGGCTCATGATCTCCCTGAGCCGGGCGCCGGCCTCGGCCGATTTCCTCCTTCCCCGCCGGGCGGCCTATTGGTGGTTCGAGGGTTTTATCCGGGCCCAGCAAACCCCGGGCCTGCGCTCGGCAATTTCCTGGGCGGCCCTTCTGCTGGCGGGCGCCGGGCTGGCGGCCTGGATCGCCGCCTTGGCCCGGGAATTGGCGGCCTGGGATCCGGCCGCCCGGACCTTGCGCCGATTCCTTCTATGCGCCGCGGCGGTCTTGGGCACGGCCTGGGCCGGGCGCTGGGCCTTGTCTCTTTTTTTGGAGATTTCCTCCAGCGCCTGGTTTCCCCCGGAGAGCCTGGACTGGCGGGAACCGGCTTTGGCGTTTTTGGCCGCCAATCATGCGGCATGGGGAGTCTTCGGGGCATCCACGGTTTTTTGCCGGGCCGCGGGAGCGGCGAGGACCGAGGACTCAAGGGGAATGCTGAGGCGTTTTTTCAGCCGGCTCGTCATCCTGGTGTTGCCTGCGTCTCTGCTCTGTGCGATCGGAGTTTTCCGGGACGACTTGGGAAAAAATAACCTCGAGGCGCGGCGGCGGCTGTATCGTTCCCTCACCCTGGAATTGGAGCCGACGGGCTTGCGCGAGGCCCTGGCTTCGGGCCTTGACCGGGGAGATCCGTTGGCCCGGCTTCTGCTTCTGAGGAACCTCTCGCGGGCGCCGGCGTCGCCGGAGAATCTCGCCGCCCTCCGGCCGCTGGCCGATCCCCTGCGCTGGCGGATCGGCCCCGCGGCCTCGATGCTCCTGGCGGAGGCCTCGGGGCATTTCGGCGACGCTCCGGGGGCCGCCGCGCTGAGAAGCTCCGCCGGCCGGGGGGGCATCCCGCCCGGCCTATTGGCCGGCCTCGAGGACCGGGCCCCGGGGCCCGCCGCGGGCGTCGTGCGGGGCGCCTTTCGCGGGATTGCGCCCCGGAGGGCCGCGCTGTTTGTCCGAGAGCCGGGCCCCGACGGCGACGCCATCGACCCGGCCGGCCTGGTGGCCGCGGCCGCTCCCAACGCCAAGGGGCGCTTTGAGTTCAAAGGCTTGCCCGATGGAGACTATTTCCTGGCGCTGAGTCCCCCGTCCGGGGGCATCCCTGAGCGGGCAGTCGGCGCTCCGGGGGACATTCGATTGAAGGAGGGGCGCAGGCTCGTGGAGCTCAAACCCATTGAGGTGAGATGAAAACTCCGCTCGTGGCGGTTCTGGCCTCCCTGGCCCTGTCCGGGGGCTGCGCCTTCGGCGGCCGCCCGCGGGCCGAGCCCCGTCAAGCAGGCCCCGAGGAGCGCCTCATTCTGGAGAGTTCCACTTTGACGAGTCTGGCGCTTCTGGAGGCGTCCGTGGGGACATTTACGCGGGACAAGGGCAGGCCTCCGGCCCGCTTGGAGGACCTGGTTCCGGATCACATCGGCCAGCTTCCGGTCGTGGAACTGGGTCTTGCGGCCCATCCGGACGCGGCCGAGGCTTTCAACTACGGCCCCGGGGTCCTTGAAAACGGCGCCCTTCGAGAGGGCATGCTCCGGGATTCGGGCCGCTGGGGCTACGCGGTGGAAGGCGGGAGTGCGCGAGTCTTCGTGGATTGCACGCACGAAAGCTCCCGCGGCCGTCCCTGGTTCAAGGAACGGGGCGCGTTGTGATTTTTCCAGCGCCGGAAATTTCGTGACGGCTCGGCGCTCGGGCTAGGGCAGGAAGAAGCGGGACGGCTTCTTGTATATCTTGGCGAACGTCTGGAGTTCGATCACGTCCAGCCGATGGTCGCCGGTTTCGCACCGGGAAACGTAGGACTGCGGCTTGCGCAGTCTCTTGGCCACGTCGCTTTGATTGAGTCCGGCGTCCATGCGCGCGCGGCGGAGCTTGTCCGCGATCGCTCGGTGCTGCTTCGAGTATATGGTTTTCCTCATCTGGATGCTACAATCCTAATATCCTAATCTGCATATGCAAAAACTGCATATTGACAATCGAGCGGCGGCCTGCTAAGCTTATGCGCATGGACCGCACCGGCGAGCGCGCTCTGATCGTTGACGATGATCCCGGCCTCCGCCGCCTGTTTCAACGCTACTTTCACTCGCTGGGATGGACGGCGGACGCCGTTTCAGGCGGGCTGGAGGCCCTCGAAGCCTTCGGAGCGGCCACCTATCGCGTGGTCGTGTGCGACGTGAACCTGGGCGCGGGCGACGGCATCCAGACGGCCAAAAAGCTGCGGGACATGCAGCCTTCCCTGCGGGTTGTGATTGCCTCGGGACTTCCGGACAATATCGACCGCGCCAGGGCTGCCGGCTTCGGGCATTGCCTTCGCAAGCCGTTTACCCTCGACGAGTTGAAGACCGCCATCGGAGGGGCGTAAGCGCCGGCAGTCCGGCGAAGCGCTTCCGCGGGAGGCCTTCCAGGCTCAGTTCGGCTGGCTCCCCAGGGAAGTCGGCGACGAACATGTCCTCGAGCACGCGACGACGCAGGGCTTCGCTGATCGTCAGCCTGCCGTACTTGTCCTTCCACTATAAAAAGTCCCTTCGCTGGTGCCGTGCACTAATAAGTCGATCGGCGGTGGCGGCGTTTAGGGCCGGCCTTTCAAGCGCTCCCGGACCTTGTCCCGAAACCCGGCCAGGGCGGGCTTAAGCGCCGCCGCGCGGTCCAGTTCCACCAGCGCCTGGGCGCCGTCGCCGCCCAGCATGCTCCGCGCCATCCCCAGGATAAACCAAGCGTCGGCGTCCGCGGGGTCAAGCTTGACCGCCAACTCCGCGTCGATCATGGCCGCCCGCCACTTCTTGGCCTTGAACAAAGCGTCGGCCCTCATGCGGAACGCCAGCCCCCACTTCCAGCCCCGCGCGATCACCTTTGACAGAGCCGCCACCGCGCCGGGGGCGTCTCCCATCTGGCTTAAAATCAAGGCCCGGTTGGCGTAGACCATCGGGTCGGCCGGGTCCGCCCGGGCCGCCACCTCGGCCAGATTGCGCGCCGCGATCAAATCTCCCGCCTTGCGCGCCCGCATCGACTGCATCAAGAGCGCATAGGCCGCCGACGGCGCCGCGTCTTGCCGCGCTTGCCATTCCTCCGGCGTGCGCGCCAGGCCCGGCGTCTGCAAGGCCAGTAGCCGCTGGCCCCGCTCCCGGTCCACGGCGGCATCCTCGGCGGTGGGCGTCGCCCCGCCCCCGGCCGCCAGCACGGTATCCGTCCGGGCCGTCATGCCGCTGTTGGGCCGCAGTTTGGCGTCCTGAGCGCCTTCCTCTTTCGCAGCGGCCTTCAGGCCCTCCGCCTTGCCCGCCGCGGCTATCGCCGGGGAGCGCTTGCCCTTGGGCCATTTGTCCAGGGAGTACATGTAGAGCTCGTAGGCCGCCCAGTTCCTGGGGTCTTTCTCCAGGGCAAGCTTGGCATCGGCGTGGGCGGACTCGTAATCCCGCTTGATATAGCGCGCCAGGCCGCGCGACAACAGCAGGCGCGCGGTCAATTTTGGGTCCCCGCCGGGGCGGGCTAGCTTGAGGCCACGCTCGGCCTGCTCGATGGCTTTGTCGGTCTCGCCGCGGGCCTGGAAATAGTTCCCGGCGGAGGCGGCGGCCTGGGTGCTGTTGGGTTTTTCTTTGAGGCGCCGTTCGACTTCCTTGTCGCGTTTGGCGAGCTCCTCTTCTTTTTTCTTTTGCTCGGTGGGGGTTGGAGGTGTCGGGGTGGGGGCATTGAGTTTTTCCACGCCGGCCAAGGCGTCGTCGATCTGAGAATCCCCTATCTTTACATCTCCCTCAGCTTCTTCATCATCTTTTGTATCCGGTGATAAATTAGCCGGAAAAAGCGGAGCGGCCGACACCAGGACCAAGGCAGCCATGAACGTGAAAATTGTACACTTGGATTTCAAAATGAGGCCTCTTTGGGTTCCCTTAAGTATGCTGCTCCTACCTCGCTTTGTCAACGGGGCAGAGCCGAGCGTATCAAAATCCAGTGCCCCGATTACTTTGAGTTCCGCCATCCAAAAGTTGCTGGCGCTGGGGGAGACGGGGAAATTCGTGGGAATTACAAGGTTCCCACGGATACAGAAGAATTCTCCGATCAAAGAAGAGTGGGCAAAACCGAAAGTCTCCGAAGATGGGCACCGTAGGAGTTTTTCCGTCCTCCTGGAACGGTCAACGGAAACCCCGAAGGCCACCCATGTTGAGTTTCTTGTCACGCAAAAGGACAGGGAGGCCCGAACGGCGCAACAATTCTACCTCCTTGCAAGCACTGCCGGCGCTTTACTGGAAGCAGGCTTCGCAATTGGTCCCCTTGACGAAAAGGGAAGATTAATCCCAGGACCGTCTCTAGCCCCCTTCAAGTACCTCGACATCACCTCCCCCGAAACCCGCGCCCTCTTCCAACGGGAGCTGGATTTCTGGCTCAAAGGCGTCGGTCGCAAGTCCCCATCTCCCGGCAAGGACAAGCCCGGGGCCAAGCCGTGAGCTTCCCCCGCGCCGCGTTCCCCGATGCTCTACGCGATCCATACGGGAGCGGTTGAAGGCTATCAAGGCGACCAAGCCGCCGTGCTGCATCTGGTTTCTTCCGTCAAGACTGCCTCGACGACGGGCCAGGCTTGGTGCTTCACGGACGGCCATGCCGAGTTGGGAATTACTGAATTCTCCGATGATCTTGACCGCATGGACGAGTTCGTCGATGCCGAGATCATGCAGGGCCAGTATTGGAACGACACGCCCGACCAGCCGGATCGCAAGCGCCGTCGTCAGGCTGAGTTCCTGGTGCGTGAGGGCTTCCCTTGGAAACTGATCCACGAGATCGGCGTCTATGACGCGGTTGTGGCCGCGAAGGTGGGCAAGCTCATCGCGCACGAAGCGCACAAGCCTCGCGTCGTCGTTCAGTCGGAGTGGTACTATTGAGGTGAACCATGGTTAAACTCGTAACAGGGAATTTGCTGGATGCTGAGGTGGAAGCCGTGGTGAACACGGTCAACACCGTGGGCGTCATGGGGAAGGGGATCGCTCTCCAATTCAAGCGAGCGTTCCCTGAGAATTTTCGCGCCTATGAGCGCGCCTGCAAGCACGGGGAAGTCAAGCTTGGCCGGGTGTTTGTTCATGAAAACGAGACTCTGCACGGCCCACGCTTTGTCATTAACTTTCCCACCAAGAGCCATTGGAAGGGCTCAAGCAGGCTGGAGGATATTCGCACCGGGCTCCGTAGCTTGACGGAAAAGATCAAAGAGCTGGGCATCAAGTCTATCGCCGTTCCCCCGCTGGGATGCGGCTTGGGCGGCCTGAACTGGAACGATGTCCGGCCCATGATCGAGAACGCGCTGGAGCCGCTCGCGGGGGTGGAGGTGCTGCTTTACGAGCCGGCGGGTACGCCTGCCCCGGCGGAGATGAAGACCGCGACCGTCCGGCCGCAAATGACGATTGGCCGCGCTGCTCTCATCGGCCTGATCGACCGCTACAAGGTTCCGGGCCACGATTACCTCCTTTCGCTCTTGGAAGTGCACAAGCTCGCCTACTTTCTACAGTGCGCCGGCCAACCGCTGAAATTGGCCTTCCAAAAGGGAATCTATGGCCCTTATGCCGACAATCTGAGGCACGTCCTTAGCCGGATCGAGGGCCATTTCATCACCGGCTACGGCGACGGCAAGAACTCTCCCGAGACGCCGCTATCCCTGCTGCCCGGCGCCGCGAAGGAGGCTGCGGACTTCTTGGCCGACCATCCGCAGACGCAAAAGCACTTTGACCGGGTCGCCGAGATGATTGAAGGATTCGAGACTCCTTACGGCATGGAGCTGCTTTCCAGCGTTCACTGGGTGGCATTGCAGGAGAACGCGGCGGCAAGGACGTCGGCGGATGCCGCCGCAAAGGGCGTGTTGGACTGGAACGAGCGCAAGCGCAAGCTGTTCAAGCCCGAGCATATCCGGCTCGCTTGGTCTCGCCTTAGGGAGACGGGCTGGCTGGACTCGACGTCGGCCTAGGCCGTATTTGGTAAAATCAATTTTCGAATGGCAGTTCATTCTATGGGACGATCTGTGAGCCGGGCAATTGTGCAAGAGCCCTTGCACAATTGCGTCACGCTCATCTGCCGAACGGCGCCGCATGGCTGGTAAGCGCAAAACAAGGGTGCGTCCCGCTCCCCGCCGCAGCCTAGGACGGCAACGGGACGAGGCGATTTTCCCTGTTGCCCCCGCCGGCGCCGAGTTGCCGCGAGATTATCCCGAGATTCTTCGCGAGATCACGCAGCGTATCCGGCGGCAGCGTCTGGGAATCGTATTCGCCGCCAACGCGGGGATGGTTCTTCTTTATTGGGACATTGGGAAGATGATTCTAGAGAGGCAGCAGAGAGCCGGCTGGGGCGCCCGAATCATCGACCGGCTCGCGCGCGATCTGCGGAACGTTTTCCCGGACATGAAGGGGTTTTCTCCGCGCAACCTGAAGTACATGCGAGCCTTCGCCGCGGCCTGGCCCGACGCGAAGATCGTGCAAGAGGCTCTTGCACAAATCACCTGGTATCAAAATCTCGCTCTTCTGGAAAAGCTCGAAGACAGGGAGGTTCGGCTCTGGTATGCCCGGGCCGCCAGAACCCAGGGTTGGTCGCGGGCCGTCTTGGAAATGCAAATAGACAGCCTCGCGCATGAACGCCACGGCAAGGCGCTGAGCAACTTCAAAGAAACCCTTCCTCCCGCCGATTCGGATATGGCGGAGCAGGTCTTCAAAGACCCCTATCTTTTCGACTTTCTCGGCACGGCCGATCATCGCCGGGAGTCCGAGGTCGAGCGGGCGCTGGTGGACCATATCCAAAAGTTCCTTCTCGAATTGGGCACTGGCTTCGCCTTCGTTGGCCGGCAGGTCCTTCTTGAAGTCGGCGACCAGGACTTCTTCGTGGACCTGCTCTTCTATCATCTCAAGCTCCGCTGCTACGTCGTCATCGAGCTGAAGGCCGTTCCGTTCAAGCCCGGCTTCGTAGGGCAGTTGAACATGTATCTTTCCGCCGTCGATGATCTCCTGCGCCATCCTGACGACAAGCCGACCGTTGGCCTGCTGCTCTGCCGGTCCAAGAACCATCTGGTAGTGGAGTATGCCCTCCGCCACCTGAAACGGCCCATCGGAGTGGCCGAGTGGGAAACCAAGATCGTCAAATCGCTGCCGAAGGAGCTGAAGGGGAGCCTTCCGACGGTGGAGGAGCTAGAAAAAGAGTTGGACGAACCGTCGTGAGCCCATGATCAAGATCATTCATGCCGTCTGGCTCGCCGATCCCGCTGAAAAGGGGCTGATGATTTGGGCCGAGGGCTCGGAGTTGCGGCTTAAAGCCGGACGCCGATCCCGGGCTCTTCATCCATTTGCCCTGACATCTGATGAATTGAAACGATGCCTGCCGGGCCTGGATGGATCGAAGACCTCCAGACGCTTGGTCCTGCCGGGACGCGGGAAGCTTCCGCTGGCTTCCCATCCGATTCTCCAAGAAGCGCTTGGGACGCCGCAGGCCTCGGACTCGGCGTACTTGGCCTGGGATGTGAATGGAGTTGTAGTCGCGCCCGGCCGCGCCCTGTCGTGGCTTCTTCAACTGCCGGCCGCGGAGGAACTGCGTTCCCAGGGGATCATTCCGTCCGATAGCCTGCGTTTCTGGCAGGCGGCGGGTCGCTTGGCCTGGGAAATCCTTGCGAGCGAGCATTTTCTGCCGGCGATCCTTCTCGCAAGCCGCAGTGGGGCAAAAGTCGGAAGCGCCCAGGCGATCTGGCAGCCTGCTTTGGATGCGCCGGCCGTCGCCGAGAAAATGCGCAGGCTCGAAGAGGCTCTTCCTCCTGTTTGCCTTTCTTTCGCCCTGGACGCCGGAACTGGCCGGGCCGAGACATCAGCCAAAGCGGTCCTGCACGATTTTCTGGGCGGGGTGGTGGACGCGGAAATCCGCAACGCGGCGGACGGCTCGTTTTCAGGATTCAAGCGCGTCTCGCATGACTACTGGCTTGCGGCCCTCGCCTTGCCGCGTCCGGAGTTCGAGACGACTTCAAAGGAAATGGCCGGAGAGATCGCGGAAGCGCTTGCCAATTGGAAGTCGCGCCTGGAGCCGGTCTGCGGACAGGGGCTGCGCGCCTGCCTGAGGCTCGTTGAGCCCGGTGAAAACGGGCGCCAGTGGATGTTGGAGTACCTCCTCCAAGCCTCGGCGGACCCAAGCCTCTTGACGGGGGCCAAGAACATCTGGACCGGGGCGGGTCCGGCGCGAAAGCTCGCCGCTTTGAGCGGCGCGCATCCCGAGGAGAGGCTTCTTTCCGCCTTGAGCCTTGCGGGCCGAGTCTTCCCGCCCATCGAGGCAAGCCTCAGGCGAAGCAACCCCGATCATGTCCTCCTGGACAGCAATCAAGCCTATCAGTTCTTAAGGGAAGCGGCTCCGGTGCTTTCCGACTCCGGCTTCGGCGTATTCCTGCCGCCGTGGTGGAAGGCCAAGGACGCGCCGCGCCTGAACGTGCAGCTGCGCCTCAAGCCGAAGGACGCCGGGGAAGGGCAGGGCACCGATTCTTGGCTCGAATTCGATTGGCGGGCGGCCATGGGCGGGCAGGTTCTCAGCCGGGAGGAACTCGAAGAACTGGCCCGCATGAAGGTTCCTCTGGTCCAGGTTCGTGGGCAATGGGTGGAGGTGGACCAAGAGGCGCTCGCCAAGGCGATCAGCTTCTGGGACCGTCAGAAAAGCCGGGGACTCACCTTGGGCGAGGTCTTCAAGCGGCTTAGAGAAGGAGTCGCGCAGTCGGGACTTGGCGTTTCCGATATTCAGGCTGAAGGCTGGCTCAAACATCTTCTTGATGGAAGTTCGGACAAGGCGGCCTTTAATGTTATAACGCCGCCCGCCGGTTTGCAGGGGACATTGAGGCATTACCAAGAACGCGGATACTCTTGGCTTTCCTTTTTGAAAACCTACGGCTTCGGCGCGTGCCTGGCCGACGACATGGGTTTGGGCAAAACGGTGCAGTCCTTGGCTCTCATCTTGCGCGAGAAAGAAGAAGGCAGGCTCAAGGCGCCCGTGCTCTTGATTTGTCCGACCTCGGTCGTCGGCAACTGGGTCAAGGAGGCGCAGCGTTTCGCGCCCGAGCTCAAGGCGATCGTGCACCACGGAGCGCAGCGCAAGAAATCGGCCGCCTCTTTCCGCCGCCAGGTCAAGGGCAAGGAAGTCGTCGTCAGCACCTACGCGCTGGTCAGGCGCGATGATAAGCTCCTGCGCGCAGTCGAGTGGGCCGGCATATTCTTGGACGAGGCGCAGAATATCAAGAACCCGCAGGCCAAGCAGAGCCAGGCGGTGCGGGGGCTCAAGGCCGGCTTCCGGGTAGCCCTCACCGGGACTCCCGTCGAAAACCGCCTCTCGGAGCTTTGGTCCATCATGGAGTTCTTGAACCCCGGCTATCTGGGCGGCTCGGACGATTTCCACAACCGCTTCGCCGTGCCCATCGAGCGTTTCCAAGACGAGCGCGCGGCATCGGTTCTCAAGCGCTTGGCGCAGCCCTTCATCCTGAGGAGGCTCAAGTCCGATCCCAAGATCGCGCCCGATCTTCCCGAGAAAATGGAGATGAAGGTATTCTGCACCTTGACCCAGGAGCAGGCCACGCTTTATCGCGCCGTGGTCAAGGACATGTTGGAGCAGATCGAGAAGGCCGATGGCATGGAGCGGCGCGGGCTGGTCCTTGCCGCGCTCACCAAGCTCAAGCAGGTCGCCAATCATCCGGCGCATTTCCTGAAAGACTCAAGCGCCTTGCCGGGCCGATCCGGCAAGCTTGAGCGGTTGACCGAGATGCTGGAGGAGGCCCTGAGCGCCGGAGACTCGGCCCTGATCTTCACGCAATACACCGAGATGGGCGAGCTCTTGAAGCGTCATTTGCAGACCGCGTTGGTCGAGGAAGTCTTATTTCTACACGGCGGCGTTCCCAAGGATGCCCGGGACCGCATGGTCGAGCGTTTCCAGGAGGGCCAAGCCCGGATATTCCTGCTCTCTCTAAAGGCCGGAGGCACCGGCCTCAACCTTACGCGCGCCAATCATGTCTTCCACTATGATCGCTGGTGGAATCCGGCCGTGGAGAACCAGGCGACCGACCGCGCATTTCGCATCGGGCAGACCAAGAAGGTGCAGGTCCACAAGTTCATCTGCGCGGGAACCATGGAGGAGAAGATCGATCGGATGATCGAATCGAAAAAGGCCCTGGCGGAAAAGGTGCTCGGGGCCGGCGAAGCGTGGCTTGCGGAGCTTTCCAACTCCCAGCTGCGCGACCTCTTCGAGCTTCGCGAGGAAGTCGTGGGAAGCGAGTCATGAGCTGGTATAACCGACCCTATTATCCCGCATCGAGCCCACGCAAGGTGTCGGGAGGGCTGAAGCTCCGTTCCAAGCGCGGCGCGGTGGCGGACACGTGGTGGGGCCAGCGCTGGACCCAGGCGCTGGAGTCCTTCGGCTGGCATACGCGCTTGGAACGCGGCCGCCGCTACGCGCGGGCGGGCCAAGTCGCTTCGATCAAGATCGAGCCCGGCAAAGTCCTCGCCCGAGTGCAGGGCTCGCGGCCGAAACCCTATGACGTGACCATCGCGCTTCACCCGCTCTCGCGCAAGGACTGGAGCCGCGTGGCGGACGCCATCGCCCGGCAGGCTCTCTATACGGCCAAGCTTCTGTCGGGCGAGATGCCGCACGAGATCGAGAAGGCCTTTTCCGAAGCGAAGCTCGCGCTGTTTCCCAAGTCCAAGCATGATCTTTCCACCGATTGCTCCTGCCCGGACTGGGAGAATCCCTGCAAGCACATCGCGGCGGCGTATTACATCCTGGCGCAGGAATTCGACCGCGATCCCTTCCTGGTGTTCAAGCTGCGCGGCATATCCCGCGACGAGCTCTTGAGCGAGATCCGTTCCCGACGACGCGATCAGCCTCTGCCTCGCGATCCGGATGAGTGGGTAGCGTCCAGGCCCGGCGCAGGGCGATCCCGCCCAACTCCGCCGACCGCTCTCCAACGGACCGATCTCTCCAAGTGTCGGGACGGCTTCTTTCAGCTCGCTAAGGACCTGCCCGCGGGATTGGGGCCCGCGACCGACTTGCTTGAGCGTCTGCCGAGGCCCGGCGGCAAAATACGAGAAATGGGAACGCCGCCCTTCTGGAGGGGCGAGATTGCCTTCGAGGCGACCTTGAGGCGATACTACGAGTCGATCCGCGATCACGCCCTGGCCCTGGCGCAGGGAGCGGGTGAACGGAAAGACCGAAAGGCCATCTAAGCGAGCAAGCGCTTCTGACCTTTTCGCCCATTGACGATTCGGAAAGGAATCTCAAACAAAAGAGGCCAGGAGTTTTGACAAGCGTCGGACTCGGGCAGCTGGATTTCCAGTTTCAAAGCAGCGGACGGAACCGGGCCCTCCTCGCGGAGAGCCCGCGTATTTCACCCCCAGTAGAAACTCCGGGGTTGAAATGAGGTTGCCGCTCCTCCGGAGCGGCAAGGTCAGGCCAGGCCGAACCGGTGGGTCGTGGATCCGCCGCCGTCCTTGAAACCGGCCGCTTCCAGCTCGGCGGCGAGTTCTCCGGGGGCGAAGCGGTGGAAGAGCCCGAGAGCCCGATCGGAGACTTTCATCCAGGCGTCCCCTTTCTCGAAAAGATAGCCGCCCAGGAGGCGGGAAAGAAGCCTCCGGGTCCGCCAGGAAAACCAGAATGCGGCCCCTTCCTGGGAAGAATCCCGTCCGTAACCGGAAATGATCAGCACCCCGCCGGGCCGAAGCAGGCGTTTTATTTTTCCGAGAATCTCCAAGCGAACGGATTTTCCGAGGAAGCAGGAGTAAAGGGTGCGCGTTAAATAAACGGCGTCAAAGGAACCCGGAGGCGCCTCAAAGGAGGCCGCGTCGGCGACCGAGAATGTCGCCCGGAGGCCGGCCTTGGCCGCCGTTTCCCGGGCGGCTTCGATCATTTCCGGGGAGGGATCGATTCCGACCACAGTGAAGCCGGATTTCTCGAAAAGAAAAGCCTCGCGTCCCGTCCCGCAGCCGACGTCAAGCAGTTTGCCCCGGGAACCCAGCGGTTCCCGGAGAAGGTCCTTTTCCCAGGGTTCCCATGCCGGGTCCTCGGCGGAAAGTTCGGAAACCGCCTCCGGGCGCTCGTAAACTTCCCGAAACACCCGACCCGCCTCCTCGGCGTCCATGCCGTGCAGGAGAGGATTGAATCTTCCCAGCCGGGACAAGGCGGCCCGGCCGAGGGCCCCCGCCCCCGCCGCCAGCATCCCCAGCGGCCGCAGGACGGCCCAAAGCCCGGGGTGGCCGTCATAACGGGCTTGGAGAAAATCCCTATCGGGGAAAAGGGTCTTGGCCGCGAGCTTGAGCCGGAAGGCCCCGCCGCGCGTGAAAAGCAGCCGTAGGGCCACGCCTTTCAGGGGATAAGGTGTTTCCTCGATGGCCCGCTCCCGCCAGGTCCGGGGGCCAGGGGCCCAAAGAGAGAGTCCGGCTTGGCGTTGGTACCAATCGACGGCGGGAAGAAGGCCCAGGCGGGCTGCCTCGGAGCGGACGCGGGCGAGGTCGACTCCTCCGCGGGACAAGAGGCCCCGCACGTCCTCGGCCCATTTTGGTTCGAGGCAGGTGTGGTGGAGGGATGAATGACTAAGGATAAAGAGAAGATGGTCCTCGGGGTGGGGAAGCAGGATTTTGCCGTCTCCAACGGAATGGGGGGAACATCTCCGGAAAAAGGATTCCAGTTCGGAAGGGGTCAAATACCAAATGTCCGTGTGAAGATCAAAAACAACGCCGTCTCGGACGAAATCTTGAGGGGAAGAGGGGCGCTTGCGGAAACCGAGTCGGAAAAGAACGGAAACGATCGAGGCTTGCTCGTCCTTTCGGACGAGCAAGTCGAGATCATCCATCTCCCTTGTTTTGATGTCGGCCGTGCCGTCGGCGATCAAGGCGCCGCCCTTGAGGAGGATGAGGTCTTTTCCGGGCAGGGCCAGGGCCAGCTCCTCGGCGGCCTTGAGCAGGCCGAGGTTGGCGGCCAGGGCCCTCACGGGGCGGGGAGGACGGCGATCATGCCCGGGAGGCGGTCGGTCGAAAGCTTCAAGACGGTTTCTCCGTCCGAGGTCACGGCCGTGGCTTCCAACGCCCGCCAATCATTGCCGAAACGGCCCATGAAGGAGGGCGCGGGATCGGAGGCGCGGAACTTGAAGGCGACGGCGCGCACGATCGGCGTGATGTTGAGCCGGAGGTAGTAGACCTTCGCGGCCCGGCCGAAGGAAAGCGGTTTCTCCGGACGGTCCTCGGCCACCTCCACCGCCAGTTTCTTGGCGGAGGGCAAGGTGACCCGGAACTCGACGGCGCGCATGTCCATGTCGGCCCGAGGAGCCTTGGCTTCGACTTGGAAATCGGTTCCCCGGCCGGTGACCGTGCGGGCGTCGGCTTGGACCGCGTAGCGGGTGAATTCCAGGACCGGGCCGGGTTCTTCGGGGGGAGGGAGGGGGAGGGAGGGCAAGGGAGGGGGAGGGGAAACGGCTACAACGGCAACGGGAGAGGGAACGGAATTAACGGGAACGGAATCTAGGGCCGGCGGGGTGGAGGGAGAAGGGTTGGCCTGGACCCCCCCGACAAAACGACGCCCAAGTCTCCAGGCCAACGAAATCCGATGTGAGTTGCCGAGCTCCCCGAACGGGGCCACCGCGTAGTCGATGGAAAAGCCCTTGTAGACAAATCCCAGGCCGGTGCGAAAGCCCGACAACGCGCCCAGGGGATTGCCGTACCAACGATAACGATAACCCGCGCGCCAGAAGATGTTCTCGGTGATCCCGACCTCGCCGCCCCAGGCGAATATGGGGAAGTCGTCGCGGACCACGGACGCGTCCATGGCCAGCGTCGCCCGCAGGGGCTTGACCCGATAGGCCGCCCCGACCCGGCCGGTCAGCGGCAGGGGGTAATAGCTTTGGCGCAGGGTGATGCCGGGGCCCAGGTTGTGAAGCGCGGCTCCGAGCGAAAGGTTGGGGATGACCTCGTCGCGCCGCCAACCCAGGTCGAGGGCGCCGGTGTTGCCGGAGACGTTGTCGATGGTCTGCCGGATCCAGCGGACGGTCGCCCCGACGTCTCCGCCGGAGGTCCGCATGGCGTAGGAGGCCCCCACGGCCGAGTCGGTGGCGCCGAAAGTCCCTTCGGGGCTGGTGATCTGACCCAGGGCCAGGCCGCCCTCGGAGGCGCCCGACCGGCGCTCCAGGTCCGCCGGAACGTTGAGGATGATGAGGCTCAGGCCCCAGGCCCGGGCGCCCGGGCGCGGCTGGATGAAGCCGGCGAACTCGTGGTTGATTCCCTCGTAGGCTTCCTGATGCGTCGCGCCGACCGTCGCCCGCTCCAGCCCGGCCATCCCGGCGGGGTTCCAGTAGAGAGCGTTGAGGTCGTCGGCGACGGCCGTGAAGGCCTCGCCCATGGCGACCGGCCGGGCTCCGACCGGGATCTTTAGAAAGGCGGCGGAACTCGTGCCGGCCTTGGGGTGGATCTTTTCGGCGGATGCGTCGCCGCGCGCCAACCCCAGGAGGGCCGCCAAAGCCAGCGTCGAATAAAGTTTTCTCATGTCAATGGATGATCGCCAGTTTCTTTTTCACGTTCGAGCGTCTGCCGTCGGCCGCCGTGGCTTCCAGGCGGTAGATGTAGACTCCGGAGGCCTTCCCGGAAATGTTCCAATCCACTTCTCCGATGGTGCCGCCCAGAACGGTGCGGGGCGCGCGCAGGTCGGCGACCTGGGCGCCGGAAACGTCGTAGACCCGGATGGCGACGGAGGCGGAATCTCCCAGCCGGAACTTGAAGGTGACCGTGTTGCCGGTCGCGGGGTTCGGGTAGGTGTAGACCTCCGCGGAGTCCAGCAAAGTGGAGGAGGGGGTGAATTCCATGACCCGGAAGATGGTGAAGTGGTCGACCGTGGCGGAAACTTTGCGGTTCGCCGTGTCGACCTCGGAGGTGTTGACCACGTTCCACTTGCGTTTTTCATCGTCGAACCAGAACATCCTCAGGTTCTCCTCCTTGCGGGGGGAGAAGCTCGAGTAGGGGATGCGGATGGTGACGGGCTTGAGGAATTGGGGATGCGCCGAGGAGCCGACGGTGAACTCCCGGACGATGTCGGAGGCCAGGACCCCGTTGGGGATGCCCCCGTTGGAATAGCCCGTGAAGAGCTTGCGCACTGAAATGGTGTCGTTCTCGGAGAGCGCGCCGGCGGGAAACACCACCTCCGTCCCATCGGCCAAGGTCACCACGCAGCCGGAGGAAGCGTCCAAGGACGCCGTCTTGATCTGGGAGACGGCCACCTGGGCCTGCGCCTCGTTGAGAAGCAAGGAGACCCCCGTTTCCTGGGCGGTCAAGCGCAAAGTGTAAATGCCGTCCGGCGCGTCCCGGGCGTCCCAGACCGCCAGGGTCTGATCCCGCACCTCGGCGGAGCCGGTCGAAAGGGTGGTCCATTGGGAGGGCGAAGTTCCGCTGCCGTATTCGAGCCGGTAGGAGTCCAACGCGGGATTGAGGACCGTGCCTTTGATCGTCATCACTCCCTCGACGGTGTCGAGCAGGGGATCGGGGGAGGTGATGGCCGCCGCGCGCGCGCCTTCGAAGCCGAAAACCTTTCCGCCCATGGTGCCGGCGTAGACCCAGCCGTTGGAAATGGCGGGTGAGCCGAGACCCTCTCCCGCGGCCATGTTCACCCGCGCGAGAATCCCGCCCGTCGCGGTCTGCACGGCGTAGAGTTCCCCGGCCGGGTTCATGACATAGGCGACGTCCTGGGCCAGGGAGGGCGGCGAGCCCATGAGAAGAGCGCTGGGCGCGCCGAGGTTCACGGACCAGCGGGTTTCCCCGGCGGAGAGGTCCATGGCGCGCAAAGAGAGCGTGGCGCAACCGGAGTTGATGATGGCCGAGGTCGTGCTCACCGCCACCGAGGCCGGGTGGTTGGTGGTCGCGCAGACGTCGTCGGAGGTCCATTGCAGCGTGCCGTTGTCGGGGTTGTAGGAGTGCGCGGTCACGTCCGCGTCTCCCGGCACGGCGAGCAGCCTGCCGTCGGAGAGGGCGGGAGTGGCCATTTGAATGCCCCCGAGGGTCTGGATCGGGTCGCTCCAGAGCGGGGTCAGGCTGGCGCTGAAGGCGTTGTAGCGGCCGTCATTGGTGGCGATATAGATCTTGCCGGCGGCCTTGTCCAAGACCGGGGAGGAGGCCGTAAATTGCGAGAGGACGACGCTGCGCTTGACCGACCCGGTCTTGGCGTCCAAAATCTTGAGGGTCTTGGAGGGAAATCCCGTCGCGTGATAGACCTCCCCGCCGTAGACGAGCGGGGAGCTCTGGTCGGTGGAGCCCGTGGTGTGGCTCCAAACCAGGATCCCGGTGGCGGCGTCCAAGCAGTACAGCTTGCCGTCCCTCCCCGCCACATAGACCCGGCCCCCGGACACGGCCGGGGTGGAGTCCACCCAGTCCCCCGTCGTGAAGCTCCAAACCTGGGCTCCGGTCGTGGCGTTCAGGGCGAAGACCTTTTTGCCCCGGGTGCCGAAGTAAACCCGGCCGTAAGCCACGACCGGCGAGGACAAAACCGCCCCGCCCGCGTCGAATTGCCACCGCAAGGTCAAGGGCGGGGCGGCCTGCTCCGTGGCGAAGGCCGCCCGGGTCTCATCCCGGCGGTAGAAGGGCCAACTTGTGGCGCTGCTCGCCTGCGGCGCCAGTAGTGCGGCGGCGAGCAGCGCCGCCAGCTGGCCTCTTTGCCGTTTGTTCCGTCCCCAAAAATTCCTTTTCATAAAGTAGCCGTTAAGGCCCCACCGAAATCCTCAAAACCTTTCCATCCGTCGAGCCGACGGTGATGGTATTGGTGCCCGAGTCGAAGGTCGGCCCCGACCGGACCGCCGCCCCGAGGTTGATCGGGAACTTGTTCCGGGACGCGCCCGTCACCGCGTTCACTCCGTAGACGTAGCCGTCATCGGAGCCGAAGTAGACGTAATCGGCCCCGGCGCCGGTCCAACCCGCGATGAGCACGATCGGGGTGATCCGGATGATGCCTCCGGTCTGATAGCTCCAGACCAAAGCCCCGGTGGCGGCGTTGATCTTGTAAAGCTTGCCGTTGTCGCAGCCGAAGTAAAGCCCCTTGGGATCCTCGTTGCGGTTGATGAAGGGGGAGGACACGATGGCGTTTTGGGGGCTGGTGGTGAAATCGGTCCAGCCGACCGGGAGGTTGGTGAGGTTGGCCGAGGTGCGCGCGCGCAGGATCCCGTCGTCGGCGCCCCAGTATAGGTTGTTGGAGTTGGCCGCCGTGTCCACCAGCCCGCTGTCGAGGTTGGGCGTGGTGCGGATGATGGCCCCGACCGTCCCGGTCGAGGTCCCCAGGGTCCCGTCGGCGGTCTTGATCTTGTACATGTTTCCGTCCTGGGAGCCCACCCACATGGCGTTGATCCCGGTGGTGTAATCGTCAACGTACGGGGTCCCGGAGAAGGCCCCGGTGATGCCGGCGTCGTAGCTCCATCCCGAGGCGTCGGTCCCGTCGCCGTATTTGAGCTTGTAGACCTTGCCGTCGGTGGCGCTCATGTAGACGGTGGCCCCCAGCACGACCGGGGCCGATTGGAACTGGCCGCCGATGGCCCGCTTCCAAACCTGGGAGGCCGTGGCGCCCTCGTCCTTGATCTTGTAGACGTCGCCGTTGTTGTTGGCGAAGTAGACATAGTCGTTGGCGGTCTCGTAGATCACGGTCGGGAAGGTCTTGATCGCGGCCTGCGGGCTGGTCGTGAAGGCCCATTTGAGCGAGCCGTCGTTGTTGAGGGCACGAAGCTTGCCGTCATCGGAGCCCCCGTAGGCGGTGTCGGCGTTGTCGTTGATGACCCAGCCGCTTTGGACCGCGGCCGGGGGCCCGCCCAGGTCCGTCTGGGTCAGGGCGGCCGGGGCGATGGCGGTGGTGCTGGAGGTGGCGACGGAGGCCGAGGGGGAGACCGTCGCCGCCTGGGCGGAGGGCGGGTCGACCAGGGAGACGTCGGCGTCGGCGTCGATCACGGCCCGCGCGGCGTTCGGGGTTTGGGCGGAGGCGTTGCCGGTAAGATTGGCGATGACGAAGTAGGTCCGGGTGCCTCCGGCCACCGTGGTCGCCTCCGAAGGAGCCGGGGAGGCGACCGTCAGGACCTGGAAGCCGCTCCCGTCCAGGGCGAAGGAGGCGCTGGTCAAGTTGACGATGACCGCCGTGTCGAAGGCCGCCTCATAGGCCCCGGTGGAGCCGTTGGTCAGGGAGTCGGCCACCAGGGACATGGTCGAGAACAGGGCCTGGGCCTGGGCGTTGGTGAGCGCCGTCAGGACCGAGTCGGCCCATTGCACGCGGACCGAGGAGAGCTTAAGCCCGTTGACCGCGCTCGCGGCGGGGGCGACTCGCAGGCGCAAGAACGGGGTCTTATTCTGATTATTGGCGAACTGCACGGCGGCCGAGGCCACGGCCACCTCCCCGACGGCGCTCAAGCGGGTCAAGGTCGAGCCCAGGGCCGTGTATTGGGCCCCGCCCTGCCAGTTGAGGGAGCCCACGCGGAAATAATGGACGGTGTTGTGGAGCAGGGCCGGGGAGGAGACGGTCAAGGTGCTCAGGGCGATATTGGCGGTGCTGGAGCCGGAGATCACTCCGCCCGGAGTCAGCGCCCCGAAGTTGGTGGAGGACGCTTCCAGGATATAGCCCTGGGCGCTCACCGAGGCTACCGCGGGCGGGACCGAGGGCAAAGCCGCCCAAGCAACGGTCGCCGAGGTCTGGTAGACGCTGAGGAAGGCCGTCGCCAAGGTCTGCGGCAAAACCGTCAAGGTCGCGGTCGAGCCCAACGAAAGATATGCGCTGGTCGCGAAAGCCTGGTTGAAGGACGCCACCCGGAAGAAATGGGTGGTGTTGGGGAGCAGGCCGCTGACGGTGAGAGTCGAGAGAGAGGGCGCCGTGGTCTGGGAGGAGAGGACCGTTCCGTAAAAGTTCGTGTCCGTGGAGGCTTCCAGAAGGTAGCCGTTGGCGCTGTCCTCGGGCGGGCCGCCCAGCATGGCCGCCCAGGCGACGACGGCCGAGGATTGGAAGGTGCCCAGGAAGGTCTGGGAGACGACCTGCGGCGTCTGGGCCAAGGTGGCCAGTTCGAAGGTGGCGGAGTTGGCCGAGGCCCCGCAGGATTGGGCCTTCACGTAAAAAGTGTGCGTGGTGTTGGCGGCCAGGTTGATCGTGGTGTAGGAGGTGGCGGAGGCTCCCAGGGCCGGGGATTGGCCGTTGCCCCCGGTCGAGGAAAAGATCTGGTAGCTGGACGCCCCTTGCGAGGTCTGCCAGTTCCAGTGGATGGAGTAGGTGGTGGGGAACATCCCGGTCCAGCCCGCGGGGGTCGGGATGGTGTCGGTGGTGGAGAAGATCCCGTCGGCGCCGGAGGCGCTGGTCCCCGTGGCTCCCGAGAGGTCGTAGGTCAGGCCGCAAGCCGAGCCCTGGGTGTTGACCGCGATCGAGATGATGCCGCCGCTCCCGCCGCCGCCCTTGGTGGTCCCGCCCGGCGCGCCCTTGGCGCGGATCGTGCCCGTGCCCTCGAAAACGCCGGCCGAGACATAGACCGCGCCGCCCGCGCCGCCGCCGCCGTCGCCGTTGGACGCGTCGTTGGCGCCGTCGGTGCCGCTGACGTCGATGAAGCCGTGCAGGCGGGCCGTGGCCGCCGTGACGCGGAGCAGGCCGCCGCCGCGTCCGCCCGAGGCGCCGCCGGTTCCATTGCGCCCGCCGCCGCCGCCGGAGCCCAAGTTGACCGGATTCGTGGCGGAGTCATTGGCTCCGCCCGCCGCGCCACCCGAGCCCGCCGAGCCCGCCCCGCCGTGGCCGCCGCCGCCGCCGCCGGTGAGGTCGAGGCTGGTGCCGCCGCCGCCGCCGGGGCCGGAACCCGCGGCCGCGGGGTTGCCCCCCGCGCCGCCCTGAAAGCCCCGGCCGACCGCCGTCATGGTGGCCCCGCCCAGGAGGTTGAAGGCGCCCGTGAGGTTTAGGTCCGTCTCATAGTTCTGGAGCGTGCCGTTGGTGGCGTGGCTCAGGGAGGACCCCGAGATCAAGGTCAGGTCTCCGGCGATTTGGATGGTGTGGGTCGTGGCGATGGTCAGGCCCGCGCCCCCGTAGACCTTGACGTCGCCGGAGTACAGGGTGCCGGTCGCCAAGGTCAGGGAGGCGACCGCGCCTCCGGGCGAGCCGATGGTCAGGCTTGAGAATTGGATGGCGGCCCCCGAAGCGTTGACGTTGGCGGCGATGCCGATGGTGACCGAGTCGTTGCGGCCCGGCACCCCCGACGGGCTCCAGTTGCCGGCCGTGTTCCAAAGGGTGGTTCCCCCGATCCAGCTCCTGGGGGAGGTCAGCGTGGAACTGGAACCGGCGAAGACGTAGTTGGCGGCGTTGTTCCAATTGAGCGAGCCCACGCGGAAGAAGTAGGTGGTCCCGGCGTCGAGGTTGATGACCCTCAGATTGGTGGAGGCGGCGTTGGTCGTCTCGGAAGACGAAACGATGGGGCTGAAGGTGGTGTCGGTGGCGGCGTCCACCCGGTAGCCCCGACCCGCGACGTTGGTCCATTGCACGGTGGCGGAGGTGACCCATATTAATCCCGAAGGGATTCTGGGGGACGTTGGAACTGTTGCCAGCGTGGATGTTGAGTTCAGTTGATTGAAATTTTTATTCGATCCGTGGTTGAAAGCCCCAACCTGGACGAAATAGGTCGTATTGGCCGCCAGCCCCGTCACGCCTAGCGATGCCGTCCCTGCGTTCGTCGTTGACGAGAAAAAGAGGGGAGTAAAGGTCGAGTTGACCGAGGCCTGGAGTTCATACCCCTGGGAGGCGACGGCGTCCCAGGAGACCGTCATGCTGGTGACGTTGATGGCCGAGTAGGCGGCGTTTCCGGGGAGCGGGGCGCGGGTCGGCGTGGAGGCCGTGACCGCGAAATTGGGCGCGTCGGGCCAATTGAGGGCGCCCACGCGGTAGAAGTAGGTGGTGTTCTCGGCAAGCCCGGAGACGGTCAAGGTCGACAACGCGATATTCCGGGTCGCGGAGGAAAGAGGAATTCCGCCCGGGGTCAGCGCCCCGAAATTGTTCGTGGACGCCTCCAATAAATAGCCTTCGGCGGTCGAGGCCTGCGGGTTCGCGGGCAGGGCGGCCCAATTGACGGCGGCCGAGGTCTCGAAGTTTTGGAAGACTTGAGCGGCGGAAACTCGCGCCGCGTAGGTGACGGTCGAGCCGAGCTCGGTGAAGTTGGCCGCCGTGTTCCAGTTCAGGGAGGCCACCCGGAAATAGTAGGTCGTGTTGCGGTCCAGTCCGGTCACGGTCAGGGAGGAGGCGGCGACCGACGTCGTCTGGGAGGAACCGATCGCGCCTCCGGGGGTCACGGCCCCGAAGTTGGTGGAAGAAGAATCGAGTCGATAGCCTCGGGAAGAGCTCTCGTCCGGACTCGGCGGCAAGGCCGCCCAAGCGACCGTCACCGAGGTTTCGAAAACGCCGATATGTGTATTCGTCAAGGGCGTTGGTGCCGTCGCCAATGTTGCCGTTGAAGTGAATAGGGTCAGGGACGCAATGCCGTTTCGATTGAGCGCCGAGACGCGAATCGTGTAGGTGGTGTTGGCCGGGAGTCCGGCGAGGCTGTCCGCGCTATTGGCCGTATTGGATGAGGCGACAACGGTTCCGGCCGCGAAGGCGGTGGAGGAGCCTTCCAGAAGATACCGGGTCCCCGAGGGGTTTGCGGGCGCTCCCGTCGTCCACGCGGCGGTCAAGCTGGTCTGGAACACGCCGGAGAACAAGGGCGAGCCCGCCGCCGGGAAGGAGGCCAAGGTGGCGGTGCCCCCAAGCAGGGCGTAGCTCGTGGCCGAGCCCCAGTTCAGCGAGCCCGCCCGGAGGAAATAGGTGGTGTTGACGCCGAGCCCGGTCAAAGTCAAAGTCGAGGTCCCGATGCCCTTGGAAGAAGAGCTGATGAGAGTCCCCGAGAAGTTGGAGGCGGTGGAGGCCTGCAGGGCGTAGCCCTCGGCGGTCTTGGAGGAGGCGTCGGGCGGGGCGGCCGGGTGGGGGACCCAGGTCACGGTCACGCTGGTGAAGAAGATGCCTTGGAAGTCGAACCCCGTCGCGTTTTCGGACAGGGTGGAGGTGGAGGCGACGGCGGCGAAGCTGGTCGTCGCCCCCAGGATGGAGCCCACTTTCAGGAAATAGGTGGTGTTGGGAAGGAGGCTTGAGATGGTGAGTTGGCCCAGGTCTCCGTTGATCGTGGCCGAGGAGCGAACGGTCCCGTAGAACAGGGAGTCGGTGGAGGCGATCAATTCGTACCCGCCTTCCGAGTTGACCGGGGTCCAGAGCATGGTCATCGAAGTCTGGAAAATCCGGAACACGGAGGAGTTCTCGGGCGGCTGGCCGAAGTTGGTGATGGCCTTGGTCGAGCCCAGGGCCAGGTAATTGAAAGCCCCATTGTGGGCCTGGGCGCCGACGCGGAAATAGTAGGTCGTCTCCGAGGTCAGGCCGGAGACGGTCAAGGTCGAGGCGGCGAGGTTGGCCGTGGCGGAGGAGAAAACCACGCCGCCGGGCAGGGCGGCGCCGAAGTTGGTGGAACTTGCCTCAAGGCGATAGCCTTGAGCGGTTTTCGACGAAACATCCTGGGAGAGGTCCGGCAACCTCGCCCAGGCGGCGGTGATCGAAGAGGAAAATACCCCCGCGAATGTGGCGCTCAAGGTCGCCGGAAGCGGGGGTAAAGTAGGCGCCGTTGCTCCGTTGGAAAGGGCGTTGCCGTTTAAATCTTCGTCTAAAGCCATCACCCGCACGAAGTGCGTGCTGTTGGGCAAGAGGGCGTTGAGCGTCAAGGATTGTCCGTTTCCCGGACAGAAAGAAGTGGAGAATTCCACCTGAAAGGAGGTCGGCGCGAAGGTGTAGGCCGGGTAGGTGGCGTAGTCCACCCGGTAGCGCCCGTTGTAGACGCAGCCGAAGGGGCCGTTGTCGCCGGGAGCGGTCCAGGAAAGGCTCAGAGTCGTGGAGCTGGCCCCGACCGCGGCCGATAAAGTGGTGATGTCTCCGGGGGGGGTGGTGTCCTTGGTCACCACATAGCCCAGGGAGGCCGGATTGGCCTTGTCGTTCCAGTTCAGGCCGCCGGCGGCGAGGTAATAGGTGGTCTCCGAGGTCAGGCCCGAACGGGTCAGCGTCGAAAGGGAAACCGCGGTCGTGGCCGAGGAGACCACGGTCCCGGTGAAATTCGGATTGTCGGCCACCAGGAAGCGGTAGCCCTTGGAGCTCATCGAGGAGGCCTGCGGCGGCGCCGCCGGGAAGGCCGCCCAGTTGGCGGTGATCGAGCCGCCGTAAAGCGCGAAGACCTGGGGCACGTTGATGGGCAAGGTCAAGGTGGAAGTCGAGGCCAGCGAGAGATACGGCCCGGGGGCCCCGGCAGGGTTCAGGGCGGCGAGGCGGAAGAAGTAGGTGTTGTTGGCCAGCAGGTTTTCCACGGTCAGGGTGGAGAGGTAGACGTTCGGGGTCTGGGAGGAAAGCAAGGTCCCGTTGAAGTTGGAGTCCGTGGAAGCCTGAACCAGGTAGCCCTCGGAGGCGTCCGCGACCGGGTTGTCGGGCAGGGCGGCCCAGGCCACCGTGGCGGAGGATTGGAAGGTGTCGAGGTAGGTCTGCGCCAAGGCCGAGGGGGACTTGGCCAAGGTAGCCAGGCCGATTTGGGCGGATTCGGCCGAGGTCGAGCAGTTGGAGGCCCGCACGAAGAAGGTGTGGGTGGTGTTGGCGGCCAGATTGGGCGTCGTGTAGGAGGTGGCGGCCGCGCCCAGAACCGGGGATTGGCCGTTGCCGCCGGTGGAGGAAAAAATCTGGTAGGTGGCGGCGCCTTCGGAGGCCTGCCAATTCCAATGGATGGAATAGGTGGTCGGAAACAGTCCGGTCCAGCCTCCCGGGACGGTGATCGTGTTCGTGGTGGAAACCACGCCGTTGCCTCCCGAGGAGGCGGTTCCCGTGCCTCCCGAGACGTCGAAGGTGAGATTGCAGGCCGTTCCGGCCGAATTGACTGCGACGGAGACGACGCCGCCGCCGCCCCCCCCGCCCTTGGTGGCGCCGCCCGGCGCGCCCTTGGCGGTGACGGTCCCGGTGCCGCTGAAAACCTGGGCGTTGAAGTAGACGCCGCCGCCCGCGCCGCCGCCGCCGTCGCCGTTGGATGCGTCGTTGGCGCCGTTGGTCCCGTCCGCCTTGATCAAGCCGTTGATGGTGACGGTCGCGGCCGTGATCCGGAACAGGCCTCCGCCGCGCCCGCCCGCCGCCCCGCCGGTTCCGTTGCGCCCGCCGCCGCCGCCGGAGCCCAAATTGACGGGGTTGAGGGCGGAGTCGTTGGAGCTGCCGCCGGAGCCGCCGGAGCCGCCGGAGCCGCCGCCGCCGTGGCCGCCGCCGCCGCCGCCGGCCAGGTCAATGCTGGTGCCGCCTCCCGCGCCCGGCCCCGAGCCGGCCAGGCCGGGGTTGCCGCCCGCCCCGCCCTGGTAGCCGCGGCCGATGGCCGTCATGGTGGAGCCGCCCGCCATCGTGAAGGCGCCCGGGAAGACGAGGTCCACCTCCGCGGTTTGGGTCGTCCCATTGGTGGCGTGCGTCAAGGAGGACCCGGAGAGCATGGTGAAATCCCCGCCGAAATAGACGGTGTCGGTGAGGGCCAAGGTCAGCCCGGAGTTGCGGTGGATCTTGACGTCGCCGGTCGTCAGGGTTCCGGTGGCCAGGGTCAGCGAGGCGGCCACGCCGCCGGGGGTGCCGATGGTGAGGCTGGAGAACTGGATGGCGGTCGCCGAGGCGTTGACGTTGGCGGCGATGCCGATGGTGACCGAGTCGTTCCTGCCCGGCACGCCCGAGGGGCTCCAGTTGCCGGCCGTGTTCCAGAGGGTGGTGCCCCCGATCCAGGATTTCGGCGAGATCGCCGTCGAGCTCGAGCCCGCGAAGGCGTAGTTGGCGGCATTGTTCCAGTTGAGGGTCCCGACCCGGAAGAAATAAGTGGTCCCCGAGTCCAGGTTGATGACCCGGAGGTTGGTGGAGGCGGCGTTGGTGGTCTCCGAGGAGGAAATGATCGGGAAGAACGAGGCCGAGGTGGCGGCGTCCACCCGGTAGCCCCGCCCGGCGACATTGGTCCATTGGACCGTGGCGGAGGTCACCCATATCAATCCCGCAGGGATTCTGGGGGACGTTGGAAAGGTGGCCAAAGTGGATGTCGAGTTCAGTTGACTGTAATTTTTGTTCGACCCGTGGTTGAAAGCCCCGACTCGGACGAAGTAAGTCGTATTCGCGGCCAGCCCCGTGACCGGAAGAGAAGTCGTCGCGGAATTTGTTGTCGACGAGAAAAAGAGCGGGGTAAAGGTCGAATTAACCGAGGCCTGAAGTTCGTACCCCTGGGAGGCGACCGCGGTCCAGGTCACGGTCATGCTGGTGGAGTTGATTCCCTGGTAGGCCGGGGAAATGGGGGGCGGCGCCCGGGTGGGGGTGGAAGCCATGACGACGAAGGTGGGCGCGTCGGACCAGTTCAAAGCGGCCATCCGGTAGTAATAGGTCGTGTTTTCCGTCAGGCCGAGCACCGTCAAGGTGGACAGGGCGATGTTGCGGGTCATGGAGGAGAAGGGAATGCCGCCGGGGGTCAGCGCCCCGAAGTTGTTCGTGGAGGCCTCCAGCAAATAGCCCTCCGCCGTGGCCGAGGAGGGGCTTGCCGCGAGCTGTTTCCAGTTGACGGTGGCCGAAGTCTCGAAGGTCTCGAAGAGCTGGACCGACGCCGCGCCGCTCGAGAGCGTGACCGTCGAGCCCGCCAAGCCGTAGCTGGGGTGGGAGTTCCAGTTGAGCGCGGCCACGCGCAGGAAATAGGTGTTGTTGGGGAACAAGGAGACCACGGTTAACCCGGCCACCGCGCCGTTGGCCGTCGCGGAGGTCAAAGTCGTCCCGCCCGGGGTCTGCGCGCCGAAATTGGTGGTGGAGGCCTCCAATTGGTATCCCCGGCTGGTCACCGGGGTCCAAGTGACCGACACGCTGGTGCGAAACACCGAGGCCACGGCGGCGTCCGAGGTTGGTTCGGCCATGGTGACGGTGGTCCCCAGCACGGTCTCCGCCGGCACGGCGTTCCAGTTCGGGGCGCGGATGCGAAGTTGGTAGGTGGTGTTGGTTAAAAGGCCCGTCACGAAGTCCGAGAGATTATAGGTTTCCGAGCTGACGACAACGGTTCCATCCGCGAAAGCCGATGAAGAAGCTCTTAGAACGTACAACTGGCCGGACGGATTCGAAGGGGAGCCGGAGGTCCAGGAGGCGGTTGCGCTGGTCATTGAAACGGAACCGATCGCCGGACTTCCCGGCCCCGGCGGGCTCGTCAGAGAGGAAGTCGCGGCCAGGGCCTGGAAGTGAACCATGTCCGCCCAGTTGAGCGTCCCCACCCGGAAATAATAGGTCGTATTGACGTCCAGGCCGGAGATGGTCAAGGTGGAAAGAGAGACCGCTCTCGTCTGCGACGAGAGCGTCAGGCCCCCCGGGAAAAGTTCCCCGAAGTTGGTGGAGGAGGCCTCCACCCGGTAGCCTTCGGCGGTCTTGGAAGAGGCGTCCGGAGGGCTGGCCGGGAGGGCCGCCCAGGTCACGGTGGCGCTGGTGATGAAAATGGACTTGTACTCCTGGGCTGAGACGGCGGAGGCCAAGGTGGGGGTGCTCAAATTATTGGCGTACTGGGTGTTGCCGATCCAGAGGGCCGCCACGCGCAGGAAGTAGGTGGTGTTGGGCAAAAGCGGCGAGACCGTCAAAGTCGTGGCCTCGGGGGCGGTGGTGGCCTGGGAGGAGACCGTGCCGGAAAAATTGGCCATGGTGGAGGCCTCGACGCGGTAGCCCGAGTCGGAGTTGACCGAGCCCCAGGTCACGGTGGCGCTGGAGGCGAAGGCGTATTGGACCCGGGTGTTGTTGGGCGGAATCTGGGCGAAGACGGTTTTGGTCGAGCCCGCCGCGGCGTAGTTGGCCGCCCCGTCCCAGCCGAGCGCGCCCACGCGGAAATAATAGGTCGAGTCCGAGCCCAGGACGTTGACGGTCAAAGTCGAGAGTTCGACATTGGCGGTGGCCGAGCTGAAGACTTCTCCCCCGGGGGCCAGAGCGCCGAAATTCGTGGAGGAGGCCTCGACGACGTACCCTTCCGAGGTGAATTTCTGGGGAGGCGGGGTGGGCAGGGCAATCCAATTGACGGTGACGCTGGTGACGAAAACCGACCCGAGTTGGGCGCCCAGCACCAACTTGGGCAGGACGGCCGCAGTCGTGCGGTTGGAGAGCGGGGAGATGTTGCCGTCCGGGTCCAAGGTCCAAAGCTGGGTGAAGTAAGTGGTGTTGGGGTCCAGGGCGCTCAGGAGCACGGATTGGTACTCCCCGGGGGCCGAGCCGGAAGTGGAGACGATGATCGTCGCCGAGGAAAACTGGAAGGTGGCCGCGGTGTCGCTTTCGCGTTGGATTAAGTATCGGGTCCCGCTTTGGTGGGACCCGACCCCTCCGTCGTAGCCCGGCGCCGTCCAGGTGAGGGTGATTGTCGTGGAGGTATTTGACACCGAGGCCAAGTTCGTTACGGCTCCTGGAAAAGAACGAATCTGCTGGACGCCCGCCCGCAGGCGGGTGCTGGCGGCCGTCATCGTGCTCCGGGAGACTTCCCCGGCCGTGGCCGACATTTTGTACGAGCCCCCTTCGAGGCCGTCGCGTCCGCCGCCCGCGGCCGGGCGGCCGGGTTGGACTGATTGGCCGGAGCCGCTGAAATCGGCCGTCGCCGCCCAGCCGGCCAAGGAAAATACGGCGAGGGCCGACAAGAAGGCCTTTCGTTCCGTCAGGAACAATTTTTCTCCGTCTTTTGTTTTTTCAGATATTTACTGGGACGGGATCACTCATTCGCGCTCATAAAAATGATCAAGTTCCCGTCCGTAAGTCCCCCCAGGTTGACCGTCGCCGGCAAGGTGTTGCCGCAATTGGCCGCGCCGCAGGAAATGTTGCCCAGGCCCTTGACGACTCCGGCCGAGGCGGCGCCCAAGTCCAAGCCGCGAACGCGGGGGGAGGCGGTTTTGGCGGAAATGGCGAAATAGTATTGCCCCGGTTGAAGGATGACGGGGGCGCCGACCATCCCCACGGCCTTGGCGCCGGTCGTGGTGAAGTCCGCCGAACTGGCTCCGCCGGAGGCGACCCTATTTCCGGCGCTATTGTAAATGCCGACGTCTCCCACGGAGGTGGCCACCGCGGTTCCGACGCGGTAGCGGATTTGGTTGAGGCTTATCGTTCCGGGCAGGTGGAACGGGGTCAAGTAAATGGTGTCGATCACGACGAGGCCGGCGGCGAAAGTCGCGAAAGCCGCCAAATGCACGGAGGCCACGCTCACCGAGGAGGAGTACACCGGGGTCCATTGCGCCAGGCCAGCGTGCCATTCCAAGGTGGCTCCGTCGGACGGGGCGGCGGCGGCGAGGGTTCGGGTTTGGAGCTTGGTGGCGTCCAAGACATTGCCGCCGGTGGAGTTTAAGGTTTTGTTGGTCAAAGTTTGGGAGGAGTCGGTGTCGGCCAAGGTCTTGTTGGAGGTCCCGGTTCCGACGAAGACCAGGTTCTGGGTGGGCTCCCAACGCATGGCGCCCTCCGTGGTCAACGCGGAGCCTTGCGGCAGGACGATGCCGGTCGTGGCAGTGAAGGTAGCGGCGACGACGCCGTTGGTCACTACCACCCCGGCACCCTCGACGCGGAGAGTCCCCGCGACCACGTGCAGGCCGGAACTGGTGACCAGGGAAAAGGTCTGGTTGCCCGAGGCCGTGAAGGTGGCGACTCCGGCGGCCAGGAAGGGCCCCGCCACGGTGGCGCTGGCCACGTGGAAGTGCGCGCCCGCCTGGAGGGTGTCCCGGACCTGGATGTATTCGGTGTCCCCGCTCATGAGGTCCTCGGCCACCAAAGCCCGAAAGGCCGAGCCGGTCATCAAGAGCTGTTGGCGCGGGGTCATCGCCGGATCGGCGTCCACGGAGATCTCCAGGTAGGAGGACGCGTGCAGGAAGAGGCTGGAGTTCAAGGCGTTGACGGCGCCTAGTTCCGCGGAGAAGACCCCGTTGGCCACCGAGATGCCGCTTTGGGTCTCGGTCCAAAGCTGGCTGCCCCCGGTGGGGGCGTCGAAGATCTTGAAGGTGAAGCCGAAAGTTCCGTTCTTTGGGTTGTTGGAGGTGTCCAGAAGTTTTCCCTGGAAGCCGATTTTGGACGGGCTTGTGGCGGCCGAGGCCAGGAGGGGGAGGTTCAGAAGCAGGAACGCGGCGACTTTAAGGATTTTGGGCATGGCAATTTCTCCTTTTTGGCCGAAAAAAGCGAAGCGGTTCGGGGCGTGCATGTTATACAGATTCCTTATAGGTGGGACTCGGCGCGCCCTATAGTATAGCAGGTCCCTTCAACCTGTCAAGTGTGACTTTAGTCAGGCGAATGCTTGATAAATTAATTGGGGACACCCCCCATTTTTACCGTTTTCGGTAAAAATGGGGGGTGTCCCCGATTGTCGGACGGTTTATTTCTGGAGGACCGGGCCGGTGGCGGAGTGTTCGTGGGCGCGGGCGTGGACGGAGAGCTCGTTGATGAGCAGGCTCAGGAGCACGATGAAGGCCGCTTGGGCGGCCTCGGTGCCCCATCCCATCGCGGAATGAGGACCCCGGAGGGCGTGAAGAACGAGCAGAATCGCCGATACCGCGCCCGCGGCGAGCATGGTCCGGGCCTTGGAGGAATAGATCGCGGTGGCGATCGGCGTCAGGGCCAGCAGAAGCCAGATCGGCGGCCAGTGACTGCCCAGGAAGTAGACCATCAAGGTGTTGGTCGCCAGGTTGACGAGCAGGCGGAGCTTGATGAACCAACAGCCGGGACCGTCTCTTTTGATGAAGCTCAGGATGAAGTGATTGAAGAAGATGCCCCAAAACAAGAGGCCGATCACGATGTCGCGCGTCCCGCCCTGGGGCTGGGCCAGGATGATCCCCATCGAGACCAAGGCGATGGCCAGCGGGGTCGCGTAGCGGCTGACGAGGATCGCCATGCGGTCTTCAAAGGGTTCCTGGCTCATGAGCGTGTTTCTCCTTTCATCTCAATATTCGGTCCAATTCCTTCCCCGGCCGTCGGTGTGGGTGCATTTCACCCAGAAATTTCCCTTGGCGGGGCTGTCCCCGGCGTAGCCCCAGGTTCCGGTGTCCGCGGTGAAATCCTGCGTCGAGTCGCTGTGGACCTCGCGGGTGGCGCCGTGGGGCGCGGTGTAAAGCTGGAGGTCGCCCTTGAGGTAGATGTTCCCCGGCTGGGTCAGGGGGGAGAAATCGGCGGGGTATTGGCCGTCGTTGTTGGCGTAATAGATCGAGAGCGCCGAGCGCACCGTTCCCAGCCTTCCCCGGGTGGCCCCTTCGTTGGACTTCTGAATCATGGCGGAAATTTTCGGAAGCACGATGGTCGCCAGGATGCCGATGATTGAGACAACAATCATCAACTCCAAAAGCGTGAACCCCCGGACCTCTGTTTTTTTCCGGGGTTCCGCGCTTTTGGAGTTGATGAGGTTTTTTTTAATCTTCCGTCCCAAGACGAAAAGCGCGGTGTTCGTTAATCCGTATATCAGCCCCAGCCACCCCCGGCTCAGCGGCCGTCTAGCCTCCAAAATCCCCAAAACCCGGCTCTCGGGAATCTTGTGCAGGCTCACCGTCCCCGTGTCGTCCTTGATCCAAAGCGCCCGGCCCCGCCGCCACCAGACCCGGTGGAGGAGATTCTTTTCCCCGATCCTGTAAAGCACGATGTCCCCCGGGCGGACCGAACCGCTTGGGATCGGGGAAACCGGAAGTATCTCCCCGTTTCCCAAAAGAGGCCGCATGCACCCCCCTTCCAGGTTATGGAAGACGATTTTTTTCAGGAGAGTTTTTTGGCCTGCTTGCACGCCTGGGTCGAGGAGCCGGTCGGGCCGCCGGTCGTGCACTTGCCGCAGGCCAGCGTGGAGGTTTCCAGCACGCTTTCCGATTTCATGGAGGGTTTTTTATAGGGCTTTTTCGAGTTCTTCATGCTTTCTCCTGGACGCCCCCGGTGTTTTGGGGCGTCCGTGCCGCTTCCATTTGAACAAGGGGGGCGGCCTGAGTGGCCTGGATGGCTCTCATGGTCTTGGTCAGCCGGCACGCCTCCGAGGAGGATGCCAAAGGGTCGCGTTTCTCCAATTGGCTCATGCCGAAACAGTGTATGAAATGCGGCTGGCCGCATTCCTCGCAGGGTTTCAAGTCCTTGCCGGTGTAGGTGCGGGCCCTGCCGAGGACCGAGCCCTCTCTCCAGATATCGGCGAAGGAGCGCTCCCGCAGGTTTCCGGCGGGAACCATCCATTGGATGCAGGGAACCACATCCCCGTAGGGGCCGACGGCCCCGGAAGTGCGTCCCGCGCTGCAGGGGGAATCGCCGGGCCCCAAGGGCCGGGCCAAAAGCACGTCGTCGGCCGGGACCAGGCGCTCCTCCCGGTACATGGATTCAAGCCTCTCATCGTCGAGGCCGAGCCGGACCGGAAGGGTCGAGCCGTCGTTGCGGGGAACGATCATGGGGTCGAATTGATAGGGGACGCCGATTTCCGCGGCCAAGTCGATGAGCGCTTGGTAATTGGCCAGGTTGAGCTTCATCATGGGCGTCTTGAGCTTGACGGCGACCCCCCGTTCTTTGAGAAGCCGGACGCCCCTGAGGGTGTTCTCGAAGGACCCCGCCAGCTTGGTGACCCGGTCATGAACCACGGCGCTGGGGCTGTAGATGGAGACTCCGACGTTCTGAACCGCCTGTTCGGCCCACTCGTCGGCGATTTCGGGGGTGAGCAGGACGGCGTTGGTGAAGATTTCGACCGAGAAGGCTTGAGCCCGGGCCAGGCGCAGGATCTCGGAAAAATCCGGGCGCAGAAGGACCTCTCCGCCGGTCAGGATCAGGTAAAGCGTGCCGGCCTCGGCCATGCCTTCGAAGGCGCGGCCCCACTCTGCCGCGGTGAGCTCGTCGGCCACTCGGGGGGCGCGCAGACCCTGGGTTTCGGGGAGGTAGCAATGCAGGCACTTCTCGTTGCACCGATAGGTCAGCTCGCACATCATGTTGAGCGGAATATTCGTCTTGTCGGCCAGGGCGAAGAGCTCCTGGGCGGCGGTCGCGGCCGAGCAGGCGCTCACGCGTTTTCCAGAAGCCGCTTGGCCCGCAATTCCGCCAAGAATTCCGCCACGTCGGCCCGGGCGGCGGCGGGGGCCACCTCGAATTCACCGCAGAGTTCCGCCGCGATCTCTTCCTCGGCGCGGCCCTTGCAAAGGCGTTCCCAGATGAAACTTGCCGCGGGGTTGAGGCTGTGGATCATCTTCTCCCGCGGTTCCAGGACGAAGGCCTGTCCTTCGATCACGCGGTGGGCGAGTCGTTTTGCCGGTTTCATGGTGCCGATTGTAGCATTACCACAGGCGCCGGGCGAGGTCCGCCGCGGGCGTGTCCAGCCGCCAGCGGAGCTCGTGGAAAGCGCGCCCCTCCAACGCCCTCAGGAGCAGGTCCCAGCCCTTGGAAACGGTCTCCACGGATCGCTCGAAGGACACCAGGCAGCGCAGAAGGCGTTTCTGGGCCTCGCCGACGGCCAGGTCCTTGAGCGCGACCGCCGAGCGGGAGCCTCCGGCCAGGAAGAAAATTTTTCCCAAACGGCCGCGCCCGTTGTGTTCCGGCGGCCGGAACTCGCCCCAGAAAGGGGTCGAGTGCAGGGTGAAACTGGAAGGGGTGGACCGGAGGATGGGAAGCTCGTCGGAAAGGATCTTGACGCCCGGCGCCCGAGCGAGGCGCCGGGAGATGGTGGTCTTTCCCGCGCCGGAGGGGCCGACGAAGAGATGAGCGACGCCGTCCTTGACCGCGGAGGCGGCGTGCATCAGCGCTCCTCCCCGTTCCGGGAGGAGCGCGCAAAATGCCGTTCTCAGTAGAGAATCGAGATTTTGTTCCGTAGGCCGTAAAGTTCCGTTCCCCTGAAATCCGTTTCCGTTTTTGTTTTTTTGTAAAACCCAGGCGAACTGCGACCCCCGGCATTCAAACCCTCCTTCCATTCTCTCGACCCGCGGCTCCCAGGCCCCGCCCCGGGCCGGGGCCGCTTCAAGTTTGAGCCGGGCCGAAGGTGTTTTTTCGGAGAGAAAAGGCGCGTAGCGGCGGCGGGAGGGGGAAAGGATTTTCTCGGAGGCTTCCAGGACGACCGTTAGTCCGCCGGCCGAGACGCGAAGGGACGCTATTCGACCCACCACCGGGCGGCTTGAAGCTGGAGCATCAGCTTTTTATCGCGCAGGACGATCTCGGTTTCATCCACCGCCTTGGCGACATGGGTCATCGAGATCTGCGACAAATCCACCGTTTGGGTGGGCTCCAGGGGGGAGCCGTCGGCCCGCACCCGGATTTCCACCGTCGGGATGGTCGGAAGCTTCGGGTTGGCCGCCACGACCACCGCCAATTCCCCGGAGTTGAGCTCCACCCAGGAGCCGGGGGGGTAGATCGACAGTTTTTCGACGAACATCTTGATGATCGGGCGGGAGAAATCCTCCCCGTGTTTTTTGATCAGGGTCTTCACCGCCTCGTGGGGCAGGAGCGGCTTGCGCCAGCTTCGGGGGTGGCTCATGGCTTCATATATGTCGCAGAGGGCGATGATCTCCGCGGCCATATGCAGATCGGAGCCTTTCTCCAGGTTGTCCCGGGCCTTGGCCGGCGTCTTGACGGCCATCTCCGCCTCGATCACCTCGGCGATGGTCTTGCGGACCGAGGCTTCGATGTCGGGGATCAGGTCCAGCATGCGGCGGCTTTCCACCGGGTGCAGGCGGATTTCCTGCCGTTCCTCGGAGGTCAACGCCCGGGCTTCGCGCGCCAAACCCAGATGCTTGAGCATTCCGATGTCCGAAAGAAGCGAGCAAACCGCGAGGGTCTGGAGCCGGTTGACGTCCCAACCCATGCCGCGGGCGATGAAGGCCGCCAGGACCGCGGTATTGACCGAGTGCGCGTAAAGATAGTTGCTGGCCGTCGAGCGAACGGTCATGGCCAGGAGGGCCGAATTATTCTCAAGGATCAAGGAGACCAAGGCCCGGGCGGCGTCGTCGATGGGGCGGTAGGCCGCGGGGATCGAGGCGTCCTCCCGCAGGAAGGTCTTCATGGCCCCGATCGCCTGGCCATAGGTCTGCTGGGCCGTTTGGCGTTGGAGCGCCAGGGAGACCGCGGCGACGGCTTTGGCCGCCTCCAGGGGTATGGGCGGCTTTCGGGGCGGCGGCGGGGGGGAGGAATTTCCGGGGATCTGGGGGCGGGGAGGCGCGCCCCAGGGGCTGGGAGGGGGTGCCGGGAAGGCCGCGGCCGGAAGCTCCGGGGAGGGGGCTTTTTCCGGGGTTTTTTTATCCTTATTGAGGTCCGAGAATTTCATGTGCCGGAATCTCCACTTCGGATTATATATTATTGACATATCCGGTATTGACAAAAGTCGGCCTTGCCCCTACACTTATACGCGTATGCCATCCTCGGAAGCTCCCGACGCGCTCAACGACCTTCGCGGCATCCTTAAAAGGATTCGCGAGGACATCGGAAAAATTCCCGCGCCGGGGGAAGCCGCGCCGGGGGGGGCTGCGGTTCCAGCAATTCCCGCGCCCCCGGCGGACGCCGCCTCCGCGCCCCTTCCCGTCGTCCATTCGACCGAGGAGCCCCGGGTTAAGCCCTTGCCGCGTGTCGTGGAAAGGGAGGCCCGCCCGCCGCTCCGGCGCCCTCCGCTCCCCCGTTCCGGAGGGGACTTTTGGTCGCGCGGGGCCCAGGCGGCGTGCCTGGCTCTGGCCGCCGCGGGAGCCTTGTTCGACAAGTCGGGCCTGCTGGCCGCCGGGCTTCTGGGCCTGTTGGGAGGCGTGCTCGCGGGATTGGCCTCCGCGCCCGAAGGCGACTCCCAGGGGCGCCAGGAACTTGAGCGCCGCTTGGACGAGATCGAGGAACGATTGTCTTTGGTCGGTTCTTCTCGCATGCCGGGGGGCGTCTCCCGGGAGTTGGAAGAGGAAATCCGGGAATTGCGGCGCATTCTGATGTCCTTGTTCAAGGTCCTTGAAGAACCGACCCCGGCGCCCAAGGATGAGGATGATTGATTTGAGGGATTTCTCCTACCGCGTGGCCTGCTTGGCGCTGGCGGTTGGCTTGGTCCTGCAGCCTTTGGGTCCCTCCCTCGTTCAGGCGGCCGAAGGGGCCAAACCTCCGCCGTTGGGGGCGGACCGCCCCGAGGATCGAATCAATCCCGTCGGGCCCGGGGATGTCGTGTCGATCCAGGTTTACCCCGTGGAGGAATATTCCCGGGAGGTCACCGTCCAGCCCGACGGCAAGATCGAGCTCCCTTTGATCGGCTCTTTGCTGGTCAAGGGCCTCACCGCCCGGGAGATCGCGGAACTGTTGGAGGCCCGCTACGCGCGTTTCGTGGCCGGCCCCAAGGTGACGGTCACCATCCGGAGATTTTCGGGCCGCCGCGTGGCCATTCTCGGGGAGGTCCGCACCCCCGGTTTTTACGAGTATCGCGACGGCATGAGGATTCTGGAACTGCTCTCCCTGGCGGGCGGGCTGACCGACCTGGCCAAGCCCTCAGCCACGCGCGTCATCCGCCCCTCGGCGGCGGGCGCGGAGCTCGAGACGATCGGCTTGGACCTCAACGCCATTCTCCGCGGCAAGGACCGCCGCAATCCCGTGGTCATGCAGGGCGACACGGTTTTCGTCCCCAAGGGAAAGATGACCCAGCGCGCCCAGTGGGTCAACACCAATATCCTGCCCTGGATCACGATCATCACCTTGATGTCGAGCCTGGCCATCCTGGCCAAGGATAAATAGGCCGTGGACATCGAGCCCAGCCTTCACGACTATTGGAGAATTCTCCAAAAGCGCAAGTGGGTGGTGCTCGTCATCCTGTCGTTGTCCTGCATCGGGACCGCGGTCTACACCAGCCTGCGCACGCCCCTCTACCGGGCCGTGGCCGCCGTCAAGTATGAGCCGCCCTCCGGCAAGACGATCGGCATGGACAACTCCAATTTCGATTCGTACTCGGCCATCAAGACCCAAATCCGCCTGCTCTCCTCCGGGGACATGTCGGCCAAGGTCGCCAAGCGGGTGGGAGGCAAGCACAAGGCCTCCTTCCGGCCGGAGGCGGTGCCCGATTCCAATCTCATCAACATCTCCGCCACCAGCGCCGATCCCGCGGCCGCGGCCGATTTGGCCAACGCCGTCGCCGAGCTCTACATGGAGCGCGACATCCAGGAGCGGTCCTACTACACGAACAAATCCTTGGAGGACATCACCGCCCGGCGCCAGGAAGTGGAGGCCGGACTTCGAAAACTGGAGGAATCCCGGCAGGCCTACCTGGAGGAGCATCAGGGCGCCGGAATGAGCGGCAGCCTCACCAGCACCTTGCTCGATCAGGAGGGGCGGCGCAAGGACCTTCTCAAGAAATTCACCACCGAGCATCCGGACGTGGTCGCTCTGGACCAACGGATCCAATCCACCCGGGCGCGGCTGGCGCAAATCCCGGCCCAGGACCTTGAGTTGGAGCGCATGAACCGCGACATCAAGGTCAACGAGGAGCTTTACGTCACCCTGTCGCGCCAGCTTGAGGAAACCCGCGTGGTCCTTTCGGCCACGCCTTCCTTCGTCAACATCGTGTCCCGCGCGAGCGTGCCCGAAGCGCCGTTTTATCCCAACAAGCGGACCAACAACATGCTGGGTTCGCTCATGGGCCTGTTGGCGGGCCTGATCGCCGCCTTCCTCCTGGAGAGCCTCGACATCTCGATTTCCACCATCGAGGAAATCGAGAAGGTCGTGGGCGTTCCGGTTCTGGGCGTGGTGCCCCACCTCGGGACGGAAAAGCGCTGGGACGCGATGAAGGCCAAGCTCCTGCGCAAGCAGCGCTATCCCACGGACGTTTTCCGTTCCCTGCTCCTGTTTCACCAGAGCGCCAAGTCCCCGATCATCGAGGTCTACCACAGCCTGCGCTCCAACGTCCAATCCCAGCGCCCCGACCTGGAGGGGATGGTCCTGACCTTCACTTCCACCGGCGTCGCCGAGGGCAAGACCCTGACCGCCACGAATTTCTGCCTGGCCGCCGCCCATGTCGGTCTGCGGACCCTACTCATCGGCTCCGACATCCGCCGCCCGGTCGTGCACCGGGTCTTCGGCCTGCCCAAACAGCCGGGCCTCATGGAGGTCTTGGCCGGAAAAAACGAGTGGCGGGAGGTCATCCGGGGCACGGTGGACTTTTTGATGGGCGAGATCGACCTGGACAAGCTCCTCACCTTCTCCGGAATCGACAATTTCAAGATCATGACCAGCTGGACCGCCTCCTCGGCCGACATCGTCAACGTTTTCTCCTCCAACCGCCTTCCGGATTTCATCAAGGAGGTCCGCCCGCATTTCGACCTCATCGTGTTCGACTGCCCGCCGGTCCTCCTCTTCGTCGACGCGGCCCTCATCGGCGCGCAGACCGACGGCGTCGTCATGGTCTACCAGGCCGGGAAAATGGCCCGCCAGGCCCTGCGCCGGGCCAAGGACCAACTCATCTCCTCCAAGGCCAACATCCTGGGCGTCATCCTCAACGACATGCAGGCCTCCGAAATGGGCCCCGGGTATGCCTACTATTACGGGTACGGGCATTATGCCGAAGAACAGAAATGACGGAGCCGGGCCCGGCGCGGCGGCCGCGGGTGCTCCACCTGATCACGCGTCTGGACCCCGGGGGCTCCTCGGCGGTCGTGCTCGGTTTGGCGGGACGCCGTAGCTCTGAGTCGACCTTGGTGGCCTCGGGACCCGGGGCTTCCCCGGTCCAACCCGGCGTCCGAACCGTCGCCCACCTGGTCCGCGAGATTCGTCTCCTCCGGGATTTTCGCGCCTTCCTGGAGATTTTCCGCCTGCTCGGCGAGGTCGAGCCGGACATTCTCCACACCCATACCTCCAAGGCGGGCTTTCTCGGCCGCTGGGCGGTATGGTGCCGCAATCTGGCGGGGGGAAAGATCAGGACCGTGCACACGCCCCACGGGCCGGTCTTCAGCGGCTATTTCGGGCCGCTGATGAGCCGGGCGGTCCTTTGGGCCGAACGGGCCGCGGCCCGCGTCACGGACCGACTGGTGGCCGTTTCCCCGTCGGAGGCCTGGGAGAATTTGAGCCGCGGCGTGGGACGGCCGGAGCAGTGGCGGGTGGTTTCCGGGGGCCTGGAAGTCCGGCCCGCGCGGGAGGGGGACCGCGAGCGGGCCCGGCGCGCGCTAAAAATCTCCCCGGAGCATTTTGTCGTGGCGACCGCGGCGCGCCTGGAGCCGGTCAAAGGCGTGAAATTTCTGATCGAAGCCGCCGGAATTTTCGCCGCGGGCCGGCCCGAAACCCGCGTGGTGATTTTCGGCGACGGAGGGGAGCGCGCCGAACTGGAAAAACGGGCCGCCCGACTCGGCCTCGGGGGCAAGGTATTTTTCGCGGGTTGGCGGGACGATTTGCCGGCGCTCCTTCCCTCCCTGGACGTTTATGTTCAGCCTTCCCTCAGCGAGGGATTTGGTTGGGCCGCGCGGCAGGCGCAGGCGGCGGGCTTGGCCGTCGTGGCCTCGGCGACGGGAGGGCTCGGGGACATGATCGCCGACGGGGAGACCGGCCTGCTCGTCGCCCCGGGAGATTCCGGGGCGTTGGCCGCGGCCGTTTCCCGCCTAGGGGCCGACCCCGCGTTACGGGGCCGCCTCGGGGCGGCGGCGGCCAAAGCCGCCGAGGCAAAAGATTTTGGGCCTGCGGCCGCGGCCGCGGGAATTGAAAAAATCTACGAAGAGGCGCTTCGGGCATGATCCTGGCCTGCCACCAACCTCAGTACCTCGCGTGGACGGGGTACTACCATAAGATGGGTAGGGCGGATGTCTTCGTCTATTTGGACCGGGTTCAGTATAAAAAAAGAGAATATCAGAACAGAAACAAGATCAAGTCCCCTGCGGGGACTTTGTGGCTGACGGTTCCGGTCCTCACCAAGGGGCTCCGGACCCAGGCCGTCGGGGACGCGCGCACGGACGAGGCCCGCGATTGGCGGCGGCGGCATTGGCAAACCTTGTCCCACCATTACGCCCGCTCCCCGTTTTTTGCCGAGCACGCGGAGTATTTCCGCGAGCTCTACGCCCGCCCCTGGCCGCGCCTGGCCTCCCTGTGCCTGGAGTTGGACCAATACCTGAGGAGCCGGATGGGGGTCCAGACCCCGGTCTTTCTTGAATCGCGGCTCAAGCCGTCGGGGCGGGCGACCGAGCGCATTCTTTCGCTCTGTCGAATTCTCGGCGCCGACGCCTATCTTTCGGGGACCGGGGGGCGCGGCTACCTGGATGAGGCGGCTTTCGCGCGGGCCGGAGTGCGGCTTTTTTATCAGGAATTCCGGGCGCCGGTTTATCCCCAGCCTTTCGGCCCTTTCCTCCCGGGTCTTTCCGCGGCGGACCTCCTTTTCAACGCCGGAGCCCGAGGGGCGCGGGCCCTCCTGGGGGCGGATTGCCCCGGAGTCGAGGCAATGTTGTAAAATCCCGACGATGTATCTCTCCCATTGGAAGCTCAAGGATCTCCCGTTCGAGAACACCCCGGACTCTCGCTTTTTCTATTCCTCGGAAAAGCACCAGGAAGCGCTGTCCCGCCTTCAATACCTGGTGAGGGAAAAAAAGGCCTGCGGGGTCTTGAGCGGGGTCTACGGCTGCGGCAAGACCTTGGTCCTGCACGCCCTGAAAAAAACGACCGAGCCGGAAGGGTATAAATTTTCCGTCGTCACCAATCCGCGCCTGGACGATCTCGGCATGCTGCGGTTGATCCTGCGGGGGTTCACCCAGCACGAGGTCCCCGCCAATAAGGCCGACGTCCTCATGGGCCTTCAGCAGTACATCGAAAACGTGGCTCAGGACGGCAAGCACTCCGTCATCGTCGTGGACGAGGCCCACGCCATCATTCACGACGACGTGTTCGAGGAGCTCCGCCTCCTGATGAACCTGCAGACCGAAACGCGCTCTTTAGCCACCCTGCTTCTGATCGGACAGCCGGAATTGCGCCCGCGGGTCGAGGCCAATAAACAACTCAATCAGCGCGTCAATCTGCGCTTCCACCTGGATGCGTTCACTCCGGAGGACACCTCCTCCTATGTCGGGCATCGGCTCCGAATCGCCGGGGCCCAAGGCGAGCTCTTCGCCCCGGAGGCTCTGCGCCACCTCCACAAGCATTCCGGCGGGATTCCGCGCTGGATCAACCAGTACGCCCACATGAGCCTGCTGACCGGCTTCAGCAAGGGGGCCTCCCGGATCGGTCCGGACATCGTCGAAGAGGCCGTCGCCAGCCTCGCCGGCACCGCCTAAGGGGCGCCCCCCGTGATTGAAGCGGCGGGGGCCTTCGGTTTGGCCTTGGCCGGCTCCATGGCCTTGGTCCCGGCCGCCAAACGCCTCTCCGAACGCTTCGGGGCCTGGGATTTCCCCGACTCCCGCAAACTCCATTGCGTCCCCATGCCGCGCCTGGGCGGCTTGGCGGTTTGGGGGGGCTTTTGCGCCGCGGCTCTTGGCGGCTTAGGGCACGCTCCGGCCGGCTTCCTGGCCGGGGGGAGCCTGGTGCTGGCGGCCGGGGTCTGGGAGGACGCGCGCGGGCTCTCGGCCTTTCGGAGACTGGGGCTCCAACTGGCCGGCGCGGCGCTTGCCGTCGGGCTCGGGGTGGGGGCCGGCTTTTGGAACGGCCTGCCCGGAGGTCTATGGGCCGAAAGGTTTTTCCTGGTCCTGTGGTTGGCGGGGCTGGCCAACGCCTTCAATTTCCTGGATGGGATGGACGGCGAGGCCTGCTCTTTGGGCGCGCTCGCGGGAATCTTTCTGGCGGTGATGGCTCCGGTTCCCGCCTGGCGGCTTCCCGCGGCGGGTTTGGCCGGCGCCTGCCTGGGTTTTCTCCCGGCGAACTGGAAGCCCGCCAAAATATTCCTCGGGGACGGGGGCTCGACCTTCATCGGATTTGCGGCCGCCGCGCTGGCGGCGCCCTACGGTCTTCTGCCCGCCGCGCTCTTGATGGGCCTGCCCCTGGCCGACCTGTGCCAGACGACCATTACTCGAATCTTGTCGGGGCGCGTTAAAACGATCCGGGATTGGTTGGAGGCGACCGGTAAGGATCATTTGCACCACTTGTTGCTCGAGCGGGGCTGTTCCGTCCCGGGAGCCGTGGCGATTTTAGCCGCCGTCCAAACCGCGCTTGGTTTTCTGGCCTTGGCGGCTCGTTAAGAATTCATGCCGCGAATCTTGGCCTGATAGGCCTTGGCGAGTTCCGAAAGTTCCCGGGCCTCGGCCTCGAGCTCTTTCTCCCTCATCTGCATCGCCTTTTCCTTCATCTCCAACTGCTTGCGCAGGGATTTTTCCTGGCTCAGGGCTTCCGTGGATTTCTTGAGGCGCGCCTCCGCCTGCTCCAGCCGCTCGGTCAAATCGCGGAGGACGGGCTCTTTTCCCTCGCCGCGGGCGGCCCGGGCTTCTAGTTCGGTCCGGCCCGCCTCCAACAGCTTGCGGCGGGCCTGTTCCTGGACCAAGGCCGCCGTCGCCCGCTGGGCTTCCTCCTGGGCCTTGGCCAGGCGCGTCTCGAAGTCGATGATCCGGGGATGATAGCCCCGGGCCAGTTCATGGGCCTGGGATTCCAGCTCGCCTTCCTTGGCCTCCAGAAGTTTCAGCCTTTCCCGTTCCCGGGCCAATTCCAGCGCGGTGGACTGGGCCTTGGCCTCCGCGGCCGATAGCCGGAGCTCCAGGTCCGCGATGAGCGGCGAGCGCCCGCTTTCCAGTTCCTTGGTCCGGGCTTCCAGCGCCGCCTCGCGCAGTTCGATGGCTTTCCGCCGCTCGGCTTCCAGGGCCAAGGCTTCGGCGGCCCGCCGGGCGTTTTCCTGGGTGGACACCAAGCGGCGCTCCAGCTCCATGACGCGCGGGTGGTGGCCTTCGGCCTTGGTCCGCAGGTCGGTCAATTCCTCCAACAAAAGCCGGTGCTCGGCGTCCAACGCCTCCTTGAGGCTCGACAACTCGGCCTGGGAACGGGAGCGCTCGGCCTCGATCTTGCGGGCACGCTCGGCCAAGGCCCGGTCGCGTTCGGCCAGAGATTCCCTTTCCCGGTTGAGGTCCTCCTGAAGTTCCGCGATTCTTCGGGAATGGACGGCGTCGACCTCCCGGAGGCGCGACTCCAGTTCCTGGCGGTGCGCCGCCTCGCGCGCCTTCTCCAGCTCGGCCCGCTGGGCCCGGGCCGAGCTTTCCTCCGCCGAGCGCTCGATTTCCAGAATCCGGGGGAATTGCTCCTGCGATTTCCGGCGTTGGGAGGCGAGTTGATCCAGCAGCGCCGCGTTGGAGTTCTCGATCTCCGCCTGAAGGCTTTCCAGGTGGGCCAGCTTTTTCCGGTAATCCTCCCCCAGCGCGCGAGCGCGGGTCTCCAGCTCCTCGTCGCGGCTCTCCAGGATTTTTCGGATCTCGCTTTCCCGGCTCAAGGCCTCGGCGGCGGTGTTGGCGGCCTCCTCGGCCTCGGCCAGGCGTTTTTCGAGGTCCAGGACCCGCAGGTGATGCTCCTGGGCCTTGTCGTGAGCCCAGTCCTCGAGGTCCTTCTCTTTTTTGGTGAGGGCGTCCTCCTTGTGTTGGTGGGAGGCCTGCAGTTCGTTCAGGCGGGCGTCGTATTGGGCCTCGATCTCCGCCTCCCGGCGCTCCAGCGCCAGGCGGCCTTCCTGTTCCCGGGCCAATTCGCTTTGGGCGGCCAGCAGGCGCTCCTCGGTGTCGCCCAGGCTTTGCTCCAGTTGAACGATTTTGGCTTGGTGCTCCTGCGCGGCCTGAGCGGCGCGGGCCTGAAGCACGCGCTCACGCTCCTGAACCTCCGCCTCTTTTCGCCGCAGGGCGTCCTCGACCTCCGCCTGAACCTGCGCCCGCCGCTTTTCCGCCTCTTGGGCCCGGGTTTCCACGATCGCCCGAGCCTCCTGCTCCCGGGCGAAACGGTTTTCCAAATCCCGAATCCTCTCGTCGGCCTTGGCCATCGCCGATTCCTGCCCGAAAATCCGCTCTTGGGCCCGGCGGGAGGCGTTTTCGGCCTCGGCGGCCGCGGCTTTGAATTTTTCCTCCAGGGCGGCCAAGCGAGCGTCGTGGGACGCCTGCTCTTCCTTTAATTGGCGTTCCAGCTTCAACCGGCGCTCGGTCTCCCGGGCCAGGGAAATTCCCCCGGCCTGCGCCCGCTCCTCCGAGGCGGCCAGGGCGGCCTCCAAATCCATGATCCGGCCGGCGGCGTCCTGGGCTTGGCTTGAGGCTTTGGCGCGGACTTCCTCCTCGCGCGCGGCGCCCGCCGCCTCCGCTTCTTGAAGCCGGTCGGAAATTTCGCCGAGGGCGGCTTGGTGCCGCGCTTGCAGCTCCGCCTCCCGTTTTTCCAGGCGCGCCCGGAAATCCGCGTCCCGCGCCGCCAAATTCCTCTCGGTCGAGCGCAGGCGGGCTTCCAGCTCCGCGGCTCGGGCGTGGGCCTCGGCTTCGCTTTCCTCCAGGCGGCGCTCCAACCGCTGGCGGCGCTCGCTCTCCCGGGAGAGCTCGGCGGCCGCGGTTTGGGAGCGTTCTTGGGCTTGGACCAGGGCTTTTTCAAGCTCCAATTCCTTGGAGCGGGCCTTTTGGGAGGCCTCGGCGCCGATCGATTGCAGGCGTTCCTCGCGCTCGGCGAGGTTGCGCTCGGCGGTTTTCAGCCGGGTTTCCAATTCCGCCAGCCGGGCCTGGCCTTGGCTGGCGAGTTCCTCCAGGCGCCGTTCCAGGCGCTCCCGGCGCTCGGTTTCCCGGGCCAGCGCGGCGTCGGCTCCTCGTCCCCGCTCCTCGGCGGCCGCCAGGGACCGCTCGAGTTCGGTGATCCGGCCATGGGCCCGTTGCGCCGCCTCGGCGGCCTGGGCCTGGAGCTTTTCCTCCCGGGCGGCCAAATTCCGGTCGGAGGCTTTGAGACGGGTCTCCAATTCCGCCGCACGGGCTTGGTGGCGGGCGGTGGCCTCCATCTCACGAGATTCCAGGGCGGCCCGGCGCTCCGCCTCCCGGGCCAGGGCGGCTTCCGCGGCTTGGGCCCGCCCTTGCGCCCCCGCCAATCCCCGTTCGAGCTCCAACGACCGCGCGTGCAAAGCCTCCAGCGTGGCCGCCTGCCGCGCGGCCCGCTCGGCGGCCTCGGCCTCCAAGGCCTGCAGGCGGGAATGCTCGCCGCCGATTTCCTCGGCGGCCCGGCGGGAGCGCTCCTCGGCCTCGGCCAGGGATTTCTCCAGCTCCAGAACGCGGCTTTCGAGCACGATCTCCCGTCCGGCCGAGCGGTTCTGGAGGGCGTTTTCCTTTTCGGCCAGGGCGGCGTGGAGGGCCTTTTGCTCGGATTCCAGGCCGGGGAGCTGGCCTTGGTATTGGGCCTCGAGCTCCTCCAGGCGGCTCTTGTGGTGGAGTTCCAGTTCTCGCTCTCGCCGCTCCAAAATCTTGCGCAGTTCCGCCTCGCTGGCCGGGCTCGAGGGGGAGGACAAAGCCCTGGCTTCGGCCTGGGCCAGGGCCCGCTCCAATTCCAGGACTCGCGCGCGGGCCAAGGAGGCCGCTTCCCCGAATTGCCGCTTGAGCTTGGCTTCCCGGGCCAGGGCTTCTTTTTCGGCGGAGGTCTGGCGGGTCTCGAGGGCCTCGATCCGCTCCTGGGATTTGGCCTCCAGCTCGGCGGCCCGGCGTTCGAGATCCCGGCGCCAGGTTTCCTCCCGACCGGCCTGGGACAGGGCCGCGCGGAGATTCTCCTGAGCTTCGGCCAATTGCTTTTGAAGGGCGGCGGATTCCTCTTGGCGCTCCTGGGCGGCCCGATGGACCTGCCCCCGGAGAGCCTCCTCCGAGCGTTCCAGGCGGCGGCGGACCTCGGTCTCCCGGGCTAGGTCGGCGGCGGCGGTTTGAGCCCGTTCCTCGGCCCCCGCGGCGGATTTCTCGGCCTCGAGGGTCTTAGCGCGGGTCTGGCGGAGCTGTTCGGCGGCCTCGCCGCGCAGGCGGTCCTCGCGCTCGGTCAGTTCCCTTGCCGCGGTCTTAAGCCGCGCCTCGAGCTCCGCCGAGCGGGAATTGAGGGAGGCTTCCACCTCGACCTGGCGGCCTTCGGCCTTTTCCCGCCGTTCCCGCTCCAGCTCCAAGTCCTCGGCGGCGGCCTGGGCGCGGCGCTTGGCGGCGTCCAAGGCTTTCTCCTGCTCCTGAAGCCGGGCGCGGGCTTCCTGCAGTTCCGCCAGGGCCTCGGTCTGACCCTGCCCGGTCCGGGCCAGGAGGTTTTTCTCCGAGATTTGGAGGCGCGTCTCGACCTCGGCGATCCGGGCCTCGGCCTGGGCGGAGAGCTCCTCGTGGCGGCGCTCCAGCCGTTCGCGCCGGTCGATCTCGTGGGCCAGCGCCGCCTCGGCGGCTTGGGCCCGCTCGGCCGCGGCGGCCAAGGACCGCTCCAACTCCGCCCCGCGCCCCCGGATTTCCCGGGCGCCTTCCGCGGCCTGGGCGCGGATGCGGTCCTCGCGGCCCAGGGCCTCGCGTTCCGCGGCCTCGCGGCGGACCTGAAGCTCGGCCAATTTCCCTTCCAGGGTCCGTTGGACGTCTCCGGCGCGCCTTTCGGCTTCCAGGAGGCGGGCCTCGGCGTAGGCCAAGTCCTCCTCGAATTTCTTGGAACGCTCGCTTTCCTGGGCCAGGCGGACCTGCAGGTCCTGAAGGCGCTTGTGGGACTCCGCCTCCCCGTGGGAGCGGGCTTCGGTCTCCAGCGCGGAGCGGGTTAATTCCTCCTCGGCCCCGCGGACCTTCTGCTCCGCCTGGATGGCGGCGCGCTCCAATTCCAGCACCCGCGCTTGGCCCGCCGCGATGATTTTCGCAAGCTCGGCGTTTTCCCGTTCCCGGCGTTCCAGGCCGTCCTTTAATTGATGGGCGTAGGTCTCGCTTTCATGGACCCGTGTTTCCAGGGCATGGGAAAAACTCCGCAGGCGGGCGTTGTCCTCTTCGGCGTTTTGGGCGCGGAGCTCGGCGGTGGCGGCTCGCCGCTCCGATTCCAGGACCGCGGGATGATGGCCCTCGGCTTTTTCCTTGAGCCGGGCGATTTCTTGGACCAGGGCGGCTCGTTCCGCTTTGAGGGCCGTTTTGAGCGCCTCCAATTCGCCCGTGCGGCCCGCGTGGTCTTGTGAGGCTTCGGCGGAGCGGGCTTCCAGGAGCCGTTCCCGGCGGTCCAACTCTTCCTGCCGGGAGCGCAACAGGGCCTCAACCTCGTTGCGCTTTTCGTGGGCCCCGGCCTCGGCCGCCGCGGCCCGGGCCTCCAGGACCCGGCCGGTTTCCCGTTCCCGGACCAATTCGGCCTCCGCGGCGCGGGCTTTTTCCTCCGTCCTGAGCAGGAGGCCTTCCAATTCGGCCCGCCGCGCCAGCGCGTCCGCCGCCTGCTGGCGGAGCTCTTCCTCCCGCTTTCGGGCCAGGGCCTTCTCCTGTTCCAGCCCGGCGCCGCGGCCGGCCAGTTCCTGGCGGAGGACTCGGATGACTCCCTCCAGGTCGCGGGCCTTGGCCTCCAGGGTGCGCTCCGTTTCCTCCAAGGCCAGGCGGTCTTGTTTTTCCCGGGAGGAGCGCTCGTCGGCCCGGCGCAATTGCTCCTGGGTCTCGGCCAGGCGCCGTTCCTGATCCAAGAGGCGGGGGTGGTGCCCGAGGGCCTTCTCCCGGAGCGCCGCCATTTCCTCCAAAAGCTGGGTGCGTTCGCCTTCCAGGGCCCGGCGCAGGGAAACGGTTTCGGCCGCCAACTTTTCCCCTTCCCGGACGACGGCCTGTTCGGCCTCCGCCAGTTTGTCCAGGCGGGCGCGGGACTCCGCCTCCACGGACCGTTCCTTTTCTTCCAGGCGCTTGAGCCGTTCGGCCTCACGGGCCGTGGTTTGCGCGGAGCGTTGGGCCTGAAGGCGCAGGCCCTGTTGGGCGTCCTTGGTCAGGCGCTCGAATTCCAGCTCCAGGGTTCGCTTGCGCGCCTCCAGCTCGCGGGCGGCTTGGTCTTCCTTGCGGGCCAATTCCTTCTCGCGTTGGAGGGATTTGGCTTCCCGCTCGACCAGCGCCCCGATGTCCACCCCGCCGGTGCCGAACAAACCGATGGCCTCTTCGCGCTTGGCGCAGGCCAGTTCCCTCTGATGGAGATCACTTTGGATCTGGCGATGCTTGACCTCCAATTCCTCCATCCGGGCTTGGAAACGGGCCTCCAATTCCCGCTCGCGGTTCTCCAATTCCTTGCGCCGCGCGCCTTCCTCGTCGGCGGCTTGGCGGGCGCGGTTTTCGGCTTCCTGAAGCTTGGCAACCTTGGCTTCCAGCTCCAAGGCCCGGGGAAGATTTTCGCCTTCCGAGCGCCGAAGTTGCCGGAGTTCCTTTAAAAGGATGGACTTCTCGGATTCCCAGGCCGATTCTTTGATCCCGTGGCGTTCCTCCAGAAGGCGTTCCTGGCCCGAAACCCGGAGGGACACCTGATCGTCGACTTCTTGGCGGAAAAGGGTGATCTCGCTTTCCAGTTGGGCGCGCTGGGATTTGTAGAACTCCTCGAAATGGGCTTGGCGTTCCGCCAGGATCCGCTCCGCCTCCTTGACCCGGATTTCACCCTCGTGAAGCGCGGTCAGGCGGGGGGAATACTCGGCCTCCAGATTCTTGCGGAACTGGGCGTTTCGTTCCTCAATGAGATGTCGCTCGGCTTCCGCCTGGCGGCGGGCCTCGGCCACGACCTTTTTGTGCTCGGCGTCCAAAACATCGCGGCGGGAGGCGGTCTCGGCTTCCAATTGAGTCTGCCGCTCCATGAGCAGGCGCCGCAGTTCCTCGACCTCGGCTTCCTTTCGGATCAGGGCGGGAACGTCCAGCTTGCCCGCGAGCTGTTTGGAGAGGAAATCCTCCATCTTGGCGTAGTAGCGCTCGCGCTCCTGCCCCAGGGCCTCCTTTTGGCCCAGGGCCGACTGGAGGGTCCGGTATTCCTCCTCGGCCAATTGGCGAAGGCGGGCTTCTTTTTCGGCGGTTTCCTTCAGCTCGGTCCGGGCTTTCTGCAGGGAATCCAGCCGCTCCAGGGCCCAACGCAAGGCCATGCGCGCCGTATCGAGATTATTGAGACGCTCGATGTCGACGAGATCGTATTCCTTCGAGGGGTCCTTGGGCTCAGCCATGCTTGATCTTCCGTTCGTATTCCCGGGCCAGCTCGGCCAAAGTCCGCGCCTGCTCCTCGATGTCGGCTTGGCGGCCGTCGAGCTCCCGCGCCCGGGCCTTGAGCTCCTCATCCCGGCGGGAAATTCCTTCCCGAATGCCTCCCTGCGCGGCCGTCTTGGCGTCCAAGGCGGCGTCGCGCTCCCGGCGAAGCTCCTCGAGCTCGCGGTCCTTGGCCGCCAGGGCGGCCTGCCATTGGCCGGCTTGGCGTTCCAGGTCCTCGGAATTGTCGCGCCGAGTCCCGCCGACGGCCTGGGCAAGCTCGGCGTTCTGCGCGCGGAGGGCGTCGAGTCCGGTCTGGCGGGTTTGCAAAAGCCCCCGCCACTCCTCGATTTGGGCGGCAAGGGTCTCGGCCCGGCGGGCGTCTTCCTCGGCGGCGGCCAGGCGGCGTTCCAGCTCAAGAACCCGCGGGTGGTGCCCCTCGGCCTTGACCCGGAGGTCGGCGAGCTCGGCCAGGAGGGCGGCGCGCTCCTTTTCATGGGCGGCCGAGGCTTGGGACAAATCCGAGTTTTCCCTCCGAAGAGAGGAAAGGTCCTGATCCTTGGCTCCCACCGCCGCCTTCCACTGAAGGGCCTGGGCGGCGGCTTCCCGGGCGCGGCGGGCCTCCTCCTCGGCCGCGTTCTTGAGGCTCTCCGCCTCCAGGCTCCGCGCCAACTGTTCCTCAAGCTGGCCCCGCAACCGGGCGAGGTCGGCCGCCAACGAGTCCCGCTCCCGGCGCATGCTTTCCAACGGGGCCTCGGCTTGAAGGATCCTTTCCGCGCGGCTCTTTTCCAGGGAGGCTTTGAGATCCTCGAGTTCCCGTTCCCTGCGGAAGAGCTCCTCTTCCCTAACGAGTGCCTTCGCCTCCAACTCGGAAAGGCGCGCCTGATACCCTTGCTCCAATTCCTTTAGGCGGCGGTCGGCCCCGAGCCGGTGCTCCTGGGCGCGGGCGGCCGTCTCCGAGACCAATTGCCCGGAATCCTGAGCCTCGGCCAGGCGCCTCTCCAATTCGAGAATCCGCGCGTTGGCGGCTTTCACCCGCTCCTCGGAGATGCGGGCGAGCTCTCCCTCGCGCCGGAGGTTCATTTCCTCGGCGGCGGCTTGATCCCGGCGCAGGGCCTCGAGTTCCGCCTCCAGCGTCCGAAGCTTCGGCTGCCAGTTCCGGGATTGTTCCTCAAGGCCCGAAACGCGGGAAAGGCGCTCCTCGGCCGCGGCCAGGCGGCGCTCCAGATCGAGAACTCGTGGGTGATGGCCTTTGGCCTTGGGGGCCAGATCCGCCACTTCGGCCAGGAGCACGGCGCGGTCCGCTTCCAGGGCCTCGCGGGCCCGGAGAAGGCCGGAGTGATCCCGCCGAAGAGAGTCATACTCGGCTTCAAGATTTTTGAGCGTTTCTCGCCAGCGCCCGGCCTGTTCCTCCAGCGCCTCGGTCCGGGAGGCGGCGTCCTCGGCCAAAGCCAGGCGGCGTTCCAGCTCAAGAACCCGCGGGTGGTGCCCCTCGGCCTTGACCCGGAGGTCGGCGAGCTCGGCCAGGAGGGCGGCGCGCTCCTTTTCATGAGCCGATCCGGCCCCCTTGAGCTCGTCCAAAGTTCGCGCGTGCTCCTGGGCGGCCAGCGAGTGGTCCTGCCGGAGAGAAGCCGCGGCCTGGGCCTGTTCGGCGAGCTTGCCGCGCAGGGCGGCCTGCTCGTCCTCCATCTTGTGGAGGTCTTCCCGCCAGCGGCGGGCCTCTTCCTCCAACGCCGCGGTCCGGGAGGCGGCGTCCTCGGCCAAAGCCAGGCGGCGTTCCAGCTCAAGAACCCGCGGGTGGTGCCCCTCGGCCTTGACCCGAAGCCCGGCGAGCTCGGCCAGGAGGGCGGAGCGCTCCTTTTCATGGGCCGATCGGGCCCCATTGAGTTCGTCCAAAGTTCGCGCGTGCTCCTGGGCGGCCAGGGAGCCGTCCTGGCGGAGAGCGGCGGCGGTCTTGGCCTGTTCGGCGAGCTTTCCGCGCAGCGATTCCCGCTCGCCCTCCAGGTCCGCCACCCGCGCCAGGAGATCGTCGCGCTCCGCCGCGAGAGCCGCGCGGGCCTCCATGGAAAGCTCCAATTCGCGCGCGTGGGCGCGGCGCGCCTCGTCCAAGACCAGGGCCTTTTCGCGTTCCAGCCCCATGATGCGGGCGAGCAAGCCGGTCCCCTGCTCCCGGGAAGCGCGGACATCCAAGAGGAGCTTTTCCCGTTCCAGGCGCAGGGACTCGATTTCCCCTTCGGCTTTTCTTTTTTCGGAGGCCCAACTTTCCTCGTAGAAAGCGCGGCGGTCTTCCAGCTCCCGCTCTTTTTTGAAATGCTCGTCCTCGCGCTTCTTGGCCTTGGCTTGAAGGTCGGCCAGCCGATCCTGGTAATGGCGGTCCAGCTCCACCTTGGCCTCTTCGGCCGCCTTCAGGCGCTCGCTCTCCCGGGCTTGGATTTCGGCCGCCCGTTGGATTTGGTCTTTGGCCTCGGCCAACAGGCGTTCGAGCTCCACCAGCCGGGCGTTGGCGGCCCGGACGCGTTGATCGGCGGATTCCTCCAGTTCGCGCTCGCGGGCGATGAGCCGGTCCTCGGCCTTGGCCAGGGCGGCGCGGTTCTCCGCGGAGCCGCGCTCCAGCCGCTCCTCGACGGCCCGCTCCCGCTCGTCGAGCTTCCTGCGGGTTTCCGCCTCCTCCATCAGAAATTGCGCTTGATAGGCGGCCAAGTCGCGCGCGGCGCGCGTGTTTTCGACGGAGAGCGCCTCGTATTCGGCCTCGAGCGCCCGCCGCCGGGCTTCAAGGCGCTCTTCCCAATGACCGTCTTCCGCCCCCCGGGCGGGTGCTTTCTCCATTGCGGGGAAAATATAGCCGGTTTGGGTTACAGAATAATGACGGAGCCTATTGAATCCTGTAGGCCGTTCCTTGCCAAAGAATCACGAGGCGCTTGCCCAGGCTCAGGTAGCGGGATAGTCCGGGCTCCCGGCCCAGGACCTCGAAATACTCGGGGCTGAGGTAGCCCAGGTTGAGTTCCTTAATGGAGCCCTTGTCGGCCATTTCGTAGTCCCCGTCCACCCAGGCCTCTCCTCTAAGGTAGAAGGTCTTGCCCGCCAAGGTTCGGGTTTCCACCGCGCGCTTGCCGCCGGCTTTGAGTTCGTCGCGGGTCTCGCGCTCGGAATCGGCCATCAGGCGCGCCATGGGCGCGGCCGGGGCCGCGTGCGGCGCACCGCCGTCGAAGGAGCCCGACTCCGCCCCGAAGGAGGAACCGCGCAGGGCGCTGACGGCCCCGAAGAAGGTGGAGGATTTCTGCGCCGCGCGGGCCCCCGCGCCGCCCCCGGAGAAGCCGCTCACGCGGGCTTCCTCGCGCAGGGCCGTGACCCGGTCGAAGGCCTGGTTCTGGATGCGGGCCCGGTCGGCGCCGTCCTCGGTGATCAAATACGAGGTGTAGGGAGTCACGATCCCGTGCTTCTTGGCCAGGCGCACGATCTCGTTGACCACCTCGGGATCGGCCTTGCCGCCCAGGCGGATGGCGTCCAAGGCGTTGGCCACCTTGAGATTGGCCCACAGGCGCGGCAAAAAGGCGTGTTGGGCGGCCATCTCGGGCATGTCCACGGGAAACTCGAAGCGGGCGTCTTTTCCCGCCGCCCGCCCGGTCAAAATGAGCCGGCCCTTGCCGCCTTTCGGATAGCGGCCGAGCAAGGTCAAATCCGAGCCGTAGAAGATGTCGGTGACGGGGCGGGGATAGACCTCGGAGGCCTCCACGCCCTCCCAACGGATGCGGACATCGGTCAGGGCGGGCTTGGCGATTTTCTGATAAAGGGAGGAGACCTTGGCCTCGATGTTTTCATTGGGGGCCACATAGTCGCGCGCTCCCCGGTTCATCTCGGCCAGCTTGTCGAGGAGCAAAGTGTTGACGTCCGAGCCGACCCCGAAGGAGAAGATGCGCGAGCGCAGGCTCTTGTTCTTCTCGGCCGCGGCTTTGAGCAGGGATTGGACGTCCGTCTGCCCCACGGTCGGCAGGCCGTCGGTCATGAAGAAAACCATGGGCACCCGGCCGGCTTGCGGCTCGGCGTTGATCAGGCGCATGCCCTCGTCCAGGGACGCTTCGATATTGGTCCCGCCGGAGGCTTCCAATCTTTCGACATAGCGCAGGGCGCGGGCGCGGTTGGCGGGGGTGGCCGTCAGCAGGCGGCTGTCCAGGGAGGCGGCGTCGGTGGCGAAGTCCACGATCCCGAACCGGTCCTGCGGGGCCAGGGCCTTGAGGCAATACGACAGGGCCGCCCGGGCTTGGGCCATCTTGCCGCCTTCCTCCATGCTCCCGCTGCGGTCCAGGATGAAAACCACGTCCTTGGGGACGACCTCGCCCTCCGGGGCCCGCACCCGGGGGGACAAGGACAACATGAAATAACCGTCCTCGCCTTCCTCCCGAAACGGAAGCAAGCCCACGGAAAGGGGATTCTCGGAGGCGGCCATGGAGTAGAACAGGGACAAATCGGCCCCGTCGGCGGCGGGCGCCTCGTAACGCAGGGTTGCCCCCTGGGGGCCGGTGCGGGTGATGCGGGCCTCGGCGTCGGGGGAATAGACGCTGCGCAAGGGGCGCGAGGCGTGCAGGTCCAGGCTCACCGAGGCTCGGCCGACGGTGCCCGCCACCATCCGCGAGGACCGCAAGGGGATGTTCAGGCTGTAGAGGTCCCCGCTTTGGCGCAGGATTTGGGTTAAAGTCATGCGGACAATAATGTCGCCGTTGGGCTCGATGGGAAAAACCCGGGCGCGGACCATGCGCTCGCCCACCAGTTCCAGCAGGCCGGGATCGCGCATCTGGCGGACGATGCCTTCGTAAATGGAAGCGGCCTTTTCGGCTTCCAATAATTCGCCCTTCATTTCCTTGCCGCCGACCGTCATGGCGAACCCGCTCAGGACGGTTTCGGCGGGAATGGGGATCATCAAAACCCCTTCCAGGCGCTGATTGGTGGGATTGTGGAAGGTGATGTGGAAGGTGAGATTGGCCGCCTGGTCCTCCACCTTGCCCTCCACGCGGTAGCCCGAGAGGGTCATCGGGGAAGCTTCGGGCGTCGGCAGGGGAGCGGGGGTGGGGATCGGGGCCGGGCCGGGACGGGGGAGCGGGGGGCGGGGCATCGGGGGCCGGGGTCCGGGGAGGATCATGCCCGGAGGGACCGGGTGTCCCGGGAGCAGCCAGGAGATCGCTTTTCCGCCCCCCAGGGGCCAGGCCAGGAGTTGCTGGGCGTGGGCGGCGGCGGGGAAAAAGAGAACGGCGGTTAGGGCCAGGGACTTGAACATTTGAACCTCCCGGTGGCGGCTGGACGGCATGGGGGTTCGACACCGGGAGGGGTCAAAGGTTCCGCGAAGAAGTAAAATAACGGAATTATGGGAACGGAACCGGAACGGGAGAAATGTCGGCTAACGGAACTTAAGGGACCGGAAGCAACAATTGATTTCATCCTTAGGATGAAATCAATTGTTGTTGTCGGTTGTTCCCCCAACCCCGCTCGCGCCGGGCATTACGTTCCGGCCTACATGCAGGAGCAGGGCTACCGGATCATCCCGGTCAACCCCGGCCATGACCGGCTGTTGGGGGAAAAGTGCTACCCGTCCCTATCGGCCGTCCCGGGGCCGGTGGAGGTGGTCAATGTCTTCCGAAATCCCGACTTCGTCCCCCCGATCATAGAGGAAGCCATCAAGGTCAAGGCCAAGGCCATTTGGCTTCAGGACGGCGTCACCAGCCCGGAGGCCGAGGAGAAGGCGCGCCAGGCGGGGCTTTTGGTGGTGTCTGACGACTGCATCCTGCGCCGGCACAGGGCTTGGCGGTTAAAATACCGCGTAATTTAACCGCATGCTTACGGCGCTTCTTCGAAAACGACCGGCAGGTCCGAGCGCGGGAGGGTTTGCATCGGGTAGGGGATGGCGCCCTTGTCGGCCCCGACGGCCAGGCGGTAGCGGACCACTAAGCGGCCGCCGGAGGGTTGGACCGAGCTGATGGAGGCCGTCAGCCCCGTCGCGGGCCCGGCCAGGACCACCACCAGCATCTGGCGCGTAAAATCGATCGTGGGGGGAGTCCCGCCCATCCGTTTCCAGAAGGCTTCCAGCTCCGCCTGGGTCTTGATGACGGTTCCCTCGGGCTCGGAGGGGATGTTCCAGGAGGTGTCGGGCTGGGCGGGCGCTCCGGGGGCGAAGGCCGCCCGGCTTTCCTCGGCCAAGAGGCCCGGGGTGGCCCCGGCCAGGGCGGCGGGGAAAACTTCCCGGCCCAGTTTGATCCGCCGTTCCGCGGCGGCGAAACCGATGGGGCGGGCGTAGCCGGCCCCGGGCGAAACGATTTGCTTTATCCCCATGCGGTCCTTTTCGTCGGCCAGGAATTCCTGCTGGGAATCGTTGTTGAAGGAAGGCTGGGGAACCGGCATCGGCTCTCCGTAAGGAGCCCCGGGCGCCCGTCCGCGGACTTCCGGGGCGGCTTTCGCGGCCGGGGCTTTCGCCTTCAAACCGGCCCCGCCTCCCGAGCCCGCGCCGCCGAAGCTTGCCAGGCCGCCGTCTCCCGCTCCCCGGACCGCGGCCAGGGCCGATCTTTTGCCCGCTATTTTTTCTTCCCGGGCTCCCTGGCGTTTGGCCGGAGCGGCATCGGCTCTTATGGAAGTCTCCGGAATATCGTTCTTGGCGGCGCCGATGATCCCGGCGTCAAAACTGAGCCTGGTCGGGACCGGCCGCTCGCGCAGGCCCTCCATGGCCACGAAGGCCACCGCCACGCCGGAGAGGGCGAAGGCCGCGGTGCGGACCCGGGGGGACCAATCCCCGAAGCCCCAAGCGGGGGCTTGCTCGGCGGCGCGGCGGGCGTTGAGGCGGTGCATGAAACCGGGCGGCAGGGGGCGGCGGGGGAGGCTGGAGAGAGAGTGAGAGAGGTCCTTGGAATCGTCGATCTTGGCCCGGCAGGCCGGACATTGCGCCAGATGGGCGGTGACGGCCGAGCGTTCGGAGTCGGCGAGTTCCCCGTCCAGAAAGGCCGACAGGCGGTCCTCGGGGTGCTTCATCCGGACGTCCTGGCCGAGCCCGGTGTTTCTGGCTCGGCCGTGCCGCCTCCCTTTCCGACGGGGGGCGGCGTCGCGTAGCCTTTGAGTTTTTCCTTAAGAAGGTCCCGGGCGCGCGAAAGGCGGGATTTGACCGTCCCCTCCGGAATTTCCAGGGCGGCGGCGATGTCCTGGTAAGACTGGCCCTCGATCTCGCGCAGGACGACGATCGCCCGGCTGTCCTCGTCGAGCTCCAAGAGCGCCTTCTGCACCACCTTTTCTTTCTCCTCGGTCTCCAGCCCGGCGTCGAGCGGAGCGTCGCTTCCCTTGAAATCGGGAGCCTCGTCCTTGTCCTCGCCGCTGAAGACCGCCAGCGAAATCGTTTTCCAGAAACCGCGCCGCTTCTCGGAGCGGACCCGGTTCTTCCAGGTGTTGACCGTGATCCGGTACACCCAGGTGGAAGCCGCCGAGTCGCCCCGAAAGTTCGGCAGGGCCTTGAGGGCCCTCAACAGCGAGTCCTGGGAGAGGTCCTCGGCGTCGGCGGGATTGCCCGTCAGGCGCAGGGCCAGGTTGTAGACCAAGGTGGCGTTCTTTTCCAGGAACTCGTTCTCGTCGATTGATGGGTTGGACACCGTGGCCTCGAAAAAGTTCCCGAGCGCGGGAACCCGCTAAGTATATCAGGTCCGGCAAAAGGGCGCCAGGGCGGGGGTGTTACGGCCGGCTCGAAGCCGTTTCCTCGTAAGCCTTCTCATACGAGGAAATCATGTCCAGCACGCCGAAGCGGTCGTTGATGGTCTTGCGCGCCGCCTCCCCCAGCCGCGCGCGGGCGGCCGGGTCCTGGATGAGCTCCAGGATTTTTCGCGAGAGGGCCTTGGGGTCCTTCGGGGGGACCAGGAGCCCGTTCTTGCCGTTTTCCACGATTTCCGCGATGCCGTCCACCCCGGAGGCCACCACGGGCAGGCCCATGGCCATGGCCTCCAAGAGGGAATTGGGCAAGCCTTCCCAGAGAGACGGAAGCACGAAGAGGTCCAGCGCGGACAGCCAGCTGGTCACGTCGTCGCGCTGGCCGAGCAGCCAGACCTGGCGCTCCAGGTGGTGGCGGCGGATGAGCCTTTCGAGCGCGGGGCGGCCGGGGCCCTCGCCCAGGATGGCGCAGCGCAGAGGGTGGGCCTTGATGAGGTGGACCGCGCGGATGAGGACGGCGTGGCCCTTTTGGTCGTCCAGGCGCCCGGCGGTTCCGATCAAAAATTCATCGGCGGAGAGGCGCAGTTCCAGGCGTTTCTGGCGGCGCTCGAGCTTGGAGGAGGGCCAGCCGGCGATGTCGACGCCGTTGTAGATGACGCGCACCCGCGCCGGGTCGTAGCCCAGGCGGCCCACCAGATAGTCCCGGCTGGAGCGGCACTCGGAGATGAGCAGGTCGTCGGCGCTTTTGAGGAAGCGGTCCACGGCCAAGGTGAAATAGGAGCGGGTGCGGTAGCTGACCCGGGGGGAGCTGATCAGCTTGAAGGGAAACGGCGGTCTTTTTTTAACGGCCCGGCAAAGCTGGATGGCCTGATACATCAGGGCGTGGACCTGGTGCGGGCCGGTCTCCCGGATGATTTCCCGCAGGCGCCTCAGGTGCTTGAGGCCGGGGCGGCCCTTGAGGTCCAGGGAGAAGACGGGGATGCCCGCCTGAGAGAGCTTGGTCCCGTATTCTCCGAGGGGCTTGAGGCTGACGACCCCGACCACCTTGAAGCGCGCCGGGTCCAGCAAGGTGGCCAAGGTGAAGAGGGTTTTCTCGGCGCCTCCGACCGTGGTCGAGGTGCTGACGAAGAGAATCCGGATCATCCGCGGAAGAAGGCGCGGACGGCGGCGGCGACCCGGTCGATCTCCCGGTCGGTCAGTTCCGGAAACAGGGGCAGGGCCAAGCCTTCGCGGGCGGCCTTCTCGGATACGGGGAAGTCTCCCGGGGTCCCGCCGAAGCTTTGGTAGGCGGGCTGAAGGTGGAGCGGGATCGAGTAATAAATCCCCGAGGCGATGCCCTCCGACGCCAGCTTCCGGGACAGTTCGTCCCGGCGCGGGGTGCGGACCACGTACAAATGGTAGGAATGCAGAGTCCCGGCTCCTCCTCGGGCGGGCAAGGCCAACGGAAGGCCGGAGAGAAGGCGGTCGTAGCGGGCGGCGGCGCGGCGGCGCAGGGCGGTCCAGCGCTTGAGATGGGGGAGCTTGACCCGCAGGACGGCGGCCTGGATTTCGTCTAAGCGGCTGTTGTGGCCCAGGCGCAGGTGGCGGTAGGCTTCGGAGGGGCCGCGGCCGGCGTTGCGCAGTTGCCTCAGGGAGGCGTCCACCGCGGGGGATTTCGTGGAGACCGCCCCGGCGTCCCCGGCGGCGCCGAGGTTCTTGGTGGGATAGAAACTGAAGGCTCCGGCGTCGCCCAGGACGCCGATCGGGCGGCCGCGGTAGCGGGCCAAGTGGGCCTGGGCGCAATCCTCCACGATCTTGAGCCCCCGCTTGCGCGCCAGGGCCCCCAGGGCGTTCATGTCCGCGGGAAGTCCGAAAAGATGGACGGGCACCAGGGCCTTGGTCCGGCGGGTGATCCGACGGGCGGCGTCCTTGGGGTCCAAGGTCAGGGTCTTGGGGTCCACCTCCGCGAAGACCGGCCGGGCGCCCAACTCCGAGACGGCGGTGGCGGTGGCGATGAAGGTGAAGGCGGGGACGACGACCTCGTCCCCGGGACCCACCCCGACGGCCAAAAGGGCCAGGCGGAGCGCGTCGGTGCCGGAGGCGACCCCGGCCGCGAAGGGCACCCCGGAGAGCTTGGCGAATTCCATTTCGAAGAGGCGGCCCTGGTCTCCCAGGATGTAGGAGCCCGAGTCCAGCACCCGCGTCACGGCGCGGCGCAGGGCCGGCGCCAGGACTTTTCGTTGCCGGTCCAGCCCGAACAAGCCGATATTGGCCATCGAGAGGTAATTGTACAATTAAAGGCCTTTTTCGGAAGAAGAAATGACGGCGCCGCCCGCGTAAAGGACGGCTCCCAGCCAGAGGGCGGCGTCGGCGCCGAACAGAAACGAGGCGCACAGGGCCAAGGAGGCCCCGCCCACCGAGGCCAGGCCGTTGACGCCCCAGAGGGCCGCGCGGTCCTCGTCGGTCCCGGCGGCGCGGAGCAAGGCGGGGAAGGGCCGTCCCAGCGCCAGGCCGAGCGGGGCCAGAAGCAGGAACAGAGCCGCCGCGCGGGGCCCGGCCCCTTGGACCCAGGCCAAGGCATAAACCTTCGGCAAAGCCAGGGCGCCCAACGCCGCGGCCGCCGCGGCCAGCGCCAACGCGGAGCCCAATGAAGGATCCTTTCCCCCGCTCAGCCGCCGGCCCAAGGGACCTCCCAGGGCGCACCAAAAGAGCAAGGAGGCCAGCAGGGTCGAGAGAATCGCCGCCGGAGTCCCCGCCGCCAAGGTCAGGCGTTGGAGCAGGGCGCTTTCCACCAGCATGAAGGCGCAGCCCAGGAGCGCGGCTAGCGCGAAGCGGCGGCGGTCCGGGGTGGAGCGGCCCCGGAGGGCGAAAGCGAAGGCGGCCCCCAGCGCGCCTGCGCCCAAAGCCAGAAGGGGGAGGAGCGGGGCCAGCCGCGCGGGGCCCTTGGTAAAATCGAAGAAGAAGGGCGCGTTATCGGAAGGCGGGCCCAGTTCGAGCGGCGAGGAATTCAAAAATTCGCGCAGACCCCGGGCGGCCAGGGCGTCGTAGGGCGGGGCGGCGGGCTCTCCCGCCAGCCAGAGGGGGGCCAGGTTCCGGCGGCGACTTTCGGCCCGGGCCGCGGCCCAGAGCGGGGCGGGCGGGCCTTCGGGGACGACCATGAGCAGGTATTGGTAGCCCGTCTGCCCGGCCGGGTCTCGGATCACGGCGATCCGGGACAGGGCCTCTTGAAAATCCAGGCCTCGGGCTTGAAGGGCGGCCAAGGCCGTGGCGGCTTGGCGCAAGCTTCGGTGGGGGGAATCATCGAGGATCGCCAACATTCCTCCGGGCCTCAGGCGGCTCAGGTAGAGGTCGAAGGCCTCCTTTGTATAAAGGAAGTTTTCGGCCAAGGCCAGGCTGGCGGGCTGGGCCGTGGCCGTGAAAACCAAGGAAAGCATGATCAGGGAGCGGGGGCTTGGATTTTCCATGAGAAAGCGGCGGCCTTCGGCCACGGCGAGGCGCACTCCCGGCCGATCGTAGACCGGGCCCGCGAAGGCCGCGTGCTTTTTCACCAGGCGGACGATGGCCGGGTTGATTTCCACCCCGTCCACCGTTTCCGCGCCGAAGAGCCGGGCTAAATGTATTTCCAGACCTCCCCCGGGCCCTATGATCAGGGCGTCTTGCGGTTGGAGAATCGCGAAAGGGAGGGCTGGAAATAGACTCTTTAAAAATTCTTTCCGTTCGAGCGTTGCCGGATCGGCGACCAGAAACGTGGAATTGGACGCGTCGTTGTAGATCCACCGGATGTTGGCAAACGCCGGAACTTCGTAGAGATCCGCCCGGCCGGCGGCGCTCCAATCGAAATCCAGGATGCGGCCGCCCTCGCGGGCCATTTGCTCGTGAAGCGGCTTGGCGGCCGCGGCCCTGCCGGTGGTCCAGGGATCGGGCAGGACGCCCGCCGCCCAGGCCGCGAATGGCAGGAGGAAAACCCCCGAAAATGCCAGACGGCGCGGGCGAAAGCCGCCCGCCCAGGCGCCCCCCAGGGCCGCGGCCGCAGCCAAGGCAAGAAGCGTTCCCAGCGCGCCCGGTTTTTCCAGGAGAAGGGGCGCGGCCAGACAGGCGGCGCAGGCTCCCGTCAAATCCAGGACATAGGCCCGGCCCGAGCCGTTTTTTCCGGCCGCAGCGTAGCGGTCGGCGATCAAGGCTCCGAGGCAGACGGTGGGCGGAAGGGCTCCGGCGATGAGCAGCCAGGCGGGAATTTTGAGATACAGAAGGCCGCAGAAGACCGCCGTGAATGCCGCCAAGGCGGTCAGGCCTCCGGAGAGCAGGGCCGGCGAGGGGACGGATTTTAGCGCCGAAACCCGCAGCCACGCTCCCGAGCCCAGCCCGAGCATGGCCAAGGAGATCGCCACGGCGGTGAAGTGATAAGGAAGAGCGTAGGCGAAGAGTCGGCTCACGGAGAGCTCCAGGAGCATAACTCCCGCGCTCAAGATCCCGATCATGGAGCCGCTTTTTGAATGAGGCCCGAAGCCAGTCCTTCCCCCAGCCAGGCCAAGCTATTAGGGAAGTAGTCGGGACCGTAGAGGCGGGAATCGGCGGCATCGGGAAATTTCCGGGTCTTGGCCAGGATTTTTCCGGCCACGGGAAAATCCGAGACGGACAGGGCCCAGTAATAGGCGGCGTAGAAGGCGGGGTTTTCGTATTCCTTGACGGGTTTGCCGTCGTAGCCGTATTCGCAGAAAATTTTTCCGGTCCGAGACCACTCTCCCGCGGCAAAGGCCGCCAGGGGCCCCAAAACCGCGGCGGCCTCCGGCCGCCGGAACCAGGCGTGGTCCAGGCCGACCCGGAAGGGAATGCGAACCGCCTCCCAGCCGGAGCCGGTATTTTTCTTGCGGTACTTTCCGAGTTTGCCCGCGGCGTCCACGGAACACCAATCGGGAAAAAGCCCCACTCCCCGCCGCCCTTGAAAGCCCTTGGACAATTCCCCGAGGATGTGGTAGCTCGTTTCGGCCAGTTCCCGCCAGCGGGCGTCGCCCGAGGCGCGGTGAAAGACCCGGAAGTGGGCGGGCTAATAATAGGAAGGATTGACGGGAAAGGGGGCCTCGGCCTTGGGTCTCAAGATCCACGGGGAAAGGTGGAGGCGGCTGCCGGCTCGGAAGGTGAGGAGTCGGAGGATGTCCTCGGCCGATTGAAGACCCCGAGCCCCGTAGGGCGCCAGCCCCTCCGGGGCCTGGCCGGGCCAACGGGCCTCGGCTTGAAGCAGGCTGAGCGCGTAATCGATGTCGGCGTCGGCGGCCGGCATGGAGTCGGTGATTTTGCCGTCCTTCCAATGCCAGGCCAAAAGGGAATCCTCCTTGCGGCGGAGGTGGGTTTCGCTCCAACGGTAGCAGGCGTCGAAGGCGGCCTTGTCGCCCAGCCAGACGGCGCGGAGCATGACATAAGCTTGAGCTTCCGACACCGTGTCGTCGTCGGGAATTCGCCGAATCCGGCCGTCGGAGGAAGCGAAAGCTTTTTTATAGCCGTCCCAGGAAGAAAGGACAATGTTGCGGGAACGGAATTTATTGAAGGAATTCAAGAATATGGGGACGGAACTTGCGATCAAAAAGAGAACGAAAAAAAAGAGAGCAAGCCGCCGGCTAAGGGCGGCCGGCGGCTTAATAGGCCCCCTTCCCAAACACCATCGCCGGCACGGTCTTTAGGATGATCTCCAGGTCCATGCCCAGGGACCAGTGCTCGATGTAGAACATGTCGATGGCGAAGCGCTGGTCGCTGGAGACGTCCGAGCGCCCCGAGACCTGCCAGAGCCCGGTGATGCCGGGGAGGATGTTCATGCGTTTCTTGGCCGTGGCGCCGAAGTCTTTCTCCAGGCGTTCGACCTCGCCGGTGGTCAGGGCCAGGGGGCGGGGGCCGACCACGCTCATCTCGCCGCGCACGACGTTGAGGAACTGCGGGAATTCGTCCAGCGAGAATCGGCGCAGGAACTTTCCGACCTTGGTCACCCGCGGATCCTCCTTGGCCTTGAAGAAGGCCCCTTCCTGGGTGTTGAGGCTTTGCACCGAGGCGATCTTGGATTCGGCGTCGGCCACCATGGTCCGGAATTTGAAGGCCTCGAAGACCCGGCCCTTGAAGCCGTAGCGCTTCTGTTTGTACAGGACGGGGCCCTTGCTGTCGAGCTTGATGAGCAGGCAGACCAGCCCGAGCGGGAGGGCGGCGGCCGCCAGGACCAAGGTGCTGAACACCAGGTCGAAGCTCCTCTTGGCCATGAAGTTGAGGCGGGTCATGGAGGTGTGCTGGATCCGGTAGGCGGGCAGGCCCAGGCTGTGGTCCATCTGGACCTCGCCCAGGCGCAATTCCAAGAGGTCGGGCACCATCTTGAAGGCGATGTCCATGGAGTCGCAGACTTCCGCGGCTTCCAGAATCCGGGCGTGAGGCAGAGAGGAACGGAGCAGGATCAGCTCCATGACGCCCTTTTCCTTCAGCAGGGCCTCGAGCTCCGCGGGGGAGGGAAGTTCGGGAATCTGGTGGATCCCCGCCCCGGGATGGCGCCGGGTGATCCGCTCCTTGACCACGTCGGCCACCACGTCGCCCCCGATCAGGAGCACGGGGCTGGCCGATTCCAGGCGGGCCAGGAGCGAGTCCAGCCAGAGGACCAGGAAGTGGGAGGTGGAAACCAGGATCAGGGCGATGGGCATGGCCATGACCAGCATCATGCGCGAATAGCCCAGGCGTTGGTAGATGTAGGTGGCCACCATGGTCGCCAAGGTCCCGTAGAGGCAGCCCTTGAGGATCTGCAGGAAGCGGTCGGCCGACTGCATCCAAGGGTTGGTGTAGAGCTTGGAGGAATAGCCGAAGATCATCAGCCACAGGGGGACCACCGCGAAAAGCATGCTTCCGTAGACGGGCCAGGCCGCCGCGTCTCCGGCCGGGGGGAATCGCTCCAGCCACCAGGGCCATTGAAACCGCGCCTGATAGGCCAGAAAGTAAGACGCGGTCACCGCGGCTCCGTCCGAGAGGAAATGAAACGCCGTGCGAGCCGTGTGCCGGACCCATGGGGGAAACAGCCCCGGAGTCCGCGCGGCGGGCGTCGCGGCTTCGCTCATCGTCCGATTATATCAATCCGCCAGCCGGTACCTGAAGAGGCACCAGAGATATCCCAGGGCGTCGGTCCACTTGATCTTCTTGCCTTCCGCGTAAGTCCGGCCGCTGTAGGAAATGGGGACCTCGTAGATTCGCAGGCGCCGGCGGCAGATCTTGGCCGTGAGCTCCGCCTCGATGCCGAAGCCCTCGCTTCTCAGAGGAATGGGCTTGAGCCGCTCGGCCCGGAACGCCTTGTAGCAGGTGCCCATGTCGGTGAGGTTGATGTCGTAGAGAATGTTGCAGACCAAGGTGATCGTCCGGTTGGCGAAATAGTGCCAGAAAAGAAGGACGCGGTGCGGGCCTCCCAGAAACCTCGAGCCGTAGACGGCGTCGGCCCGGCCGTCCACCAGGGGCGCCAGCAGGAGGGGATAGTCCCGGGGATCGTACTCCAGGTCGGCGTCCTGGATGAGGATGAGGTCGCCTTCGGCGGCCTCCAGGGCGGTCCGCACGGCCGCACCCTTGCCGCGGTTTCGGGGGTGGAAGAGAACCTTTAGGCCGGGTTCCGAGAGCCCCCGCAACGACTGCGCGGTCCCATCGGTGGAGCCGTCGTCGACCACGATGATTTCCCGCTCCATGCCGGGGTCCTGGATTTTCACCCGGCGCAGGAGTTCCAGGACGGTGGGTTTTTCGTTGTAGACCGGAATGAGGACGCTGAGCTTCATCGAGACGGGTATCTTATCAATTCTTCCGGGCTTGTCCCTCGTCGACCGCGTCGGCGGTGAGCTCGATGAACAGCATCAAAGTCATCAGGATTTCGACTTGGAAGGAAACTTCCGTCAAATTCATGACCCAGAAGGCTCCCCAGGCCGAGAAGGCCCAAAGGTTCCACGGGGAGGGATCGCGCCGGGCTCGCCGCCAGGACCGTCCCGTGAACACGACGATCACGATCAGGAGGGCGGCGGCGCCCACCAGGCCGCGCTCGGCCAAGTGGTGCAGGTAGAGGTTGTGGGCGGAGTTCCAGATCCACTCTCCGTCCACTTTTCCGCGGAAATAATTGATGAAGGAGGTGTGGAAGTTGCCCGGCCCCAGCCCGAAGACGGGGCGGTCCTGGAACATCCGAAGGGCGGTTTTCCACAGGATGAACCGGTGGAAATTGGGATTGAGGCCGTTGTCCCCCTGGTCGATCCCGGTGAGGGTGATGGCCGTGAAGAAGGAGCGCCATTTCGAGACGAGCCGTTCCATGGCGAACGCCCCCGCCGCGGCCCCGGCGATGGCCAGGGGAATGAGGCGGCGGTGGGGGCGGGACACCAGGCACAGGGCCCCGAAGCCGCCCGCCAGGGCCACCAGCGCCCCGCGGGTCTGGCTGAGCAGCATGGCCCCCAGGCAGAGAGCCAATAGGACCAGCGTCGCTCCCAGGCCGCGGGGACCGTCGGCTCCCGCCTCGGGTTTTCTCCAAAAGCAGAGGATGCCCAGGATGGCCAGGGCCATCTGCTGGCCGTAGGTGACCGCATGCACGAAGGCGTGGGCCCGGACCCGCATGATCTCCGGCTCGTCGCCGTAGGTCATGGTCAAGGCCTGGAAAATCCCAAAAGCCGCGGTGAAGGCGAAGGCCGCGGCCAGAGCCTGCGGAATGCGGCGGGTCCGGACCAGGGGCAAGGAGAGCGCCAGGAGGGTGACGATCCAGACTTTATGGAAGTCCCGCTGAAGCTCTCCGTAGACGCGGCTCGGGTTGAGGGCCGTGTAGCTCACGAAGAGCGCGGCCCCGAAGTAAATCCAAAGCGCGACGGCGGGCGGGGAGACGGCCCGCTTCCAGGGGACGGCGCCTCCGGCCGCCGCCCGCCAGAGCAGGGCGGCCGAGAGGGTCGCGGCCGCGATGTTGACTCCCGCGATGGAGACGGGCAGGGCCAGAGCCAGGAAGACGGCGGCCGAATCGAGGGCGCTCATCGTTGCACCGGGGCTCCGACCTCTCCCAACCGGAGCCAGGGGCGAAAGAGGTCCTGGGGTCTCTCAAAAACGGTCATGCGGGCCTCCAGGGGGCCGGGCGGGATGGGTTTTTTGAGCAGGAACCGGTAGGTCTCCGAAATCTCGGAATTTTTCCCCCAGGTGGAAGGCGGCTGGAGGTCGTTGAAGCAGGGCCAGAGGGTTTCGTGCCCCGGCCAACGCCCCCGGGAGGCTGAGTAAATCGGGGCGAAGACCTCCCGTCCTCCCGGGTCGCGCAAAGCGACGACGACGGCGAAATCGGCGACGGGGCGCGTGGAACGCCAAAGGAGAGTGAGTTCAATGTGAGATGGATTTTCTAATAAACGGACGGAAGTTGACAACAACTGAACGGAATTAGGTAACGAAACAAGCGATGGCTTCCCGCCGGCTGGAAGGCGGCTGGAAGCCGCAAGCCAGACGGGCGCATTTAGTTCGGCTAAAGTCCGACACTTCGGGTCCTTGGTAATGTTGAACGATAAAGGATTTTCCCCTCCAGGGAAAATTTTAAGTTTTCCAGCGCAGGAAAAATTTCCATCGGCCCGGTACTTCGGGTCGTTCTTGCCGTGGTAGACGATCAGGTTCATGCCTTTATAGGGATGCCAATAGAGCGTGTCCCGGCCGTACATCGAAAGCTGGTTCCGGTAGAAGGCCCCGGTCCGCCCCGGGGTCAAAGTCGTGTCCCCGGGCTCGGCCAGGATTTCGGTTTTGTTCCAGAACAGCAGGAGGTGTTCGCTGGTCTGGCTGAAGGCCGGGGCCCGGGCCACCGAAACCGGGGCGTCCAGCAGGAAAATGTTGGCGGGCTTTGCCGGGAGCAGGGCCGGGGCCGCTTCGGTGAAGCGCGCGTGGAGTTCGGCCGAATGGCGCCAGCCGTAGCCTTCGGCGATCCCGGCGGCCGCGGAGAGCCCGAAGACCAGAAACACCGCCGCGGCCAGGCCCCTGCGGACGGCGAGCCCGAGTTCCCGGGATAGGGTCAGGGCGACGGCCGTCAGGGCCAACAAAAACCCGAAGCTGGGCAGGTAGTTGTGGCGGGGGCTGAGGTACCAGAAAAAATTCGGGGCGTAGGCGCAGAGCATCCAAAGCAGGCCGAACGCGGCGATCCGGCCCAGGCCCGGGCCCTCGCTTTTCGGCTCGTGGGCCTCGGGGACGCCGAGTCGGCGGGAAAGCCAAGCCCAGGTTCCGGCCAGGGCCAAGACCATGGCCGTGGTGGCCTCGGGGCCGCCCGCCCAACTTTGCAGGCTTTCCCAAATCGGAAATTTTCTAAGGGGGACGGCCGAGGAAAGCAGGGCCTCCCAAGCCCTTTGTCCCACCTGCCCCAGGCGGACCACGGGGCGGCCGCCTTCCGAGTGCGGGGAATAGGCCCGCAGAAAGGCGTGGGCGGCGTCGAGGACGATCCCGGCCCCCGCGAAAGAAAGCGCCCAGGCGCGGGGGAGCCCCGAGTCCGGGCAAAGCCAGACCGCGTAGACCGCGATCGGAAGCCACATGAGGACGCTCTGATCGTAGTCGAAGACGGCCAAAGCCAGGAGGCCGAGGCAGGCGGCCCAGCGAACGACCGCGTTCAGGCTTTGGGCCGCCGCCAGGCGGCAGGCGGCCAGGAGAAAGGTGGTGGACAGCAGATTCATCCCCACCGCCGCCGTCCAGAAATGGGTTTCGCCATGATTTGGATAGACCAGGAATAGGCCCGCGAAAAGGAGGGACCAGCCCAAGGAACCCCCGAGCCGGACCAAAAGGGAGGCGGCCAGGAGGGCGTTGAGGATGTCCAGTCCCACGCCGAAGAGGTGGAGGCGGGACGGCTCCGGACCCAGGATGCGGTAAAGTCCCGCGTAATATAGAATGTAGAGGTTTCGGCCCGGGACGTATTTGAGCGTCCGCTCCCGAATCTCCGGCCAATCGGCACCGGACAAGGTCCGGTGGAAAGCGTGGTCGTCGAGATGCAGGCCGGCCTTCGGCGCGTGCGCCCCAAACACGAGCAGGCCCGTCAAAATCAGAAACAAGGCCGGTCTGCCTTCGATTGTTTTCAAGGCGTAATTCCGTACAATCTTGCCTGTATTCCGTCGTGTATTGGTATTTCCGCCAATAGTTTGGCCTTCAGCCGTCCGTTCCAGACATACCCTTCCACAGCCTTATTGGCCCGGTTGAGGAATTCCGGCAGTTGATCCCGGGGGATTCCGTCCACGAAGACCGCGTAACGGGCGTTTTTATCCTTGAGCCGGATGAGCGCCCCTTCCCCGGAGGGTTGCGCGTAACCGAGGCTGATGAAGCGGTAAGGCAGGTCGCGCGCGGCCGAGAGGCAGGCGAGGTTATTGGCGTTAAAGCGCGGGTGCTCCACGGCAATCGCCACGACCGGCTCTTCTCCGGGCGCGGCGGGCGCCAGCTCGGCAAGCCGGGACAGCAGGTCCCCCCGGGCCCAGCCCGGATCCCGGCCCGGCGGTCCATTGAAGAGAAGGGCCGGTCCGGTCGGAACTCCGAAGGTCTGGGTGCAAAACACCCCGACCGGGAGGCTGAGGAGCGCCGTCAAAAGCACGGCGTCCCGCCGTCGGCGCAGGGAAGCCGCCGCCGCGCCCAGGGCGATGGCTGCGGCCGGGAGGATCGGAGTCAGGTACCGGAGCTCTTTGTTGACCCCGAAGGTGAAGACCGTGAACGGCACGAAAAACCACGCCGCGAGGAATTTATCGGAGGCCTGCAGGGAGCGGTCCTTCGGAAGCGAGGCCCAGGCCAGGACTCCGACCGCCGTCGCGGTGAAGAGCAGGGGCCAAGAGAAGACTTCGCGGCCTACTCGGGAAAAGAAGGGGATCAGGACCGACGGGGAGAATACTCCCGCCTGTCCGTAGCCCCGGGCGACGGCGCCGAAGCCCGCGCTGAACCCGAAGCCGACGACATAGGGAGCGTTGAATGCGTACCAGGTGGACGCCGTCGCCGCGCCGATGACCAAGGCCTTCTTGGCGTGGGGCCTGAGTTCCCGGCGCTTGAGCAAGATCGGACCGAAGAGGTAAAGAGGATAGAGGGATTTGATCAGCAGGCCCAGGCCCAGGCAGAGCCCCAGTTCCCAGGGGGAGCGGCGCGAGTCCGGCCGCGCTCGAAGGATGGCCCATTGTCCGGCCAGCACCGCCGCGGTCAAGGAGCACTCGACGAAAAAGACCCGCGATACCCCGTAAATCATCGGCGTCAGCGCCGTCGCGGCGGCGGCTCCCAGGCCGGCGCGCTCGCCGTAGAGGGCTTTTCCCACGGCGTAGGCCAGGAAAATGATCGCCGCGAGAAAAAACTCGTTGGCCCAGAGGGCGACGCGTTCCCCGGGTCCGAAGAGCAGGTATAGGGGCAAGGGGAAAAGGGAGATCAGGGGCGCTTTGATCCGGAAGGCCCCCGTGTATTCCCTCAGAAAACTCGCGGGGCTCTCGAAGAGGGCGTGAAAGAGGCGGAAGCTGATCTCCAGGTACCAGGCGTCGTCGAACGATGGAGGCCGGAGGTCCCGGGACAGGTACCAGGCGTTGCCCGCCAGGACCGCGGCACAAAGCGCGCAGGCCGAGGCCTTCCAGAGTCTCACGCGGGTCCCGCTTCGGGCGCCTTCGAGAATAGGGCGTAGTAGGCCAGGCCGGCGACATAGGCGCAAAGCAGGGCGGCGGCCGCGCCGGAAATCCCGAATCGGGGGATCAGGAGCAGGCCCAGTCCCAAGTTTCCGAGCCCAGCCACGAGGCTTCCCGCCACCGAGATCCTCAGGCCCGAAAAGTCGCGGGCGGCCAGGATCGAGGCCGTCAGCCCGTGGGCCAGGACCAAGGCGGCCGCGCCGCCGAACATTCCCACCCAGCTCCAGTGGAAGGGATATTTCCGCCCGAAGACCAGGAGGGCCGCGCAGGCGGTCGCGCAGAAGAACGCGAACGCCGCGCCAAATACGGCCGGGCCGAGGCGCTTGAGCGCGGGCCAGGCGGCCCTCTGCCCTTCGGCGCTGCTGGCGATCGGGACCACGACGTCGCCCAGCATGTAGAGCAGGGCCAGGCTGATCTGGACCGTGGCGGTGAAATAGGCGCTGAAGACGCCGACCTCGTGGGCGGAGAAGTGGCGGTTGAGGATGAGCCGGGCCGGCCCGATGATGCAGGCCATGGTCACGAGGTTGAGCGCCGCGACCGAAGCGTAGCCGAAAATCCGGCGGAAGATTCCGGAATCGAAGACCGGCCGCAGGTAATCCTTGAGCGACCAAAGCGAGAAGCCCGTCCCGCAAAGAAAGCTCGAGATGAGCGCGAGCACCAGAGCCTCGTAGGTTCCCACCCCGGCCGCCACGAACGCGCCGAGAAAGATGGGGGCCGAGAGGCCGTAGACGGTCTCCGAGAGGCCCCTCCGGGCGAATCGGTAAAGGCCGAGCAGGGGGCTGGAGACCACGACGTAGGCGGCGTTGGCGAAGGAAAACAAAAGCGAGAACTTGAACAGCCGGTCGGGCAGGGCCAGCGCGGCCTCCAGGGGGGCGCTGATCAGCTCGAGAACCGCCAACCAGGCCAGGCCCCAGAGCAGGAAGCCCCAGAGCGTCGTGGAGATGAGCTTGGTCCGTTCGGATTCCGAGCTCTCCTGGGAGAGGAATTTCTTCACGGCCACGGGAAAGCCAAGCATCGGCAGGATTTGCAGAAACGCCGCCAGGGCGATGACCAGGTTGGCCTGGCCGTAGGCGGCCGGTCCCAGGAGCCGCCCCGCGAGGATTTGGGTGGCGACCATCGCGATCTTGGCCGAGCCGTAGAGAAATCCCACCCAGGTGAAGCCCTTGAGGAAAGATTGGGCGTGGCGGCCCGTCCACCAGGCGGCGGGGGAGGAGGACGCCTCGGGGCGGGGCTTGCGGCGGGTCCAGGCTTGGCGCATCGTCTCATGCAGACGCGCGAATTCCGCCTCGTAGGTGTGCTCCCGGGCAAGGGCGACGCGGGCTTGGCGGCGCTCCGGAGTCTCGGTTTTGGGCAGTTCTAGGGCCAACTTGACCCATTGCTCCGGAGTCTCGGCGATGTGGATATGCTCGGAGTAGCCCTTGAGCGAGGGCAGGGGCGTGGCCAGGACCGGCCGGCCCATGGCCAGGCATTCGTAAATCTTGGCGGGGACCACGCCCATGTGGAACGGGGTCAGCTTGTAGGGCATCAGAAAGGCGTCGAAATTCTCCAGCCGCGCCAGGAGCTTGTCGAGGTCGGTCGGCGCCAAGCGCCGGACCGCCGGATGAAAGGCGGGCTCGGGGCCCTTGGTGTAGCCGCTCACGGTGACCTCAAAGCCCGCTTCGGCCAGCGCGGAGACCAGTCCGTCGTCGAGGTCCGGGGACCAGGAGCCGTAGTAGCAGAAGCGGCGGAAGGCCGGGTCCGGGGGCTTGGCGTCGAAGTAGCGGGCCGGGACCCCTTGATGGATCTGTGCGACCTGGGGGTGCTCGGCCGTTTTTTGCTTGTAGAGAAAATCCGAGTCGCAGACGACCTGGTCGGTTAAAGACAGGAGTTCCTTCTCCAGCAGGAGCAAATCGACGGGGGCGTTGGGGTGGCCGCGGAAGTTGGAGGCGCAGTCGTAGATCAACAGCGACGGCGAGAGCCTTCGTATCATCTCCAACGCCGTCGCTGTCGGAAAGTACGTTATTACTATTGGATTCTTTTCCAACCCCATTCCGTCCAGTAATCCGTTCAATTGCGGCAAAAATATCTTTTCGTTTATTTTTCTAAATAATCCGTTCGTCGGCGGCAAAACCCGCGGAGGGACGACCCGCACCCCCGGAACCGGCTCAACCGCCCCGTCCTCCGGGGAATGGGCGATGTTGACCGCCTTGCGCCAGACCCGGCCGAGGTCCTTGAGCCCGGGATCGCGGAAGCCGGAATTCTCGACGAAAAAGACCTCGTGCCCCGCCCGCGCCAATTGTTCGGCGAAGATCTGGTGCCGTTGCCAGGGCGCGTCCCAATCGATCGAGCTGAGAATGACGATCTGGCGCCCTTCGAAGGCCGGGCTCATCGCGGCCGGCCGCGATGCCAGTTCAGGGTGTCCAGGACGCTTTGCTCCAGGGAAATTCCCGGCCGCCAGCCGGCCAGAGCCATGAGCTTGCGGGCGCTTCCCGCCAGGCGGGGGACCTCCACCTTCCGGGCTCGGGACGCGTCCGGGACGACTCGGATGGGGCGCCGCGCGGCTTTCAACATGAGGTCCAGAATCCGCCGCATCGGGAGGGCGCGCCCGGAGCAGACGTTGTACACTTCTCCGGATCGGCCATGGAGGCCGATGTCGGCCAGGGCGCGGGCCGCGTCCCGCACATCCAGATAGTCGCGCCGGGCGTCCAGGCGTCCGACGGCGAGCCGCGGGGGTTGAAGTCCGAGCTCGACGCGTGCGATCTGCTCGGCGAAGGCGCCCGGGGCCAGGTGCGACGGAATTCCGGGACCGAGGACGTTGAAAATGCGGGCTTCTAGGATCTGGAGCCCCCGGTGGTGGTAGGAGGCTGCGGCCAGCCATTGGGCGAGTTTGATGATCCCGTAGGCCGTCACCGGGCGAAGCGGGGCGTTTTCCCCCACCGGGGCCGAACCCGGGGGCGGTCCGTATTCGCCCGAGGAGCCCGACACCACGACCCGGATCTTGGAGGGGGCGGGCCCGTCGGCCAGGGCGTCCAGGAGATTGAGGGTCGCGCGGACATGCGCCTTCCAGAGCCCTTCCCAATCCATGGGCCGGGTGGTCCCGGCAAGATGGAAAACCAGGGACGGCCGGAGTTCCTCGACGGTTCGGGCCGTTCTCGCCGCGTCGGCCAGATCCAGTTTTCGGCAGGAACCGCCCTTGCGGTCAGTCACGACCAGGCGGCGGCCGAGCCCGCGGCGCCTTAATTCCAGGGCCAGGGCCGTGCCGAGGAATCCCCGGCCTCCGGTGATGAGTATATCAGAGGAAGGCAAAGTGATCGGAAATTATATCACTTTACGGTTTTCGGGCCAGCTTCACGACCAGCGGAATCTCCAGGGGCTCGGGGATCGTCGGAGTCCAGGCTCGGGGGGTCGAACTATCGAATTTCCGGACCTCCCGTTGGTTTCCCCGAAGGGCGGGGTTTTGCCCCGGAATGGCTTGAGGGCCCAAGGCGGATTGGGCGACCGCTCCAATGACGTCGGTGTTGAATTTGACCGGCTCGGCCCTTTTTTCGGCCAGAGCCTTGCGGTTTTCTTCCACGGCCGCGGCCTTCATGGCTTCCGCTCTTTTTAGGTATTCCACGGCGGGCTTGGAGGAGAGGAAATCGATCGGGACCGTTTTTCCGTTGGCCTCGCGCACCCGGGCGACGGGGACGCGGATGATGTAGACCGGCTCCCGTCCCGTGAAATCGGCCCGAAAGCCGATCTCGCGCGGGTCGGGGGGGATGCCGCCTTCTCCCGGCAGGAGCTCCGGCTCCGGCATCGGCTTGTTCTCGCTACCTTCGTTTCGGAGGGCGTCGGCGAGCTCCGCGGTCGAGGACTCCAGCCGGCTGAAGGGCACGCGGATGCCCCAGGACCTCTTCTTGCGGTCCGGGGTGAAGAACCAAATCGTGATGTCCTGCCGGAAGGAGCCCGAAAGCAGGGCGCGTCCTTCCCGGTTGTCGGCGGTGGCGGATAGGTAGAGGTTCGCGCCGTCGTTGAGCGCCCGGAAGATCAGGCCGGGTTCCTCCTGCCCCAGCGTGTCCGCCCAGACCGCGCCCGCCTCCCAGGCCTGGGAGGGGTTGTTCGTCCATTCGGCGGAGACCGCGTCGCGCCACCAAAGCAGCGCCCGTGCCGGCGCGGCGCAGGCCAGGGCCAGCAGGAGGACGGCGGCGCGGCGGCGAAAATTCAACAAGATGGTTCATTATAGCAATTGATAAGATTTGCCCCGGTGCTTCGAGAACGCCGGGCGATCGTGTTCTGGGCGGCGGCGTTTTTGTCCGCCTTCGGCCTGGTGTTTTGGGTTCCTTTCCTCTACGACGACAAGCTTCGGATCCTGGAGAGCGCGGCCGTGCAGGGGGCGTGGCCGGGCTGGAAGTTTTGGCTGGGTTTCGTTTATGGGGACGGGGAGTACGAGCCCCTGGTTTTTTCCGTCCATTGGGTTCTCCGGCGTTTTTCAGACGGGGTCTTCCCGCTCCGGCTGACCAGCCTGCTCCTGCATGCCGCCAACGCGTTTCTGGCGTGGCGCCTTTTGCGCCGCGTCTTGGGAGACGAGCGCCGGGCGTTCTGGGCGGCGGTCCTGTTTTCCCTGTTCCCCGCGCATGTCGAAACGATCGCGCTGTCCACCTTCAAGAAGCATCTGCTGGTGGGGTTCTTCGGGCTGGGCCTGCTGAACGTTCAGCTTGAGCGCCGACTCGGGGCCGGAGTTCGGATCGCCGCGGTCCTGGGCCTCCAAGCAGCGGCCCTGCTGAGCCGGGAGAGCGCGGTGATCCTGCCCTGGCTTTCATTGTGGACCGCGTGGTCCGCCGGAGGGATGGGGGAAATCCGCCGCAACGCGTCCCTGCACGCGGGTTTGTTCGCGGTGGCCGGGCTCTACGGCTTGGGGCGCGTGATGTATTTGCCGCACGCCGCGGCCGCCTTGGCGGGGGAAAATTGGTTTTGGCATTTGGCGACCTCCGGGAAGATATTTTTGTGGGACCTGCGGCAGTTGGCGCTTCCGGCCTGGCTGGGGTTGGAGCATTCACTCCGGCCGGTTCAAACGGGCCGGGAGGCGGCTTTGATCGGAACGGCCTGTTTGGGGACGGCCTTTATAACGAAAAAGATTTTGGGGACGGAACTAACGGCAACGGGAAAAGAAAAAAATAGAGGTGCAAATTTCGGCTTGGCCTGGACCGCTCTGGCCTTGCTGCCAAGCCTCAACTTGTTTCCGTTCGCCAACTTCAGCCTGGTTTCTGATCGATATCTATATCTTCCGTCCCTCGGATTCTTTGCCGTTGTCGCCGGCTTGACGCGGGGGCATCGCGCCTTGGTGCTGCCGGCGACAATCTATGTATGCTTGTCCATCACCCACATGGCCCGGTTCACCGATCCGTTGGAGCTGTGGGCCCATGCCGCCCGGCAGGCGCCGGACAATCCGCGGGCCCTGGGGGCCTGGGGCGCCGCGCTCCACGAGGCGGGGCGGTTGGAGGAGGCGGAGGCGGCCCTGCGGCGGGCGGTGGAATTGGCGCCGAATTACCCCGAGCCGGCCCTGGATTTGGCTTTGGTCCTGGGGGCGGCCGGAAAATTCAAGGAGGCCGCGGCGGCGGGCGAGGAAGAGGTCCGGAGGCGTCCCTCCTCCCGGGCATTAAATAATTTGGGGGTTATTCTGATGCGGGACGGGCAATGGCCCCGGGCGCGGGCGGCCCTGGAATCCGCCGAAGCCGCCGCTCCGGGGGACCCGGAGATTCAGCTAAATCTGGGCTCCTGCTACCTCAAAGCGGGCGAGCCGGCGCGAGCCCGCCAACGATTGGAAAACGCGTCCCGGGATTCGCGGACCCGGGCCTCGGCGAATATGGGTCTGGGGGAGCTGGCCCTGGCCCGCGGGGAGAAAGAAAAGGCGTTGGAGTATTTCGAAGCCGTCCTTGCCGAGGACCCGCGCCGCTGGGAGGCGGTCAAGGCGGCGGCGAGCTTGGATTTCAAGGCGGGCCGGGCCGGGCGGGCCCGGGACCGGCTGGAACGATTCCGAAGCCTGCTTGAGGCCAATCCTCCGCCGAGGGGGGTCTCGGAGGAACTGAACGCGGCCTATCGGAAAATTCTGGAGGAAGCCGAGGCCCTTGCCGCCCGTTATTGAGCGGCGGCCAGCAGGAGGTCCGGCGCCCGGAAGGTCCGGGTCGGGGACTCGGCGGCGTTGCCGGCGGCGTCGCGCGCTTCGGCCTTGAAGCCGTAGAGCTTCCCGCCCTCAGCCCGAAATTCCGCGGCGGGTCCCGAAGTTTCGGGGGAGATCGGGCGCCACGGCGTCCAGCCCTGCCCGGCCAGCTCCCGATAAAGGAACCGATAGCCGGTCCGATCCACCCCGCTGATCTCATCCTCGGCGCAAGCCGAGAGGAAGACTTTGCCTCCCGGGGCGGCTTCCGGTTCGGCCAGGGTCACCCGGGGCGGCGCCTGATCCACCCGCTTGTAGAAATAAAGAAAAAGCGCCGCCACGCGCCGGACCGCCAGGGGGACCAGGACGTCGCCCTCGGCGTCGAGTTCCGCCTGCGTGAAGCCTCCGGCCCGGCGGGATCCCCGGTCCATGGAGCCGTCCATGCCCCGGGAGCCGGGACCGGACCCGGTGTCAAAGCGCGTCGTGATCTTGGCGGTCTCGAGAAAGAGCTCGTAAACGGAATCGAACCGTTCCACCGGCTCGTTGGGAATCCCGTTCCACCGCCCGAAATAATCCTTGATGTAATGCTCGTAGGCCTCGGTCCCGGGCAGGACATGGGGCCAAAGCAGGGCGTGGGCGGGCACGGTGATGTCCTCGACCAGGTGCGCGACGTGGCCCAGGTACCAGTAGGCCTTGCCTTTGTCCCCGGCGCGGTAAAGCGCCTCGGAGCCGAGACCTTTGGCCCCGCGGAGCTTGCCGGAGTTTTCGCTCCAGTTCTTGTCGTAGGCGCCGTCCAGCCCGAAGCCTCCTGTGAAGAACTTCTGGGAGCGGTTGACCCCGGAGTCGTAGCCGGCCATGCCGGCGTGGGCGCCCCCGTCCCAGTTCCAGAAATGGCGGAGCTCGGGGGCGACTTCGTTGAAGGGATTCTTGTAGGCTTTGTCTTCCTCAAAGGCCCCGGCCACCACGGTGTCGTGGTCATCGCTGGCCGGCTTGTCCCCGGCCGCCGCGCCGATGTATTTGGCCAGTTCCCCGCCCTCGAACTGGGACGAGTATTGGGCGTAGGCCTTGAGGGTGAGGTACATGTGGATTGCGGGATTATGCTGGACATCAATGGGGTCATCTTCCGTCTGAGTTGGGGCCCCATTGATGTCAGCACTCGTTCCGTTGTTAAATTCGTTCTTTGAAAAATCTTTTCCAATCTCCATCCAGTCATTCCCAAAATACTTCTCCTGGATGGAGAGTTGAGCCATACCTGCCGTCGGAAAAACGAGCAGGCCAGCCCAAAGGGCTAAAAGTTTCATGAACCCTTTATAACCTTTCCCCCCGGGGGAGGTCAATGCCGGAGATCGGCGGCGAGCGCGGTCAGGATTTCGGGGTGAAGCGCGGCGGCGTGCCCGTAGGCGGCGTGGGTGATCTCCAGGGCCGCGGAGCCGGACTTCATGAGCTTTCCGGGGTCCCCGGGAAGGGAAAACCCGAGATAATACACCGCCGAGGCCCGGCCGACGCGCTCGAAGCGCGGATCGATGGGGCGCTTGTCGCGGGCGCGGATTCGGGTCCGGCCGAGCTTCAGGGAAATGCGTTTTTCGATCCCGCCGAGCTTGGACAGGGCGCGCTCCCGTTGGGCGGCGTCGGAAATCTCGATGAACATGGTCGCCGACAGCTCCCGGGGTCCGGGAAGAAGTTCCTCGTAGGTTTCGATTTCCTCGCGGACCTTGGCCGGGTCGGTGATGCGTTCGATGCGGAGCATTTCCTGGATCTGATAGAGGACGGTCCGGCGGTTCTCGAAGGTGAAGGAGACCCAGGGGCCGACCTCGATCCGGCGGAGGTCGCGGATGGCCATGATCTCCTTGCGGACGGCCACCCTCCGCTTTTCGAACTGGTCGATGCTCAGGAGCTCGGAGGGGTCAATCCGGGTCGCAGCCATAGGCCTCCGCCACGTATTCGATCGGGTGCTTGGGAACCACCCCGGCCCCTTGTTGGATCTGCAAGCCGGCCAAGGGGCAGTCGGTGGCGGTCCGCGCCTCCGGCTGCCTGGGGATCTCGTCGAAAAGTTTTTTGCCGGCCTTGAAGGAAAGGTCGTAGTACTTTTTCCTCATGGCCCAGGTCCCGTCGTGGGCCGAACAGCGGTCGATCATCCGGACCTTGCCTCCGGTGGCCAGTTCCAGCAATTCCCGGCTTTTGAAGCCCATGTTCTGGGCCTTGAGATGGCAGGGCAGGTGGTAGGTCATGGGCCGGTCGTCATGGGTGAAATCCTCGGACAGGCGGCCCTCTTTCTTGAGCTTCATGAGAAATTCGCTGATGTCGAAGGTCATGGCCGCGACCCGGCGGGCGTCGTTGTTGTTGAGGAGGTACGGATATTCGTCCTTGAGCATGAACGAGCAGGTCGGCCCCAAGGCGATGATCGGGACGCCGGAAAGGGCGAAAGGAAGAAGGCGCGCGACGTTGCGAGCGGCGGCGGCTTGGGCTTGGGACATGTCCCCGGCGTCCATGTGGGGCATGCCGCAGCAGATTTGCTCGGGACAGACCACCTCGAAGCCGTTTTTCTCCAGGACTTTCACCGCCGCCTTCCCGATTTGGGGTTCGTTGTAGTTGACGCTGCAGGTGTAGAAGAGGGCCACCCGGCCCGCGCTCCGGGCCTTGGGTCCCCGCCAGTCCCACCAGCGGCGGAAGGTCTCCAAGTGGAAGAGGGGGAGGTTGCGCCGCCGGTCCACGCCGAGGACCGCCTCCAGGAGCGCGCGGAAGGGGGGGAGGCGGTTGGTCCAGTTGACCAGGGGAGCGGCCAGCGAGTTGATCGCGCCGACCAGGTCCACGCGGGCCGAGATGAGCTCGAAGAGGGTCGGGCCCTCGCGTTTGCGCCGCTGGGCCACGGCGCGGGACATCAGGCGCGGAAAATCCAGCATGAAGCGGTGGGGCGGGTGGTAAGGGCAGAGGTTGAAGCAAAGCTTGCACTGGTAGCACTCCCCGACCACGCGGTCCCGGTCGGCCGGGGTCAGGCCCTCGATCGGGTTTTTGGCGGTGAGCAGGGAAGGGTCGGCTTCGGCCGCGTGCTCGCCTTCGGGTTTGGGGGCTAATAAAACGGAAGTTTCGGCAACGGAAGAGATTGCCGCCGCGGGGGATTTCCCCGCGGCGGCATTGATATCGTCTATCTCATCGATCCGTTTAAACAGCGTCTCGAAGGACGGGCACACGTTCCAGCAGAGCCGGCACCCGTGGCAGATGTCGAACACGCGGTCCAGTTCCGCGGAGAGGCCGGCCTCATTCCAGTAGGCCGGCTCCGACGGACGGAGAACCGAGCGTTCCTCCATCAGCCCTGCTTGAGCCCGTCGAGCAGCTTGGCGAAGCGCCCGGCGTGGGATTTCTCGGCCCGCGCCAGCGTCTCGAACCAATCCGCGATCTCGGGGAAGCCTTCCTCGCGGGCCTTCTTGGCCATGCCCGGGTACATCTCGGTGTACTCGTAAGTCTCGCCCGCGACGGCGGCGGCGAGATTCTGGGAAGTTTGCCCCATCGGCAGGCCCGTGGCGGGGTCCCCGACGCTCCTGAGCCAGTCCATGTGCCCGTGGGCGTGGCCCGTTTCGCCCTCGGCGGTGTCCCGGAAGTTGCCGGCGATCTCGGGGTAGCCCTCGACGTCGGCGATCTTTGCGAAGTACAGATAGCGCCGGTTGGCGCCGGATTCTCCCGAGAAGGCCGCCTTGAGGTTGGCCTCCGTCTGGGTTCCTTTCAGCGACTTTGACATGTTGAATCCTCCTATGAGTTTGCGCGCCGCCCCGTGTCGGGCGCGGAACGCAACAAAGCGTCCTTGGGGGCGCGCTTGCGGCAGGCGGCGCAGAGGCCCCGGAAATGGACGGAATGGTCGAGCGGTTCGAACCCCCCGGCCGAGGCCGGGAGCTTGAGCGCGTCCAGGCGGGGGTCGAAGAGGTCCTCGATGCGCCCGCACGCCGTGCAGATCGCGTGGTGATGGGTCCCCGTCAGGGCGTCGAAGCGGGTTTGGGAGTGGGGGGTATCGACGGCCCTGGCCAGGCCCAGATGCTCCAGGGTATGGAGGGTCTTGTAAACGGTGGCCAGGGACAGCCCGTGTTGGCGGGGTTTGAGCTTGAGGTAGATGTCCTCGGCGCTGGGGTGCTCCCGGGAGCTCCGAAGAAATTCGTAGATGGCCCGCCTTTGCTGGGTGAGGGGCAGGCCGCGCTCTTTGAAGCGGGCGGCCAGGGTCGCGTCGGAAGCCGGAAGGGGATGATTCATTGGTGATAAAGTTTATCATATAATAAAAATTATTTCAAGGGCCCCGTTGACGCCACTGCCCGCATTAGCTAACTTTCCCCTTATGAAAACCCTCGGCGCGCTGGCCTCCGTATTTTTGATTTTGGGCTTCTCCGAACGGGCTTGGGCCCAGGCCCAGGACGATTTAGACCGGGAGGCCGCGGAGGTCGAGGCCGGCGAGTCCTCGGGCGAAGCGGCCCGGGAGGAGATGCTTAAGAACTTCCGGGAGTCCGCCCGCCGCCAGGCGGAGGAATTGGACGCCCTGCCGGGCAAGATGCAGGCGCAATACGACGAATTGCTCCGCAATATGGCCGCCCAGCGTGAGGCCCTTAAGGCGAAAGTGAGCCGCCAGTGGACCGAATTCCACGAATCCACCAACAAGAATTGGGTCGTTTACAACGAAAAAGCCGACTCGGTGAGCCAGGTGGATTTCGAGAAGGGAACCGTTGAGATCGAGACCTTGATTCCGGTTGAAGATGTGACCAAGGGGCGCAAGAAGACGGCCATTTTATCCGATTTGCTCCCGAAAGAAAGAGAGAAGGTCAAAGAAATCGCGGAAATGAAGATTCGGGAGCAAACGGAAAAGATCGTCGCGGAGAAGGAAAAAGGGGAGCCGATTCTGAAGGGACAATTTCAGGTGCCCAAAACGCCGCCCAAAATGATCATAGAATCCAAACCCGTCGTCGCCGAGGACGGCAAGCCGCGGTTGAAGGTCAAAGTCGTCCTTCCCATGACTCCCGAGCACGTCAAAATTCGGGCCAAGCAGAACCAGGCCCGCGTGGAGGCCTCCGCCAAGAAATATGGCCTGGACCCCGCCTTTGTCTTCGCCGTCATCCACACCGAGTCTTTCTTCAACCCCCGCGCCCGCTCCCACGCCCCCGCATTCGGCCTGATGCAGCTCATGGCGCAATCCGGGGCCCGGGAGGCCCACCAGTACCTATATAGGGAAGACAAATTGCTCTCGCCCGAGGAGCTCTACGACCCGGACACCAACGTCCTCCTCGGGGCCACCTACCTGCACATGCTCATGACCCGCCACTTCGGGAAGATCAAAAACCCGGAGAACCGCCGCACCTTGGCCATCGCCGCCTACAACTGCGGCCCCGGCTGCGTCCGCCGGGACGTCCTCTCGAAGAAGAAAGTGGACGAGATGACCAACGACGAGCTGGTGTCCTACATCCGCCGCTCGGTCCCCAAGGAAACCCAGGAATACGTCCCCAAGGTCCAGGGCCGAATCCCCCTCTACCAAAAACTCTAACACCTTCGGTGCCGGTGGTTGACATTGTTGACTTGCTTGACTTCCCGGTCGTTTGAGGCTTCGCAAGTCAAGTAAGGCAAGCAAGTCAACCACCGGCACCAAAACGGTATAATCCGGGCGGTGAGGAAAGAGGTTTTGCGGGCTGTCGGGCGGGTCGTGATCAAGGTTGGAAGCGCCGTGTTATCGGGGGGCAAGCCCGGCTTGGACGCGGCGGCCATCCGGCGCCTGGCGGGGGCGGTGGCGGCGGCGCGGGAACGGGGGTTGGAGGTGGTGGTGGTCTCCTCCGGAGCGATCGCGGCGGGGACCAAGGCCCTGGGACTTAAAACCCGTCCGGCCACGACTCAGCTTAAGCAGGCGGCGGCGGCGGTGGGGCAGAGCCGGCTCATGCGCGCCTGGGAGACGGCGCTCTCCCGCAAAGGGCTCTCGGCGGCCCAAATCCTGCTGACCCGCGAAGACCTTCGGGACCGGGAGCGGTACCTGAACGCCCGCAACACCCTTTTCGCCCTTCTGCGCCTGGGCGTGGTGCCGGTCATCAACGAGAACGACACCGTGGCTGTGGATGAAATTCGCTTCGGCGACAACGACGTGCTCTCGGCCTTGGTCGCGGGGTTGGTGGACGCGGGGCTTTTAGTGCTTTTGACCGACCAGGACGGACTGTACGACCGGGATCCGCGGCAGGGCCCCGCCGAATTGGTGCGGGTGGTCCTCCCGGGGCACGCGCCGGTTTCGGCGGGGGGAAAGGCGGGGCCGCTGGGCTCCGGCGGAATGGACTCCAAGGTTCGCGCGGGGGCTTTGGCCGCCGAAATGGGGATCGCGGCGGCCATCGCCAGCGGGCTCAAGCCCCGGGCGTTGGAGGCCGTTTTGTCGGGAGAAGAAGAGGGAACCTGGTTTTCCCCGGAGACGCGTCCCTTGGAGAAGCGCAAGGCATGGCTGGCCTTCGTCTCCCATCCGAAGGGGCAGGTGCACGTGGATCAGGGCGCCATGGAGGCTTTGACCCGCCGGGGGAAAAGCCTTTTGCCTTCCGGGGTCCGAAGCCTGAGCGGAACCTTCGAGCCGGGGGACGCGGTGAGCTTGGTTCTGGAGGGGCGGGAATTCGCCCGGGGGCTGACCAATTTCGCGTCGCGGGACCTGGAGCGGGTCAAAGGGCTCAAGACTTCCGAGGTGGAAGGTGCCCTGGGGCACAAGCCCGCCGACGAGGTGGTTCATCGCGACAATCTGGCTCTGACCGGGGGAAAGCGCCCGTGAAAAATAAGAAATTCGACGTGGCCGCCATGGCGAAGGCGGCCAAGGACGCTTCCCGGGTCCTGGCCTTGGCCCCCACGGAGATCAAGGATGCGGCTTTGCGGGCGATGGCGACCGAACTGAGGCGGCGCTCGGTGCGCGTGCTGGCCGCCAACGCCCTGGATCTTCGCGCGGCCAAGGCGGCCAAATGCGCCCCGGCCTTCCTTGACCGCCTGAGGCTGGACGAGCGGCGCTTGGAGGCGGTGGCGTCGGCTTTGGAAAACGTGGCGGGCCTGCCCGATCCGGTGGGGCGGATCACCAACTACGCGGTCCGTCCCAACGGCCTGAACCTGCGGAAGATGAAGGTCCCGTTGGGGGTCATCTTGATCGTGTTCGAGTCCCGCCCCGGGGTGACGGCCGACGCGGCGGGGCTTTGCGTGAAATCCGGAAACGCCGCGATCCTCAAAGGCGGGAGCGAGGCCTTGAGGACCAACGCCGTGATCGCCGGGGCGCTCAAGACGGGACTCAAGGCCGTCGGTCTGCCCGAGGGAGCGGTCGGCTTCATGGGCGTTGCCGATCGCGCCGCGGTGGGGCGTCTTTTGCGTCTGGACGCTGACATCGATCTGGTGATCCCCCGCGGAGGGCCCGAACTGACCCGTATGGTCCGGCGGCAATCCTCGATCCCGGTCCTCTCCCACGACAAAGGACTTTGCCATACCTATGTCGACGACGGGGCCGACCTGGCCATGGCCGTCGAGATCGCCTTCAACGCCAAGGCCGAGCGGCCCGGAGTGTGCAACGCGATGGAGACCCTGTTGGTGCATGAGGGCGTGGCGGCCGATTTCCTGCCGGCCCTGTCCGCCCGTTACCGGGACGCGGGGGTGGAGCTCCGCGGCTGTCCGAAGACCCGGAAAATCCTGCCCGGGATCAAGGCGGCGACGGCCGCCGACTGGGACGAGGAGTATTTGGACCTGATCCTGTCGGTCAAGGTCGTCAAATCCTTCGAGGAGGCGGTGGCCCACATCGCCGCCCATGGGACGGGCCTGGCGGAGGCGATCGTGACCGCCGACGAGGAGCGCGGCCGGAGGTTCCAGCGCGAGGTGGACGCCGGGGCGGTCTTCATCAACGCCTCCACGCGGTTCACCGACGGCGGAGAGTTCGGCATGGGGGCGGAAATGGGGATCAGCACCCAGAAGCTCCACGCGCGGGGCCCGGTGGGCCTGGAAGAGCTCACCTGCGAGAAGTTCATCGTCACCGGGACCGGACAGGTCCGCGATTCCGGGAAGTAGCTCCTACCAACTCCGCCAGGCTCTCAATCCGTCAAGGATCGGCGATTCGGGGACCGGGATCGTTTTGGGAGGAGTCCACGGCGTCGCCTGCTCGCCCAGCCAGGCGGCCACCAGGGGGAAGACGTGGGTGACGGCGGTTTCTCCGAAGCATAGATCCTCATGGCCGGCTTTCGGGATCTCAACGTAGCGCGCGCCCGCGCGGCCTGCGACGAAGCGGACGTCCTGCGGAGGGATGACCATGTCCCGGGCGCCGGCGATGGCCAGGACCGGGGCCTTGATCAGGGGCAGGCGGTCGGTCACTTCATCCACCTTGCCCTGCGCGGCGTAGCGTAAAAACTGGCGGACGACGTTCATGGATGTGTCGGTCACGGAGCGCCGCAGGAGTTCTTCCACCATTTCCGGCGTCACGTTTCCCTCGGCCCAGAAGGGCTCGCCCAGAGGGGAATCCAGCCGTGCGGCCAGTTCCCGCCATGCCCGGTTGTTTTCCCCGAGGGCCCGATGGAGGGTCCAGGCCGGAGGAAAGGGGGCGTCGGCGGGGAGGGCCGGGCCCAAGGTCATTCCCAGAATCTTGAAAAACCGGTTGAAGGCGATTTGGAGGGCCGGCCCCCCCGACATCGTCCCCGCTCCGGCCAGCGTCACCGCCGCGCGCACGCGGGGCGCCAGGGGGCCTTCCATGGTGGCGTAGGTGATCAGGCCTCCCAGGCTATGTCCGACCATGAGGACCTGGTCCGAACCGCTCTCGGCCAGAGCGGCTCTGAGGGCGGCCGGAGCGTCGAAGCGGATGAAATCGTCGATGGAGAATTTCCAGCCGGTCAGATCCGAAACCGGAGGGGCTTGGCTTTCTCCGCTGCCTCGCAATTCAAAGGACCAGACGTCGAATCCCTCAGCCGCCAAAGTCCGGGCCAAGGAGCGGCTTGGGTCCAAATCCCAGATGCGGCGATTTTCGATGAAGCCGTGGGTGAGGAGGACCGGCTCCCGGTAGCGCCGCACGGCCGGAACCCAGCGGTGGAGAGCGATGCGCCAGCCGTCCTCGGTCCGGACCGAATGCTCTTCCTCGGCCGCGCGGGCGGCGGAGGCCAACCCCAGGAATAATAGGGCCGCCAGCGCGGTCCGCATCAGGACCGTTCCCGGAGGTAGCGTTTCCGGCGGGCGGGAGAGGCGAAGAGCTCCTGGGCGGCCTGGTAGTCCTCGGGTCGGCCGATGTCGAGCCAGTCGGCCTTGCTCCGGTAGCCCTGGACCAGTTCCCCGGCGGATCGGACTCTTAGAACCAAATCCGGAATGCCCAGGGCCTCCCCGTCCTTGATGTGCTTGAGCACCCGGCGGTCGAAGGCGTTGATCCCCATGCTCACCAGGTAGCGGTAGGACGGTTTCTCCTGATAGGCCTGCAGGTGGTCCTTGTCGTCCAAGCGCACGACTCCGAAATTGACCTCTGTGCGGCGCTCGCAGACTCCCAAGGTCGCGGAGGCGCCGGAGCGGCGGTGGGAGGCCATGAGCGCTCCGAAGTCCAGCGTCGTCAATAGGTCCCCGTTGACCGTGAGAAAATCCTCCTTGAGGCCGCGGATGATCTTGAGGGCGCCGGCGGTGGAGAGGGGTTTGTCCTCGCGGACGTAGCGGAGCTTGAGCCCCCAGCGTCGGCCGTCCCCGCAATAGGCCTCGATGAGTTCGGCCAGATGGCCGGTGGAGACGATCACGTCCCGAAAGCCGTGGGCCTTGAGCTGGCGCAGAACGATCTCGATGATGGGGTAGTCGCCCACCGGCACCAGGGGCTTGGGCAGGGAGGTCGTGAAGGGTTTGAGGCGCGTTCCCTTGCCCCCGGCCAGGATGACGGCCTGCATCAGATGTTGTAGCGGCCGGGTTTGTAGTCGTGCAGGTGCGTCTGCAGGTAGGAGATGGTGTGGACCAGGCCCTCCTCCAGCGAATGTCGGGGCTTCCAGCCGAGGAGCTTGCGGGCCTTGCCGTTGCCGCAGATCAGGCGCATGACCTCGGACTTGGGCGGCCGGATCCGGCGCCCCTCGCGGCGGAAGGCCGCCTTGCGGCCCATCAGGCGCATGATGGCCTGCGCCGTGGCCCCGACGGTCACGCCCCGCCCCGACCCGATGTTGACGACCTGGCCGACGGTCTTGGGGGAGGCGGCGATCGCCAGAAAGCCCGCGACGGTGTCGGCCACATAGTTGAAATCCCGGACCGGGGTCAAGGAGCCCATGGCCAGTTCCTCGCGGCCTTCGAGCAGTTGGGTGATGATGGTCGGGATCACCGCCCGGGCCGATTGGCGGGGGCCGAAGGTGTTGAAGGGCCGGGCGACGGCCACCGGAAGCTCGAAGGAGCGGAAGAACGAATCGGCCAGGTGGTCCGCGCCGATCTTGGAGGCGGAATAGGGGGATTGGCCCTGAAGGGGGTGCTTCTCATCGATCGGGGTGTAAAGGGCCGTGCCGTAGACCTCGGAAGTGGAGGTATGCACGACTTTCTTGACCTTGCGGCGCAGGCAGGCTTCCAGGATGTTGAGCGTCCCGTTGACGTTGACCGAGGCGAAGCTCTGGGGCGCGGCGTAGGAATAGGGAATCGAGATGAGCGCCGCCAAGTGGAACACCACTTCCTGGCCTTCGCAAAGCTTGGAGGCAAAGAACGGGTCGGTGACGTCGCCGGGCCAAACGTCCACCCGTCGCGCCAGGGCGGGTTCCAGGTCTTCCAGGAAGCCCCAATGCCCGCGGGAGTTGTAGCGCACCAAGGCCCGGACCTTGGCCCCTTTGCGGGCCAATTCCTCGGTCAAATGGCTGCCGATAAAGCCCCCGGCGCCGGTGACCAGGACGCGCGTTCCCTTCCAGTTCATCGGCCAATTCTACCATAGCATGGCAAAAATAGGGACACCCCCCATTTTTACCATTGATGGTAAAAATGGGGGGTGTCCCTATTTTTTCCGTTTAATCCAGGAGGTGAGGTCGTCGGCCAGGACGTAGGCCATGGGGATGAGGAAGAGGGTCAGGGGCATGGCGATGGTCAGGCCCCAGGCCAGGGACAGGGCCATCGGGGCCACGAAGGGTTCGTAGCCGCCGAAGCCGTAGGCGGTGGGGAAAAGGCCCAGGAGGGTGGTGATCGAGGAGGCCCAGATGGGGCGGAAGCGCTGGGCGCCGGCCTCGGCGGCGGCTTGGCGGGCGTCCATCCCCGCCTCGCGGTTGACGTTGATGAAATTGACCAGGACGATGGCGTTGTTGACCACGACGCCGGTCATGGCGACCACGCCCATGAGCGCCATGAAGGAAGCCGGCATGTTGTGGAGGATGAGTGCGTAGACCACGCCCAGCAGGCCGATGGGGATGGTCAAGAGGATGATGAAGGGCTGGAGGTAGGAGCGGAACAGGGTGGCCAGGATCACGAAGTCGAGCAGAACCGCGATCCCGAAGGCGCGAAAGAGCGAGCGCATGGACTTGCGGGTTTGCTCCTCCTCGCCGCCGAAAATGAGCTCGTAGCCCGGGAACTCCTTGGACAGGTCCTTGAAGCGATTTTGAATGGCCGAGTTGACCTCGTGGGAGGTGGTCTTGGCCAGGTTGACGTCGGCGGTGACCGTGACCACGGGGCGGAAATTGTAGTGCTGGAGAAAGGGCGGGCCTTGGGCTTTCTCGAAGCGCCCGATCCGGGAGAGGCGCACCGGCCGTCCCTGGGGATTGAGGACCTCCAGGGCCATGAGGTCGGAGGCCTTGGAGCGCTGACTCTCCTGCAGGCGGACCTTCACGACGACTTCCTCGTCGGGCCGCCGGATCTTGGTCACCTCGCCGCCGTCCACCGCCAGCGCCAGGTCCTGGGAGGCCCGGGCCACGTCCATGCCCGCGAATGACGCCTCCGGGGCGTCGAGCACCAGTCGGAGCTGGTCCTTGCCGCCTTCCTCGGAGTCTTTGATGTCCACCACGCCGGGCATCGCGCCCAACTCGCGCTTGATGCGCCCGGCGATCTCGACCAGGAGCTTGGGGTCCCGCCCCCGGATGCGGATCATGACGGCCTTGCCGGTGGGGGGGCCCGCCTTCATTTCCTCGAAAATGACCCGCTCGGCGCCGGGGACAGCCTTGAGCCGCTCACGCAGGGCGGCTTCGATCTCCTTGGTTTTTCGGGGGCGGGTTTCCTCGGGGGTGAGGAAGACCCGGGCCTGGGCGAGGTGGGTGCCTAGGCGGACCGTTTCTTCATAGCCCAGCATACCGATGGTTCCCGTGAGGGCTTCGAGCTCCGTGGAAGGCAGGGCCATGACCGCCTTTTCGACTTCCTCAAAGGCGCGGCGTGTGTTGGTCAGGCCCGTCCCCCGGGGCATTTCCACCTGAATGAAAAATTGGTCGATGAGCCCAGGGGGGAACATGACGACTTTTAGGCGGAGCCAGGCCACTCCGACGGTGGCCAGGAGGAAGGCCCCGGTCAGCAGGCCGAATTTGGCGCGGTGGTGGAGGACCCAATTCACCGTCCGGCGGTACAAATCGACGACTGAAAGGTACCACCGGGAGTCCGCCGATTCGGAGACGGGCTTGCCCAGCGGAATGAGGTCGATCACATGGGAGGGGAGTATGAAGAACGCCTCGAAAACGCTGGCGATGAAGGCCAGGACCACGACCAACGGGACCTGGGCCATGAATTTGCCCATGATCCCTTCCATGATGGCGAAGGGCAGGAAGGCGCAGCATGAGACCAGGACGGAGCCGATTACCGGCATGGCCACTTCCTTGGCCCCATCCACGGCGGCCTGCTCCGGGGGTTTGCCCATTTCCAGGTGGCGGTAGATGTTCTCGGCGACGACCACCGAGTCGTCATCGAGCATGCCCAGGACGATGATGAAGGCGATCAGGCTCAGCAGGTTGATAGTCAGGCCGAAGGGCTGGGCGAAGAGCATGGCCGCCGCGAAGGAAATCGGCACGCCCCAGGCCGCCACCACGGCCAGGCGCCAGTCCAAAAACAAGAACAGCGCTCCCAGGATGAGCACGCCTCCCTGGAGGAGGTTGTTGGTCATGACCTTGAGACGGCGCTTAATGAAGAAGGACCAGTCGTCGGAAAGCACCAAGCGAATTCCCAGGGCGCGCGCCCGGGGTTCGGCCACGGCCGCGGCCTTGCGCACCGCGTCGGCCAGCTTGATGGTGTCGCCCGACTTGAGCTTGGAGACCTTCAGGTGGATCGCGTCGGCCCCGCCCGCCCGGCTGATCAGGCGTTTGTCCTCGAAGCGCTCGGTGACTTTCGCCAGGTCGGCCACGCGGATGTAGGACCGGGCGTCGTTGCCGCGCACGATGATCTTGGACACGTCCGTCGCGGTCTCGATTTTTCCCACGGCCCGGACCCAAACCTCGGGGCCGCCCATCTCCACGGCCCCGGCGGAGGCGTCCACGTTGCGCCGGCGGACCGATTCGGCGATTTCCCCGAGGGTCACGCGGGAGCGCTCCAGCTTGTCGCGGTCGGCCTCGATCCAGATTTCCCGCTCCCGGTCTCCCTCCAGTTCCACCTTGGAGACGCCGGAAATCTCCTCGATCACGTCCTTCATCTCGTCGGCGAAGTGATCGCGCGCCTCGTCGGTTCCGCCGGCCAAGGACATGGTGATCAGCGGCCGGGCCGAGGTCATTTCGGTCACCAGGGGCTTGTCGGCCCGTTCCGGAAGCTCCCGCACCCGGCTGACCGCCTGGCGCACGTCGTCGACGGCCCGGCTGACCTCCCGGTCCGACAAGTCCTCGTCCAGGCGCAGGACCACCAAAGAGCGGTTTTCGATGGAGAAGGACTCCACTTTGTCCAAGCCCGTGATGCCGCGAAGTTCGTCCTCGATCTTCTTGGTCACCAGGCTCTGCACTTCCTCGGGCGAGGCCCCGGGGTAGGCGGTCTGGATGGTGACGATGTCGAAGGTAAAATCCGGGAAGGCCTCCCGGCGCACGGTCACGAAATGCCAGCCGCCCACGAAGACCACGAACAAAGTGATGAGGTTGGTCAGGACCCGGCGGGAGAGGAAAAACTCGATCACCAGGCTTCTCCCAGAAAGCCCAGGGAGGACAGCAAGGTCCCCGAGGCCCGGGCCAGCTCAACCGCGGCCTGGGCGGCGTCGATCTCCGCTCTCAAAAGGGCCGCTTGGGCGCGGCGCAGGTCAGCCTGGAAGCGCACGAGCAGGTCCGTCGTCGTCCGCCCGCGTTTGAAATCTTCTTCCGCGGCGGCCAGTTTGCGGGCTTCCAGCGCCGCCAGCCGGCGCCCCGCGGCCTCCCGCTTGCGGGCCAGTTCCAGGAGCAGGCCCGCGTCCCGGACTTCCTTATGGATCGACTCCTCGAGTTTCTGGACCTCGAGCAGGGCCGACTCCGCGGCCAGCTCGGCGCGCCGCCGGATCAGGCGCTCTTTTTTAAATCCAAACGGGATCGAGAGGCTCATCCCCGCCGCCTTCTCGGCGTGGTCCAGGCTGTCGAGATCGCCCCAGGCGTCCGAGTAGCGCGTCCCCAGGCCCCCGAAGCCGTAGGTGGCGTTCACCGACAAATCCGGCAGGTTGTCCAGGCGTTCCATGCGCTCGGACCACTCGGCCCGTTCCGCCCGCGCGCGGGCCGAACGCAGGTCCGCCCGCTCGAGCAAGGCGCGGCGGACGCGGTCGGCGGCGCGCTCCTCGGGAGCCGCGGGGGCGCCGGAGGGTCCGTTCAGGGGCGGGGCGGGATTCTCGTCCAGGCGGTGGAGGGCCGAGAGCAGGCCCCGCTCGGCCTGCTGTTCCTGCATCCGGCCCACCTCGAGCTCGGTTTCGGCGGCCTCCAGGGACGCCTCGGCCTGGAGCAGATCGGACGGTTCCACGATTCCGTAGCGCCGCTTTTCTTCATTCCGTTTTTTCAGCAGGCGCGCGTCCACGACGGCCTCCTCCCGGATCGCCAGAGTTCTGCGGGCATGGTCGAGCTCCAGGTACGCCCGGGCCGCGCCCGCCGCCAATTCTCCGGCCGCGTGGCGGACGCTTTCCAAGGCCGCGCGTTCCCCCGCGCGGGCGCGCCGCCGCCGCGCGATGTCCGGCCGTCCCCAGAAGTACCGGAGCAGGGGCTGGCGCAATTCCAGCGACATGCGCGAATCCACACTGGGATCCAGGACCCGGAACGCCGAGGGGCTGCGGACCCGCTCGTTGCGCCAGGCCAGCGAGGCTTGGGTTCCGAGCAAAGTGTTCTGGGAAATCGCCGTCCGCCAGTTCTCGGCGTGAGCGTATGAACCATGGAAGACGGGAGAGGCGCGGGGCAGGCGGTCGTTGGCCGAGGTGTAGGACGCTTCGAATTTCGGATCGAGGTTGGCCAGGATCAACGGCTCCTCGATGCCCGCGTCGGCCAGCACGACCCGGGCCCTTTTGAGCTCCGGGGAGCCTGCCAGCGCCTCCCGCACCGCCTGGGGCAGGGAGAGGGCCGGGGCCGTGGATAGATCGGCCGACCAGGCGGCGGTCAAAAGGAGTTGGGCCAGCCAGAGGGTCATGGTGCGGCCATTATAGCAATCGTGCCGGGGCGGGGGTTGAGCGCGGACAACCGCTTTGTGGTAAACTTGATTTATGTCCCGGCGCTCCGCGATTTTTTCAGCGGCCTTCCTCCTGTTTTGCCCCCCAATCCCCGCCGCCGAGACCGGCTCCTGGCTCAAGATCGAGCCCACCGGGAAAATCCGCCGCCCGTTCGCCTGGGAGGCCGTCCGCGCCGGGGCGGACATGGCGCGCTTCAGCGTCCACACCATGAAGTCCGGCGGGGCTCAGGGTTTTTCCATGGGTCTGGCGGGGCTGGCCCTGACCGCCCCGGTCGCCGTCCTCGCGGTGCCGTTGGACCTGGTGGCCAGCCCATTCCGCCGCCGTCATTTCGTGCGGTATCAGCTCCGGGCTCGGATCGTCGGGGAAACGGGCTCCCCGGCGGCCGGCGTCGAAATAGTATCGGAGACGGCGGGCTTCCGAAAAACCATCGATGATGATCCGGGGCACCGGGTCTTTCGGAGCACGGCCGCCGCGACGACCGACGCCGACGGCTGGTTCGAGCTGGGCGGCAACGCCTTTTTCGGCCCCAATCGGGATTTTTCCGTGGCCCTCTCCTTAAAAGAACCCCCGCAACCTTTGGGAAAGCTAAATTTTGAACGCCGGCGCGGGAAGGTGGGAATCGAGGGGGACATTCCCCTGAGCGGGCGCTATCGCCTGTTGCTTGAGGTTCCGGCGGAATCCGAAACGGGCGACGAGTAGCCTTCGGGCCCTTTACCTGAATGCCCACTGGAGGGCCCGAACTAGATTCTTCGGGTCCAGCGGAAACTCCAAAAGCATTCGATGGACATAGTTCCTGAGTTTTTCAGGATCTTCCCCGGACTCCAATAGCTGTCCCACCGCCGACCGGTAGACCGCGGCCAGCCTCCGACGCATCAAAAGGCGCGCGGCCAAGCCGGGGCGCTCCCCGAAATATTCCCGGAAATGGTCCCGCAGGAGCGCCTCCAGGTTGTTGTGGTGATACTCCACCCGGCTGGAGGCCGAACGAGCCACCACCGGGTATTCGGCCAAAACCTCGTCGATGAAGCGGAACTTGGAAACCCGGCTCATCCGCATCCAGAAGTCGTAATCCTCGACGGTGTTGAACTCCGGGTTCTCGCGAAAGCCCCCGATGGCCAGGGCCTTGTCCTTGCGAAAAACCGTCGCCGAGGGCGCCAGGGCGTTGCCCACCAAAAGCAGGCGCTCGTACATCCGAGGGGAAGCCGGTCCTTTGCGGATGGTGGCCACCAGCTTCCCGTCCTTGGTCATATTGATGTGGTGGCCGATCAGGTCGACCTCGGGATGGTCCTCGAATTCAGCCATGACCTTTTCCAGCTTGTCCGGGTACCACAAGTCGTCGTGATCGAGCAGGGCGATAAACTCACCTTGGGCGGCGCGCATGCCGGTGTTGCGGGCGCCGGCGATTTTTTTATTTTCCTGGCGGATGCACTTTCCGTTCACTGACTCGGCCGCCAGGAAATTCCTCACTTCCTTTTCCGTTTCGTCCCCGGATCCGTCGTCGACGACAATTATTTCGTAATCCGTATACGTTTGCTTTTTCACGGACTCCAGCGTTTTGTGAATGAAGGCTTCCGCATTCCAAGCCGGAATGACGACCGAGACCTTGCTCAAGCCCGGACCTTCATGGACGCTTTCATGCTCTTGAGCCCTTCCTCCAGGCTCATGGCGGGCACGCCCAGTTCCCCTTCCATCCGGCGGGTCCGCAAGGTGGTGTCGGGAGGACGCGGGGCGATGTCGGGGAAGGCCGCCCCGGTGACGGGCTCGATGAGGGAGGCGTCCAGGCCGAAGACCTTGGCCAAGGTCAAGGCGAACTGATGGCGGTTGACGGCCGTTTTTCCGGCCAGGTGGATGACGCCGCCCGGCTCCTTGCGGACGGCGGACCACAGGGCGCGGCCGCATTGGAGGTTGTAGAGGGGGTTTTCCCGCACGTCGGTCACCAGCTTGATCCGCTCGCCGCGGATGAGCTTGTCGTAGATCCAGGTGGCGGTGTTGGGCCGCGTGACCATGTGGTTCCAGCCGTACATGAGAATGGGCCGGACGATGGTGAAGCGCTCCAGGGTTTCGGCCACCAGGCGCTCGCACTCGACCTTCAGGCGCCCGTATTTGTTGACCGGCCCGACCGGGTCGGTTTCCCCGTAGGGGGCGCGCCGCCCGTCGAAGACCGCGTTGGTGGAGACGTAGATCATGGGCACGCCCGCGCGGCGGCAGGCGCTGGAGACGTTGAGGGTGCCGACGATGTTGGACTCCAGGCTCTCGGCGTAGTGGCGCTCCACGTAGTCCACGCTGGCGATGCCGGCGGCGTGCACCACGCAGTCGAAGGTCCGCTTCTCGAACAGGCGGTCCACGGCCTTCTTTTCGCGGATGTCGAGGATCAGGTGTTCGGCCCGCGTATCTTCCACGACATAAGCGCGCTGGTGGAGGCTGAGGATGTTCCAGCCCGCGGGCGCGGTTTCCTCCATGCCCTTGCCGAGCAAGCCCGTGCCTCCGGTGATCAAAACCGTTTTGGCTTTCCGTTTCATGAGAGCAGCTCCCGATAAAGGCCCCGGTAGCGTTCGCAGGCCCGGGAGGCCTCGAATTGTTCCAAAAACCGGACTCGTCCTTCCCGGCCCATGTCCCGCCGCAGGGCGGGGTCGTCGATGAGTTGGCCCAAGGCCCGGGACAGCCCTTCCGCGTCGCCGGGCGGGACCAGAAGTCCGGTGAGTCCGGCTTCCACCGTTTCGGGAATCCCCGAGAGGCTGGAGGCGATGACGGGTTTGGACAGGGCCATGGCTTCCAGGATCGAATAGGGCATGTCCTCCGCGGAGACGGACGGCAGGAGAAGCGCGTCGCAGGCGTTGAGAATGTCGAGGGCGTCGGTCCGGTAGCCGAGAAAGCGGGTGTGCCCGGACAGACCCGATTTTTCGGCGTCCCGCCGCCGGGCCTCCCGCTCGGAGCCCTCCCCGATGAAAAGAACCTGGACCCCGGCCAGCCCCCCCGGCCGCCGGGCGGCCAGGAGGCGCAGGGCCTCCAGGAGGACCCGGTGCCCTTTGAGGGACTCGAAGAAGGCGATCATCGCCAGGACCACGTCCCCGGGCGCCAGGCCGAGCTCGCGGCGGATGTCGGCGGGGGGGCGCAGGGAGGGGGGCAGGCGGATGGCGTTGGGAATCTGCCGGATGAGGCCCCCGGGAAATCCGCGGCGCTCCAGGGCGCGGCCGGCGGAGGCCGAGGCGGTGACGAACGCGTCGGAGCAGGCGATGACGGCCCGGTCGATGGCGAGGTCGGGAAGTTCCCAGGGAAGCCGGGCCCTGAGGGCCGTGGAATTGACGTTGAAGACCACGCGTTTGGCGCCGGCCAGGCGCGCCGCCAAGGCCGCCGCCCGGCAGCCGAGCGCTCCGGGATAGCCGCCGTTGTTGATGTGGACCAACTGCGGCCGGTAGGCCGCGAACTCGGCCCTTAAGGCCAGGAGTTCGTAGAGAAAAAGGGGATATTCGATCAATCTGAAGAAGATTTTGATCGATTTCCTGAGAAATCTTCCCCGCACCCTTTTTTCCATCGCCTCGATCCATTCCAATCTGTCCGGGAAGCTTACCCAGGAGACGGGGGCCGAGGTCTTGATCTTGCGGCGCACGCCCTCGGCGAAGTTCGGGTTGTTCCGGTAGACGAACGCCAGCTCGTAGTCGCGGGACAGCGGGCTCTCTCCGAGCAGATGCACGAGCAGGTTGTCGGCGCCCCCGAAGACCGGGCAATCCGAATAGATGACGGCGCGGGGGCGGGGATTCATGATTTCTTGCGGAACAGGCCCAGGATGAAGCCGCTCCAGAGGGCGGAGTTCAGCTTTCCCGTTCCCGGGAGTTTGCGGACCTGCCGGAGAATTTTCAGCGCGGCGCGGCGCGCAAGCGCGGTCCGGGGCGGCCCGAGGTTGTCGGGCTCAAATCCCCCGAAGTAATCCAGAAAGATCGTTTCCAGGCCGCTCCTTTGGGCGAAAGCCGCCAGGAAATCCCGGCGCATCACCTCCGGGTTGTGGGCCGCCAGAAATTCGGGGGTTTGCAGCCAGGCGTTGAGCCCCGTGAGGTTGGGGACTTCCAGCACGAGCAGTCCGCCGGGTTTCAGAAGCTCCAGGTGCTTGGCCAAAATCGGGGCGGGATCGGAAAAATGTTCGATGAAGCCGAAGGACAGGACCAGGTCGAACGGGCGCTCGGGTTGGTAGGAAAGCAGGTCGCATTCCGCGATTTCCCCGGCCAGTCCCAGGAGCTTGAAATTCTCGCGGGTCAGCGCGACGCCCCGGGGAGAGGTGTCGCAGCCGGAGGGGGCGTAGCCGAAGCGCCGGGCCAGGTGCGCCAGCCAGAGGCCGGGCGCGCAGCCGGCCTCGAAGGCCCGCGCGCCTTCGGCCCTGGGCAAGTGCTCGTCGAAGAATTCGATGAAGCAGCGCTCGTAGCGCCGGGAGGAATCCGGCAGGGCCGGCAGGCGCACCGAGCCCCAGAATTGATCCCAAAAAGCGGGGTCCGTGAGGGGGAGGGCGGGGGGGCGGGTCATGATCGGGACGCGAGCTTGGCCAGGCCCTCGGCCACTTTGAGCGCGGCGCGGCCGTCCAAGGGCCCGGCGAAGGCCTTCAAAATTTTGGGATAGGCGGAGAGGGTTTCCTCGCGGAAACCCGCCGGGTCGGCGCGCAGGCGGGTGAGGGAGGAGCGGAGGGCCTGCGCCGAGCGCAGGGCGGGCAGGCCCCAGGTCCCGTCAAAGGGAGGGACGAATTCGCTCCGGGTCATGTTCGCGCACAGGATCAGCGTGTCCAGGATCATGGCCTCCAGGAGCGCCGTCGAGAACGAGCCGATCATGAGGTCGCAGTCCTCGATGCAGTCCCGCATGGGGGCGTCCAGGATGAAGCGGACCCCGGGGAAGCGGCCGGAAAAGCAGCGGCGGTAGTACGACAGGGACTCGGCGGGATGGAGCTTGACGGTGATTTGGAAATCCGGATGGGCGGCGAGTTCTCCGAGAATCGCGGCGGTCTGGCGTTCCGGATCGGCCTCGGCGGCCAGGAAATTCAAGAAAACCACGGGATGGGTTAGAACCAGAATTTTCCGGATCGGGGTTTGCGGCGCGGGGGGGGCCGTCGGTCCGGCGTAACGGTCGAACCAGGGATTGCCGATGACCACGCAGTTTCGGTCGCGGCCGCCGCCGGCCCCTTCGAAACCCGCGGCCTCTCCCTGGCCCCAGACGAGGAGGTGGGAGGGATTCTGGTTCTCCAAGGGAAAGGCGTAGGACGCGGGCAGGCCGTGGCACAGGAGGACCGAGGGCACCCGATGCAAGCGCGCCAAATCCGTCAATAGGTGCTGGAGCGGCGGGCCGTCGGAAGGAACCAGGACCAGGCTGGGAGGGTCCCGGCGCCAGGAGGACGCCAGGCCGCGCGCGGCCCAGGCGAGGGGGCGCAAAAGAGAGGCGGCCAGCTCCTGGAGCCGCGGGCCGATCGCGGGCCAAAGCGGCAGGCCCTCCCAATCAAAACGGGTCCGGTACTCCGGATCCGCCTGGGCCGATTCCCAGGCGCGTTCCATTTCCCGCAGATTCGCCTCCTCCCCGGCGGACCACCGGGGAGGGGTATGGGCTTCCAGGACGATCCTGGCTCCGGCGCGGGCCAACCCGGGCGCCAGGCGCTTGGGGGGGATGTCGGCGAATTGGTAGCGGAGCGGGTGCCCCGGCCGGCTCGAAAGCTCTAGGAGGGGCTCCAGGGAGTGATATGAGGAGACCAGAACCGCCGGGCGCTCGCTCCCGCCGAGCAGAGCCGAAGAAACCCCGGCCAGGGCGTTGTGGGCCGCGCAGGCCCAGCGTTTGCCGGCGGGCAGGGTCAGCGGGGGCGGGGACCAGCGGAAGGCGTCGACCCCGGCGCAATCCCCGGGCCCCGGTTCCGGGGCGGCCACCGGCTCGACGCGGAAGTCGCCGCGTTTTTTTCGAACCGCCTCCAGGGCGTCGCGGTAAATCCGGGGAACCCCGGTCTCGCAATGGACCACGGAGGGGCGTTCGCGGTCCAGCGCCAGCTTGAGGCCCGCGGCGAATTTGTACGCCGCCCGCAGAGCCACCGTCCACGCCAGCCAGCGGGCGGCCTTCCCCAGGGAAAGGCCCTCGAAGAGGGTGAAATCCTTTCCGTCGTGGACATGCCAGGAATCGGCCAAGGAAATGGTCTTGTCCAATAGAGCCCGATCCAGCTCGGGGGTGAGGCGGTCCTCCCAAATCTCCGCGGGGAGCCCCTGGGCCGCCAGGGCGGTCCAGGGCTCCCAGTTGAGGCAAAAAAAACGCGCCTTGCCGCCCGCGCGCGACCAGGCCAGGGCCGCGGCGCGGTCCCGGGCGATGTAAAGATCCATCAGCCTTTCCGAAGGGTGAAGACGGTGGACTCCGCGCCGTCGAAGGCCGCCCGATCGTGGGTGATGGCGACGATGAGGATTTTTTGGGACAGCTTGCCGATGGTCTCCAACAGCGCCTGGCGGTTTATTTGGTCGAGGCCGTTGGTCACCTCGTCGAGGATCAGGCCATCGGCGTCCTGGGCCAGGGCCCGCGCGATCGCGACGCGGCGGCGCTCGCCTCCGGAAAGGGATCGTCCCGCTTCCGCGATCTCCGCGTCGAGGCCTCCGAGGCGTTCTACGAAAGGTCCGGCGCCGGAGTCCCGGACGCAGCGCCAGAGCTGCTCGTCCGGGAGCTTGTGTTCCGGGTCCAGGTTGTCGCGGACGCTCCCGCGGAAGAGATGGACGTCCTGCGTGACGTAGCCGATGCGGGGGCGGTGGCGCGCGGCGGGGTAGGTTTTCCCGGAGGGTCCCTCGTAGAGGATTTCTCCCGCGGCGGCGTCGTAAAGCCCGGCGATGAGGTTGGCCATCGTGGTTTTGCCCGCCCCGGAGGGCCCCATGATCAGGAAGAGTTTCCCAGGAGAGATCGAGACGTTGAGCCCGTCCAGGACGCGGTTTCCCCCGAAGGAGTAGGAGACCCCCGCCAGGCGCACGCCGGAGAGCGGTTCCGGAAGGGGAGCTTTTTGCGTCTCTCCCACGATCACGGCCAAACGGCGGACGGGCTCGACGCAGCCGACGAGGCGGGAAAGATTGCCGACCGAGGCGATGAGTTGGTTGAGCTGGCCCACGGCGCGGAACCCCAGGATGCCGACGCTTCCCATAAGCCCCAGGCCGGCGGCCGGGGAGGCATGGCTCCGGCTCCAAAACCAGAAAAGGAGCAGGAACGCCGCGATCATGAAGGTGTTGAAGGCGATGATGGCGCCCCCGAAGTAGCCCAGGACGACCTCCAGGCGCGTGAGTTCGCCCTGGCGGCGCATGCCGGCCTTCAGATGCGCCGGGGCCTCCCGCGCGGCCTTGATTTGGAAAAGGCCCGTCAATCGTTCGGTGATGTCGGCGGCCAGGCCCTGGCGCTCGCGCGCCTGCCGGCCGGAGAGGTCGGTCTGCTTGGCGTACAAGTAGCGGAGCGCCGCCCAGGCCGGAATCCCGGCCGCCCCGGCGAGGACGGCCAGCTTGGGCGCCACCCAGAACGCCATCGCGCCCAGGAGGAGGAAGGTGACCGCGGCATAGGCGGCCCGCACATAGGAGAGAAGGTATTTGGAGAAGGTGGAGGCCTCCTCGGTCAACGCCCCGACCCAGCGGCCCACGGGAACATGTTGGAGCGCGTCCCAGCGTCCGAAGAGAATCCGCTCAAAGCAGCGTTCCTGGACTTTGCGCCGGCAATCCGCCTGTAGAATGTATTCCAGGCTGGAGACGGCCACCGTGAGGGCTCCCTTGAGGATGAAGAGGGCGGCGGCCGCCAGGAGCATCGCGCCCGGCGCCGAGGGAAGGCCTGCCCCCGAGAGGAGCCTTTCGAGGGCCAGGGCGGACGGATCCTCGGCCACGGCCGTGGCGGAAAAGCTGAAGACCCGCAAGAGGAGCAGCCAGGAGAGGCCATCGGCCAAAGCCGCGGCCGGGGTCAGGAGGTAATAGACCGCCAACAGCGCGGGAACCCGGCCCTCGGCCAGGCCGCAGGCCCGGATGATCTGCAGGATTGCCTCCCGGGAGGGAGTCAGCGGGTGAACTTTTTCCAAAAGCTTTTCTCGGAACGAAGATCCAGCCCCCGGACGCGGGGACGGGTCCGTCGGATGCACGGGAGGATGGTGGCGTTGATCGCCTCCCCGTGGCCGGCGGCCGGCTGGGAGGCGCGGTGGACTCCGTTGTTGTCGTAGAGGATCACCGTGCCCCGCGGGCCCAGGCAGGGGGTCAGCTCATGCTTGCCTTCGACCTCTTCCCGAGGGATGCGGTGACCGGCGCCGCCCAATTCCGGGCGGAAGGCGGCATGCGTGCCCCGCGCGTAGACCAGGGGCCCCGAGGATTCCGAGGTCACATCGGTGAGATAGACCATGACCTTGAGGCACCCGGGGGGAAAGTTGTCCCGGCGCCACCCTTGGGAGACCGGGTGGGACTGGGCGGCCGGTTGGCGGCGGTAGCAGGCCAGGTCCCGGTAATAGTAGTGGGAGCGGTAATAGGCTTTGAGGATGGGGTGGATCAGGGGGTCGATCAGGCGGTAGACGTCCAGTTTGCGATGGTAATGCTTGATGTGGAGAAGGTGGTAGCGGGAAAATTCCGCGTCGCTCACCGAGGCGGCTTCCACCAGCTTCACCCCGTCGGGGCTGTAAAGCAGATCCTGGGCGTGGGCTCGGTCGAACCGGTCCCGGTTGATGGCCAGGATCATCTGGAGGTCGGCGGGCGTGAGCAGGCCTTTCAGGAGGAGGACTCCCTCTTTTTGGAGTTCGTGGGCCCGCCGGTCGGGGGCGATGGGACCCCGGTGCAGCGCCTTGGCGAGCTTGCCTCTCAAGCGATAAGAGGCGGTGATCAATTTTCCAAGAGAGTTTTTCATGGATGGGCCTCCAAAGCCAATCCCCGGACCACCCGCCGAACCTCGGCCCGCGTCAGGCCGGCGCTGGAGGGAAGGCTGACGGACTCTCTCCAAAGGCGGTCGGCCGTCGTCAATGGACCGGCGGTCAAAATCGGGCGAAAAATCGACTGCCGGTGGCAGGGGGTCCAAAGGGGACGGGCCTCGATGTTGTCCTGGGCCAGCCGAAGCAGGGCTCTTCGCGCACGGACCGGGGGCAGACGGACGGTGTTGAGCCAAAAATTGCTGCGCGCCCCGGAGGGTTCCCAGATCAGGCGGGCGTCGCCGACCGCCTTGAGCTCCTCCCGGTACCACTCGGCGATCCGCCGCTTGCGCTCCAGCAGACGGTCCAGGCGCTCCAGTTGGGCCAGGCCCAGGGCCGCGTTGATGTTGGGAAGGCGGTAGTTGTAGCCGACCGCGTCGTGGCGGTAGGCGTCGGGGTCCGACTTGGCCTGGGTGGAGAGGTGGCGGACGCGGGCCGCCAGGCGGGCGTCGTCGGTCACGCCCATCCCGCCGCCGCCCGAGGTCAGGATTTTGTTGCCGTTGAAGCTCAGGACGCCGGCCAGGCCCCAGGAGCCCATCGGTTTTCCTTTATAAGAGGAGCCCAGGCTTTCCGCGGCGTCCTCGATGACCGGAATTCCGTAGCGCCGGCCCAGCTCGCAGATCCGGTCGATTTGGGCCGGGTGGCCCAGGGTGTGCATAGGCACGCACCCGCCGATTCTTCGGCGGGTGCCCTTGTCCATTCTTTTCCCATATGCCGTGGTTGTTCCGTTTCTAAGATATTCTTCCAAGGCCTCGGGATCCATCCCCAGAGTGCCTTCCTCCGAATCGACGAAGCGGGGCCGGGCCCCCAAGTAAACGGCGGCGTTAGCCGTCGCGATGAAGGTCAGCGAGGGGACCAGGACCTCGTCGCCCCGCCGCACGCCGGCGCCCTCCAGCGCCAGGTGGAGAGCCGCGGTGCCGTTGACCAGGGCGACGGCGTGGCGCGTGCCGGTCCGTGCGGCCACCGCCTCCTCGAAACGAGTGACGAAGGCGCCCGCCGAGGAAACCCAGGCGGTGTCCACGCATTCCTTGAGATAGCGCCATTCGTTGCCCTCGAAAAGGGGCTCGTGCAGGCCGAGGCGTTTGGGCGGTTTTTTAGAATTCGCTCTCATAGTCCTTGATGGCCTGGCGATAGTCCTCGGGTTTTCCGATGTCCAGCCAGTACTCCTGCACCGGAAAACACCCCACGCTTCCGGGTTTCGAACGGCGGAGCTCTTCCAGGAGATCCGGCATGTCCCGGGAGACGCCCTTCTTGAGGCGGACCAGGGCGCGGGGCTCCAGGACATAGATGCCGGCGTTGACGAAAAATTTGTGGACCGGTTTTTCCACGATTCCGTGAAGCTTCTGGTCGCGAATCTGGACGACGCCGTAGGGGACTTGGAAGTCGTATTCCCGGACGCAGAGCGTGGCCATGTGGCTCGATTCCTGGTGGTAGTTGAGCAGCGCCCGGAAGTTGACCTTGGTGAGCAGATCCGCGTTCATCACGATCAAGGAGCCCTCGAACTTCTTGGCGATGAGGCTCAGGGCCCCGGCCGTGCCCAGTTCCTTTTTTTCGACGATGTATTCGATCCGCGCGCCCCAGCGGGAGCCGTCGCCGAAATGATCCTGGATGCGGTGGGCGAGGTAATTGACGGTGAAGATGAAGCGTTTGAGCCCGGAGGCCACGAGGCGCTCCAGCAGGACCTCCAGCAGGGGCTTGTCGCCCACCTTCATCATCGGCTTGGGGGTGTCCTCGGTCAAGGGACGCAGGCGGCGCCCCTGGCCTCCCGCCATGACCACCACCCAATTCTCGTGGGCGGGCACGGGGGCGATGTGCTCGCCCATCCCCGCCAAGCTCACCAGCCGGCCCTTGGAATCCACCAACGGGATGTAGGCCTTCCGGTGCTCCCGAAACAAGGCCGCCAGCTCGGGCTGGGGAAGCCGCGAGTCGGCCACGAACGGCTTGGGATTCATGGCCCGCGTGACGGGGACCTCCATTCCGTCGCCGCGCAGAAGGGCCCGGCGGATGTCGGAGTCCACCACGATGCCGAGCAGGCGCTTGGACGCGTCGGTCACCAGCACGATCCCGACCTGGGTGCTGGTGATGACCTCCATCGCCTGCCGCAGGGTGGCTTTCGGCCCCATGATCATTTGAGGAAATTTGTTCAGGAATCCGTCCCGTTGACTCATTGAATCCCCCGCGCCGGGTTTCCGGCGGATCGCGTTCCGGGCCCGAGGTCCCGGATCACGACGGACCCCGCCCCGACGACGGCGTCCGCCCCGACGCGCACGCCCGGAAGCAGGACCGCGCCGGCCCCCACGAAGGCCCCGGCGCCGATCGTGACTTCCCCGCAAAGGACGGCGCCCGGCCCGATGAAGGCGTGGTCTTCGATCACGCAGTCGTGCTCGACGACGGCCGCGGTGTTGACGACGGCGTCGGCGCCGATCCGGGTCCCGGGGTGGATGACCGCCCGGGTCAGAATTTGCGCGCCTTCTCCGGCCTCCCAATCGGCGGGGACGACGGCGGTGGGTCCGGTCACGGTGAGAAAGGCGTGCCCCTTCTTTTTGAGGGCGGCGAAGACCAACGACCGCGGCCGCGTATCGGCCGCGGCCCCGAGGCCGTTGATCAGGCGGACCGAGCCCGGGCGCCACGCCGCGAGCCGGTCGTCGGAGCCGAGGATCTTAATTCCCGAAATTGTTCTTTTCCAGAGGTCTTTGTTTGAATCCGTAAACCCTAGAATCTTCAGCCCCCTCCGTCCCCGGAGATTTTCCAAAACCACCCGGGCGTGCCCCCCGGCTCCGATGATGATGCAGTTCATGCGCGTTTTCTCCAGGGGAGTTCGTAAAAAGATTTTCTCAGGGGCCGGGGCTCGCGCGGCAGGGCTTTGAGGGCTTGGAGCACGCGGGCCGACACCGCTCCCCCGCCGTACGGCGAAACGCCCCGGCACCGGGTCCGGACGAAGGCCGCGGAGAACGCCAGGCGCAGGGCGCGCAGGACGGAGCCGGTCTCGGGCCGGCAATCGATCACCGAGGGGGCGCGCAGGCGGCCGGCCTGCCGGCCGCCGACATTGACCGTGGGCGCGCGGAGCACGGGCGCCTCCAGCAGGCCGCTGGAGGAGTTTCCGACCACGGCGCCGCAAAGGGCCATCAGGCTCAGGTAGCGCCGCTGGCCCAGGGAGGGCACGGCCAAGACCGCCCCGGGGCGGCGGCGGGTCTCGGCGCGCAGGAAGGCGTTGACGGCCCGGCCGCCCGCGTCGGCGTTGGCGTAGGTGGCGACGGCTCGGATGCCCGCCGAGCGCAGGGCCCGGAAGATGGCCGCGGTTTCCGCGGCCGCGGCCCGCGGCGTCTCGGGGTGGTAGGTGACCAGGGCGAATTTCCCGACCAGGGAAAATCCCAGGTCGGCCTCCAGTTCCGCGCGGGTCATCTTTTTCAGGAGCCGGAGCGCCTCCAGGCCGGGGGCCCCCACATTGAGCACGCGGGAGGGGTGCTCACCCATTTGAATGACCCGGCGCCGGTAGGGCTCGGCCGCCGTGAAGTGCAGGTGGGACATCTTGGTCACGGCGTGGCGGACCAACTCGTCCATCACGCCCTCGGTGGCTTCGCCCCCGTGAAGATGCGCCACCGGGATGCCCAGGGCGGCGGCGGCGGGGACCGCGGCCAGGAGTTCGTAACGGTCTCCCAGGACCAGGAGGGCGTGGGGCCGCAGGCGCGCGAACGCCGCGGCGAATCGCGGGGTTCCGGCCCCGATGGCCCGGGCGACGGACAGTTCCGAGTCGCCCGAGAGCGGCAGGGGGACGCGGGCGGAAACCGGAATCCCGTCGGCCTCGATTTCCGAGGCGGTGCGGCCGAAGGCCGGGTCCAGGTGCATCCCCGCGACCACGAGTTGGAGGCGCACGGCCGGGTCTTCGTGGGCGCGGCGGATGATCCCCCGCATGTGCCCGTACTCGGCGCGGGTGGCGGTCATGACGGCCAGGCGAAAAGGGGTCACGCCAGGGCCTCCCAGGTCAAAACCTCGTCCTCGGAGACGGCGCGCTTGAGCTTGCGCCCGAGAATCTCCTCGGCTTGAAAGGGGGCGATCCCGCTTCCCGGGCGTTTGACCTGGAGGTCGTCCTCGGACAAGACGTGGCCCGCCTCGAGCGCCCGCGCGGCGACGAGGCTGCGCCTGGCGGCGGCGCGGTTGGGTTCCTCGCACGGGGCGGGCCGCTTGATTCCGTCCCCCAGCGCCGCGGTCGTCAGCCGGATGCCCCGGACCATGGCGGCGAAATCCCCGGGCTCCAGGGAGGCCTTGTGATCGGGCCCGGGAAGGGTTCGATCGAGCGTGAGATGCTTTTCGACCACGGCGGCGCCCAGGGCGGCGGCGGCGATCGCGGTCTCGACGCCGGGAGTGTGGTCCGACCAGCCGACGGGGAGCCCGAACGCCCGCCGCATGGTCTCCAGCGAGCGCAGGTTGGACTGCTCGGGCGGGGCGGGATATTCGGTCACGCAATGAAGCAAGGTGAGGGGGGCTTGGGAGACCGCGCGAATCCAACCCACCGCCCGGGCGACCTCTTCCAGGGTGCTCAGGCCCGTCGAAAGGATCATCGGGCGCCCCTTGCGCGCCACGTGCCGGAGCAGGCGCTTGTTGGTGATCTCGCCGGAGGGGAGCTTGAAGATCGGGATGTCCAGCTTCTCCAGGAGATCGGCGGCGTCCTCATCGAAGGGCGTGGACAAGAATACGATGCCCTCCTCGCGGGCGACTTTCTGGAGCTCTCGGTGGTCGGCCTCGGAGAGCTGAAGCGGGCGGATCAGGGCCAATTGATCCTCGGCGCCCGGAGCGGTCTTTTCCTGGTAGGGGGCCTTGGCCGCCTTTCGGGAGACGAGCTTTTCCGCGGTGAAGGTCTGGAATTTGACCGCGTCGGCCCCCGCGCGCTTGGCGGCGCGCACGAGCTCGGCGGCGCGTTCCAGGTCACCGTTGTGGTTGACCCCGGCTTCCGCGATGATGAAAACGGCGGCCGGGTCCGATGGCGGCGCTTGGCGCCGGGCCCAGAGGGATTCGGCCACAAGCCAATCCAGGGAGTCGTCGATGTCGACGGCTTCCTCGGGCTCGACAACCAGGGCGCGGCTCCGGGGATCGTTGATTTTCCCGGTCTTGAGGAAGGAGTCCACGGAGAATAGGTAGATGGAGCCGTCCATGCAGTAGGCGGGGGGAAGCTGTTGGCGGCTCGGCGGGAGTTCCCGGTCCAAAAAGGGGGAGAGGAGCCCGGAGTCCGGGTCGACCCGGTAGCACCAGTGGGGGTGGGAGCGGGCGGGCGCCACGGAAACGATCCGGTCGCCGCCGTGCCGTTCGAACAGTTCGACGGCGGTCCGGATCGTTTCCGGGGTTCGGAACGGGGAGGTGGCTTGGAGAATCATGACGGCGTCCGGCCGGTAGGCCTCGTCCTCGGCCAGGCGCTTGAGAAGATGGGCCAACGCGTCGGCCACGTCGGAGCGGTCCTGGGAGAGCTCCGGCGGGCGCAGCCAGGGAACGGGGACTCCGAATTCCGAAGCGACGCGCGCGATTCCCGGGGAATCGGTGGAAACCCAGATCCTGTCGAAAACTCCGGCTTCCCGGGCCCCCAGAATGGCGTGGCCGAGCAGGGGGATGCCCCCCAGGGGGCGGATGTTCTTGCCGGGGAGCCCCTTGGAGCCGCCGCGCGCGGGGATGAAGGCCAGGATCCTAGGAGACTTGATGGAGAAGCCTCCATTGGCCGCCCTTGGCTTCCCAAAGGTGCGGGGGGCGGAACCCGTCGACGATCTCCCAGAACCGGGTTTCCGAGAGGTCGGTGTATTCCAGGAATTCCCGGAAATGTTTGGAGGGGAACTCTCCGTCGTAGCGGCGCACCAGCGCCACCCCTTCCTCCCGGTTGATGTGGCCGTCCCGGATCTCGTGGGCGGCGTCCGAGGTCGCCCGCCCCAGGCCGAATTTGATGTAGGAGAGGTAATAGTGGAAGCCGTCGATGCGGTCGTCGAGGCTCGCGTATTTGGAATAGGTTCCCTCGGAGCGCCCGTCCGGATTGGCCTGGAAGCCCGTATGCTTGGCGGCGTAGTAGTAATTTTCCTGCGGGATCCACTTCTTGTAATAACCCAGGAAGCGGATTTGGAGCTTGGCCTTCTGGGCGTCCTCTTGCGCGGGCGGCAGGTAGGGGAAGAGATCCTCCCGCTTGACCCCGTATTTGACCCACTCCAGGGGGCCGACCCCGGAGAAATAATGCTTGATGAGGTCTCCGGAGGCGTCGTGGCCGGCGCGCCCCGCGGCCTTGGAATCCCCTCCGTACTCGACCTCGCCGTCCTCGCCGTACATCACCAGGGACACGCCGTGCTGGATGGCCATCCGCATGGGAAAGCCCTTTTGTCCGTAAATGAACGGTTGGAAGGGATCGCCCAGGTGCTCGAAGGCCAGGCGGGTCATGACCCGGTGAACCTTCCCGTTCGGGGTGCCCAGGACGTTGTCGAAGCCCCCGTCGTGGATGAAGGCCTGGAAGTTCTTCCAGCCGATGTCCGAGTAAAGGTGAGGAGACCAGGTGACGGTCAGGGGGTGCATGCCGTATTCGTATTTCAACTGGTGGGCGACGAAGGCGGAATCCTTGCCCCCGCTGCAGGGGACGATGACGTCGTAGGAGCCGTCCTTGGAGCGGTGCTCGTCGAGCAGGGCGCGCAGTTGGGCCTCGCGGTCCTTCCAATCGATGACGCTGCGCTTGACGTCGGCGAACCGGCAGGCGCCGCAAACGCCCTTTTCGTCGAAAACAATGCGGGGGCGCTGGTTGGAGACCACGCAGCGCGCGCAATATTTGACCTCCAAGGGGAGCTTGTACTTCTCGACGACGTGATGGGCGTTCTTCTTGGCGACGGCGCTTTTCATGGGGTCAGGCCTCCTGAGGAAAATGCGGCGAGGATCGCGAGGCCCGTGGGCCCCGATTTTTCGGGATGAAATTGGCAGCCTTGGACGTTTCCCCGGCGAAGGACCGAACAGAAGGCCGTTCCCCCGTAGTGCGTCTCGGCGAGGCGATCGGCGGGCTCGGCGGGAGCCACGATGAAGGAGTGGACGAAATAGACCTGGCTTTGGGCCGGGAGGCCGCCGAGGATGGTTCCCTTCCAAGATGAGGCCGGGCCGGGGACGGGCGCGAGCGCGTTCCAGCCCACGTGGGGAACCTTGAAGCGGTCCCCGTCGGAGCGGGGAAAAGGGACGGCCTTGCCCGGGACCACCCCGAGGCCGGGATGGACGCCGAACTCGGCGCCTTCGTCCAGCAGCAGCTGCATGCCCAGGCAGATGCCCAGCAGCGGGCGGCCCGAGGCGGCCACCTCCCGCAAAGGCTCGATCAAGCCGTTTTCCCGGAGTCCGCGCATCCCGTCGCCGAAAGCCCCGACCCCGGGCAGGATGACCCGGTCGGCCTTGGCGACGTCCTCCGGCCGGCGCGACACCAACGGCGCCGCCCCGACCCGCCGCAAGGCGCGGTCGATCGAGAACAGGTTCCCGAGGCCGTAATCAACGACGACTAAGGGGTGTCTTGTTTTCATGGTCCCGAATGGTGATTCCGGCGGCGCGCAGCTCGTTTTTAACCTCGGCGATCGAGGCCTTGCCGTAGTGGAGGATGGAGGCCAGCCCGACGGCGTCGGCCTTTCCTTCCACGGCGGCGGACCGGACGTGGGCCGGGCTGCCGGCTCCCCCGCAGGCGATCACCGGAATCGGAAGGGCCTGGGCCACCTTGGCGGTGAGCTCCAGATCATAGCCGTTGTGGGTTCCTTCCTGATCCACCGAGGTCAGAAGAATTTCGCCGGCCCCGAGCTCGGCCGCTCGAAGCGCCCACTCGTAGGCGTCCAGGCCGGTCTTTTCCCGGCCGTTGTCGGTCAGGGCTTCCCAGCGTCCCGGCGCGCGCCGTTTGGCCTCGATGGAGACGATGATGCACTGGGAGCCGAAGCTTTTGGCGGCCTGTCCGATGAAGGCGGGGTTTTTGACCGCCCCGGTGTTGATGGCCACTTTGTCGGCGCCCGCCCTCAAGAGCCGGTAGATGTCCTCCGAGGAACGCACGCCCCCGCCGACGGTCAAGGGGATGAAGATGTCCCGGGCGGCCTTCTCCACGATTTCCAGGAGGTTGTTGCGGCCGTAGAGGCTGGCCACGATGTCCATGTAGAGGAGTTCATCGGCGCCCTGTTCGTAATACTTGAGCGCCATTTCGGCGGGATCGCCCACGATCCGCAGGCCCTCCAAATGCACTCCTTTGACCACGTTCGGGCCCTTGATGTCCAGGCGCGGGATGACGCGCAGGCTATGGCTCATGGTTTTCGGAAAATCGGCCCCACCGCCGGCCCGCGCAACCGGCGCGCGACCGAACGGTCCCGGACGGCCGCCGCCGCCGCCGGCAGGACCGTGGCGTAGATTCTGAGGATCTGGTCGCAGTCGGCCGCCGTCAACGCCCAGGACGGGTTGTGGGTGGCCATGAAGAGATAGCCGCGGGAGGCGCATTCCTGCTGGATCAGGCTCTTGAGTTCCCACCAGGGCTCCCCGTTGCCGCGGGTAAAGGGAATCACGGTGTGGGGGGGCAGGCCGACGCAGCGGGCGTGCCGGTCGAGCCCCGCCTCGCGGGCCAAGGTGTTGAAGCCGTCTTGGAGGCGCCGGCCCTGCTGCCAGAGGTGGGGGATCACCCCATGGGAACGCATCTTGGCCAGGGTCGCCCGGGCGGCGGCCAAGGACAACAACTCTCCACCGAAGGTGGTGGAGATGAATGCGTCGTTGAAAACCTTCATGTGCCGTTTTCGTCCTGTCACGGCCGAAAGCGGAAATCCGTTTGCGAGGGCTTTTCCAAAACAACACAAGTCCGCCTGGACCCCGAAATGCTCCTGCCCTCCCCCTAGAGCCAACCTGAATCCCGTCACCACCTCATCAAAGATCAGCAATGCCCCGTTTTTCCTCGTCAGTTCGGCGACTTCGTTCAGGAATCCGGGTTTGGGCTCTTCGACGCCGATGGGTTCTAGAATCACGGCCGCGTAGCGGCCGGGATGGGAACGGAACAAGCGGCGGAGGGAGGAAAGATCATTATAAACGAAGGATTTGGTAAGGCGGCTAACAATAGAAGGCACGCCTACGCTTCGCGTAGTCGTGCATATGTACCAATCATGCCACCCATGATAACCCCCGGCGGCGATCATGTCCCGGCCGGTGGCGGCCCGCGCCACGCGGACGGCGGCGGAGGTGGCGTCGGAGCCGTTTTTCATGAAGCGGACCATTTCCGCGCCCGGGACCAGGCCGCAGATCGTCTCGGCCACCTCCGTCTCCAAGGGGTGGGGCTGGGTGAGGATGGTTCCGTCCTTGAGTTGCGCCGACACCGCGGCGTCCACGTCCGGGTCGCAGTAGCCCAGGCTGACCGGGGCCAGCGCCATGGAGGTGTCGAGGTAGCGGTTGCCGTCGACGTCGGTGACCGTCGCGCCTTTTCCGCTCTTCAAAAAGAGCGGGGTCGCCCCGCGGACGAATTGGTCGGGGGCCTTGGAGAAGGTCTGGCTCGCTCCCGGTATCACTCCCCTGGCCCTGCGTTCCAGGGCCAGGGATTTCGATAGTTTTAGTTTCTTTTCTTTGACTTTCGGTTCGTTCAATAAACTTCTGTAATAACCTTCGTTCGGTCTTATTTTCCCGTTGATTTCCGTCAGCTTTGGTTCCTTTTCCAGCAATTTTAAGATGTCCTTGAACCCGCTCTTTCCGTTGACCCGCCCGTAAATCGCCCGCAAAAACTCCAAATCCCGGGGTTCGTCGAGCGTCCACCGAAGGCCGGACAGGTCCCGGTCCTGCGTCACCCCCGCGAAAGGAAATTGGCGCGGGCGGTCCCGCAGATAGACGGTCACGTGTTCCCGCTCCACGGGCTTGCGGGCGTTTTTCCAGGCGGTTTCAAGGGCGGAAAACCGGAAGGCCTCGACGTCCAGCCCGTCCGGGAAAGTGGGGGGGCAAACGTTGTTGGCGTAGGCGGCCTTGCGCCGGAGCAGGGTCTGGAGGACCCGGCCCGCGACGCCGGGGTCGAGCAGGGGGCAATCGGCCGTGACCCGGAGCACCACGTCGGCGCGGGCGGCTTTCGCGGCCCGATAAAACCGGTCCAGGACGTCCTTCTCGCTTCCGGCGTGGCAGGCCGCTCCGATCCGGGCGCACAGCCGCCGCAAGGGCTCGTCGGCGGGGCCGTCGGGAACGGCCACCACCACCGCGTGGACGCCGGCGATGGCGCGGCAGCGGTCCACGACCCGCTCCAGAGCGGTTTTTCCTCCCAGATCCAGGAGGACCTTTCCGGGAAGGCGGGTGGAGCCCATGCGGGCCTGGATGATCGCGACGACTTTCATGGCGTGCGCTCCTTGCGTCCGGTGCGGGCGGATTTGCGCGCGGTCTCCACCAGCTCCAGGGTCTTGAGGGCGTCCCGGGGCGAGACCAGGCCGTCGGAGGCGGAATTCCCGAGGCGGCGGAGAAAGGCCCTGGTTTGGGCGAGGTAAAGGTCGTTGGACTGGAAGGGAAAATTCTTCACGACGGATTTCCCCGGGCCCTTGACGATCGTGACTCGGGAGGCGGGGAGCTCGAAGGTCACGGTGGCCCGCGTGCAAGAGATCAGCAGGCCCCGGCGAAAGCCCCGTTGGACCATGTCGAGATGGACTTCCGCGATCGCGCCGGAGCGCATCTCCATGAGCAAGGCGGCGGTGTCCTCCACGTCGACCGGCAGGGCCAGGCGCTTGGCCAGGCAGAAGACGGAGCGGGCCTCGCCCGCCAGCCAACGGACCAAATCCAGCTCATGGGAGGCGTCCAGAAGGATCCCGCCGCCGAGGGCTTTGCGGGCCGTGTAGGAACGGCGGTAATTCTGCCAGGGGCGCCAATCGGGGAGATACTGCCCGAACTCCGCGCGCAGAAACAACAGCTTCCCCCAGGAGTTTTTTTCCAGGCGCTCCTTGATCCAGCGCAGGGCGGGGTGAAAGCGGAGTTGGTAGCCGACGGCGGCCGGGATTTTCCCGGTCGCGGCCAGTTTTTTCCCGTCCGCCAGTCCGGACGCCAGCGGTTTCTCGACGAACATCGGAACCCCCGCCCGGAGCGCGAGCAGGCCGGGCCCGGCGTGGGAGGAGGGCGGGGTGCAGACGAAAACCGCGGCCGGGCGGCGGGCCAACCCCGCCTCGACGCTGTCGACGGTTTCTATTTTGAGGTTTTCCCGGGCCCAACGGCGGCGGTCCGCGGCGGTGTCGTAGGCCACGACGGTCCGCCCCAGGGACTTGAGATTGGAGATGTGCCGGCGGCCGATCGAGCCGCAGCCCAGGACGAGGATCGGGGATCGTCTCAAGCCTCGACCCTCCGGATGAGGCTGAAGGCTTCGGCCGCCCGAAGGCCGGCTTGGCCCCCGCGGACCTTGGCCAGGGCGCGGATGTACTCCTCGGACCGGGGGTGCGGGAAATCGCGGGTTTCCCCGGCGTAGGCCCGCAGGGCCCGGACCTTGAGATCGAGCTGGCCGGAAACCTCCGTGAAGACGTCCGGGTGGAAGGCGCGTCCGGCGTCGAAGCGCCACTCGGTCGAGGAGGGAATCTCGAAAGCCAGGATTTCCCGGACCGGGGCCCCGGGCAGGGGCCGGCAGGCGGTTTTGACCGCCTCGCAGGTCAGTTGATGGTCGACGTTCAGGTCGGCCGGGGAGTGGGTGTAGACCGTCGAGGGCTTGAATTCGGCGACGACCTCCTCCACCGCGTGGATGAGGCTCAGGCGGGGGATGGAGTCAAATCCGTTGTCGGGAAAGGATTTCAGGATGTGGCGGGAGGCCCCGAGGATTTCCGCGGCGCGCCGGGAGTCGGCGCCGAGTTTCTTGAGAAGGCGGGATTTTTCCGTCCGCGAGAGCCCCCGGCGCGAGGTGATCCCCTCGCCCAGGATCAAGATCCAGACCGTGTCGCCTTGCGCGCGCCGCCGGGCGATGCTCGCCCCGCAGCCGAGGACTTCGTCGTCGGGATGGGCCGCCACGACCAGAATTTTCGCGGACATCAGAGAACCCCCTGTTCCAGTAGGTACGACTCGGAGCCTTTGCGGCGCTCCACGCGCACGAAGCGGTAGCCCGCTTTGAGGAAGGCGATGGTCGAAGCCGGGTTGTCCGGAAGGGTCCGGGCCCGAAGGCGCTTGACGCCCCAGCGCCGGGCCGCCCGGGCGGCGGCCCGCAGGGCGGCGGTCGCGGTTCCCCGGCCCCGGCCCCGCGCGTCCACCGAGAGGCTGACCTGGGCGTCGCCCCCGGGGCCCCGCTCCAGCCGAAGCTGTCCGAGCGGCCGCGCGGAGGCGGAACCCCCGCGGGCGGGCTCGATGATGAACAGGCGGCACCGGCAATCGCGCAGCCGGGCGGAAAACCAGCGCGCGTGCTCCCGCCCGTCGACGGGGCGGGCTTGGAAGTAGCGGCGGTAGGCCGTGGGGTCGTTGCGCCAGGCGAGAATCAGGGCCGAGTCCTTTTCCCGGGCCGGGCGCAGGCGCACGGAGGAGGCGTTCATCCCAGGATTCTCCGGGCGGTGCCGGAAAGAATCTCTTCGGCCTCGCGGGCCCGGAAACGGTGCTTGCGGAAAAATTCCAGAATCTGCCGGATCGAGGTCTTTTGGGGAAAGAAGGGGGCGTCGGAGCCGAACATCCAGCGGGAGGCGCCCAACTTCCGCATCGCGAAGGCCATGTCGCCCTCCAAGGAGCTGCCCAGGTAATAGTCCAAGGAGAAGGAGGTGTCGAGAAAGACGTTGGGGGAATCGGCGGCCACGAGCATCGCGTCCATGAGCTTGGCCCCGCCCGCGTGGGCCATGACGATCGGGCCCTTGAGGCGGCCGGCCAGCAGGGCGGCCAGGGCCACGCCGGAGTGACGGCCGAGTTCCTTGGTCCCGTAGGAACAGCAGACGGTGGGGTAAAGGCCCAGGCGTTGCGCGACGACCGCCAAATCGACGGCGCGGGACAGGTCTTCGGCGGCGATCTTCTGGCGATAGGGATGGAATTTGAGGCTGCGGACGCCGGCCTTGGCGGCTTGGCAAACCAGGTCGCCCGCATCCTTGGCCCGGAAATCCAGCAAGGCGGCGAATTCAAAAAGCCCCGGGTGGGCTCGGCGGACCTCGGCGAGGCTCCGGGCGTTGGCGCCGTCCCGGAAAAAATCGGGGTTGAGGATCACGACCAGGGCCCTGCGCACGCCCAAGGGCTTGAAGCCCTCGGCGTAGCGGGCGCAGCTTTTCCGCAGCTCCCGGGCGTCGGTGCGCCCCACGGCGTCGTGGTCCGCCCCGAAAACCGGGTAGACCTGCATGTCCGTGATTTTCAAGGGAGGCCCTCCGGGCGCCGCCTGAGGCAAAGCATGAATTCCCGCTGGGGGAGGCCGGCGTAGTCGTGCTTGAGCGCCGCGTGAGGGGTCAGCCCGAAGGCGACGCCGAGGGCCCAGGCCGGTTCGTAGTAGTAGACGGCGGCTTCCTTGGGGTAGGCGGGGTCGCGCTCCGCGCTGAGCATGTCGACGACCAACGCCTCCCGGCAGGCGGAGAAGGCGGCCGCGATGAGGGCCGCCGCGTAAGCTTTGTTCGTCGGGGTTTTGAGCCTGAAATTGAGCAGACCGAACATGTAGCCCACGTCGCAGACCGGGGCCGAAAAGGGGCGGGCCAACAGATTCCGGGCCTCGAAGGAGGCGCGCGGGTGTTTTCGGCGGGCGACCTTGAGCAGGCCCCGGTTGATGTCCAGGCCCCGGTAGGAGCGGGGGGCCGCCTTCCGGTCTTTTAGGAAAGCGAGGAAGTCGGCGAAGCCGCAGCCGATGTCGAGGACTTTTTTCCCCGCCGGATCGGCGAGCCGGAGGGCGGCGTCGAAGCGGCGGAGCTGATTGCGGCGGGTGTCCCAGCCCAGGGTCCGGGGATCGTCGCCGAATTTCCCGAGGCGGGCGTTGTAGCGTTCGATGGTCGCGCGCTCCACGGGGGCCAACGCGGCGCGGTTCACCGCGCCTCCGCCAAGGAGGCCGCGTCCCGGGGCGTGACGCTCGAGCCGTCGGCGTAGATTCCCCGAAGGGACTTCAGGGCGGTTCTCGCGCGGTCGAGGGCCTCGCTCCGGTCCCGGCCCTCGGCCAGGATGAAGCCGTGTCGGGTGAGGGCGTTGACCGAGGGGGGAATCGGGTCGCCGGCCCGGGCCATGATGCGGGCGTCGAGGATTCCCGGGGCCTTGCGGACCTCGTCGAGGCCCTCGAAACGGGTGATGGTGCCCGGGGGAAAGCCGAAAAAGTCCAGAACGGCGGCGCGTCCGCCCTCCGGCGGCTCGGGCGGCTTGGGCGCGCGCCCCAGGGCCTGGCGGAGAATGGCCGAGCAGACGTCCAGGCCGGAGAGGATCGGCACCACCAGCGGGGAAATGAGCGCGCCGCAGCCGCGATTGGCGATTTCGATGAGAAAGAGGCCTCCCTTTTTGTCCAGGATGTACTCCCCATGGGTCGGGCCGGTCAAAAAGCCGCAGGCCTCGGCGACCTTGGTGTGAAGGTCCAGGACGCGTTGGCGGTCCCGGTCGGAGATCTCCGCCGGGTAGATGAGCTGGACGGCGACCTTGTGGCGGCCGGGAAGCATGATCTTGGAGGACAAAGTCATGGACTGGTGGGTTCGCCCGAATCCGAAGCCCTCGACGGTCAGGACGGTCCCCTCGATGTAGCGCTCGATGAGGACCTCGCGGGAATGGGAATGCGTCACGGCGTCCAGGAAGGCCTCGCGCAGCTGCCCGGGTTCCTCGACGACCGAGACCCCGAAGGAGCCCCGGTTGTCGACCGGTTTGACCACCACCGGGGGGCGCAGGCGATTGGTGGCGGCCTGCGCTTCTTCCAGGCTCGAGCAGGCCGCGAATTCCGGCTGGGGCAGGCCCGCGTCCTTGCAGCGCTCCCGTTGCAGGCGCTTGTTGGTCCCCGCCGCCGCGGCGTAAAGAGTCGGCCCCGGGAGGTCGAGCTTGGCGGCCAGGTAGGCGGCGGCGTAGACCGAGTAGTCGCACTCGTCGGTCGCCACCGCTTCGATCTTGTGGCGGCGCGCCGCGTCCAGGAGTCCGGAAAGGTTCCGCGGGGCGATGGTCTCGAAAGCGTCGGCTTCTTCCCGGCCCGCCGCCTCGGGGTTCTCGTCGCAGGCCAGGACCCAGGCGCCTTCCCGGCGGGCGGTCCGGATCAGGGGGACCTGCTCCCAACTGGCGGGCAGGATCATGATTCTTTTCGTTCTCAAGACAGCGCCTCCCGGAGCAGCGGCTGACCCTGGGTCAGGGGGCGCCGCAGGCGCCGGCCGAGGGCCGAGCGGAGGTCCTCGAAGGGCAGGCCCCGCGGGGCGCGGCGCAGGATGAGATGCTCCCGCTTCAAGCGGGTTCCTTCGTCCAGGCTCCGGCCGGCGATGAGCCGGAGCTGGAAGGCGCGCGCGGTCTTCTCCTCGGCGGCGGTGGGGCGTTTGTTCCCGTCGCCCAGCATGGCCTCCGTTTCACGGACGCGCCGGACCAGCTCCGCCAATTCCGAGGGCTGGCAGGCGAAGGAGTGGTCCGGTCCGGGAAGTCCTCGATTCAGGGTCAGGTGCTTTTCGACGACGCAGGCCCCCAAGGCGACGGCGGCCGCCGCCGCGGTCGAGCCCATGGTGTGGTCGGACAAACCGACCGGGTAGCCGAACCCGGCCAAGGACGCCATGGCGCGCAGGTTGACCTTTTCGGGAGGGGCCGGATATTCCGAGACGCAATGGAGGAGGATCAAGGAGCGGTTGCCCGCCCTTTCGCAGATCCGGACCGCCGTGCGCACGCGCTCCCGGTCGCAGTAGCCGGTGGAAATGATCAAAGGAAGTCCGCGGGCCGCCGCCCGGGCCAGGAGGGGGAGGTTCGAATGAGTTTGGGGCGAGGCTATTTTATATGCGGGAACCCCGGTCTCCGCCAGGAGGTCGACGGCCCGGTCGTAAGTCGGACACGACAGAAACATCACTCCGTGCTTGTCGGCCTCGGCCTTGAGGCGTCCGTACCAGCTTTCCGGAAGGTCCAATTGCTTGAAAAAACGCCGGTGCGCGGCCGATTCCAGCTCCGGCACGAAAATCTCGCCGTAAAGGTGGCTTTGGAACTTCACGGCATCGGCCCCCGCCTTGGCGGCGGCGGCGATCATGGCCAGGGCCTGGTCGAGCTTGCCATCGTGGTTGGAGCCGATCTCCGCGATGATGAGGCAGGGCCGGCCGGGGCCGACCAGGCGCCGTCCGACTTTGATCGGGCGGGGAGCTTTCACCGGGCCTCCAGTAATACTTTCGCCACGCGAAAGGCGCCTTTGCCGTCCAACAATTTTCGGCCCGCATTCGACATTTTTTTTCGCAAAGCGGGCCGGAAATCTAATTTCTTTAGTTCCGTTGCCAACTTCTTTTTAAATTCCGTTGCTTTTCCTTCCCCAATCGAAATCGCCGCCCCGGCCTCTTCGAGGCCGCGGATGTTATCACCTTGGTCTTTCCCCAGGTTGACCGCCACCGTCGGGGTTCCGATGAAGGCCAGCTCGTAAAGGGTTTGGCCGCCCGCCGAGACCGCCGCGTCGGCTTTTTCGATGAGTTTCCTTAGATGGGGCAGGTCGCGGTAGGCGAAGACGTTTTTCCGCTCCGTTTTCAACGGCGCGGCCAGCGGCCCCAGGACCACGTGGATGCGGGCCTTGGGCAAGGCGCGGGCCGCGGTGTCCACGGCCGCTCCGGCCAGTCCCCAGCCGTCCCCGCCGCCCAGGACGATGAGCAGGTCCCGGATCCGCGGCAGGGTCGCCTTGGAGCCGCGGGGGGTCCAATACTCGGACCGCATGGGATGGAATTTGGGGCCGACCAGGAAGCCGCAGCCCGAGTCGGCCTTGAAGGACATGGCGGGCGCGTAGATGTGGCTGCTCAAAATCCAGTCGCAAGGCCCGGTCAGCGTTCCGAAATCGTCGAAATTGAGCAAGGTTTTGGACATCCGGCGGTTTTGGGCGTGGTCTTTCGGGGTGAAGCGGTAATTGTCCCCGACCAGGATGTCCCAGACCTTGCCCCCGGATTTTTCCGCGCGAAATCCCCGGGCGCGCAGCCAGGGCAGGCAGTCGTCGGCCACGTCCAGAAAGACCGGCTTGCGGCCGAGCCGCACCATGGCCTGGGCGATGGCCACGCAGCGCCCCAGGTGCCCGAGGCCGATGACCCGCCCGCTGTCAGCGCGAAACGCGATCCGCATAGACTCGGTCGAGGACCTCCCGCAGGGTTCGGACCACCTTGTCCTGCTCCGGGTTGGTGAGCGTCGGAAACAGCGGCAGGGAGATGATCCCGGCGTAAAAGCGCTCGGCTTTCGGGCAGAGGCCCTTGGCGTAGCCGAGCTTTTCATAAAGGGGATGCCAGTAGACGGGGATGTAGTGGACCTGGACTCCGATGCCTTTTTTGCGCAGGGCTTGGAAAACCTCGCGGCGGCCCTCGGAGAAGCCGGGTTTGAGGCGGATGACGTAGAGGTGCCAGGCCGATTCGCCGGCGGCGTCCCGGGGGGCTGTCTCCAATTCCGGGAAGTCGGCCAGAAGGCGGTCGTAGCGGGCGGCCAAAGCGCGACGGCGGGACAAGAATCGGGGGAGCTTCTTGAGTTGGCTCAGGCCCAGGGCGGACTGGATGTCGGTCAGGCGGTAGTTGAGGCCCATGTCGTCGACGAAATATTCCCAATCCGCCCCTTTGCGGATCCCATGGGCGCGGAAGGAGGCTAGGCGGTCCCGCAGGGCGGCGTCATCGGTGACCACGGCGCCGCCTTCCCCGGTGGTGATCGTCTTGACGGGGTGAAAGCTGAAGACCGTCATGTCGGCCAAAGAGCCCACGCGCTTGCCCCGTCGGGTCGCGCCCAGGGAGTGGCAGGCGTCGGAGATCAGGGTCAGGCCCTTGCGCTTGGCCAGGGCCCGGAAGCCCTCCAGATCGGCGGGAAGCCCGGCGTAGTCCACCGGGACCAAAGCGCGGGTCTGGGAGGTCAGCGCGGCTTCGCAGGCTTTAAGGTCCAGATTGCCCGTGGCGGGATCGATGTCGGCGAAGACCGGCCGGGCGCCCTGCCAAAGTCCGGCGGTGGCGGTGGAGGCGAAGGTCAACGGCGTGGTGATGAATTCGTCGCCGGACTTGAGGCCCGCCGCGGCGTAAGCGGCTTGCAGGGCCGCGGTCCCGTTGGAGAAGGCCACGGCGTAAGCGGCGCCGGAGGCCCGCGCCAGGGCCGCCTCGAACTCCGCGACCCGGGGTCCCTGGGTCAGCCAATCCGAGCGCAGGGCCTTGGCCACCGCGCGCAGATCGGCCTCGTCGATGGTCTGCCGCCCGTAGGGGATCGAGGGGGTTTTGCTCACCGGGCCCGCGCGCCCTCCTTTTCCACCTCTTGGACCATCTCCAGAAGCTGGCCTTCGGTCAGCCAGCAGTCGTTGACCTCGCTGGAATAGCGGAAGCCGTTGGGGAGGGCTTTGCCTTCGGGGTAGTTTCCGTCTCCCCACCAGGGGAACTGCGGCTTGACCATGTAGAGGCCGCCGATGTCGGCGCAGCGGGCGGCCTCGTCGTCGGTCAGGAGCGCCTCGTGGATCTTTTCTCCCGGCCGGATGCCGGTGATCTTGACCTTGCAGGACGGGGCCACGACCCGGGCCAGATCCGTGATTTTCATGCTGGGAATCCGGGGCACGAAAATCTCCCCGCCGTGCATCAGGCGCAGGGAGCGCAGGACCAGGGAGACGCCCTGGTCCAAGGTGATCCAGAAGCGGGTCATCCGGTCGTCGGTGACGGGCAGGACCCCGTCCTTGCGCTTCTCGATGAAGGCGGGGATGACGCTGCCGCGGCTGCCCACCACGTTCCCGTAGCGCACCACGCAGAAGCGGGTTTTGCGGGCGGCGGCGTAGGAATTGCCGGCCACGAAGAGCTTTTCGGCGCAGAGCTTGCTGGCCCCGTAGAGGTTGACGGGGTTGACGGCCTTGTCGGTGGAAAGGGCCACGACCCGCTCCACGCCCCGGTCGATGGCCGCGTTGATGATGTTCTGGGCCCCGACCACGTTGGTCAGAATGGCCTCGAACGGGTTGTACTCCAAGGTGGGCACCTGCTTGAGGGCCGCCGCGTGAACCACGAAATCCACCCCGTCGAAGGCGCGGCTCAGGCGTTGGCCGTCGCGGACGTCCCCGATGAAGAAGCGGATCCGCTCGTCCTTGACCACGGCGGCCATGTCGAACTGCTTGAGCTCGTCGCGGCTGAAAATGATGAGCTTCTTGAGCTTGGAGCGGGAGAGGACCGCGGCCGTGAAGCGCTTTCCGAAAGAACCGGTCCCGCCGGTGACCAGAACGGTTTTGCCGTCCAGGAAGGAGAAATCCTCGTTCTTGAACGCCAGGGCGTCGCCTCCGTTGCCGTTGGACGCCGTCGTTTTCTTTTTCATCGTTTGATCTCCGGGCGCACGGGGGCGCCGTCCTCCATCAGGAATATGCAGCGGGGCCGCTCCCGCTCCGGGGAGGGCTCGTCGGACGCCAGAAACACCACCTCGGCGTCATCGGGCACTTCGGACAGGCGGGAGAGGCGGTGGATGCGGGCCCCGTAAAGGCTGAGGCCGTCGAGGGCCATTTGGACCAGCTCCGAGGTATCCTCCTGGCTGACGATGTAGAACTCCCTCAGGCCGTTGTGGTATTCGAGGTCCAGGGTCCGGCGGATGCCGGCCACCAGGGATCGGACATGCCGCAAGGTCCAGGCCGCGTAGTAGAAGGATTTCTTCGTCTTTTCCATCATCCCTTTGGGGGTGAGGATGTATTGGACCTTGTTCCAGGTGAGTTGGCGGGTCTTGAGCAGGCCCTTGCGCGCCAGGCGCTTGAGCAGGACATTGGTCATGCCCAGGGACAGGCCGATGTCCCCGGAAAGCTCCCGTTGGGTCTTGGTCGGGTTGCGGGCAAGCTCCTTGATCAGGGAAAACTCCGCTTCGGCGAGGGTGGAGGGGCTCATTGGCGCCCAGGCTTGTTCATAGAATGAACATTGTACCAATTGCCCGCGCCGGAGGCAAACTTTTGTATAATCGCTTCCCGCGGGCTCGGAGGCTCTATATATGGAACAAACCGAAGAAATCATTAGATATATCCGCCGCAACCGCCTCTCCACCACCGAAGTGACCGATGCCATGGGCAAGGCCGGCATCCTTCCCGGCTTGGCGCCCGCCACTCCCGATCAATTCCGGGTGGGTCCCGTGCGCTGCGTGTTCACCGCCAACAACTCCAACCGGGATCTTCATGAGCAAATCAAGGCGGTCCGGGAGGGGGAAGTGGTGGTGGTCTTCGCCGAAAAATGCGAGGAGCGGGCCCTTCTGGGCGACCTGATGGCGCGCTTCGTTCTCCTGTACCGGGGCGCCGAGGCGTTGGTCGTCAACGGCCTGGTGCGCGACGCCGCGCGCCTGCGGCGGGAGCGCTACGCCATTTGGTCCAAGGGGATGACCCCGCTGGGCTGCTTCAACACGCCCGCCAAGCCTTTTGCGCCCAAGGAGGCGGCCCGCCTGCGCGCCGAGCTCGACGGCGGGGTGGCGGTCTGCGACGACGGGGGAGTCACGATCATCGGCCCCAAACTCCTGAACGGCGAATTATTGGAAAAGCTCAAGCGCATCGAGCTTCAAGAGGACGTCTGGTACTATTGCCTCAACACCCTCAAGTGGGACACCAAGAAGATCGTGTGCGACAAGGCCTATCTCAAGGAGCCCGAGGCCCTTCCGGCGGCCTACCACGGCCAGCTGGCCCAGCTCGAGCGGCCCTTGGACGGCACTCTGAAAAAGTCCTGACTTTTTAGAATCCTGCCCGGGCCGGCTCTGGCTCGGTGAGGGAGAAGTTGGGGAAGATGGGGGGCAGGGCGAGGTAGGGGCTGTTTTACATGTAGTCTTGCCGGCCATTCGAAATTCCTCGTCTAAATTCTATCTATAGGGTGTTCGGGTAGTCCTCTGAGCGAGGCAACCTCTCTCCTGCCCCTTAACACCGCCGCGCCTGCCCCGAACTAGCCGGTAGTTCACGTAGACCGGGGCCGCGGTCTGAGGGGCTCTCTAATGGGCCGGTTTGTCCTTTTCCCCGGCGGTCTTTTCGGGCGGCGGTTTGCGACCGATGCCTTTGACCCAGAAGTCCATTTCCCGCTGGAAGAGGGCGCGGGTTTCGGGGGAGGTGATGTCGTAGTACTGGAATGGGGTCAGCGACGGCCCCGGGATTATTCTTCCCTTTTCGTCCAGTGGCCCAAAGGAGTAGCCTGCTTCAAGCAGTGCTCCGGTTGTGCTTACAAGAAGGTAGATCTGTTGTTCTTTTCGGGCGGACCTGTCCTTGTGGGCGACAAAAAACTCAACATGGGCGGCTTTTAGGGTTTCGGTTGATCGATCGAGGAACGCCCAGAAACCCCTGAGGTGCCCATCGGTAGAGGCTTTGGAGAATGACCATTCTTCTTTGATAGGGGAATTCTTCTGAATCCTTGGAAATCTTGTAATCCCCGCGGATTTCCCAGCTTCCCCCTGCGCGAGCAACCGCTGGATGGCGGACTCCATAGTGGGCGGGGCGCTTGATTTCAGGACGCTCGGTTCACCCCCGTTGACAAATTGGGGTAGGAGCAGCATACTTAAGGGAACCCACAGAGGCAGCATTTTGAAATTCAAGTCTACAATTTTCCCGCTCTTTGCCGCCGGGGCCCTGTTGCTGCCCGGCCCGCTCTTTCCGGCAAATTCTCCCGAAGAATCGATTGATGATGAAGATGTGGGGCAGAAAAGGTTGATGGGGGACGCCCAGATCGATGATGCCTTGGGCGACGTAGAAAAACTCAATGCCCCCACCCCGACACCTCCAACCCCCCGCCGAACAAAAGAAAAAAGAAGAGGAGCTCGCCAAACGCGACAAGCAAGTCGAACGGCGCCTCAATGAAAAACCCAACAGCCCCCAGACCGCCGCCTCCGCGGCGCCCTATTTCCAGGCCCGCGGCGAAACCGACAAGGCCATCGAACAGGCCGAGCGGGGCCTCAAGCTGGCCCGCCCCGGCGGGGACCCGAAATTGACCGCGCGCCTGCTCTTGTCGCGGGGCTTGGCCCGCTATTTAAAGCGGGATTACGAGTCCGCCCACGCCGACGCCAAGCTCGCCCTGGAGAAAGACCCCAAGAACTGGGCGGCCTACGAGCTCTACATGTACTCCCTGGACAAGTGGCCCAAGGGCA
>CAYHPY010000003.1:0-119905 GCA_964358485.1 uncultured Elusimicrobia bacterium
GCGAGAACGTGGAGATCGTGGGGATCAAGGACACGCAGAAGTCCGTGGTCACGGGTCTTGAGATGTTCCGCAAGCTTTTGGACGAGTCGGTGGCCGGGGACAACGTCGGGATTCTCCTGCGCGGGATCGAGAAGGAGCAGATCGAGCGCGGGCAGGTCATCTCGGCGCCGGGTTCGACGGCGCCGCACAAGAAGTTCAAGGCGAAGCTCTACGTCCTGACCAAGGACGAAGGGGGGCGGCACACGCCGTTCTTCAAGGGGTACCGCCCGCAGTTCTATTTCCGCACGACCGACGTGACGGGGGCCGTGGAGCTTCCGGCGGGGGTCGAGATGGTGATGCCGGGCGACAACATCGACATTTCGGCGGAGCTGATCGCGCCGATCGCGATGGAGAAGGGGTTGCGGTTCGCCGTTCGCGAGGGCGGCCACACCGTGGGCGCCGGCGTCGTCAGCGAAATCCTGGATTAGAGGGCCTGAAATAAGGTATAATCGACATGGCTGAGATCAACAATCCGCAGCAGAGAATCCGCATCCGCCTTCGGGCCTACGATCACCGCGTCCTGGACGCAAGCGTAGGCAAGATCGTTGAGACGGCGCAGCGCACGGGAGCCGTTGTTTCGGGCCCCGTTCTCCTGCCGACTCACATCAAGAAGTACACGGTCCTTCGGTCTCCTCACGTCGATAAAAAATCGCGTGAGCAGTTCGAAATGCGGATTCACAAGCGGCTGATCGAGCTCAACAGCACGACCTCCAAGACGGTCGACGAGCTGATGAAGCTGGATTTGCCGGCCGGCGTGGACGTTGAGATCAAGCTCTAATTTATATGACAGAAGCAGCGCAGGCCGCCGCGGGCGGCGAGATCAAGAAGGCTCCGGCCTCCTTCCGAACCATTTTGGGGGAGAAGGTCGGAATGACCCAGGTTTTCCATGAGAAAACCAAGCGTCTTTATGGGGCGACCGTGGTCAAGGCGGGCCCCTGCCCCGTCATGCGGGTCAAGACCTCCGACGGCAAGGACGGTTACAACGCCGTTCAGTTGGCGTTCGGCGACCGCAAGGAAAAGAGCGTTTCCTCCCCCGAGGCCGGGCAGTTCAAGGCCGCCGGGGTCGCTCCGGCGCGTTGGGTCAAGGAGATCCGCGTGGCCGCCACCGAGGGCTTGGAGCCCGGGCAGACGGTCAGCCTCGAGGGCCGCTTCAAGCCCGGCGACTACATCGACGTCCAGGGCGTCTCGAAGGGGCAGGGATTTGCCGGCGTCATGAAACGCCATAATTTCCGCGGCATGCCGGGCTCCCACGGCGCCTCCGACAAGGAGCGTTCTCCGGGGTCTTTGGCCTCGCGGCGCTCCCTCGGGCGCGTTCTTCCCGGCCAGCGCATGGCCGGCCGCATGGGCGGCGAGACCGTGACCATGGCCAAGCTCCAGGTTCTGAAGGTCGAGGCCGACCGCAACCTGATCTATCTTTGCGGCGCCGTGCCCGGCCCGAAGGGCGGGCTGGTGACGATTTCCGAGACCGTTAAGTCCAAGAAGGCCTGGATCGAGCCCACCAAGCTCCTGGTCAAGAAGGACAAAATGGGCAATATCATCAAGGCTCCCGCCCCCAAGGGCGCGAAGAAATAGCGCATGGATACCAAAGTTCACAACAGCCGCGGGGAGGAGGTCGGGTCGGTCTCCCTTCAGGACAGCATCTTCGGGGTCAAGCCGCGCGCGAGTTTCCTGCACGAGGCCGTCACCGTTCACCTGGCCAACCGGCGGACCGGCTCAGCCAACACCAAGACCCGCGCCGAGGTTTCCGGCTCCGGCAAGAAGCCTTGGAAGCAGAAGCACACGGGACGCGCCCGCGCGGGTTCGATTCGGTCTCCGTTGTGGCGCCACGGCGGCGTCACCTTCGGGCCCCGGGCTCACGAGATCGTTCGGGGCTTTCCCAAGCAGAAGCGCCGCTTGGCGTTGGCCCAGGCGCTTTCGGCCAAGGCCCAGGCGGGCGGCTTGGTCCTGGTGGACAAGATCGAGCTCGAAGAGCCCAAGACCAAGCTCTTGGCCGCGACGCTGGCCAAGCTCAAGTGCGCCGGCCGCACCGTTCTCGTTCTGGACCGCCCGGACGCCAATCTCACCCGCGCCGGCCGAAACATTCCCGGCCTGGAGCTCGCGCTGGAGGGGGACCTCAACGCCTACATGGTCCTCCGCTCGCGCAATATCCTCATGACCCGGGCCGCTTTGGAAAAGCTGTCGGCCCGCTGGAACTAAGACCATGACCCTTCCCGTCACCGACGTCATCATCCGTCCCCTGCTGACCGAGCGCAGCACCATCCTCAAGGAGAAGTTCAACCAGTATCTCTTCGAGGCCGCCAAGGGCGCCACCAAGACCGACATCAAGCGCGCCGTCGAAGAGCTTTTCAAGGTCTCGGTGGAAGGCGTGCGCACCATGACCGTGAAGGGCAAGTTCCGCCGGCAGGGCCGCAGCGCCGGCTATCGTTCCGACTGGAAAAAGGCGATCGTGACCCTCCAGAAGGGGCAGAAGATCGACATCGCGGATCAGGCGGCATAACCATGGCTATCAAATCCTTCAAGCCCTACACCCCCTCCCGCCGGGAAATGACCTCGGCGGACTATTCCGAGCTGAGCAAGGTCCGGCCGGAGAAGAGCCTTATGACCGAGCTCCGCGCCCGCGGCGGGCGCAACAACACCGGCACCGTCATGGTCCGCCATCAGGGCGGCGGCCACAAGCGGGCCTACCGCATCATCGATTTCAAACGCGAGAAGGCCGGCATCCCCGGCAAAGTCGCGACCATCGAGTACGATCCGAACCGCTCCGGCCGCATCAGCCTCATCCATTACGCCGACGGCGAGAAACGCTATATCGTGCACCCCGTGGGGCTCAAGGTCGGCGACGTCATCGTCAGCGGTCCCGAAGCCGACATCAAGGTCGGCAACGCCCTCCCCATCGCGCGCATCCCGGAAGGGACTTTCATCCACAACATCGAGCTCAATCCGGGAAAGGGCGCCCAGATGGTGCGCTCCGCCGGCAGTCAGGCCCAGCTCATGGCCAAGGACGCGGGTTTCGCGCAGATCAAAATGCCCTCCGGGGAGATTCGGATGGTGCCCGACGCCTGCATGGCCGTCATCGGCCAGGTTTCCAACACCGAGCACAACACCATCAACCTCGGAAAGGCGGGCCGCTCCCGCCACCGGGGCATCCGGCCGACCGTTCGCGGCGCGGCCATGAACGCCACCGACCACCCTCTGGGCGGCGGACGCGGCAAGTCCAAGGGCGGCAACCATCCGCGGTCTCCGTGGAACCAGCCCTCCAAAGGCTATAAAACCCGCAACAAGCGCAAGATCTGGGGCTGGATGATCGTCTCGGACCGCCGGCGGGCGAAGGTGCAGGGGTAGAGGACTATGGGACGATCCACCAAAAAAGGCCCGTTCATCAACGCGAAGCTTCTCAAAAAGGTCACCAAGCTCAACGCCGCCGGGGAGAAGAAGGTCATCAAGACCTGGGCGCGCGCGTGCACGATCCCGCCGGAGTTCGTCGGCCACACCTTCGCCGTTCACAACGGCCGCAAGTTTCTGCCGATCTACGTGACCGAGCAGATGGTCGGCCATCGCCTGGGAGAGTTTTCGTTCACCCGGTTCTTCCGCTCTCACGGCGGCATGACCAAGGAATCCACCTCGCTCACCTAAAATCCATGGAATCAATCGCCCACGCTCGTTTTCAACGGTCCGGGACCCGGAAAGTCGGCCAGGTCCTCAAGCAGATCCGGGGGAAGTCGGTCCTGGAGGTCCAGCAGCTGCTTCGGCTGGTGCCCCGGGCCTGCATCCCCATCGTCGCCAAGACCGTCCAGTCCGCGGCGGCCAACCTCCAGGTCCAGGCGGCCCGCAAGGGCAAGACGCTGGAGCCCCGGCAGGTCTTCGTCAAGTCCTGTTGGTCCACCATGGGCCCGCTGAGCCAGATGCGGCGGGTCAAGCCCGCGCCCATGGGGCGGGCGATGACGTTCAAGCGCAAGCTCTGCCATGTCACCGTCGTCGTCTCCGACGGGAAGGAAGGCTAATCAATGGGAAACAAAATTCATCCCCGGTCCGTCCGGCTGGGCTACATTCAGGATTGGGAGTCCAAATGGTTCTCCCTGCGCGAGATGCCGGCCTTGATCGGCGAGGATTATCGGATCCGGACCATGGTCAAAAACCAGTTCCGCCAGGCCGCCGTCAGCTGGGTGGGCATCGAGCGCGCCGGCTCCTATCTGCGGGTCAACATCCATACCGCCCGCCCCGGCGTCGTCATCGGCAAGAAGGGCGTCGACATCGAGGCCATCCGCGGCCAGATCGAGAACATGACTTCCCGCAAGACCTTCATCAACGTGATGGAGATCAAGGACCCCGAATTGGATTCCCGCCTGGTCGGCGAGGCCATCGCGCTCCAGCTTGAGAAACGCATCGCCTACCGCCGCGCCATCCGCCGCGCCATGGAGCGCACGATGCAGGCCGGGGCGCTGGGCATCAAGGTCATGGTGGGCGGCCGCCTCAACGGGGGCGAGATCGCCCGCCGGGAATGGATGCGCGAGGGCCGCGTGCCCCTGCACACCTACTGCGCCGACATCGATTTCGGCATCACCGAGGCCAATACCATGGCCGGCAAGATCGGCGTGAAGGTCTGGATCTTTAAGAAGCAGATGTTCGTCAAGAGCCCGAAAGAGCTCCTGCTGTTGGCCAAAAAGGCCGAGGCGGCGGCCGCTCCGTCCATCGCGGCCATGGCGGCGGCCCCGGCCGTCGCGGTGGCGCAGGCGCCGGCGGGCGGGGCGACCCAGGAGGCATCCGGCAATGTTGATGCCTAAGCGGGTCAAATACCGCAAGCCCCACAGCCACCCCCGGATCAAGGGTCCCGCCAAGCGCGGCACCTCCATCGCCTTCGGCGAGTACGCCTTGAAGGCGCTGGAGCCCAAGTGGGTGACCGCCCGTCAGATCGAGTCGGCGCGCGTGGCCATCGGCCGGCACCTCAAGAAGGGCGGAAAGCTTTGGGTGCGGATCTTTCCGGACAAGGCCATCACCAAGCACCCCGCCGAAACCCGCATGGGCAAGGGAAAGGGCGGTCCCGACCACTGGGTGTGCGTCGTTCGCCCCGGGCGCATCCTGTTTGAGATCGAAGGATTGCCGCGGGACGCCGCGCAGGCCGCGATGCGCAGCGCTTCCTACAAGCTGCCGATTTTCACAAAATTCGTGGTTCGGGAGGCGCTATGACCGAGACTATCGAGGGAATGGTCGCGTCGACCGGCGTTGGGAGGCGACCATGAAGGCTAAGGAGCGGGAAGCCAAGAAGCACCTGTCGGTCGCGGAACTCGAAACCGAGATCCGGACCGCCCGCGAGAAGCGCTTCCGATTGCTGTTTAAGCACCGCGCCTCGCGCGCGGAGAATCCTTTGGAGCTTAGAAATCTCCGAAGGCAGATCGCCCGCATGGAGACCTGGCTGACGCAGAAGCGCCAGGCCGCCGCGGCGTCCTAAGGAGAGGCGGATTTTCATGGAAGAGACTCGCAATCAGAGAAAGAGGCTGGAGGGAGTCGTTCTCTCCGATCGGATGACGAAGACCCGGGTGGTGGTCGTCCAGCGCCTGGTCCGGCATCCCTTTTACGAGAAGATCATGACCAAGAAGAGCAAGTTCTTCGTCCATGACGAGGCCAACGCGTCCCATGAGGGCGACCTGGTCGAGATCGCGAGCACCCGGCCCCTTTCCAAGAACAAGCGCTGGCGCCTGGTCCGCGTGGTCAAGGCGGCCGGCGGAGGGCGCAAGGCGGAGGCTCCCAAGGCCGAGGCCGCGCGCTAGGGGAAAAAGCATGATTCAGCTAAGATCCATTCTGAACGTCGCCGATAACTCAGGGGCCCGGAAGCTTCAGTGCTTCATGATTCTCGGGGGAAGCAGCCGCCGTTACGCCGCCCTGGGGGACATCATCGTCTGCAGCGTGCGGGACGCTCTGCCCAACGGCGCCATCAAAAAGGGGGACGTCGTCAAGGCCGTCGTGGTCCGCGTCGCCCGCAACCAGCGGCGCCCCGACGGCTCCTACGTGAGCTTCGACGAGAACGCGGCCTGCCTGATCGACGACAACGGCGAGCCCAAGGGCACCCGGGTCTTCGGCCCGATCGCCCGCGAACTGCGGGACAAGGATTACTTGAAGATCATCTCCTTGGCGCCCGAGGTCATTTGACATGATCAAGCTCAAGATTCACAAGAAGGACACGGTGATGGTCATCTCCGGCAAGGACAAGGGCAAGAAGGGCGAGGTCCTGAAGGTGTTCCCGGCCGAGATGCGCGTGCTGGTCAGCAAGGTCAACATCGTGACCAAGCACAAGAAGCCCCGGGGCGCCCAGGATCCCGGCGGGATCCAGAAAAAGGAAGCCCCGGTGAGCTATTCCAACGTGATGCTGGTTTGTCCCAAGTGCGACAAGGCCATGCGGGTCAAGACCGACCGCCTACCAACCGGAGAGCGGGTGCGGATTTGCCGCAAGTGCGGGGAGACGATCCTGTGAGCGACGAAGAAAAAGCGAAGGCGGAAAGGGCCGAGAAGGCGGCCAAGGCGAGGGAGAAAGCCCTCGCGCACAAGAAGGCCAATGAGGGCAAGGGTTCCAAGGCCGTCGTGGCGATGGCCGTTTCCGACGGAAAGCAGGTCAAGCACCCCGTCCCGCGCCTCAAGAAGCGCTTCCAGGAGTCCGTGATTCCCCAGTTCCAGGAGCGCCTGGGCTACGAGAATCCGCTTCAGGTGCCGCGCCTGGTCAAGATCGTGGTCAACATGGGCGTTTCCGAGGCCAAGGAAAACGTCCAGCTTCTGGATCAGGCCCGCGAGGAGCTCGCCCTGATCACGGGGCAGTGGCCCCAGCTGCGGCGGGCCCACAAATCCATTTCCAACTTCAAGCTCCGCGAGGGCATGCCCATCGGCGTGCGGGTGACCCTGCGGGGGGACCGGATGTACGAGTTCCTGGACCGGCTGATCTCGGTGGCCATTCCCCGTATCCGCGACTTCCGGGGCCTGGAACTGCGCGGCTTCGACGGCCGCGGCAACTACAACCTCGGGCTTCGGGAGCAGATGATCTTCCCGGAGATCGACGTTGAGAAGTCCACCCGCCAGCGGGGCATGAACATTTCCATCGTGACCACCGCCGGCAATGATGAGAGCGGCCTGAGCCTTCTGCGCAGCTTCGGCTTTCCGTTCAAGAAAGAGGCTCCCCAGGCGGCGACCGCCGCCGTGGGCGCCGCCTGAGGATAAGACAATATGGCGACTACGGCGTGGAAAGCTAAGCTCAAGAAGCCGCAAAAATTTTCGACCCGCTACCGGAACCGCTGCCAGATTTGCGGCCGTCCCCGCGCATACTACAGGGATTTCGGGTTGTGTCGGATCTGCTTCCGGAAGATGGCCCACAACGGCCAGATCCCCGGAGTCGTTAAATCCTCCTGGTAGGCGATGATAACCCATGGATCCCATTTCTGATCTTCTGACTCGAATCCGCAACGCCAACGGCCGCGCCAAGGACCGCGTGGACGTCCCGATGTCCAAAATGAAGCTGGAGATCGTGCGCCTCCTTAAGGAGGAGGGGTTCATCGCCAATTTCAAATCCATCTACACCAACGGCTCCAAGCGGGGCGTGATCCGGGTGTTTTTGAAGTACTCCCCGGAGAAGGAGGCCGTCATCCGCGGCATCCAGCGCGTCTCCCGCCCGGGCCTTCGGATTTACCGCTCCTATCAGGAGATCCCCCGGGTCCGGGGCGGTTTCGCCGTCACCCTCCTGTCGACCTCGCAGGGCATTCTCACGGACCGGCAGGCCAAAGAGAAGAAAGTCGGCGGGGAAATCCTCTGCCAGGTTTGGTGATGAAATGAGCCGAATTGGAAGAATCCCCGTCGTCATTCCCCAAGGCGTCCAGGTCTCGATCTCCGGTTCGACCGTGAAGGCCAAGGGCCCCGCGGGCGAGCTTCAGGAGATCCTCCACCCCGTCGTGAAGGCCGAGATCAAGGACGGTAAGGTGCTCCTGAGCGCCGATCTTGCCGCCCGCAAGGACGCTTCCGCCATCTACGGGATGGCTCGGGCCCGCGTCAATAATCTCGTCCTGGGCGCCTCCAAGGAGTTCTTCAAGGTCCTCGACATCGTGGGCCTCGGGTTTCGGGCCGAAGTGCTGGGCCAGAAACTGACCCTTTCGTTGGGTAAATCGCATCCGGTCACTTTCGAGGCCCCCAAGGGCATTAAGCTCGAAGTCGATCCGAAGAAGACCCTGGTGACCGTCAAGGGCGCGAGCAAGGACCAAGTCGGCCAGACGGCCGCCGAGATCCGCGCGCTGCGGCCGCCGGAGCCCTATAAGGGAACCGGAATCCGCTACCAGGGTGAGCGCGTCCGCAAGAAGGCCGGCAAGACCGCGGCCGGGGCCGGCGCGGGAGCGGGGGGCAAGAAATAAGCCATGAAAACCAAATGGGAGCGTTTTGAATACCGGCGGCAGCGCACGCGCGACAATCTCGCGGCGCGCCCTCCGGGCCGTCCCCGGCTGACGGTCCGCCGGACCCTGAAGTACCTTTACGCCCAGGTCATCGACGACGGGGCCGGCCGGACGCTGGCGTCCGCCTCGTCTTTGTCCAAGGAGCTCGACGGAAAGATCAAGTCGGGAAAGAGCATCGCCGCCGCCGCTCTGGTGGGCGGGCTCATCGCTCAAAAGGCCGTCGCCGCGGGGGTCAAGAAAGTGGCCTTCGACCGCGGCGCCTATCTCTATCACGGACGGATCAAGGCCCTCGCCGACGCGGCTCGGGCCGGAGGATTGGAATTTTAATGTCTTCTGAAACCCCAAAACCCGCCAGCACCCCCGCCGCCGGCGCCCCCGCGGGCGCTCAGCCTTCATCTCGTCCCGGAGCCCAGGGCCGCGGCCCCGGAGGCTTCCGCGGCGGCCGCCGTCCTCCTCGCGAGGAAGGCGGCTTTCGTGAGACCGTCGTCACCATCAACCGCGTCGCCAAGGTCGTCAAGGGCGGCAAACGATTCTCTTTCAGCGCCCTGGTGGTCGTGGGCGACGGCAACGGCACCGTCGGCGCCGGCTTGGGCAAGGCCCGCGAAGTCCAATCCTCCATTCAGAAGGGGAACGCGGCCGCCCGCCGCGCGATCGTGACCTTCCCGCTCGTCGATGGAACTATCCCGCACGAGATCGTGGCCAAGTTCGGCTCCGGCAAAGTTTGGATGAAGCCCGCCTCCCCGGGAACCGGCGTTATCGCCGGCGGCGGGGTCCGCGCGGTCCTGGAAGCCGGCGGTGTCAAGAACATTCTGACCAAGAGCCTGGGAAGTTCCAACCCCTTCAACGTCGTGGGCGCGACCATCGAGGCGTTGACCAACCTTCGCACGAGCGCCGCCGTCGCCCGGCTGCGCGGGAAATGAGTTCCATGAACCCTTTCAACCTCAGTAGCTTGAAACCCGTCCCCGGCTCCCGCAAGCGCCGAACCCGCATCGGGCTCGGAGAAGGGTCCGGCCACGGCCAAACCGCCACCCGGGGCCAAAAGGGCCAACGGAGCCGCTCGGGAGACGGAAAGCTCCCCGGCTTCGAGGGCGGCCAAACGCCCCTTCTGCGGCGCATTCCCAAGCGGGGATTCACCAACGGCGCCTTCAAGGTCGTCTATCAGACCGTGTCCCTGGCCGACATCGACCGGGTCTTCAAGAACCAGAAGGACGTCACCCTGGAGGCGCTGAAGCTTCACGGGCTGACCCGCGGCCGCAAGCCGGTCAAGGTTTTGGGCGACGGGGCCGTGAGCCTGCCCTTCAAGGTTTGCGCTCACGCCTTTTCCAAGAGCGCCCTTGAGAAAATCAAGGCGGCCGGCGGGGCCCCGGAGATCGTGAAGGCATGATTCAGCGTTTCGGCGACATCCTCGAAGTTCCCGACCTGCGCAAGCGCGTGTTTTTCGCGTTGGGCGCGATCGCGGTCTTTCGCGTGGGGGCGGCGATTCCCACTCCCGGAATCAACGGGGAGGCCATCCGCTCCCTGTTCGAGGCGCAGAAGGGGGGCCTGCTGGGCTTTTTGAACATTTTCTCCGGCGGCGCGCTGGGGCGGTTCTCCATTTTCTCCATGGGCGTGATGCCCTACATCAACGCCTCGATCATCATGAGCCTTTTGCAGGGCGCCCACGTCATCCCCTACCTGGATCGCCTCCACAAGGAAGGAGAGTTGGGCCGGCGCAAGCTGAACTCCCTGACCCGCTACCTGACGCTGTTTTTGGCGTCCTTTCAATCCTTCGGCCTGACGATCGCCATCACCAATATGCCCACGCCGGGCAACGTGCCGATCGTTTCCAATCCGGATTGGTTTTTCTACTTCACCACCGTCCTGACCCTCACCGCGGGCACGATCTTCATCATGTGGCTGGGAGAGCAGGTGACGGAGTTCGGCATCGGAAACGGAACCTCCTTGATCATCTTCTCGGGAATCGTCGACAGCATCCCGGGGGCCGCCAAGAATCTGATCGATCTGGTTCGGCTCGAGGAAGTGGGCCTCTTGCAGGCGATGTTTTTGGTCGCGGTCCTTTTGGGGATCATCCTCTCGGTGGTCTGGGTGGAGACCGCCCAACGCAAGATTCCCGTCCAATACGCCAAGCGGGTGGTCGGCCGGAAGATGTACGGGGGGGCGTCCAGTTATCTTCCCTTGAAGGTGGACCAGTCCGGCGTCATCGCGGTCATCTTCGCGGTCTCGCTCTTGGCGGTGCCCATGACCATCCTTCAGTTCGCCCCCAACGCCCCGACCGCCCAAAAAGTCCTGGAGTTCTTGAACCAGGGGAGCATTTTCTACCAGCTGCTTTACGGCGGGCTGATCATTTTCTTCTGCTATTTCTACAACTCGGTGTCGATCAACCCCGTCGATCTGGCCGAGAACATGAAAAAATCCGGGGGCTTCATCCCCGGGATCCGCCCCGGCGAGCCGACCTCCAAGTACATCGAGTGGGTGCTGGAACGCATCACTTTGGGGGGGGCGTTGTTTGTGGCCGCGATCTCGGTGCTTCCCGATTACTTGCGCCAGCAGTTCAACACCCCCTTCTACTTCGGGGGAACCTCCCTGCTGATCGTGGTCGGCGTCGCTCTCGACACCATGGGCCAATTGGAGGCCCAGCTCATCATGCGCCATTACGAAGGCTTCCTGAAGAAGGGCCGCATCCAGGGCCGCTGGTTCAACGTGGGGAGCGCCTGAGCGTGATCATCATCCTCTTGGGCGCGCCGGGCTCGGGCAAGGGCACCCAATCCAAGATTTTGGCCGCCAAATACGGCCTCGACCACCTGGCCACGGGGGACATCTTCCGCGCCGAGATCGCCGCCAAGTCCGCCCTGGGCCTGAAAGCCGAGAGCTACGTCAAGGGCGGGCGCCTGGTGCCCGACAGCATCGTCACCGAGATGGTCGCCGGCAGAATGGACCCGGCCAAGGGCTCCTATCTGCTGGACGGATTCCCGCGGAACCTCGAGCAGGCCCAGTCCCTGGGGGCGACCCTCTCCCAGGAGCAGCTTCAGATCGACCTCGTGCTTTTTCTCAACCTTCCGCATGAGGAGGCCATTCGGCGCCTTTCCTCCCGCTGGACCTGCGGAGGCTGCGGCGAGGTTTTCAACGTGATCTCCCGGCCGCCGGCCGTCCAGGGCAAGTGCGATAAATGCGGCAAGGACCTCATCCAGCGCGACGACGACACCGCGGCTACCGCGGCCAAGCGCCTGATGGTCTTCGAGGACCTCACGCGGCCGCTGGTCTCCTTTTATAAATCGGAGCAGATTTTCCAGGAAATCGACGCCGCGCGACCGGTGGAGGCCGTCAGCGCCGGCCTGTGCGCGGAAATCGACAAGCTCCGCGCGCGGACGGGCGGACCGGCATGAGCGCGACCATGGCCAAGACCATCGAGCTTAAGAGCGCCGCGGAGCTCTCCCTGATGCGGGAGGGCGGACGCGTCGTGGCCGAGACCCTCAAGGTTCTTTCGGCGGCCGCGGTCGCCGGCACCACCACTTTGGAGCTTGACCGCATCGCGCGCTTGGAAATCGAAAAACGCGGCGCCAAACCGGCATTTCTGGGCTACCGGGGCTTTCCGGGAACCCTTTGCGTATCCCTCAACCACGAGGTCGTCCATGGGATTCCCTCGGCCTCCCGCCGCATCGCCGAGGGGGATCTGGTCAGCCTCGATCTGGGCTGCATCGTGGGCGGATTCTACGCCGACGCGGCGGTGACGGTGGCCGTGGGAAAGATCCCGGCCGAGGCGGAGCGCCTGATCGAGGTCACCCGCCAGTCCTTGGCCAAGGGAATCGCGGCCATGCGCTCCGGGGGCCGGCTCGGGGACGTTTCGGGCGCGGTCCAGAAGCACGTGGAGGCGGCCGGGTTCTCGGTCGTGCGCGAATTCGTCGGGCACGGCATCGGCCGCGCCCTGCACGAGGAGCCCGCCGTTCCTAATTTCGGCCGCGAGGGGACCGGTCTGCGGCTATCCCCGGGCCTGGTGCTGGCCATCGAGCCGATGGTCAATATGGGGGCCTGCGAGGTGGACACTTTGAAGGACGGTTGGACGGCCGTGACCCGCGACGGAAGCGTCTCGGCGCACTTCGAGCATACCGTGGCGGTGACCGATTCCGGTCCGGAGATTTTGACGCAATGAGCAAGGAAGACAAGATCGAAGTCGAGGGCAGCATTTTGGAAGCGCTGCCCAACGCCATGTTTCGGGTTCAGATTCCGCAGGGCAAGATCGTTCTGGCGCACATCTCGGGCAGGATGCGGATGCACTACATAAAGATCCTGCCCGGGGATAAGGTGCGGTTGGAGCTCTCGCCCTACGACCTGACCCGCGGGCGGATCGTCTACCGGGAGCAGTGACATGAAAGTAAGGTCCAGCGTGAAGCCGATTTGCCAGAAATGCAAGATTCTCAAGAGAAACGGGGTGTTGCGCGTCATGTGCAGCAACCCCAAGCACAAACAGAGGCAGGGGTAACCTATGGCACGCGTCGCGGGTGTGGATTTGCCGAAGAACAAAAGGATCGATATCGCTTTGGGCTACCTGTACGGGGTCGGGCGGGCCAACGCGATCGAGATCATCGGGCGGCTGGGCGGGGCGGTGGATCCCACGACCCGGGTCAAGGACCTGACGGAAAGCCAGGTCAACCTCATCAACACCTTGTTGACCAAGGAGTACCGGGTTGAGGGCGAACTTCGCCGCCAGCTCCAGTCCCACGTGGGCCGACTCATCGAGATCAACAGCTATCGGGGCGTCCGGCACCGCCGGAACCTCCCCGTCCGCGGACAACGGACGAAAACCAACGCTCGGACCCGCCGCGGCCGCCGCAAGACGGTCGGCGCGGGAAAGGCGGCGGCGCCGGCCAAAGCGGCGCCCGCGAAGTAGGCAAATCAACGATATCCGGAAAGGATAGGAGATAGGATCATGGCAGCAGAAGAAAAACCGGCGCCGGCCGCGGCCGCGCCGCAGGCCCAGCCGGCGGCAAAAAAGAAGGGTTGGAAGTCCCTCACTTTCGCGAAGGTGTTCATTAAATGCACCTTCAACAACACCATCGTTTCCCTGACCGACGAAAAGGGGGACGTGCTCGCCTGGTCCACCGCGGGCGGAAACGGTTTCAAGGGAACCAAAAAGGGCACCCCCTTCGCCGCCGGCGTGACCGCCGGGCGCGTGGCCAAGAGAGCCCAGGAGCTCGGGGTCAAGCAGGTCGCCGTCTTCATCAAGGGGCCCGGTCCGGGCCGTGAAACCGCCGCCCGTTCCCTCGGGACCGGCGGGCTCATCCTGGTCAGCCTCAAAGACGTTTCACCTCTTCCTCATAACGGGTGCCGTCCGCCCAAGTCACGGAGGGTCTAATGGCCAGGTATCTCGGTTCCGTCTGCAAACTCTGCCGCCGCGAGCAGACCAAACTTTTCCTCAAAGGGGACAAGTGCTTCACCAAGTGCGTGCTGGACGCCCGGCCGACCACCCCTGGAATGGCCAAGCCGCAGCGGGGCAAGCCGTCCGAATTCTCCATCCGCCTGCGGGAGAAGCAGAAGCTGCGCCGGCTCATTCAGATGAACGAGAAGCCGTTCCGCCGGCTCGTCGAGAAGGCCGGCAAGGCGAAGATGTCCTCGGGCGAGCATCTCCTCAGGTCCCTGGAGCTCCGCTTGGACAACGTCGTCCGTCGGATGGGTTTCGCGACCTCCTTGAAAACCGCCCGCCAGCTGGTTTTGCACGGGCACGTGAGGGTGGGGGGAAAGCCGGTCAACATCCCCTCCTACCCGGTCAAGCCGGGCGACCAGATCGCGCTCACGGCGGGCATCAAGGACAACACCGGGGTGAAGCTGAGCCTCGAAACCGCCAAGAGGCTCAATAATCGTCCGAGCTTCGTGGAGGTCGACCTTGACCAGTTGTCGGGCAAGGTCATCCGCGCTCCGGAGCGGGCGGAGATGTCTTTCCCCGTGACGGAACAGCTGATCATCGAGTACTATTCCAAGTAAAACGCCGGAGGAATCCCATTATGGCATACAGAGAACTGATCCTGCCGCAGAAGTTGAGCGTCGACGAGAAGACGCTGGGCGAATCCTACGCCAAGTTCGTCGCCGAGCCCTATGAGCGGGGCTACGGGCACACCATCGGCAACGCCTTGCGCCGCGTGCTCCTGTCGAGCCTCGAGGGCGCCGCGGTCACCGCGGTCCGCATCGAGGGAGCTCCCCACGAATACATGACTGTCGCGGGGGTTCGGGAGGATGCGATGAACATCCTGCTCAACCTCAAGAAACTCCGGGTCAAGCTCTTTTCCAACGGCCCCGAGTTGATCTATCTAACCGCCAACAAGGAAGGCGCGGTGAAGGCCGGGCAAGTCCAGGAAAACTCCAACGTGGAGATCGTCAATAAGGACCTGGTCATCGCCCACATCGAAGCGGGCGGCAAGCTGGACATGGAGATCGAGATTTCCAAGGGCCGGGGCTACGTTCCCGCCGAGGAACTGGCGGCCCAGGCCCATTGGCCGGCGGGTTTTCTCCCGGTCGACGCCCTGTTCTCGCCGGTCACCAAGGTCCATTATGACGTCGAGAACGCCCGCGTCGGACAGGTCACCGATTACGACCGGTTGATCATCGAGATATGGACCGACGGCAGCATGAACCCGGCCGAGGCGCTCATCCAGTCCTCCAAGCTCATGCGCGATTCCCTCAGCATCTTCATCCCCGAGGAGGAGGCCGCTCCCCAGGCCGCGGGCGAAGCCTACGCCGGCGCCGAGGGCGCCGAAGGCGGCATGGTTTCCGAGACCGGGGACGTCAAGCTCCGGGAGATTCTGGGCCGGCCCATCGAGGAGATCGAGCTTTCCTCCCGGGCGTCCAACTGTCTGAAGGTGGCGCGGATCAAGACCATCGGCGAACTCGTCTCCAAGCGGGACGAGGAGCTTTTGGCGGTCAAGAATTTCGGCAAGAAGTCGCTCGACGAGATCAAGGATCGGCTCAAGGACATGGGCCTTTCCTTGGGGATGCAGGTCTAGACGATGGCGACCAAGACTCTGGGCGGACGCAAGCTCGGCGTCACCGGCTCCCACCGGCGCGCCCTGCTCCGCAACATGGCCACGAGCCTCTTCCTTCACGAGAAGGTGGAGACCACGGTGGCCAAGGCCAAGGAGCTTCGGCCCTTCGCGGAGAAGATCATCACCTCCGCCAAGAAGGGCCGCCACGACCTCGTCCGCCGCCACATCCAGGACAAGGTCGTTTACCGCAAGTTGTTCGAGGTTTTGTCTCCTCGCTACGCCCAGCGCCTCGGGGGTTACACCCGGATCGTTCGGCTGGTTCCCCGCATCGGCGACAACGCCAAGCGGGGCTTGATATCGCTGGTGTCGTAAGGGGTCAACCTTGTTTGATTTTCTGTTCAGCCTCTTCTCCAACGACATGGGGATTGATCTGGGCACGGCCAATACTTTGGTCTACGTCAAGGGCCAGGGAATCGTCCTGCGGGAGCCGTCGGTGGTGGCCATTGATCGGGACACCCGGCGGGTTCTGGCCATCGGGGCCGAAGCCAAGCGCATGCTGGGCCGGACCCCGGCCTCCATCGTCGCGGTGCGTCCGTTGAAGAACGGCGTCATCGCCGACTTCGAGGTCACCCAGGAGATGATCAAGTATTTCATTCGCAAGGTCCACAACCGGCGCTCGCTTTTGCACCCGCGCATCGTCATCGGAATTCCCTCCGGAATCACGGAGGTCGAGAGGCGGGCCGTGCAGGAGTCGGCCGAGCAGGCGGGCGCCCGGGAAGTCTATCTCATCGAAGAGCCCATGGCCGCCGCCATCGGGGCCGACCTGCCGATTTCCGAGGCTCATGGAAACATGATCGTCGACATCGGCGGCGGCACGACCGAGGTGGCGGTGATTTCCCTGGGCGGGATTGTCGTCTCCAAGTCCATCGACGTGGCCGGCGACGAGATGGACGAGGCCGTGATGATGCACTTTCGTCGGAAGTACAACCTCCTCATCGGTGAGACGACGTCCGAGGACGTCAAGATCCAGATCGGATCGGTCTTTCCATTGAAGGAGGAGAAGACCATGGAGGTTAAGGGCCGAGATCAGGCCACGGGCCTTCCCAAGACCGTTTTGATCACTTCGGAAGAGGTGCGCCAATCCTTGATGGAGCCGGTGCAGCTCATCCTTGACGTGATCAAGAACACCTTGGAGGAAACCCCGGCCGAGCTGGCCGCCGATTTGGTGGACCGAGGAATCATGCTGGCGGGAGGAGGGTCCTTGCTGCGCGGCCTTCCGGATTTGATCCGCCAGGAGACGGAGCTCCCCGTGCACCGATCGGCGGATCCGTTGAGCTGCGTGGCGATGGGAACGGGCAAGTTCCTTGAGGAATTGGATCGGATGCAGCTGCGGCGCCCGGACTTCGTCACCTCCTATCGGTTCCGGGGTGGATCCTAACCGGCCGTAGCCGGCGAAGCCGGCAAGGCCGGAAGTCACTTGCCTTTCCGTGAGGGCACGAGTTGTTCCGTTCCCAAAATTTTGGGAACCAAATCTACTTAACAGAACAATTGAGGGTCCGGTCCCGGCTAAAAACTGCGGGACCGGGCGAAATATAAACCGCGAACTTCAGATCGCGAACTACGTTCTTGCGGCCCTGTGCGCCGTCTCTCTGGTGATGCTTTCGCTGCCGTTGTCGGGACCGGTGGAGGCGATCAAGGCCAGCTTGTCGTACGTTTTCCACCCCGCGGCCTTTTCCGGAGCGAGGGGCGTTCAGCGTCTGTCCAATCTGCCTTCCGGGGTCCGCCGCCTGATCGTCGCCGATCTTGAGAACCGGGCCATGCAGGAGGAGGTCCGCAAAGGCTCCCTGGTCAAAATCGAGATGGAGGCGCTTCGGGCGGAAAACCTGCGGCTGAGGGCAGCCCTGTCCCTCAAACCCCCGGCCGGACGGTCGGCCTTGTGGGCGCATGTTCTGGAACGCGATCCTCTGAGTTGGTACCACGGTTTCATGGTGGACGCCGGGGAACTCGACGGAGTGACCTTGAATTCCGCGGTCCTGTCCCCCGACGGAGACCGGTTGGTGGCGGTCGGGCGCGTCACTGAGGTTGGACCGAGTGTGGCGAAGGTGCTCCTTTTGACCGACGAGCAATCCTCCGCCGCGGCCTACTTGTCGTCGGCCACCCTGGAGGGCCTGATTCAGGGGCAGGGGACCGGGCGGTTGAGCCTCAATTACCTCGACGCCGAGGCGGTGGTCGCCGCCGGGGATCAGGTGGTGACCTCTCCGGCCAGCGCGACCTTTCCGCCGGAAATTCCGATCGGCACGGTCGCCAAGGCCCACCAACGGCACCCGTTTTTGGCTTTTCAATCCGTCGAGGTCATCCCCATCCTCTCTCCCTCGCGCATCCGGGAAGTGATGATCCTCAAAGGCGGTTCCGCCCCGTGAAATATTTCGCCATGGCCGCGTTGTTTGTGATGGGCGCCCTGGGGCATTGGGGTTGGAATACCTATTTTTCCGTGTTCGGCCTCTCCCCTCAGATCGCGCTCATCCTGACGATCGCCGCGGGCGCCCGCCAGGGACCGCTGGCCGCCATGGCCCTGGGTTTTTCCTGGGGCCTCTTCCTCGACGTGTTCCAAGTCCATCTCGTCGGCGCCAACGCCCTGACCCTCACGCTGGCGGGCTACATCGTGGGCGTCGCCCGGCGGCAGGTGGACGTGGCCGCCGGGCCCTCCCAGATCATGATCGTTTTGGCGATCAGTTGGGGCGCGTTTCTCCTGAAGGGCATCCTTGGCCTGATTTTTGCCGGAAAATTCTTCTGGGTCGGCTGGGCGCCCTTTCTGTTCGACCCGCTCTACAATTGTCTCGTGGCCCCCTTTCTCTTTTTCCTATGGGACCGGGTGGTGGCTCCGTGATCGGCGGCTCCACTCATCACGCCCAACACGGCCGCTTGGGCGTCCTCTGGGGCGTGATCTATGTCTCCGGCGCCGTGCTGATCCTGAGGACGGCCCAACTCCAGGTCCTCGAGGCTCAGGAATACCGGCTGGCCGCGGAAAGAAACCGTAGCCAGATCATCTATCAGACCGCTCCGCGGGGACGGCTTTACGACCGCCACGGCACGGCGGTGGCGACCAACCGGGCGGCGTTCTCGCTGATCTACCTGCCCCCCAAGAAAACGGAGCACCCGGACCTCCGGCCCCTGGCCAAGGAACTCAGCCGGCATCTGAAGACGGATCCCGCGGAGCTTTTGGAGACCCTGCAACAGGCCCTGCGGGAGGAGACCGCCGTTCGGCTCGCCGAAAATCTGCCCACCCGGACGATGTTCCAGCTCTCGGAGCTTAAGACTATCTATCCCGGCGTGGACCTGATCGTGGAGGCCCGGCGCCATTATCCCTTCGGCGCCTTCGCCAGCCACTTGATCGGCTACATGGGGAAAATGGATTCCCGAAGCTGGAAGAACCTGAAATCCAAGGGCTACCGGGTGGATTCCAAGATCGGGAAAATGGGGATGGAGGCCGTGTTCGAGCGGGAGCTCAAGGGCCGCGACGGCGGCATCCGCATGGAGGTCGACGCGCAAGGACGGCTCAAGAGAATCCTGGACCGCATCCCCTGGCATCCGGGCTCCAACGTCCATTTGACCATCGACGCGGCCGTGCAGAAGGCGGCCGACGAGGGCCTGCGGACCTCGCTCACGGGCCGTGGGGCGGTGGTCGCCATTGATCCCCGTTCCGGGGACATTTTGGCCCTCTCCTCGGCTCCTGATTTCGACTCCAACGCTCTGCTCTCATCGGACGCCGATCTCGCCCAGGAAACCATGGCGGCCCTGCCGGAGTTCAACCGGGCCATCGCGGGGACCTATCCCCCGGGGTCGGCCTTCAAACCGATCGTGGGAATCGCGGCGCTCAATGAGAAGAAGGTGGCCGTCTCCGACGAGGTGTTTTGTCCCGGCTATTACGAATCGGGCAAGCGCCTTTTCCTTTGTTGGGAGCACAAGGGGCACAAACGCGTTTCCTGGTATTCGGGCCTGACCCACTCCTGCGACGTTTATTTCTACCGCATGGGCATCAAGACGGGAGGTCCCCTCATTGAGAAATACAGCCGACTTTTCGGGCTGGGCCGCAAGACCAACATCGCCCTGGCCGGGGAGAAACGCGGAAATGTTTTCGGCCCGAGCTCCAAGCCCGACCGCGCCTGGTACGAGGGCGATACCCTCAACCTCGCCATCGGCCAAGGGGAACTGCTGGTGACCCCGATCCAAATGGCGGTCATGGCCGCGGCCATCGCCAACCGCGGCGTCGTTTGGCGGCCGCATTTCACGACCCGCATCGAGTATACCGAAGGGCGGCCGGAGTTCAAGCAGGCCCCGGAGCAGGTTTCCACCGTTTCCCTGTCCGATCGGACCTGGCGGGAAATTCATGACGCCATGCTCATGGTGGTTTCCTCGGGCACCGGCCGCGCGGCCCAGATCAAAGGCCTGGAGGTCGCCGGCAAGACCGGGACCGCCCAAAATCCCGGGAAAGACCACGCTTGGTTTATCAGCTACGCGGGCCTTCCCGGGCAGACCCCGAGCGTGGCGGTGGCGGTTCTGGTAGAGGAGGGGGAGCACGGTTCTTCGGCCGCGGCCCCGATCGCTCGGAAGGTGATGATGGCGGCCCTGGGGATCTCCGATCCGGTCCGAAAGCCGCAAACCGCCCCGCCGCCCGAGGACGCCATGCTGCTCCGGCACGTTCCGGCGCCGCCGATGGGAGGCGCCCGGCCATGAAATCGCGCCTGGACTGGATTCTGATCGCCGCCCTCATCGGCCTATTGGCCGCGGGCACTTTGTCCATTCTTTCGGCCGCCAGCCCCATGTCGTTTTATCCGATGATCCTTAAAAAACATTTCATCGCCCTGGTATTGGGCATCATTCTGTTTCTCTTCGGCAGCGGTTTTAATTATCAGATTTTCCAGGACCAATCCAAGCCTCTTTACGTCATGACGATCGGAATTTTGGTCATGGTGTTATTGTTCGGCGCCACCCAGCGCGGGCACAAGGCGTGGTTCCACCTTCCGTTTTTTAGTTTTCAGCCGGTGGAGGTCGCCCGGGTCTCCGTGATCCTGGTTCTGGCCAATTTTCTGGACCGGCGCGCGCGCAAGATCACGGACCCATCCACGATCTTTTGGTCCTTGGCTCTGGTGGGGCCGCCGATGGTGCTGATCCTCAAGCAACCCGATTTCGCGTCCATGGTGACCTTCTTTCCAATTCTTCTGGGCATGCTCTTTTGCGCGGGCGCCGGCCTGGGTCAGTTGTTGGCCCTTTTGGGTTACGGCGCCATCGCTCTGACTTTTCCCATTCTCTACATCCTCTGCCAAATTCATTATTCGGGCCCCGAGGCCGGACCTTTGCCCCGCTTCATACTCCAGGTGGCCCGGATGGGCCCCAGCGCCGTCGGAGCGGTTGTCGGGATCGCCGGTCTTTCGATCGCCGCCTGGAAGCTTTCCGGCTGGATGAGGATGCAGGTTAAGGCTGTTTATTTCGTCATTATTCCCCTAGTGCTGTCCGGAGGGCTTCTGTCGGGCCTGGTCGTCAATCGGGAACTCAAGGGCTATCAGAGGAACCGCTTCGTGGCCTTCCTTTCCCCTGAGAGCGACATTCAAGGGGCCTCCTACAACGTCCATCAATCCCAGATCGCCATCGGCTCGGGGGGGCTCCTGGGAAAGGGGTTGTTCTCCGGGACCCAGTCCCAACTCGGCTTTCTGCCGGAGCGCCACACGGATTTCATCTTCGCCGTCGTGGGCGAGGAACTCGGCTTTCTGGGCGGCGGCGGGGTCGTGGGTCTCTACCTGCTCCTGATTTGGCGCATCGTGAGCGCGGCCAAGGTTTCCCGGGACCGTTACGGATTTTTGGTGTGCGCGGGGTTTGCGTCCATGTTCGCGTTTCACCTCGTTTTGAACGTCGGGATGTGCCTGGGGATCATGCCGGTTGCCGGCATCCCCCTGCCGCTCATCTCCTACGGGGGTTCGAGTCTCGTGGCCACGCTTTGGACACTGGGAATCGTCTCCAACATCCATTCCCGCAGGTACTCCCTGCTATGAAGCCGAGAGGAAGACTCCATGATCAACGAAGAAAATAATTCGGCCGGCGCCTTGCCCGTTCCTTCGGAACCCGCTCCCCGTCACGAAAACGGCTCCCCCGAGCCGCCCGAGCCTTCCCGCGCGCCGTCGGAAACGACGCCCCCGGCGGGCGCGCCCCCTTCGGAGGGAGCGCCGCCCCCTCCCCCTCCCCAGGAAAATAAAAACCGCGGGGACCGCGATCGCGACCGGGGTCGCCATGGCCGGGACGGGCGCCGGCGCGGCCGGCGGGGCGGCGGAGGAGGGGGCCAGCATGGCGGCGGTCAGCCCCCCCAGCGCCACGAGCAAAACCGGCACGGCGGCCGGGACGAGCCTCAACGGAACGGGCCCAACGAACGCCGAGGCCGCGATGAGGGCCGCCACGGCGCGGACCACCGGGACCGCCGCCACGGCCGGGATATGGACGCTCCGCACACCGTGCACGAGCCCCGCCCCGCGGGGCGCCGCAATCTCAAGACCGAGATTCTGGCCAACACCAACTTCGAGGAGACGCGCATCGCCATCATCGAGGACGGCCGTCTGGCCGAGCTCCTATGGGAGCGCAAGAACGACCAGAACATCGTGGGCAACATCTACAAGGGCGTCATCGAGAACGTCCTGCCCGGAATTTCCTCGGCGTTCATCAACATCGGCTTCGAGAAAAACGCCTATCTTTACATCTCGGATGTTCTCGGGGAGCGCGGGGCGCCCATCGACCAGACCCTGAAGCGCGGTCAGGAGGTCATGATCCAGGTCGCCAAGGAGGCCATCGGCACCAAGGGCATGAAGGTGACCATGGACCTTTCCCTTCCTGGGCGCTTTTTGGTCCTCACGCCTCTGCAGAAGGCGGTTCACGTTTCCAAGCAGATCGAGGACCAGGCCGAGGTCAAGCGCCTCGCGGAGATCGTCGAGAAGCTGGCCGCCGCCCATTTGGGCGGCAAGGGCGTGGTGGTTCGAACCGAGGCCGAGGGAGCCAAGGAGGCCGAGTTGGAGAGCGAGGTCAAATACCTCGCCGCCGCCTGGAACGAGGTGGAGACCAAGGACCGGACTTTGCCCGCGCCCGCGCTGCTGCACCAGGATTTGGATCTGGCCGTCCAGATCGCCCGGGACATCCTCTCCGACGAAGTGGCGATCTATATGATCGACAATAAGGAATCCCATAAGAACGTTCTGGAATTTCTCAACAAGTTCGCGCCGGAGCTGATCACCCGGGTCCGGCCCTATGAGGGCAAGACGCCCATCTTCAAGGCCTTCAATCTGGAGGGGGAGATCGAGAACCTGCGCAAGACCAAGGTCCCGCTTCCCAACGGCGGGTCGATCATCGTTCAGGAGGCCGAATCGCTCTGCGCGATCGACGTCAACACCGGGCGCTTTACGGGTTCCAAGTCCCAGGAAGAGACCGTGACCCAGACCAATATCGAGGCCGCCCGCGAGGTGGCCCATCAACTGCGCCTGCGCAACATCGGGGGCATCATCGTCGTGGACTTCATCGATATGCGCAAGGCCTCCAACCGGGCCAAGGTCATGGAGGCCTTCGCCGAATCGGTGCGCGCCGACCGGGCCAAAATCCGGATTCTTCCCATAACGCGCCTGGGTCTTATTGAAATGACCCGCGAGCGCAAGCGGGAATCGACGGTGAGCCTGATCACCGACGAGTGCCCCGAATGCCACGGCGCGGGACGGGTGCTTTCCGGCGAGACCATCCGCATCCGCATCCAGCGGGAGATCGTGGACATGACCGCCGGGCGCCCCGGTGGTCAGATTCGCGTCCACCTGCACCCGGACCTGGCGGAGGTCTTCCGCTGCCAGCTGGGAATGATCGAAAAGAACGTCCAGCGTTCCGTCAAAATCCAAAGCGATCCCCAGCTTCCGTGGGAGGACTACCGGATCGTGCTCGAATGAGAAAACGCGCCCTTCGCGTCGCCGCCTTGCTGGCCCTGGCGCTTTTTGCCGGAGGCGGGTTGGCGCGCGCCGACGAGCTCCAGCCGGTCGTGTCCGGCAAGGACCGTTCTCCCATCTACGCCTGGCGGGGGGAGAAGGGCTATTTCATCGGGGCCAAGGACGCCGCCGAGCTTTACGGCGGCCAGCTTTACTGGTTCCCGGTGGCCGGCCGCCTGCGCATGAGCTTCCGAGGCCGGGCCCTGCAGTTCTTGGTGGATTCCGCCTCGGCCGAGGCCGAGGGGGGCAAGAAGTTCAAATTGGACTCCCCGGTGATGCTCCGTTCCTCGGTCGCCTTCATCCCCCTGTCCTTCTTCATGTCCCGGGAATTTTCCGAATGGATCGGGCTGGAGACCCGCTTGAGCGGCCGCGAGGGGGTTCTCACCATCGACGCTCTGGCCAGCGTCGGGCCGGTCCGTTGGTTCAGCTACCCGGACCGGACGCGGATCGTCGTCGAGACCGCCCCGGGGATTTCCTACCACGCGGCCGCGCGCGGCGTGTTGGGAGTGGAGATCACCTTCCCCTTGGGGACCTTGGAGGGGGCCGAGCAGGGCGCGCTCAACGACGGCCTGGTGGACAGCTTCACCTTGAAACAAGAGGCCAAGGTCGCGCGTTTGGCCGTGGCTCTTTCTCAAAAAGGCGCCAAGTGGAAGGCCATCGAGCTGGAGAACCCGCGCCGGGTGGTCCTGGACATCGGCCGCCCGGACGGGGGGCTTCCGGGCCCGGAGGTCGCCTCGGGGCCCGCCCCGGAGCGGGCCGAACCCGTGGCGGCGGCCCCCCAACCCGCGGTCAAGACGCCCGTCGGGAAAAAGAAACGCCGCATCGTGGTCGACGCGGGCCACGGAGGCAAAGACCCCGGGACCAAGGGGCGGCGGGGCACCCTGGAAAAAGACGTCAACCTGGCCGTCGCCCTGGACCTGGCGCGCCTCTTGCGGGAGGAGGACGCCTTCGAGGTTCTTTTGACCCGAAACGATGACACCTTCATTCCCCTGGGGGACCGTTCCCGCCTGGCCAATGAATACGACGCCGATCTCTTCGTCTCCATACACTGCAATTCCTCCCCTAATCCCCGCGAGCAGGGTTTCGAAATCTATTTTCTCTCCGAGAAGGCCTCCGACCCGGAGGCCGCCCGGCTGGCCGAGATCGAAAACTCGGTTCTAGCGTTGGAAGAACCCGGAGAGGGGGGAGAAGCGGCCCCCATCCTCATGGCCCTGGCCAAAACCGAGAACATGAACGCCGCCTCCGAACTGGCCGCGCTGATCTCAAAGTCCCTCTCCCGGCGGGTGGACATGGAGGCCCGCGGCGTCAAGCAGGCGGATTTCTACGTTCTCCGCGGAACCCAGTCTCCGGCGGTTTTGGCCGAGCTGGCCTTTCTTTCCAACAAGAAGGAAGAGGCCAAGCTTCAGTCCAAGCGGGTCCGCCGCCGCCTGACCGAGGGGCTTTACGCTGGAGTGCTGGATTACGCCAAACGGCAGGGGTGGATGATCGAATGAGCGATTCCTCCAAGCGGGCCCGCCGGCCCATCGGGGTGTTCGATTCGGGCCTGGGAGGCCTGACGGTCTTCAAGGCCCTGCGCGTCCGCATGCCCGAGGAGGACCTGATTTATTTCGGCGACACGGCCCACCTCCCCTACGGCAACAAAACACAGGAGACGGTCACCCGTTATTCCCTGGAGGTGGCGCGCTATCTGGCGGGCCTGCGCATCAAGGCCATGGTGGTGGCCTGCAACACCGCCTCGGCACTGGCCCTCAAGTCTGTCCAACGCGCCCTTCCGGTCCCCGTCCTGGGAGTGATCGCGCCCGGCTCCAGGGCCGCGGCCGCGGCCACCCGCAACGGCCGCGTGGGAGTCATCGGCACCGAGGCCACCATCGCCTCGGGGGCCTACACCCGGGCCTTGAAGCGCGTCCTGCCCGGGGTGAAGGTCTGCGATCAGGCGTGCCCGCTCTTCGTTCCCCTGGTTGAAACCGGTTGGTGGCGCCATCCCGTGACGGAGGCCGTCGCCAAGGAATATCTCGGGCCCTTGAAAAAGAGCGGGATCGACACCTTGATTCTGGGCTGCACCCATTATCCCCTGCTCAAGCCCGTGCTGGCGCGCCAGGCGGGCCCCGCCATCCAACTCATCGATTCCGCCGAGGAAACCGCCCGCGAGACCGAGGACCTGCTGGAGAGCCTGAGGCTCCGGCGCTCCGGGGGCAAGGGCGCGTCCCGCTTTTTCGTTTCCGACGGCCCGGAGCGCTTTTTGGGCTTCGCCCGGCGGTTGTTGGGGCCCGCGGTCCGCTCGGTCGGCGTGCGGAGGATCGAATGAAGGCGGGGGTGGAGGCCGTGGGCCGGGCAAAATCCGCCATCGACCATGGATTTAGCCGCGTCGGGCGCGCGCTCAAGGTGGAGGATCCCGTGGACCGGGCCCTGGCGGGTTTGGCGGGGCGGACCATCGCCATCGGCAACGCGATCGCCCTTCTTTGCGGCCGCCAGCACGCCAACGAGGCCCTCCCGCTCCTGCGGTCCCTCTTGGAGATTTCCGTTTCGATGCGGTGGATCGCCGACAAGGACCGCCCGGCCCGCGCCGAGGAGTTTCTTAAGGAGACGATCGCGCCCCGGTGGGATTCTTTTTTATCGGACGAGCGCCTGCTGGCGCGGATGAAGGCATTGGGATACCCGGCGGAACTCGAGGACCTGGCGCGCGCTTCCTGCCGGGAGCATCTCAAGGCCAACGCCCAAGGCATCCCTTGGGGCCACGTTTTTGAACAAGACAAATGCGCGGGACGAAGCGGCGAGGAAGTCGCCCGGGCCGCGGCCGGGGCGATGGCGCACGCGGTGACGGCTTTGCACGAGCACTGGGGGGAATTCCCCGGGGCGGAAGAGATTTTGCGGACGGCCTCGGCCGTCCCTCAGGAGAGGAAACAATGAATCAGGAAAGGTCCGGCGGCGGTGCAGGCCAAGGCGGCCAGGGCGGAGGCCAGGGCGGCCAGGGCGGAGGCCAAGGCGGCCAGGGCGGAGGCCAGGGCGGCCAGGGCGGAGGCCAGGGCGGCCAAGGAGGCCAAGGCGGCGGCGGAGGCGGCGGCCAGCGCGGCGGCCAGCACCGGCACCGCGGCGGGCACGGCGGCCACAACCGGCACGGCCAGGGCGGCGGAGGCGGCGGGCAGAACCGCCACCGTCGCTGGGATCCCCGGCGCCAGCACAACAACCAGCAAAACAGGACCCAACCCCCTCGCCCCGCGGCTCCTCCCCAGCGCAGCGCCGCGGAAGCCGCCTTCATGAACAAGACCCCGGTGGACCCCCGGGAATGGATTCGCCTTGAAAAAGGCTCGACCGACCCGTCCATGCGCGCCCTCGACTTGCTCTGCCCCGTGGGCAAGGGGACGCGCGGCCTTATCGTCTCGCCGCCCAAGGCCGGCAAGACGACCTTCCTCAAACAGATCTCCCAGGCCGTGGGCGCGGCTTATCCCGAGATCAAGCAGTTCTGCCTACTCATCGACGAGCGGCCCGAGGAAGTCACCGACTTCAAGCGCAGCGTACCGGCGGAGGTCTTCGCCTCTTCCAGCGACCAAAGCTACGAGCAGCACATCGCCGTGGCCGAGAACATGATGAAGATGGCCATCGAGAAGGCGGGCGAGGGGGCCGACGTGTTCATCCTCCTGGATTCGCTCACGCGCTTGGCGCGCGTGCACAACCAGTTCGCGACCGGCTCGCGCACCATGTCCGGCGGCTTGGACTCCCGGGCCATGGAGATTCCGCGCCGCTTTTTCGGAGCGGCCCGCAAGCTCGAGGAAGGGGGGTCTCTGACGATCCTGGCCACCATTCTGGTCGACACCGGCTCGCGCATGGACGAGGTGATCTTCCAGGAGTTCAAAGGCACCGGCAACATGGACCTGGTCCTCTTCCGCTCGGCGGCCGAGGCCAGGATCTTCCCGGCGCTCAAGGTCCGCGACACCGGAACCCGCAAGGAGGAGAAGCTTCTTCCCCCGGACGTTCTGGAAGGCGCCTGGAAGCTCCGGCGCGTTCTGGCCGGGATGGGGGACATGGAGGCCATCAAGGCCTTCAACGAGATGCTCCGCCTGCACAAGACCAACGAGAGCCTCCTGGCGGCGCTTAAATGAAGGACAGCATCACCTCCGGCCGCGCCCCCGCGGCCATCGGACCGTATTCGCAGGCCGTTCGTTCGGGAGGTTGGATTTTTCTCTCCGGGCAGATCGGCATGGGCCAGGACGGCAAGGTCGTAGAGGGGGGCGTCGCGGCGGAAGCCGAGCGCGCCCTGCTCAACCTCGCGGCCGTCTTGGAAGAGGCGGGCCTCTCCTTGAGGGACGTGGTCAAAACCACGATCTATCTGGCCGACATGGCGGATTTCGCCGCGGTCAACGAGGTCTACGCCCGCCATTTCGAGGCGCCCTTTCCCGCCCGCGCGACCGTGGCGGTGGTCGGGCTTCCCAAGGGTGTGCGGGTCGAGATCGAGGCCATCGCCGCCGCGGCGTAGGCGACCCCGCCCATGCACCGGCTTCGCCCGGTCCTGGCCCTGGTCCTGGCCGCGGCTTTAAGCGCGGACCTTCTCCCGCGCTCCCAGGGCGCGGTGGACCTGGCGCTCGGCCTGCTTTTCCCGTATCTCTGGCTCTACCTCCTCCTGGACTACCTGGTTTCCCGCCGGGCCTTCGGGGACCTCGAGGTTTTTCTGGCGGGGACCGCTTTCTCATTCCTTTACGGGGCCTACACCAAGGACATGCACGACGCCTTCGGCCCCCTGGGCCTGGATTGGGCGGCCCTGGTCTCGGCGCCGCTGGAGTGGGGGATGTTCAGCGTCCTTTGGATGCACCTGCTGGAAGGGATTTTGCCGCGAAACCCGACTCCCCGAGGGACCGCCATCCGCTGGTCGGCCATCGGGATTTTGACCGCGTGGGCGGTGTCGGTTTACTGCTGGAAGACCATGAGCGGAGCCTATGCCATGTCCAAGCTCCTGGGACCCTCGACCGCGGCCGACCTTTGCCTGGCGATGACCGCCCTTTGGACCGCGGTGTTTCTGCGCCGCCGCGCCGGCCTCCTGGCATCGCAGAGCGAGCGGCCCGTCTGGCTTTGGCTCTTGATGGGCGCCAATCTCTGGCTGTTGGGCGCGGCTGTTTTTTCGCGCGCCGCGGAAGGATTCGGCCTGGCCCGGGCCGTGTCCTGGGGAGCCCAAGGGGCGCTGGCCTTGGCGCTGGCCGGGGCGGCCACCCTGGGCCGGGGTTGGTCGGAGCTCGACGAGCCCCCGGACGGTCCCGCCCCCGCGCTGATCGCCGCCGGCGTTTTAAGGGCGGCCGGGCTTCTGGCGGGCTGGCGGCTGGCCGCCGCCGGACGGCCCGAGGCGGGGCTTTTGGCCGGCCTGCTCTGCGACATCCCCGCCAAGCTTCTGTTCTGCTGGGCCTTCCTGACCGAGCGGCAGGAAGTCTAGCGGGGCGCAAGCCCCGCTGTGTCCGCCTTCCTCCGGGGGCTATTAGGACGGCGGGCCTAGAAACTTAGAGCGGGCAGCAAGCTCGCGTGCTCGTCGGTCCAGGCTTTTTTCAGGGCTCGCTCGGTTTTCGGTCCGCTCCAGCCCGACAATTCCAGGGCCGCGATCTTCATCGGGTCCCGGCTGAGCGCGAACCAGCGGGAGGGAAGTTTGCCCGAAGGCAGGATTTCTCCCCGAGGGATGAGCTTGCGGGCCGCGGGCAGGCGCAGGTCCAGGGCCGCGCGGGTCAGGATCTTTTCGAGGTCCGCGAAGCGCGAGGAGACGTGGCAGATGATCAAGCCGTCCGGCGCCAGGCGCTTGAGGTAAAGGTCGAAGGCCTCCAAGGTCAAAAGGTGGACCGGGACCGCGTCGCTGGCGAAGGCGTCCAGAATCAGAAGATCGTAAACCGCCCCTTCGTCGGCTTTCAAAGTGAGCCGCGCGTCTCCGGCCACCACCCGGATGCGCGCCTTACTGTCCCTAAGGTAGGTGAAATGCCGCCGCGCCAGACCCTCCATGTCGGGGTCGAGTTCGTAGAAGGTGATTTCCTGCCCGGGCCTTCCGTAGGCCGCGATGGCCCCCGCCCCCAGGCCCACGACGGCGACCTTGCCCGCCTTCGAGCCGAAGATCTTGAACACCCCGCCAAGCGGGGAATCGGCGTGGTAATAGGCCAAGGGCTCCGGCCGCCGCGCGGGCGCGGCCCATTGGAGGCCGTGGACGGTGTTGCCGTGATAGAGCTTGACCAGGCCCGCGTGATCGGCGACCCGATAGACCCCGTAGAAATTGCGCAAGGTCTCGAGCAACGGCCCCTTGGGAAGGTTCCAAACCAATAAGCCCGCGAAGGCCGCCGTGGGAGCCAGCCAATACCGGATTTTCAAAAATCGTCCCCACTCGGACCATTCCTCCCAGTCGCGGAGGATCAGGCCGGACATGGAAAGAGCCAGGGCCAGGGCCCAATCCAGCCATAGCCCGCCCGCGTGTCGGCCCAAAACCGGCGCCGCCACGCCCACCAGGGCCGCCCCGAGCCAGCCGCCCAAGCCCAGGGTCGAATAGAAAGCCGGGGCCCGCGCCTCCTCCGGGCGGCTGACGGCCAAGGCGCGGTGGCCCACCATGCAGACCGCCAGCAACGCCGAGAACTGAAAAATCACGCCCGAGAGCACCGCCAATTTGACCTGAAAGTCCATGCCGATGGCGATGATCTCGTCGGCCAGCACCGCCGCCGCCACCGGGATCAGGAACATCCCCACCAGGACCAACAGGCCCCAGTGGATGCCCTTTGGAAACCACGGGTCCTTCTTGAAGTTGACCACGAAAGTCGCCAGGTAAATTCCCAGGGGCATGATCCAGACCAGCGGCAAAGAGCCGAAATGGAAGGCCAATTGGTTGGTCGCGGCCAGCATGGCCGCCGAAGTGCCGGCGCTTAGGACCAGCCACCGGGCCGTCAGCCGCGGCTCGGTTTTCTCCCCGGACCGCGCCGGGGCGGCTCCCGGCCGGGAGGGAAGGCAGAGCATGGCTAGGAGAATAAAGACCGCGTATCCCGCCTGCCAAAAAACCAGTTGCGCGCTCAGTCCAAACAGCGGCTCGGCCACAAACGCGTAGCCGAGCAAGGAGGCCAAGGCCCCGGCGTTGGAGGCGGCGTAAAGGCGGTAGCCTTCCTTGTCGCCCAGTTCCCGACCCGAGCGCCCCATCCAATTTTGCAGGATCGGCACCGTCGTCGACAGCGCGAAGAAAGCCGGCCCCACGCTCAAGGCCAAGGCCCGAACGACTTCCCAAGCGGGGGGGCCGCCGCCCGGCGCGCCGAGGCGGATGGGGAAAAACAAAAGCGGCGCGGCGAGCAGAACCAAATGCGCCCGGCCGTAGGAGGCCGCGTCCAGCGCCCGGCGGGCGTATAAATAGCCAAAGTAAAGGGTGCCCGTGTAGAACATCACGGCCGTGCTCCAGACCTGGGCGCTGCCTCCATGGAGGGGCAATAGGAGGCGTGCCGCGATCAACTCGATGGAAAAGGCCAAAAACGAGCCCAGGAAGGCGGCCGTCTGAAACGGCAGGAGGCTGGCCAAGAGGGCGATTCTATCAAAACGGCCCCGTCCGCCGGAGCCTGGACGCGCGAAGGGCCGAGATGTAGAGTTTCCCCGTGAGCCCTCCGGTGAACCTCCTCGGCTTCCTCCTTCTTTCGGTCCTCCGGGCCGATTTCCCGGAATTGGCGGGGAGCAAAATCGGCCTGCGGGCCGTGCCCCTGGAAGGGGGCTTTCTTCAGGCTCGGGTGGAGCCACGGAGTCTGCTCTCCGCAAGCCGGTCCTACTGGATCTACTATGATCCTCGGCTCCTTGAGGATCCTCCGCCCAAGGAAGCTCTTTCCGCCATTCTGGCCCACGAACTCGCCCATGTGGAGGATTATTCCCGGCGGAGCGCGCCCGGCTTGGCGGTCCTGGCGCTGAGATATCTCATCTCGCCGGGATTTCGGGCCGAGTACGAGCGCTCCGCCGACCGCCGCGCCGCGGCCTTGGGGCATTCGGCGGGCCTGGCGGCCTACCGGGGGTGGCTTTACCGGCGCTTGCCGAAAGAAGAACCCCGCCTGCGGCGGGAATATATGACCCCGGAGGAGCTGGAACCGGGAAAATAAACGGTCTTTAAGATCACAAATTGTGATCTTAAAGATTTGGCCTCTTCAATGGTTAAGGCGAACATGAAATCCTCCGGAAATCGCTCGATATTCCGTTTAACGGCCTGGATGAGAGTTCTAGGCTCCACCCCATAAAGCCGAGCCAAATCCCCGCTCAACATCACCTTATGCCCTCGGGCCAGGAAGATCATGCTCCGGAGCTCCGCTTCGATTTCTTGTTCTCCCATACCTATATTACGAGCGAACCCCCTGATTTGTTCCCGAGACGCCCCAAGCCCATTTGGTATCATAGGGCTTCCCCTTGAAGAACCCCTCAAGCTGGCCCCTGACCGCGCTTTTTCAGGAAGCTTTCAAATGGGCCGACCGCTGGCACAAGGGCCAGCGGCGCAAGGGGACGGCCATCCCCTATATCGCCCACCCGATGGCGGTGTCGAGCTTGGTTTTGGAGCACGGAGGAACCCAAGCCCAGGCGGTGGCCGCCCTTCTGCACGACGTCATGGAGGACTGCGGGGTCTCGGAGGTGGAAATCGCCAAGCGCTTCGGCCGGGAAGTGGCCGCTTTGGTCCGGGAGTGTTCGGACGCGGTGTCCAAACCCAAGCCCCCGTGGGAGGCCCGCAAGCTCGCCTATATGAGGCACTTGGCGTCGGCCCGCCCCAAAACCTTGCTCATTTCGGCCTGCGACAAGCTCCACAACGCGACCGCCATCAACCGGGACCTGGACACGGACGGGCCGAAGGTCTGGAGGCGCTTTAGCGCCAAGCCGGCGCGGATCGTGTGGTATTACCGGGAATTGCTCAAGGTTTATAAGCGGCGCGTCCGGGAAATGAACCATGAATTTCCCACCCTGTTGCGGGATTTGGAAATCCAAGTCCGCGGCCTGGCCAAAAGGGCCGTCGGAATTTAAGCCTTCGACGGCAGGCGGCTCCCCCGGTCCAGCCCGAGGGCCAGCCACTTCTTGAGGCCCGCGCCCCGCAGTCCTTTCTGAGAGACGAAAAAAATTCCCTTCATGGGCCGGCCGGTGAAATCAAAAGGCCTGGCGTTCGGATCTTGAAGGATTTCCTCCGTGGAGGCGGGATCGGCTCGGACGATGAGGTCGTGGCCGAGCACGCCGCAGCACATGTTGCCCCGAATGGTGAAGCAGAGCCCGCCGAACATTTTGATCTCGGCGACGGCCTTTTCCCGGGAGAGGGCGGCGCGGACTCGGGCGGCTAGGGCTTCGTCATACATTTCACCCGGAGTTTAACCCTCCTTTCCCCCTCGGGTCAAGGCTCCCTTGAGGATTGATAGCTTTAAAGCCATCGATCCGTTAGGGACCACGGAAAAAAAGGGGGCAGATGCCAGCCGCGCCGCAAATGTCCTTTGCTCCCTGTTATAAGAAGGCAATAAGATTCCCGCATACTCTGACCATCAAGCCGCGGTCCTGGTTGTTGACGGGGGGCATGCTCCTTCTGCCGCTTTTCTTCGGCGCCCCCGTTTTGGCCGGGAATTGGCCCCTTTCGGAGGTTTTTGAGCCTGAGGACGATGGTTTCGGCGAGCCCGATCCCAAGCAGACGAGCATGGCGCGAAAGGAACTCGAGGAGCTCGAAATCCGGGTCCGCAAGGGGAAGCTTCCCAAAATCTTATTCGATTTCGATTCCGACAAGATCGAGCCCGGTTCGCGACCGACGCTGGATGAAATCGCCGCCATTTTGCGGCGCCACCCCGACGTGAAGGTGATGGTCCTGGCCCACACCTGCAATATGGGCTCCGAGGAGTACAATCAGGACTTGTCCGAGCGCCGAGCCAAGTCGGTCAAGGCCTATTTGGTCAAGCGGGGAGTGCCGCCGCCCTCCATCCGGTTTCGCGGCAAGGGGTTCTCGGAGCCGATCGCCGACAATGCAACGGAGGAAGGGCGGATTCGGAACCGGCGCGTTGAATTTCGCCTGGGGCGCAGAGGGTGGAGCGCCGTCTATTGAAGGGCCCCGCGCCCCTGGCGCGCAGGAGCCGTCCGATGTACACTAAGGCCATGCGTCGTTTTCACGGCGGGAAAGGGGCCGTCTCCCTGGTTTCGATCACGGCGGTCCTCTGCTTTGCGCTTTTGGCGGCTTTCGCGGGCGGGATTTATTTTTTCCTGAGAAATGAGGCCCGGGAAAAGGCGGCCACGCCCTCCGCTCCGAGCCCCGCCCAGGCGCGCATCGGGTTCATGGAAGATTTCGTCCTGCCCGATCAAAACGGGGAGCCGGTCAGCCTCAAGGCTTTAGGGGGCCGGCGGCCCATCCTGCTTTATATTTTTTCGCCCTTCTGCGGGCATTGCTCGGGCCGGTTGAACGAATTTTCCAAATTCATGAGGGAGCATCAGTACCCGGATTTCGCGGTGGTCGGAGTCCTTTGGCAGGGCTCCCCGGAAAGGGCCCGGACCACCCTCAGCCAAACCGGCCTCCCAGGACCCCTGCTTTCGGACAAAGATGGGGTTTTGTGCGGCCGTTTGGGAGTGGGGGAATTCACGGCTTTCGTTCTGGACAGGCAATTGGCCGTGCGTTATCGGGGAGAACTGACCGGCCTTGAGGCCGCGATGGCGGCGGCGCGCTGATGGACCCGATCATGTTCGTCCTGGCGGTGGCCCCGGCCGCTCTGCTGGCCCGCTGGATGTTCCGGCGAGGTGGGGCCCGCGTCGTTCCGGTTTTTCGCGCCAATGCCGGGCCTCCGGCCGCCAAGCGGTTCGCCAAGATCGCCCCCGCGGAGCCCGCCCCCAAGGACGAAGGCCCCCGCGTGGACGCCGAGGTGGCCAAGGACGACGATTGCCGCCGCCTGGCCGAGGCGCACCTGGAGTCCCGGGAGTGGATGGAGGCGTTGATCGCGCTCCAGAAGATGAGCCGTTGGAGGGAGCAGGATTATGCTTTGGCTCTGCGCATCTTCGAGGTCCTCGGGAAATTTGAGGACGCCGACGCTTTATTCAAAAGGGAGCGACGCCACATTCTGAGATCGCCGGCGATCGCTTTCCGTTTTGCCGTCTTCTTCGAGCGTCGCGGGGATTTGCGCCGCGCCGCCCGGCTCTATTCGATCCTTCGGGGCAAGAGCGCTGCCCCGGAGGCGGAGCTCCGCCTGCGTCGCCTGCGCCGCCTGCCCGACGAGGACCGGGAAACGGCGGCGCATTTTTTCCGAACCACGGGCCGGGGGCGCGCGTACAAGAGCCCTTCCGGAAAACCCGAGCCGCTCCTGGCGGGGCGGGTGGCGGGGCGCTTTGAGATCATTCGGCCGTTGGGGGTCGGCGGGACGGGGATCGTCTATCAGGCTCGTGATTTGAAGCTCTCGCGGACCGTGGCCTTAAAGCGCCTGCGGGGGGAGATATCCCGGGACCCGGAGGCCGAAGCGGCCTTTCTTGAAGAGGCGGGGACGCTCTCGGAGCTCAGGCATCCCAACATCGTGGAGTTTTACGAGGCGGTGGCCGCGGAAGGGACGACCTATTTGGTTTTTGAGTTCATCGAATGGGAAACTTTGAGGGAGCTTTTGGCGCGGCGCGGCGAGATGCGTCCCGAAGAGGCGGGGCGCCTGCTGAGGGCGGTGGCCGAGGCTCTGGCCTTCGCCCATGAAAGCCGGGTCATGCACCGGGACCTGAAGCCCGGAAACATCGTGGCCGGTCCCCAGGGCCAGGTCAAGGTGATGGATTTCGGCATCGCCCGCCATTTCGAACCCGGCACGGGGGCCGAGGAGGTGGAGGTGGTGGGAACCCCGGCCTATATGGCCCCGGAACAGCATGCCGGGCAGTCCAGCCTGCTTTCCGACGTCTACGCTTTCGGTGTGACGGCCTACGAGATGCTTGCGGGCCGCCCTCCCTTCGTGGGCCCAGGCGCGATGTATTACAGTCAGAAGCTCGAAGAGGATTACGAGCGCCTGCCCCCCGATCTTCCCCGCAACCTTCGGGATCTGGTGACCTTGTGCCTAAAAGCCGACCCGCGCGCCCGCCCGCAAGGGGCGCGGGGCTTGGTCAGTTTGCTGGAGCTATAGGAGCCCGAAGGACTTGAGCGCCGCCTTGAGCGCCGGCCGGTGCTCGGCGGAAAGCGGCGTCAGCGGCAGACGCGGCTCGCCCCGGCACAGGTGCATCATTTCCAGCGCGGCCTTGACCGGGATGGGGTTGGTCTCGATAAAAAGCGCCTTGATGAGGGGTTGGCTCTTTAAATGGATGGCGCGGGCGTGGGCCATGTCTCCTTTCAGCGCCGCCGCGCAAAGCTGGACGGTTTGCCGGGGTGCGACGTTGGACATGACGGAAACCACTCCTTTGGCGCCGATGGAGATCAGCGGCAAGGTCAGCGCGTCGTCGCCGGAGAGGACGCTGAAGTGGTGGGGGACCATCGATAGGACTTCCCCGATCTGGTCCACCGAGCCCGAGGCCTCCTTGACCGCGATCACGGTGGGGATTTCCCGGGCCATGCGGGCCAGGGTTTTGGGGAGGATGTTGACGGCGGTTCGGCCCGGGATGTTGTAGGCCATGATGGGCAGGCGCACGGCCGAGGCGATCGCCTTGAAATGCAGAACGATGCCTTCCTGGGTCGGCTTGTTGTAGTAGGGGGCCAGGACCAAAAGCGCATGGGCCCCCAGATCGGCGGCCTCCTTGGCTAAGGCGACCGCCTTGGCCGTGGAATTGGAGCCGACCCCGGCGATGACCGGGATTTTTCCCCGCGCCTCCTGCACGCAGACCGAGATGGCGTGGCGGTATTCCTCATGGAGCAAGGTCGCGGCTTCGCCGGTGGAGCCGCAGGGGACCAGGCCCGCCACTCCTCCCGCCATTTGGCGGTGTATCATTCGGCGGTAGGCTTCCTCGTCCAGAATCCCGTCTAGGCTGAACGGCGTGGCCAAAGCGGTGTAGCAGCCTTCGAATTTCATGAACAAACCTCCCCTTGGAAGACCAACCGGGCCGGGCCTTCGAGCCGAACGGCCGAAAACTCCGCGCCGGAGCGCGAAAACGAGACCTTGAGATGCTCCCCCGAGCGAGTGAATACCGAGACCGGGCTCTCTACCTTTCCCAAAGCCGCGGCGGACACGGCGGAGGCGACCGCGCCCGTGCCGCAGGCCATGGTTTCGGCCTCCACCCCGCGCTCGTAAGTCCGCACCGACAACCGCCCATCGGCGGCTTGGACGAAATCGGCATTGGCCCCCGCCGGGGCGAAGGCGGGGTGGCGCCGCAGGGCGCGCCCAACCTCCGGAACCGGGAAACGTTCCAGGTCGTCGACTAAAACCACCGCGTGGGGGACGCCGGTGTCGACGAAATGGACGGTGAGCTTGCGGCCTTGGACCGCGAGCTTGAGGCCCAGGCGGAGATCCTTGGGGGCGGGCATGGAGAGCGAAACTCTCGGGTTTTTCCCGGGGCGCACCCGCGCCGACATGGGCCCCTCGGGAGATTGGATGTTAAAAGCGGTCCGGTTCTTGGTCCAGCCGTTGAGAAACATCCACCAGGCCGCGCACCGGGCGCCGTTGCCGCAGAAGGCCGCCGAGCCGTCGGCATTGTGATAGCGCCAACGGAGGATCTTGTCGGCCTTGCCGACGATCAGCAAACCGTCGGCCCCGACCCCCTCCCGCCGGTCGCAGAGCCGGCGGGCCAGCGCCGCGTCGCCGCGCGCGGGGAGGTCGTCCTCGCGCAGCAGCACGAAGTCGTTGCCCGCCCCCGATAGCTTCCAAAACCTCAGCTTCACGCCCGTATTCTACAATACCCGCCCTTGGTGCCAGGTATCCACTTTCTTACCTTTCCAGAAAGAATTTCAAGAAAGTGGATACCTGGCACCAGTGGGTCAGGGGGCGGCCTTAGGGGCGGTTAGGCGCCAACCCCAACTCCTTGAGGGCTTGACGGGCCAGTTGGGAGGGGGGCGGATCGTCGGCGTCCGGAGTCTGCTCCCTGGCGGCCACGGATTCCAAAAACCGCTGATATGCCAAATCCTGTCGTTCCCGGAAAAGGGACCGGGCCAGGACGACTTGGTAGTCTTCCTCTTGGAACTTGAGCGCCTTGCGGTATTCTTCGCGCAGTTGGGCGAAGGCGGCCGGTTCGGCCGTCAGGCTCAGCACGAAGGCGGCCTTCGCCCGGTCCGCGTTGTCCCGCCGCGGGTCAGCAAGGACCGTCGACAGGGAATCGACGATCCCGGGATCGCGCCCCATGAACCAAAGCGGACCGGCCGCCGGGATTTGGCCCTCCGCCAACGCCTGCCGGAGGGCCTCCGGGGCGCCTTCTTGGGAGGCTTCCGGAGCCTGGGCGATTTCCCGGAAAACGGCTTCCTCCGTGTTCCCCCAGGAAAACGGCGACCGGCCCCCCGCGGTCCGGTCCTCCAGGAGGTTGAGCACGGGATGGGTTCTGCGCCGTCGCTCATCGCGCTCGCGTCGGGACTGGGCTTGATCCCGTTTGATGGCGCGTTCCTCCGAGGCTTCCACTTTTTTGAGAGCCAGGAGTTGCCGCCGCTGGGCATAATTCTTGAGCAAATAGGTCAGCGCCAACAGGCCGGCAGCGATGACCAGGCCAAGCTTCAGCTTCAACCTTTCTTTGTCCCAGTTTTCCATGATCGGTCCCGGTCAGGGGGCGGCTTTAAGGGCGGTCAGGGCGCTTTGGATCTGATTGACCAAGTCGGCCGGTTCGCGGCCCGGGGCGGGGGCAAAGCGCGGGTCGGCGTTGACGCGGTAGAGAAGTTCCTCGATGGGTTCGACCCCTTTCTTGGCGCCCATGGCCGCCAAGGCTTTGGCGGCTTCCATCGCCACTTCGGGCTCCGGATGGGCCAATTCCTGGATGAACAATTCCACGGAGAGGTCGTCGCGCATCAACGAAAGAAGCCGGATGCCCAGGAGGGAGGCGGGTTTCGACTTTCGGTCATCGGAAAGGGCTTTGCGCAAGGCGGACGCCGCGCCGGCGGGCGGGGGTTCGGGGCGGGCCAAAAGGGCGCGCAGAACGGCCACCCGTTGGGGGGAGAGGGAGGGGTAATTGTCCAAGAGACCTACGAGCAAGGTTGGGGCCTGCTCGTCGGCCGATTTTCCGAGGGCCGAGATCAGGTCGCGGACCGCCCGGCCGTCCAGGCCCGAGGGGCGGTGGCCGAAGGCGCGCACCCGGGCGTCCAAGGCGGGGCCGTCATCACACCCGCGGCGTCCGGCGTGATGGGAGAGTTCTAGGATCAAGGCCCTGGGGAGATTTTCCTCGGAGAGGGGCGCGCAGAGGCTCCGCCGCAGGCTCCCGGCGCTCGCGGCGGCCGCGGGCAAGGCGGCCATGTAGGAAGCGGCGGCTTGCCTCAGATCGGGGTGGGCCTCGCGGTCCAGGAGAATGGTTTCCAAGGGGGCGAAGGCGGCCGCGTCGCCCGTAAGAGAAGCGAAGGAAAGGGCCCAGAGGCGCGTTTTGCGCGTTCGTTTTTTATCCAGGGCGATTTCGCCCAGCACGGGAGCCCCGGCCGGACCCCATTTAAGGACGAGGGATTTGAAGGCCCGCACGCGCCGTTCGATGGCGGCGGAGCGCTCGGGCCCGGCGTGTTCCTGTTCGCGGAAGGCGGCGTCGATGTCCTTGAAGATGCGCAGGATTTCGGTTCGAGCGGCCCCGGCGGGGGCGGGGGCGGGAGCGGCGGCGCGGGCCGAAGAAAGGGTAAGAGCCGCGGCCAGCAGCAGGCCCGGTCTCACCGGACCGGGACTTCGGCCCCGGCCTGGGCGCCCACGGCGAAGTACCGGGCTTGGGGGTGGTGGAAGACCAGCGCCGAGACGCTGGCCTCGGGCTCCATCATGAGCCCTTCGGTGAGGACGATGCCCGCGTGCTTGTCGGGCTCGATCAGGCGGAAGAGCTTGCGCTGATCCTCCAGGTCCGGGCAGGCGGGATAACCGAAGCTGACCCGCAGGCCACGGTAGCGGGCTTGGAACTTTTCCTTGACGCTCATGCCGGCGGGATCGGCAAAACCCCACATCGCGCGCAGGCGCTCATGCAGGAGCTCCGCAAATCCCTCCGCGCACTCGATGGCGATCGACTGCAGGGCGTGGGATTTGAAGTACTCCCCTTGCTCACGATAGCCCTCGGAGAGTTCCCGGATGCCGGCCCCGCAGGTGACGGCGAACAACGCCACGAAATCGATTTTTCCCGAGGCGGCCGGGGCCGCGAAATCGGCCAGGCAGAGGCGTTCGGCGCCCTCCTGCCGGGGGAAGACGAAGGTTTCCAGCGGGGAGGCGTCCTTGGGGGAGGCGTAGAGGCTCAAGGAATCTCCCTCGGAGCGGGCGCAAAAGAAGCGGAACACGGCCTTGGGTTTGATGAGCCCCCGCTCCAAGATCTCGTCCTGGAGGGCGCCGACTTTTTTGTAAAGCTCCACGGCCTTGGGCTGGCCTTCCTCTCGGGAGCGCTCGGGGTTGCGCAGGCCCAGGTGCTTGCCGTAGAGCATGATCGGGTTGACGTATTTAAACAGGTCCTCCACCCGGAAATCGGCGATGGCGTGAAGCTTGAGGTCCGGCGGGGCCGGGGCGGGCGCGCCGTGGTCGATCACGGCGGCTTTCCCGGGGGCGGCGGGTCCGGAGGCCGCGCGCGCGGCGGAGTCCCGGACCAGGTATTCCTGGATTTCCCGGGTCTTGGCCAAAAACGCCTCGCGTCCCTCGGAGTTCTGGAGCTGGTTGAGCATGTCCAGGCCGGTCATGGCGTCCTTGGCGTAGAGCACAGGACCGTCGTAGCGGGGGGCGATGCGCCCGGCGGTAAAGCGCGCCGAAAGCGCCGCCCCGCCCACCAAGACCGGAATCCGGATGCCCGCGGCGGTCAGGTCCTCGGCCGTGATGACCATCTGCTGGGCGGATTTGACCAGAAGGCCCGACAGGCCCAGGGCGTGGGGCGCGATTTTCTTGACCGCCTCGATGAGGGTCTCCGGCCCCACCTTGATGCCCAGGTCGGTCACCTCATAGCCGTTGTTTTTGAGGATGATGTGGACCAGGTTCTTGCCGATGTCGTGCACGTCGCCTTTGACCGTGGCCAGGACTACCTTGCCCCGGGTGGAGGTCTTGGTCGCGTCCATGTGGGGCTCCAGATGGGCGACGGCGGACTTCATGACCTCGGCCGACTGGAGAACCTCGGCCACGATCATCTCGTTGGCGCCGAAGAGGCGGCCGACCTCGTCCATGCCTTTCATCAAGGGGCCGTTAATGATCTCAAGGGGGGAATGATCCTTTAGAAGGGTGTCGAGGTCTTCCAGAAGGCCTTCCTTGGAGCCTTCCACGACGTTTCGGGGCAGCCGAACTTCGATCGGCTGCTTGAGCCGTTCAGAGACGGTCTTGACGGGTTTGGCCTCCCGGAACTTGGCGGAGAATTCCGCGACGGCGTCGTAGCCGGCGGGGCGGGCCGGATCGCCGGGCCCTTTCCAGAAGAGGAGGTTGTCGGCCAGGCGCTTCTCGTCCTCCGGAATGCTGATGTACCGGGCCAGCTTTTCGGAATTGACGATGGCCAGGTCCAAGCCCGCCTGCACGCAGTGGTGGAGAAAGACCGAGTTCAAGACCTCCCGTCCGGCCACGGGCAGGCCGAAGGAAACGTTGGAGACCCCCAGGACGGTTTTGACCCGTGGCAGGCGCGCCTTGATCAGGCGGATGCCCTCTGCGGTCTCGACCGAAAGGCCGAAGTAATTCTTGTCGCCGGTCCCGCAGGGGAAGACCAGGGCGTCGAAATAGAGGTCCTCGGGAGGCATGCCGTACTTCTTGGTCAACAGTTCGTAGGAGCGCTCGGCGATGGCCAGCTTGCGCTCCCGGGTCAAGCCCATGCCTTGGGTCTTGTCCTCATCGATGGTGCCCACGACCAACGCGGCCCCGTAGCGTTTGGCCAGCGGGACGACGGCCTCGAAGCGCTCCTCGCCGTCCTCCAGGTTGACCGAGTTGATGATGCACTTGCCCGGGGCGAGCTTCAGGGCCTCCTCAATGACCGCGGCGTCGGTCGAGTCGATCATGATGGGGGCTTTGATCTTCTTGGTCAGATGCTCCAGGAAGAGGACGAGGTCCTTTTTTTCGTCGCGGTCCGGGTTGGCCAGGCAGACGTCGATGATTTGCGCCCCGTTGCGGACCTGGCGGCGGCCGATTTCGGCGGCCTCCTCGTATTTTCCGGCGATGATGAGGTCCTTGAAGAGCTTGGAGCCCAGGACGTTGGTCCGCTCGCCGACCAGGACCGGGCGGCGGTCCTCTTCCACCAGAAAGGGCTCAAGTCCGGCCACCACGTGCCGGCGGTGCGGCTGGGGCGCGCGCGGGGATCGGCCCAAGGCGGTTTGTGCGATGAGCCCGATGTGCTCGGCGGTGGTGCCGCAGCAGCCGCCCACGATATTGACCCAGCCCTCGTCCATGAAGCGTCCGATTTTGGCGGCCACCATCCGGGGGGTCTCGTTGTACTGGCCGTTTTCGTCGGGCAGGCCCGCGTTGGGATAGCAGAGCACGGGAAAGCGGGAGACGGCGGCCAAGGTCCGAAGGTGGTCGGTCATGAAGTCCGGGCCGGTCGCGCAATTGAGGCCGATGGCCAGAAGGTCGAAGTGGGCCACCGACTCGTAAAGGGCCTCGATGGTCTGGCCCCCCAGCATGGTCCCCATGGTTTCGATGGAGACCGAGAGCATGACCGGCACCGAGCGGTCCAGGCGTTCGAAGGCGCGTTGGGCGCCCAAGATGGCGGCCTTGACGTTCAAGGTGTCCTGCTGAGTTTCGAGTAAAAGTAGATCCACGCCCCCTTCCAGGAGGGCCACGGCTTGGTCCTCGGCGGCGGCGGCGACCTGATCGAAGGTGATGCCCCCGGTCACGGAAATGGTCTTGGTCCCGGGTCCCATGGCCCCGGCGGCAAAGCGCGGCTTCTCCGGCGTGGAGAATTTCTTGGCCGCGGCCACGGCCAGCCGGGCGGCGGCCAAATTGATCTCCCGGACCTTATCCTGCAGGCCGTACTCGGCCAAAACGTGCTTGAAGCCCCCGAAGGAGTTGGTCTCCAGGATGTCTGCCCCGGCCGCCAAATAGCTCTCGTGGACTTTGCCGATGGCGTCCGGGCGGGTCAGGACCAGATTTTCGTTGCAGCCTTCCAGGGCGGGGCCGCCGAAATCCTCCGCCGTGAGCTCGGCCGCCTGCAGGGCGGTGCCCATGGCGCCGTCCAAGATGAGGAGGCGTTTATTAAGGAGAGCCCGAAGCTCCTCCGAACGGCCGCGATTCTTGAATTTGGCTGTCATTAAAATGAAAAACCACGCCTTCGGCGTGGTTTCAACGCTCCCTCTTTAGCTCCCGGTAGGCCGGGGCAATTCGGGGTAAATCCTCGCCAAGTTCCCTAAGTATAGCAGGTTATCAGGGGATAAGGTAGGGCGCGGGCATGCCCCGGCCTTCGGGGATGCGGGGCTGGAAAACCTCGGCGGAGGGCTGGGGCGGGGACTGGACCCGGCAGGCGGGGTGCAAGCCGGTCGGGGACTCGACCGCGCCGGTGGCGTGGTTGAAGACATACGAGCTGGCCCAATCAAAACAGGTCAAGGCGCCGGGGTATTGGCCGTCTTGGGGCTGGGCCAGGGCGGGCGCGTCGGCGTTTTTGTACAGGCAGATCTTGAATTCCAGGGAAATGTTCCGCGCGTCGCCGTCCAACATGAAGGCGGTGCCGGGGTGGTCGGTGACGTAGAGCTCGGGGACGGTGGGCTTGCGGACGCCGTAGAGTTCGCGGTCCTTGCGCTCGGTCGAGCCCGGGACGCGGCTCCACTGGTAAAGGTAGTGGCGGGGGTGGCCTTCGTAGCTGTTGTAGACCGGGTCGGCATCGACGCTGTCGACGACCATGTCCGGGTGCAGGTAGGTCACGTTCTTTCCGAAAAATTCGCGGCTGACGCCGTAGTTCACCTGGGTCTGGCCGGCCACGACCTTGGTCTCGAAGGTGCAGCCTTGGATCCACTGGACCCAAACGTAGTTCTCGAGGTTGGCCACCGAATCGGTCCGGTAATGGGCGGAGAGGCCCGTGCCGTAGGAGTAGGAGCCGTCGATGAGGACTTTGTAGTCCTTGATGCGGACGCGGGCTTCCTTAAGATCGCAGGAATTGGTGGCGGAGCAGTTCGTGTTGGCCCACTTTTTCTCCTTGAGGGAAATGGTGGTGACCTGGGCCCGCGCGGGGGTCGAGACGAGGATGGCGAGGGCGAGGGCGCGGTAAAAGGGTTGGTTTCTCATCAGTATAAAGTGTAGCGGGGGGGCCGGGGGTGGCGCCTGGGCCTATTAGGGAAGGGATAATCGGACAAGAGGCCTAGGCGCGGGGTAGGGGGTGTCCAAGTTTAGCTGAACCGCAACACCTTGACAAATTATGTTCCTTATATTATACTGTTCCATATAACGGAACAAATATAATATGCGGAACATGCCCCCTCTGATCCAGCCCTGCCTTGCGAACCTCCGCCAAGTCCTAGGCGCGGCGCTGCCCATCGAGTGCACCCAGCTCAAAAAAGGACCACGCGACCTTGAACTCCAAATTGGGACAAGGCCTCCCCTGCGCTGGGTCGTTGAAGTCACGACCAGGGCTACCACCAAGGCCCAAGCTCGGCACATCATCCTCCAGTTGCAGGCCCTGGCCGGCAAGGCCATGGTCTTCGCCGACTGGATTCCAGACCAGGTTGCGGAGGAATTCCGGAAAGCGGGAATATTCTTTGTGGACGCGCAGGGGAACGTGTTCATCCGCAATCCCCCATATATCGTGGTGGACATCCGCGGCAAAAAGCCGAACCGTCCCCCCAAAGCCGAGCCGGGACGGCTCATCGAACTCGGAGGGCTCAAGGTCGTGCATTATCTGTTGACCCATCCGGAAGCCGCGGGCGACCCGTTGCGAACCCTCGCCGAGCGTGCGGGCGTCGGCTTGGCCACCGCGCACGCGGTCATGCGGGAGCTCCAGCGGCGGCAGTGGTTGCTGCCCGCGGCCGAAGCCGGGCGTCGATTCGGGGACGTCAAGGGGATGCTCGAGCTCTTCGTGCGCGGCTACGCGCTCAAATTGCGCCCGGCGGGCCTTCTTGGCCGCTTCAGGCACCGGGAACGCGATCCGCAAGTGGTCCTGAGCGGCTTTTCGCGGCGCCTGGCCAACCTGCAGGGCCATTGGGCGGTGACCGGCGGGATGGCCGCCAAGCAGTTGACCCATTATCTCGAGCCCGATACGGTCGAGCTATACGCCGATGATGCGGCCATGGCCGGGCTAAAGTTGGAGCCGATGCTCCGCGATGACGCAAACGGCAATGTCACCATCCTAAAACCCTTCGGCCGCGCCGCATTGGCTGAGGGTCCTCCAAACCCCTGGCCTCTGGCTACTCCCCTCCTGGTCTATGCCGAACTCCTTGAGGCGGGAGGCGCGCGGGATGCGGAAACGGCCAAGATGGTCTACGAACAATTCATGGAGCCGACGCTCGCCCATGGAAAGTGAGCTCCGAAAGGCGGTCCAGGAAGTCGCCGACGCGGCGAAGAGCCTGAGCATCTCCGTCGTGCTCGTCGGAGCCTTGATGTCGGAGTTCGCTTCCGAAATCGAACCGGACTACCCTCGATTCCGCCGAACCAACGACGCCGACTTCGCGTTCAACACGCCCGACTGGTCGGCCTATCAGAAGCTGCGGGAAACGCTGCTTGGGAAGGGGTTCAATCAAAATCCGAAGATCGAGCACCGTCTGCATCTTGGGAACGCGATGGTGGATCTTATCCCCTACGGCCCTCAAATCGCTCCCGCCGGGAAGCTCGTCTGGCCGGATTCGGGCTTCGAAATGACGGTGACGGGCTTTGATGAAGTCTGCGCGGCCGCGCGCAAGTCCGGGGAATCGAAAGGCGCCCCCCTATGGGTCATCACGGTGCCCGGGTTCGTGCTGCTCAAGATCATCTCTTACCTTGAACGCAAGGAGCGCGGCGACGGGAAACACAAAGACGACGCCAAGGACATCGCCTACTGGCTCAACAACTTCGCCGGAGGTTCCGGCGATGAGCGGCGGTTCGGACTCGCGGCGGAACGGGAATACACCGACCAGGATTACGCGACCGCGGGAGCCGTCTTGCTCGGCAAAGAGGTCGGCGCGCTGGCATCAGCCGCGGCCGGGGCTTATGTGGAGCGCTTCTTGCGGGAATCCGCGGACCGCTATTCCCCCTTCGTGGACATGCTTGCCGCGGGCGCATTGGACGAAGCGGCGGATAGGCGGCGGGATGAGGGTGTCGCCCTTCTGGCCGCTTTTGGGAAAGGCTTTCGGCACACGAGGAAGCAACATCCCGCGTGAGTTGATGCGGGGGCTGGACTTTTCGCCGTCCATCTCGCATACTCAAGGCATGGCCGACGCCGTCCGGGGCGTGATCAAGGAAATCATCAAATTCGCCGATGATCGGGATTGGGGGCGCTACCACACCCCCAAAAACCTGGCCATGGCCTTGTCGGTGGAGGCCGCCGAGCTGGCGGAGATTTTCCAGTGGCTCACCCCCGCGCAAAGCCGCAAGCTTTCCGGGGCCAAGCTCGAGCATCTGCGCGAGGAGTTGGCCGACGTCTACTGCTACCTCCTGCGCCTGGCCTCCCTTTATAAGATCGACGTCAACGAGGCCGCGCTCAAAAAGATCAAGAAAAACGCCGTGAAATATCCGATTTCCAAAGCCCGGGGGACCTCACGAAAATACAACGAACTTTAAGGCTTTTCATCGCCGCGCCGGTCTCGGCGGAGTTTCGCCAGGCCGCGGGGGGCGTCATCGCGGAACTCTCCAAGGCCGGGGCCAACGCCCGCTGGTCCAAACCCGAGAACCTGCATCTGACGCTCCTGTTTTTGGGGGCCTGCGAGACGACGCGCTTGGATGAACTGCGTTCCGTCGTGAAGAAAGCGACGGCGGAGCGTCCTGCCTTTGAGCTGGCCTTTGAGGGCCTGGGGGCCTTCCCGTCCTGGACGCGGCCTAGGTCCTTGTGGGTCGGGCTGGGGGAGGGGGCTTCGGCTTTGACCGTTCTGGCCGGGCGCCTGCGGGCTTTGCTTCCGGGCCCCAAGGTTTTTCCCAACGCCGAACGCGACCGAGAATTCAAGGCGCACCTGACCATCGGGCGCATCGACGGGGGCCGGGCCCTCAAGGAGCTTCAGGCCAAGGCGGAGGAACTCGGCGGCCCCGGCAAATTGGTCCTGCCCAAGGTCAAGGTGGAGCGGTTGGCGCTTTACGAGAGCATCCCGTCGCCGGGCGGCTCGACCTACAGCGAGTTGTTCGCCTCGCCTTTTAGAACTTGATCCAGCCGCGGCCGCGGTAGCCGAACAGGAACAATTCCGGGTGGATCATCTCAGCCAGCATCTCCAGGGATTCGGCGATGCGGGGGCCGGGCCGGTTGAAGTACTGGTTGCCGTCGGCGATGTAGACCCGGCCCTCACGGACGGCCTTGAGGGAGTCCCAGCCGCGCCGGATCGTCAGGCTTCGCATTTCGCGGCGGGTCCGGGGAATGTTGAAGCCGCAGGGCATGACCACGATCACGTCCGGGTCCTTGGTCCGCAGGTCGTCCCACTTGAGCCATGGGGAGTGGCGTCCGGCCTTTCCGAAAACAGGTTTTCCTCCGGCCAGGCGGGCCAGTTCCGGCATCCAATTCCCGGCCGCCATCAAGGGGTCGATCCATTCGATCAAGGCCACGGTCGGCTGGCGCTTGGCCGCCCGAGCCTTGCCCGAAACCGCGCTGATGCGGCCCTTGATCCGGGCGATCAGGGATTTGGAGGCGCCTTGGCGCCCGAGCGCCGCGCCGACGCGCTGGATGTCCTTAAGAAGGGTGGAGAGATCATCCGGTTTCAGGGACAGAATTTCGCATTTTGAATCGGGGGCCGAGCCCAGGGAGGCCTTGACGTCCTTGAGGCTGACGGCGCAGACTTCGCACTGGGTCTGGGTGATGATGAGATCGGGCTTGAGCTCCAATAGCCTGCGCCCATCGATGTTGTAGACGCTAAGAGCCCGGCGCACCCGGTCTTTGACGCGCTTGTCGATGCCGGCGCTGGATCCCGTGGTCTTGATGGCGGGGCGCGTCAGGCACTGCAGGCGCGACACCGAGGCGGGGTAATCACACTCATGGGAGCGTCCGACCAAAAACCGTCCGGCCCCAAGGGCGCAGACGGTTTCGGTGGCGCTGGCGATCAAGGAGACGACTTTCACCGGGGACATTCTACTAGAATGACTCGTACTGCGGCTTCCAAATTCTGGAGAATCCGACCGTGACCCCGGTCATCATGCTGTAGCCCCAGACCGGCCGGGTCTTGAGCGCGAAGCCGAAGACGTCCAGAAACGGCGCGATGGTGAAGCGCTTCCAGAGGGGCACTTGGATCTTTACCAGGCCCCGGCCCTCGAAGCGGAGGTCCTGGTCGGTGTCGCGCCGGGTCAGGACGAAGTAGCGGGCGGACATCTCGCCCTGTAGGCGGGCGCCGCCGCCGTTGAGTTCCCGGGAGAAAACCAGGCGGCCCCGGGGGCCCCACTGGGTGTTGGGCGGATCGCGGGAGAGATCGCGCTTGACGGAGGCGCCGAACTCTAGGGAGCGGATGAATTCGCCATCGTAGAACTCGATTCCCGGGGAGGCGCTGTAGATTTCCCGTCGGCGCAGGCCGGGGGTCGCTTCGAACTGGCCCTCGAATTCCAACCCCAGCGCGGGCCCCCAGGAGCGGGCCAGCCAGGCCGTCCTGAGGGAGCCCGCCTTCTTGGTCGCGGTCGTGGCCAGCCGAATGCGGTCGGCGGCCACGTTGATGACCGAGGGCTGGTTGCGCGGGGTCAGCCGGCTTTTGGCGTACTCCAGGTCCGCCGAGTTGGTCCAGCGCAGGCCCTTGTGCTGGTAGCCGAGGTCGGCCCGAAACGCCCCGCCCACCAGCAATTCATCCAAGGCCTGAATCCGCGAGTTGGGGACCCGCGCGAAGGCGTCGTCGCGCACGACCCGGGTGCTGGAGAGATTGAGGCCGATGTCCCGGAAGTTCACCGTCCAAAGGCCGCGGTCGCGCAGAGGGGCGCCGCGGAGCAGGGCTCGGTAGGTGCGGGGCACGGAAATCCAGGAGCGGACCTCCCGCAGGCCGGCGACGACCTCCTCTTCCAGGCCGGCGGCGATGGGCTCGGGCTCGCCGAGCGGGGAGAGGTCCAGGCCGTCGATCAAGGTCCGGGAGCAGGCCACCCGGTAGGGCAACTCAGGGTCCACGGGCTGGCCGTGGATGTGATTGTCCGCGTCCATCCCCGCCGCCGCGAAGCGCAAGCGCCCGCCGTGGGGAAGCCCCGCATCCTCGCGGGCGCGCTGTTGTCGGGCCTGCTCCAGAAGCGAGCGCAGGGACCGGCCCTTGAGCGAGATCACGACCACGGGGTCGTCGGTCCGAAGCCAGCGGCGGACCATGCCTTCCTTGACGGCCGACACGGATTGGGTCGCCAACGGCGTCACCGCCAACAGGGCGGCCTCCGACCCGGTCCGGTCGGCCAGCACCCCGGCCGACAGGGTCCAAAAATCGCGGCTGGAGAGCAGGGAAAAGCCCTCTGCGGCGCCGTGGATTTCCCTCCCCGAGGGCAGCAGGGCCGGGCCTTCCTCCTCGGAAACTCCGAAGGAAGAGGCGTCAAAGAAGTTCCACCCGGGGGCCTCCGGGATTTCCTCGTTGAGCGCGACGTGCCTTTCCCGAATTCGCCACTCGGCGGGGTCGCCCTCCTTGGAGATTTCCAACAGCCCCAGGGAGGCGGCCCAGGCCTTCATCCGCCAGAGCGGGGCCGAGAATTCGGGACGCGCCGCCTGCCGGGCCTCGGAGGCCGGTCGCTCGGGGCCGTAAAGCAGGAGGGGCTCTTCCTCGGCGATCAGGACGTCGATGCCGCGGACCGAGGAGGCCACGCGCGCGGCGTCGGCCGCGGAAAGATCCCCTAGGACCACGACCGCGTCCGCGTCCCTTCGCAGGGAGGCGACCCGGGCTTCCAGGGCCTGCACCGGATCGGCGACCGTCGCGTGTCCAAGACCGGCCCGGCGCAGGTACTTGGCGGCCGTGGGCGGGGTCAGCGCGGTGACGGCGATTTTCAAGCCCCCGGATTCAAAGACGGCGCGGTCGGCCAAAAGGGTGGAGGCGGGAGCCGAGGAATAGACGAGGTTGGCGGACAAAAATTGAATCCCCTCCGGCCGCTTGCGCCGGTATTGCTCCAGAAGTTCCCAGTTCTTGAGCTCCGAGGCGGAGACGCCCGAATACCGCAGGCCGGCGGCTTCCAAACCTTCGGCCAGCGCTAGGCCCCGCTGATCGGAACCGGCGCCGCCGAAGACGTTTCCGCGGGCCACGCCTCTTGGGAGGTCCGGGGAGGACTCGCGCTCGACCGCGGTTTTAAGCCGCCCGAGGCCGCCCATGACCCGGCTGATCAGCAGTACCGTGATCTCCCGGTTTTCCCAGCGAAGGCGGTAGCGGGCCCCCACGGTCCGATGGGGGGGGCCGGCGGTCGGACGGTCCAAAGCGGCCTTGGCCTCAAGGATTTTTTGACCGTCCGCCCCGGCGGTCACCGAAAGCTGGCCCGCCCGCGTGGAAAGCCGGACGCTGTAGGGGAACCTGTAATAGCCGGGATCGGAGGCCGCCGCCGTGAACGCCGCGACGAAGGAGGGGTCCGGAGGGCTGACCAGGATGACCTCGGATTGGCTTTCGCCGGTCTCGGCCCTCCATGTTCCCGGGGAGGACTCCTTGCCGTCCGCCGCCAAAGGACAGCGGTAAACTCCGGGCGAGGCCTCGCAGGCCAATTGCTCGACGGAAAGCAGTTCCGCGCGCGGCCCGCGCGCGGCCAGGAGTTTTTCCAGGGGAACGGCCAGGCGCAGGGATAGGATGTAGGGGCTGTCCTCGATAAGGGCCAACCGGGCGGTTTTAGGCTCGGCTTGCGCCTGTCGAGGGGCCAGGGCGCAGAGGGCCGCCGCGAGGAGAAACGACCCCGACACTACCGCACGATCCGTTGCTGGGAGGCCGTCTCGGCGGAGGCTTGTCCCTGCGCGGCGGTCAAGGCGACCAGGTCCGAAAGGATGTCCAGGCTTTCCTCAAGCCCGGCGTCGGGCGCGGAGGGAGCCTTCTCGTAGTCGGGATCGTCGGGGTCCTCGGCCCCGAGCTTGGTCGAGGCGGGGGCCGTGGAGGCGGCCACGGGAGAGGGAAGGCCGTCGAGCGACTGCAGGGTCACCTCCGTCCTTTTTAGGGAGGGGGCCTTGCGGGCGGCGCGGTCTTTCTTGCGCTGTTCCACGCGGGCCGCGTCGGTGGATTTCTCGGTGAGGCGGGCCTTCTCGTTGAGGGAAATCTGCTTTTCGGCCTGCCGCCGCTTGTAACGCTCGATGTCCTCGCGCACATAGGCGAATTCCGGGGAGGCAGCGATGCGGGCGGCCGAGGCCCGCTGGATGGGGGCCAGAGCGGCGGTCACTTGGTCGGTGCGTTGAAATTCCGCGGGTTCGGTCTCATCGTAGGCCAAGGCGTTGGGCATCGCGCTTTCGCTCATGTCCATGTAGTCGGCGACCGAGGGAAGCCGGACGTCCGGGATAACTCCCCGGTTCTGCGTCGAGCCGCCGGAAATCCGGTAGAACTTCTGGATGGTGATCTTAAGCGCGCCGGTCTTGGCGCTGGCGAAGGACACCGGCATGTAGCGCGAGAGCTCCTGCATGGATTGGACGGTTCCTTTACCGAATGTGCTTTTGTCTCCCACCAGGAGCGCGCGGCGATAATCCTGGAGAGCCGCCGCTAGAATCTCGGAGGCGCTGGCGCTGGCCCGGCTGGTCATGATGACCAGGGGGCCGTCGTAAAGCACGCCGGAGTCGGTGTCACGGAGGATGCGGGTTTCGGCATGGCTGTCCTTGACCTGGACGATCGGGCCCTCCTTGACGAAAAGCCCGGTCAGGGTGATGGCCTCGGACAGGGAGCCGCCCCCGTTGGAGCGCAGATCCAGGGCGATGCCGTCGACCCCCTCCTTCTTGAGTTGGGCGATCAGGCGGGAGACGTCGCGGGTGGTGCTCTTGGAGTCGCCGGAGCCCTGCATGTCGGCGTAAAAAGACGGCAGATCGATGAGGCCCAGCTTGACCGTCTTTCCATCGACGGTTTTCTCGATGACGGCGGCCTTGGCCTCCTGGTCGGTGAGCTTGATCTCGTCGCGGATGATTGCGACCTCCAGCCGGGTCGCGGGATCGAGCGCGTCGGCGGGAATGACGCGCAGACGGACCTTGGTGCCTTTTTCCCCGCGAATCTGCTGGACGAGCCGGTCGAGCTTCATGCCCACCACATCGGCCAGCGGCTCCTCCCCTTGCGCGACCGCCTCGATGCGGTCGTTGGGCTTGAGGCGCTTGTCGTTGTCGGCGGGCCCCCCGGGGACCAGGGAGACGATTTTTGCGTAGCCGTCCTCGGAGCGCAGCACCGCCCCGATGCCGACCAGGGAAAGCTTCATGCTGATGTTGAAATTATCCATTTGGGGCGGGGCCATGTAGTCGGAGTGCGGGTCGAAGGTGTGCGCCATGGCCGTGAGATAGGTTTGGAGAACGTCGTTGGCGTCGAACTCGCGGTAGCTGCGCAGAAGGCGCTCATAACGCTGGACGACGGTTTTGACCTGATCCTCGGCCTTGGTCTTGTTGAGGCGCTCCTGGAGGAGTTCGTGCTTGATCCTCAGCCGCCAGAGCTCATCGGCCTCCTGGGCCGTGGCCGGCCAGGGCAACTCGTGCCGGTCGGGGGTGAGGGTTTCCTCGAGGGTGAAGTCGTGCTTGGCCTCCGCGAACTTTTTAACCGCGGCGACGCGCTCCTCCAGACGGGAGAGGAATTTGTTGTAGATGTCGAAGGCGGGCTGGGTGTCGCCGTGCTTGATGCGGTCGTCCAGCCGGTCGCCGTATAGGAGCTGGAAGGCCTCGACGTCGGCCTTTTCCAGGATCATGTGGTTGTAATCGTAGGAGTCGAGGTATTGCTTGAGGGCCTCGCGCGAGGTTTTGTCGTCGATGGGATGCCGGTTGTAATGGTTGCGCTCCAGCATCCGCGCCACCATTTGCGCGATGGCGGGAGACAGGGGGGTCGGGGCGAGGGAGGCCGCCGAGGAAAAAGCGGGCTGCCCGGCCAGGAAAACGGCGAGCAGCAGACGCGTCAAGCGCGGGGTTATTCGGCGGAACATGGTAGAAGTATGGACCCGGAACGATTGTTTGTCAAGACCGCTCCCCCTGGTATTATAAAGGAATCCTGTTATACTTAAAATCGTGACCCTCCTGAGACACCGGCCCGGGCTTTTTGTTCTCGTGGCCCTGTCGGCGCTTTTGCGGGCGCAGGCTTGGGGGGGGCCTTCCGCCCCGAAGAAGGGGGAGGGCCGGCCGGGGGGGAGGGCGACGGTCGTCTCGGGGGCCGCCGCGGCCCCGATCCGGGTCGAGCTCAAGGTCCCCGGCCTGGGCCCTTCCTTAAGCGCTCCTTCCCCGGCGCCTAGCCTTAAAGCTCCCGGCGTTCAATCGGCCGCTTTAAACCCTTCCGCATCCTTGCCCCCCTCCGTTCTGCCGGCTCCCGTCGTCCTTCCCGGGGTGGAGGCGCATCCGACCGAGGCCCCCGGGGGGGCCGGGGTTGTCGATTCCCCGGCAGGGGCCGAGCAAGCCGGCTCCCAGGCCTCCGAGGCCTTGTCTTCCGAAGGGGGGCGCCGCTTTGACAGGACGGCGCCGGTTCCCGGCGGGGATTCGTCCGCTCCCTCCGCCGTCGAGGCGTCGGGGCGTTCTGGCGGGCTGTGGAGCCGCGTCGCCGGGATTTTCAAGCGGCCGGACATCGTCCCGGAGTGGCCCGGCAAGCCGGGGGATCGGGTGCGGGTCGGCGGGCGAAGCTATGTCCTCGGTCCCAAGCTCGGGGAAGGGTCCAGTTCGGTGGTCTATCGGGTCCAGGACCAGCCCCGTCTGGTTCTCAAGCTGGTCTATCCGGATTTCAAAGGGGATTCCCTGTTCGGCCGGGAAGCCGAAGCCCTCCAGGCCTTGGCCAACGCGGATCTGGCCCACGCCAAGCTCGTGGCCGCCAACGCCGATCAAACCGTCATCGTCAAGGAATTCGTGGAGGGGGAGTCGCTGGCCGAGCGCATGGGAAAAGGCGATTTTCGCCCCAGCCAAAAGGCGGGTTTAATGGAACTGGCGGCCCGGCTGGTCTCCATGGGCTACACGGCCGACCTGGTCCCGGCCAATTTGGTCTGGGATCATTGGCGCGCCCAATGGGTCCTCATTGATGGGGGCGGCTTTGCCCCCGCCCCGGCGGGCGGTCCGGTGGGCCAATTGCTCAGGGACGAGTATTGGCCGACCGACCGGGAAAAGGGGGTTTTTTTGTCGGGAATTCGGGGGAGGTTGGGTCCGCAATCGCCCGCTTGGGGGCGGGTGGTCCAGGCGGCCGAACGCATGCCGCGCCTCAAGCGCGCGTTGGACGCCCTCACCCATGCCGACTCGGAGCGGTCGCCGGGTCCGCGGCTGAGCTTCGGTCCGGGACGCGCCGATCCCGTTCTCAGCGACGAGTTCGTCTCCGGCAAGGAACTGGGGCGGCGGGTGGGATATGATCCGTTCGGCTCCGCGCCCCGGACCATGCTGCACACCGACGATCCGGGCAAGCTCAACACCCAGGTTTTCTCCGTGGAACCTCCGGGCAAGCCCCGGCGCGTGGTCAAGATCGCCTCCCGGGACATCATCCGCAAGGAGATCGCCCTGCGCCGGATCGTGCGGAGATTTTTCGGGAAATATTTCGATACCCCCCGCTCCCTGGCCAAGGACGCCGGCTGGGACTCGGCCATCGTCATGGAGCACGCGGGGGGCGGGCCGTCTTACGCCCGGGAGGTGCTGAGCCTGGAGCAGCGGGTGGCCTTCGCGGTCCTGGCCCGGACCTTCGGTCTGGGCGACGTCAACGAGGGCAACGTCCTCTACCCACCGACGGGCCTGCCCATGCTGATCGATTTCGAGGTCGCCCTTCACCCGGTGACGCCCGTGCTCAGCCGCATTCCCGACGAGGGAATCGTCCGCGAAATGCCGTGGGTGAGCCGCCGAAGCCTCAACCGAATCGAGGATTATCTGCCCGGGATCGCGGCGTGGCGCGAGGCCTTTCTCGGGGAAGCCGCCCAGCGGGCGGTGCGCGCCGACATCCGCGCCGCGGGCTATTCCGAGGCGGAGGCCGACGCGTACATGGCCATGCTGCGGGCCAACGCGGGAAGACTGGAGTGGGTCCTGCAGGCCGACCTGGAGTTCGCCAACCAGTTCGTCCGGACTCCCAAGTAACTGGACTACGCCGCTTTGGTGAGGGCGGGGCGCATTTCCTTCAGGAGGGCGACGGCCTTGGCCAGGTCCCCGTACGGAATCCGGACCCCCTTCTTGGACCAACCCGTATAGGTCGGCTCCTCCACCCATTCCCGCAGGTCGATTCCGGTGGTGTCCTTAAAGATCGTGATCCGGATGACCAAGGTGATGCCGGCCTTCCGGGGAAGGCGGGCCAGTTCCTTGTCTTCCAGGGATTCCGGCTCTGTGGGAAGCTTGGAGAGCGAATCGATGACCCCATCCAGGGTCTGTAGATTGAGGGTGATCCCGGCCTTGGTCGGTCCCGAGTAGTTCGGCCGCTTGACGAAGGTTCGGATGGACCCGTATTTGTAGCCCTTGAACTCGTCCACGTAGAACTTGAGCTCGCTTTCCTCGGTCAACGGCAGCGCCCCCAAATCCTTCAGCGGCTTGAATTCCCGGGGTTCCTCGGTCATAGGCGCCTAGTGTACCAAAATATCTTCATGGTGCCGGTGGTTGACTTGCTTGCTTTTCTTGACTTCTTGCGCGGGCGCGCGATACGGCAGATAGCGAAATGCGTAAGTAGGAGGCGATTTCGGTCAATGAGTAACCCTCCAGTAGTGCTCTTCGCCCAAATTCCCTGCGAGCCTCGCAAATTTCGCGAGTTTTTGAATGGCTGAAAATTTCGTCGGGATCGCTTCCTGCGGGAAATGAAGAGTTTTTGCGCAATTCATCGAGGCTTATTCTTCGTGGCCGGTATTCATTGCGCAGAGCCGCTGGAGAGTTGAGTGGTCCGTAGTTGTGGTCAGCGGCAACGGGCCGTCTTGGGGGGGCTTCAATCCGAACGGGGATGGGTGGGGTCGAGGGGGTGCTTTCCATGAAATCAGCGTAAAGCGCGCGGGCGCGGACTGAGTTTTCGTCCATCATCGAAAGGAGTAGGGAGCGATCGATAAAGGAGGTTTCCGATGTTCCGGCATAATCGGAATGACTAGAAAAAGGCCAATGGGCGGGATTTTCGACCAATTCGGCCCTTACAGGATTGAGGTGGATATATCGGACAAGTTGTTTAAAGTACGAATCCTTGGCGCAGAGGGGGGCTTTGAATCGATCTTGGAAGACGTGGCCGACCCTTTCGAATTTCAAATTGAAATATTTTGCGTAACGGCTTAGCAGGATCCCCATGAGAGTGGAAATGTTGGTCTGAGAGGGCTCGACCAAGAGGTGAACGTGGTTGGGCATTAAGCAGTACGCATGGAGGAGAAAGGGGCGGCGAATCTTGAGTTCCTTAATGATTTTAAGGAATTTCTCGTAGTCCGGAGATTCGAAGAAAATCCTTTGGCGGGAATTTCCCCGCGCGAAAGCATGGTATATGGCGCCTTGGTGATGAATTCGAGGTTGTCGTCCCATACTATATATACGAGTGAGGGGGGTAAAAGGTTCCCGAAAGAGAGAACTCTCGTCGAGAGCGGTAAGTCAAGCAAGTCAAGTAAGTCAACCACCGGCACCAACCGGGGAATAGGTATAATCGGCCCATGGTCGGGGTATTGCTCGCGACGTCCATCGTCCTTTTGGGGGTTAACGCCGTATTCGTGCTGGTGGAGTTCGCCTTGGTGCGGGTGCGGGCTTCGCGCATCGAGATGCTGGCGCGGCGCGGCAACGCCCGTGCGGTCCAGGTTCAGGAGATTTTGGGGCGCCTGGATTTCTACCTGGCGGTCCTCCAGATGGGCATCACCATCGTGTCCCTGGCGTTGGGGTGGATCGGCGAGCCGGCCCTCGCCCAATTGGTGGCCGGAGGCTTTCGCTTTCTGGGCGTTCAAGCCTCTCCGGAAGTCCTCCATGGGCTTTCTTTTGCCTTGGCGCTGGCGCTTTTGTCTTTCGCGCACATTGTTTTTGGGGAATTAGTCCCTCGGTCCATCGGAATCCAGTTGGCGGAGTTCGTTTCCCTTTGGGGCGCGCTTCCTCTCAAGATGCTGGCCCTCAGCCTCAGGCTGCCGGTGGCTTTCATGTCCTGGGTCTCGGTCGGGATTTTGAGGATCATGGGATTTAAGCCCGCGGCGGAATCGGAATCCATCGTTTCCGAGGAGGAAATGCGCATCCTTCTTTCCGAAACGCAGGAACAAGGCTCCCTGCCGCTGGAGCGGCTTCTGCTTCTGGAAAATCTCTTTGATCTGGGCTCGACCAAGGTGGGCGACGTCATGGTCCCGTTGGACAAGGCCGCGTTCCTGAGCCTGGGAAAACCTTGGGCGGAGAACATGGAAATCGCACGGGCCCGGCGTTTCTCCCGGTACCCGTTGTGCGCCGACGGCCTTGAGTCCATCGTTGGTTTCGTGCACGTCAAAGACCTTCTCCTGGCCGCCCCCTCCGACGGCGCCGCCGATCTCAAGACCCTGCGCCGGGACCTGCCCGAGGTTTTGGACACCGATCCCTTGGAAAAACACCTGAAGGTGTTTCCGGACCGAGGCACCCACATGGCGCTGGTCCGCAACGCCGGGGGCCAGGCCGTGGGAATCGTCACCCTGGAGGACATCGTCGAGGAGATCATCGGCGAGGTCCACGACGAGTTCGACCTTCCCCAGGCTTGGTCGCTGTCGGGAATCGTCGTTCCCGGGGCGGTCACGGTCCAAATGCTGGCCTCCGACCGGCAGACGGCGATCTTTCAGTTGCTGGCGCGGCTGAAGGCGGCTTGCCCGGAAATCGATGAGGCCGAGACCTTCAAGGCGGTTTGGGACCGGGAGCTTAAATTTTCCAGCGCCGTCGGGCGCGGCATCGCCGTTCCCCACGCCCGCCTGCCGGGCCTGTCCAAGCCCCTGATCGCGGTCGGGCGTTTCGCCAAGCCCGTTCCGTTTCCCGCGCCGGACAACATCCCCGTCCGGCTGGTCTTTTTGATCCTGACCCCGGCCGCGGTTCCGATTCTCCAGCTCAAGATTCTTTCCCGGATCGCCTCCTTGGCCACCAACGATAACTTGCGCCGGAAGCTCATGCGGTCCAAGACCGCAGAATCCCTGCTCAACACCCTGCAAACCGCGGACACCATGATGTCCGTCTGACTTTGGTAAAATGGAGCCCTCCATGAAACCCGTCGACCCCGCCAAGGACCGTTTTTTAAGAGCCTGCCGCCGCCTCCCGGTGGACCGGGTCCCCGTCTGGTTCATGCGCCAGGCCGGGCGCTACATGGCCGCCTATCGAAAGCTCCGCGAGCGGCACTCCATCCTGGAGTTGGCCCGGTCGCCCGAGCTGGCCTGCACGGTGACCCTTCAGCCGGTCCGGGCCATGGGCTTTGACGCCGCGATCCTGTTCTCCGACATCCTGATGCCGGCCAAGCCCCTGGGGATCAATCTGGAGTTTTCTCCCGGCCCCAAGATTTCCAACCCCATCCGCTCGGCCGCTGACGTCCGCCGCCTGCGGGATTTCGAGCCGGCCGAGGATTTGGCGTTCGTCGGTGAAGCGGCCCGCTTGGTCGTCCGCGATTTGGCGGGGCGCGTGCCCTTGATCGGATTCGCCGGAGCCCCCTTCACCTTGGCCAGCTATTTGATCGAAGGCGGCGGCAGCAAGGATTACCTGCAAACCAAGTTGTTCATGAACGCCCAGCCCGCGGCCTGGGACGCGCTCATGCGCAAGCTCTGCCGGGTGACGACGGGCTATCTCAAGATGCAGGCCGACGCCGGAGCCTCCGCCCTCCAGCTTTTCGATTCCTGGGCAGGTGTGCTCACGCCCGATCAATATCGGAAACAGGTCCTGCCTCATTCCCGCCGCCTGATCGCCTCCCTCAAGCCCCTGGGCGTGCCTGTGATCCATTTCGGCACTGGAACGGGGACTTTTTTGGAGGATTTCGCCTCCGCCGGCGGCGACGTGGTCGGCGTGGATTGGCGGGTGGAACTGGACTCGGCGTTCAAGACCGTCGGTCCGCGCGCCGTCCAGGGCAACCTGGAGCCGGGCTTCCTGTTCGGGCCCCTGCCGGTTCTTAAAAAAGAAATCCGCCGCATCCTAAGCATCGCCGGCAAGCGCCGGGGCTTTATCTTCAACCTCGGCCACGGGGTTCTGCCGAAGACTCCCGAGGCTTATGTCCGCCGGGCCGTGGAGTGGATTCACGCCTTTCGCCCATGAGGCAAGCCCGCATCGTTGTTCTGGGCGCTGGCGTCACGGGCCTGACCTGCGCCCACGAGATCCAGAAGAAGGCCAAGGCCTCCGGAAACGCCGTGGAGGTCGTGGTCCTGGAGGCCTCCGGGCGCGTGGGCGGGAAAATCCTGACCGAGATCAGGGACGGAGTGACCTACGAGGCCGGGCCGGATTCCTTCATCTCGCTCAAGCCCCAAGGCCTGGAGCTGGCGCGGGAGCTGGGCTTGGAATCCTCCTTGATGCCCAGCGACCCGGGTCACACCGATCTTTTCGTTTTCTCGCGGGGGCGGATGCGGCGCATGCCGGCGGGCCTCAAGCTGGTGGTGCCCTCGCGCCTGATTCCGTTTTTGATGACCGACGTGCTGAGCTGGCTGGGAAAGCTCCGGGTGGGCCTGGAGCCCTTCATCCCGGCCGGTTCGACGGAGGTCGACGAGTCCCTGGGCCAATTTCTCCGTCGCCGCCTGGGCCGCGAGGCCTTGGAACGGATCGCCGCGCCGCTGTTGGCGGGCATCTACGCCGGGGACCCCGAAGCCCTGAGCCTGGACAGCACCTTCCCCCAGCTCCGGGAGATGGAGCGCCAGGGGGGCCTCATCCGCAGCGCCCGGCGCAAGGTCGCCGGCGGCGCCAAGGCCTCCGGGGGTTTTTCGATGTTCGTGAGCCTCAAGGGCGGGATGTCGCGGATGACCGAGGAACTGCGGCGGGGCCTGCCGGAAGGTCATGTCGTTTTGGATTCGCCGGTGACCCGCATCGAGCGGCGCGGCGAATATTGGCGGGTGCACGCCAAGGGCGGGACCTTCACCGCCGACGCGGTGGTTTCCACCCTCCCCGCCCACGCCGCCGCGGGGGTGTTGGAGGAGCAGGATCTGGAGCTGGCCTGCGTCCTGCGGGAGATTCCTTTCGCGTCCACGGCCACGGCGTCTTTGTTGTTCGGCCGCAAGGGCTTTCCCCGGTCCCTCAAGGGCTACGGTTTCATCGTGCCCCGGACCGAGGGCAAGTCCATCAGCGCGGCCACCTACGTTTCCTCCAAATTTCCGGCCCGGGTGCCCGACGGGAAGGTCCTGGTGCGCTGTTTCATCGGCGGGGCCGGCCGCGAGGCGCCCGCGCTTCAGGCCGAGCCCTTAATCGCGGCGCTGGCGCGGACCGAATTGGGCGAAATGCTTTCCCTGGGTGGGACGGAGCCCGAGCATGTCCAGGTGTATCGTTGGCCCTCGTCCAATCCCCAGTACACCGTGGGCCACGCCATGCGCCTCAAGCGCATCGAGTCCTGCGTCAAAGGGCACCGGGGCTTGATCCTGGCGGGTTGTTCCTACCGGGGGGTGGGGATTCCGGATTGCATTCAATCGGGGCGGGCCGCCGCCGCCAAGGCCCTGGCGGCCCTTGAGTCCAAACAGGCGGGCGTCGTCTAAAAGGAGAAATCGATGATTTTTATGCAGGAGGATTTCATTCGTTTGGGAGTGTCCCTGGCCCTGGGGACGGCCATCGGCCTGGAGCGCGAGGTCAGCGACAAGGCCGCGGGCTTGCGCACCAACGTCTTCATCGCCTTGGGCTCGACCCTGTTTACCTTGGTTTCGCTCCGCTTTCCCCATGATCCGGCCCGCATCGCCGCGCAGATCGTCAGCGGCATCGGCTTCATTGGCGCGGGCTCGATCCTGCGGGAAGGCGAGCGCGTCACGGGCCTGACCACAGCCGCCACCATCTGGACCGTGGCGGCCATCGGCATGGCGGTCGGCTACGGCCATTTCACCATGGCGTGCCTGGCCACCGCCGGCGCCCTTTTCATCCAGTTGGCCTTCACCAACGTCGACATCTGGATCGACGACATCCGCGAGCGCCACAACTTCCGGATCGTGACCCGGCTGGACAACTCCGCCATGGAGGAGGTCTCCCGCATTTTCCGCGAGGGCAAGGTCCGCATCATGAAAAAGAAGCTCATGAAGCGCCAGGACACTTTCGTCAGCGAGTGGCGCACCTCCGGCTCCCGGGACAGCCAACAACGGGTCCTCAAGCGCCTTCTTGAGAACCCCGCCGTCCTCGAGGTCACCTACTAGTGGACCTCGGCCGCCTTTCCGCGGCCCTCAAGGAACTCGGGGCTCCGGCCTATCGCCTGGACCAAATCCGCCAAGGGGTGTTCCGCGAAGGCGCCTCCTCCTATGAGGACCTGGGCGTTCTGCCCGCTCCCCTGCGCATGCAGTTGGGGCTCAAGGTTCCGCTCATGAGCCATCGGCTCAAGGAACTGGCGGTTTCCGCGGACGGTACCCGCAAGGCCGCGCTGGAGCTATCCGACGGCAAGCTCATCGAGACCGTGCTCATGCGCCCGACCAGCCGCCGCTGGACCACATGCATCTCCAGCCAGGTCGGCTGCGCCATCGCCTGCACCTTTTGCGCCACCGGGCTCATGGGACTTTCGCGCAACCTCACGCCGGAGGAGATCACCGATCAGGTTCTTTTCTGGAGACAGCACATGAAGCGCGAGCGGCTCGAGGGCCCGTTGTCCAACGTGGTCTACATGGGCATGGGGGAGCCCTTCGCCAATTACCAGAACGTGGCCCAAAGCCTGACGACCCTCATGGACCCGCGGCAATTCGGCCTGGGGGCCCGGCACATCTCGGTGTCCACCTCCGGTCTGGTCCCGCAGATCGAACGCTTCGCCGACGAATTTCCCCAGGTCAACCTGGCCCTTTCCCTGCACGCGCCCTCCGACGCCCTCCGGACGCGGCTGGTCCCCTTGAACAAGGCCTATCCCCTGGCGGAACTGGCCTCGGCCATGAGAAAGTACCTGTCCCGGAGCCGCCGGAAGGTTTTCGTGGAGTACGTCCTCCTGAAGGGGGAAAACGATTCCACCTCCCACGCCTGGGCATTGGCGGAATACCTGCGGGGCGTGAGCAATCCTTCTCTTCTGCACGTCAACCTCATCCTTTTTAATCCCACCGACACCCCGCATGAGGCCTCCACCGAGGACGCCGCCCGGAAATTCCAGGAGGTCCTCAAGGCCAAGGGGTTCCCTTCGACCGTCCGTAAAAACCTCGGACGGGACATCCAGGGGGCCTGCGGGCAGTTGGTCCGCAACCCCAAGCTTGCGAAGCCTCGTCGGCAATTGTAACAATCACTCACCCATGACCCAGGAGCGCGAAGACCAGGATCCCTTGAGCTTGAAGACGCGGCCCAGCCGCGCCCGCTACGACAAGGTCTGGCACGAGCTTGACCGCAAATGGCGGCGGCGGGAGCCGCGGGCCGACCGCCTTCAGCGGGAGATCGTGGACGCCCTGTGGGACGCTTTTTACGAAAATCCCTATTCCTGGTGCGGGTTCTACGTCCTCGCCCCGGACCGTTCCCAGTTGAACTTGGGACCCCACCGGGACAAGCCCGCCTGCACCCCGCTGTCCTTGACCGGGGTCTGCGGAACCGCCTTGTCCACCGGCAAGACCCAGATCATCGCCGACGTCAAATCCCAGGTCAACCACATCGAATGCGATCCCGCCAATCTCTCCGAGATCGCCGTGCCCGTTTTCAACAAGGATGGAAAAGTCTGGGCGGTCCTGGACGTCGACAGCCGGCTCCCCGCCGCCTTCGACGAGATGGACCAGCGGTGGCTGGAACGGATCGTCAAGGTTTTTCAGCTCGCCTAATCGTCGGGAAACGGTGCGCCCCCCGGTCCCTTGCGGAACCGGAGGGCGCTTGGTCGCGGTGTCGTTGTCGTTGCCGTTGTCGCGCGAGAGCCGCCTAAGCAGTTGAGATCGCTAAGAATAGTCTACACGAAACCCATCACAAAAATATTTCGTGATTTGGCCGCTTTGAGCGCGGCCGCGTTTCTGGCCTGGCCGTCCGAAGCCGCGGAGCCGGCCCCGGAGCCGCGGGCGCCGTCGGGGGCGGGCCTGTTCTATCCGGCCGAGCCCAAGCGCCTAGCCGACCTGGTCAAGCGCCTCCTGGCCTCCGAGCGGCCTCGGCGGGGAGAGGCTCCCGCCGGGAAAATTATCGGTTTGCTCGTGCCGCACGCGGGCCTGGAGTTCACCGGGGCCGCCGCCGCCCGCGCCTACGCCTTGCTTGCCAAGGACGGCTACGACGCCGTCGTCATTCTGGGCGCGGCCCACCGCGGAGCATTCGACGGCGCGGCCATCTACCCCGGCCCTTACGCCACGCCGGAGGGCACCCTGCCTTATGACCGGCGCTTGGCCCGGGCCCTGGTCGAGGCCGATCCGCTTTTCCGCTTGGACGCCGGCGCCCATGAGGGTGAGCAGGCCGTGGAGCTCCAGGTTCCCTTTCTGCGGCGGAGGCTGGGCGCAGTTCCGACTCTTGGGATCCTTCTTTCGACGCAGGAGCTCCATGAGTACCAACGGGTGGGAGAAATTTTGGCCAAGGCGCTCAAAGGCCGCCGCGCCTTGATCGTCGCCTCCTCGGACCTGGCGCAATTTCCCTCCGGGGCCGACGCCGACCGCCTGGATGCCTCCAATCTTCTGGCCCTTTCGGCCCTGGATCCGGAGCTTCTTTGGAAGGCCAACCGCCTGCAGGCGGCCCGCGGGGTGCCGGATTTAAAGGCCTCTTTTTGCGGCGAGGCCGCGGTCGGCGCGATGCTCGCCGCCGTCCGGGCCCTAGGAGCCGCCGACTCCCGGGTGGTGGCGCGCCTAAATTCCGGGGACGCGGTCTCCGAGCGGGACTACAAACATGTCGTGGGCCACGCGGCGATGGTATTTATGAAAACCCCCCGAAAGTCCCCGGACCCCATGGGGGTCTCGGAGGCCGATGGCCGGAAGTTGGTGGCTGCGGCTCGAGGAGTCGTGGAAAAAGCCCTGAGTTCGGGAGAAGTCCCGGCGCCCGGCCTTTCCGAGGTCCCAAGATTCAACCTGCCGGGAGCCGTCTCCGTTTCCCTGCGCGCCCCCGGCGGGGCCGAGTTCGGGAGGGCGGCCGACGACCAGGAGGAAAGTTCGTTGTTGGAATCCACGGTCCGAAACGCCCTCCGCGCGGCCCGGGCCGCCAAGGACGGCGGCTTGGAAGCGGAGGCGGTGAGGCTGCTGCGTCTGAGCGTGAGCGTCCGCCCGGCCCGTCCGGGGGGCCAGGCGCTGGAATTCTCGGAATAAATCCGTCCCGAATCGGACCCCCTTGACGCAACCCTTGACGAAAACTAGACGTAAAGCTATCCTATTGGCATGTACCGCCCGCGGTTTCAAATTTCGGCGGATCTGCTGCGCCTGCTGACTCAGGCCGCGGAACTCAAGACCTGGATCGCCCAGGCCGTCATCGATGTCCCGTGGCTGCCGGCCCTGCAGCGGGACACGGCGACCCGCCTGGCTCATTCCTCCACCGCCATCGAGGGAAATCCGTTGGCTCTTCCGGAGGTGGAGGCTCTCGCCCGGGGCGAGTCCGCTGGACGACCGGACCATGCCGCCCTTGAGGTCACAAACTACCTCAAGGCCATGCGCTGGATTTGGAGCCGGAAAGCGGGGGCCGTCATCACCGAGAAGGACTTGCTGCACCTGCACGGCCTGCTGACCCTGCGGGCCCTCCCTCCTGAGTCGGCCGGGCGCTACAAGACCAAGGCCAACCGCGTCGTTGATTCCAAGGGGATTACGGTCTTTTCGCCCCCCGGGCCGGACCAGGCTCGGACCTTGACGAATGGTTTGCTCTCCTGGATCAACGGGCCGCAGGCGCGGGGGCTTCATCCCGTCATCGTCAGCGCCGTGGCGCACCACCGGCTGGTTTCCATCCATCCGTTCGCAGACGGCAATGGGCGCATCGCGCGCGCGCTGGGCGTTTGGCTTTTATTCGTTCGGGGCTTTGACACGGAACATCTGTTCGCCCTCGATGAATACTTCGAGGCCGACCGGAAGCTGTACTACGACAAGCTTCAGCAGGCCAGAGACTTGGACGGGGACCTGAGTTTTTGGCTTGAGTACGCGGCCGAGGCGGTGGTGGAGACTCTCAAGAAGACGAGGGAACGGATTTTGTCGCTGAAGGTAAGCGCCAAGGCTCCCATGCGCCTGACCAAGAGGCAGGAGGACGTCCTGCGGTTTTTAAGGGACAAGGGGCGGGCGGCCGCGCCCGACATCGAGGCCGCATTCCGCTTGTCCCGGGCGCGCGTCGGACAGATTGTGAAGCCGCTGGTGGATGCGGGGTTGGTGATTCGGGAGGGAAGGACGCGGGCGACGACGTACCGGTTGGCGTGAGTTGTTAAAGCTCCGCTAGGCCGGCAGTCCGAAGGTGTGCGTAGGTCTCATTGAGTTTCTCAATGGGGGGCACGAAAATTATCATCCCATCGCGGCTTCGGGTGAGGAGAACTCTGTAGGAGTTGATTCTGAGTTGGAAGGGATCGCGCACCTTCCCGCGGTATTTCCGGGCGAATTTGTCGGTCCATGCCCCTTCCTGGCGCATAAGATCGCCTCCCCAGCATACGATTCCGAAGTCTAGCTCGAGGCCCTGGGCCTGAAACTCCGTGACGGGCTTCTCCAGTTGGCGGCAGGATTGAGGGTTTTCTGCGCCCTCCGAGAACCACGGGCCAATTCTAAGGTTCTTGGTGTCCTGGAATTGGTTGAAAATTCCAAAGGCGGGTAACTCCTTATCCCGGGATGAGGCGATCATTCCGTATCGGGCATCCGGATTTTCTGCGTACCGGTCCCGGACATACTGCTTGGCCTTGTTTAAATCTCTTGTAAGGTAGATGGGATAATGGCTTGCGGCCAATTCAGAGGCAAGGGCGGGTAGGCCGATTGGGAATTGATTGGCAAGGATGCCGCATACTAAATCTTGAATTTTAGGCGTTAGGTGATAACGAATCTCGCAAGTTAAGTTCAATTCGGGATTGAAACGAACTTGCGTCTTGGAGGCCGAAAAAAGCTCTGAAAGCTGGGGTGGCGCGTGGGTGGTCCAAGTTGTTGGATCCGTTGAATTTTCTATCGCTTTTCGCCACTGGTCAATTCCCCCTTCCTCCCCCTTGTGGATTTCCTGGCCGGTGCCGATGAGGCCAAGAACGACACACCATTCCGGAATACGCTGGGCGAATTCAATAAAGTGTTCAGGTTCGGATTTCGCGCCATCAGCCCCGTGTTTCTCCGCGACTTGGTCGGCATCCCATGCCCTCTGGGCCTCATCGAAGACTAGAAAATGCTCTGGAGGGATCGCTTCGGGGCGCTTGGAGTACATTTCAACATACGTTTTTACACCGCGAACGAAAGTCCGCCCGTTGCCGCCGGCCCGCTTAAGTTCGTACTGGAGAACTTCAACCAAGGGGCCGTTTCCGGAGAGAAAGACAGCCGGCGCCGTTGGCTTCCCTTTTGCCCGCTCAATGGCCAGGTCATCCAGAAATCCCGCGTGTACAATGCGTAAGCCCACCAAGGTCTTTCCCGAGCCAGGGACGCCGGTTAGTAGAATCAGCCGGCGAGTTTTTGTTCTGGCCGCCTCATGAGTGATTTGGGCGATGAGCTCAACGGCGGGATCTGTCGAGGCGCGCGCCCGCCAGACATTGCGGATGCTGCGAGATTCAAAAAGTTCTCGGGCGGCTCGGACTAGGCTCGGAAGCGGGGAGTAGGCATCGGTGGCGGTAAAGGAATCAGTCGTCAATGGCGAGGCCGTTGCCTTTCCGAGGGAGGTTATCAGGCCGTCGAGGTCTTTGGGGTTGACGACATAGGTTCCATTAACTCGGGTTGTGGTGCCATTGTATCGCACCGGGATCAAGAGGGCGTGAACAGGGCGGTCGGCGCATTCGCGGTGGTAGCATTTGAGATCGCGGGCGTAAGCGCTGACTTGGTCTATATCGGCGGCGCTCGGGGTTTCCCGGCCCTTGAATTCCAGGACGAGGATGGAGCCGTTTTCCAAAAGAATTACATCAGGGCGGCGGGCCTCCAGGGGGAGTTGATATTCAAGAATGGAGCGAAAAGCCGAGGCCGCTTTGTCCCGGGCGACCGCCTCGCCACTTTCATTTTGAAGCACCTTGACCGAATTTTTCCAGGCTGTGACTTGTCCTTGCGATGCGTCTTTAACGAACGATTCAAGAGAGTGGATTGCGGTGTCCCGATCCGAGGTGATTAGGGTGCCGAGATCCGATTCCCAGCCGTATCGAGAACTCATGGTTCGGAGAGTGTGCGACACTAATCTCTCCGCGTCAAGGTCGGAGGTGCGGATGGATGCCCAATTACCCCGTTATAAAGTAGGATTTGCGTCCAGACAACAAACATGAACATACTCGTCCTCAACTGCGGCTCCTCCTCCGTCCGGTTCCAGGTCATCGCCACCGACTTGGACCGCATCTCCAAGAACACCGACAAGTGCCTGGCCCGGGGGCTCATCGAGCGGATCGGCTCCCAGTCCCTGCTCAGCGTGCAGACGGCCGAGGGCCCAAAAGTCCGGCGGGCGGCGCCGCTGCGGGATCATCGGGCGGCGCTGGATTGGGTTCTGCGCTGGCTGGTCTCCCCGGAGGCCAAGATCGAGGGGATCACGGCCCTTTCCGACATCCAGGCCGTCGGGCACCGGGTGGTCCACGGAGGGGAGAGCTTCACCTACTGCGCCATGATCGACGACGGCGTGATCGACAAGATCGAGGATGCCATTGAACTCGCGCCCCTGCACAACCCGGCCAATTTAAAGGGCATCGCCGCGGCGCGGGAACTGCTGGGGACAGGCGTGCCTCAGGCGGCCGTGTTTGACACCGCGTTTCACTCCACCATGCCGGAGTCCTCCTACCTTTACGCCATCCCCTACCAGCTTTATCGGCGCCACCGCCTGCGGCGCTACGGTTTTCACGGGACCTCGCACCGCTACGTGGGCTACCGCTACCGCCAGGTGACGGGAAAAACCAAACCCGAGACCAATATCGTCTCCCTGCACCTGGGCAACGGCTGTTCGGCCTGCGCCATCAAGGAAGGAAAATCCCTGGACACCTCGATGGGCCTGACCCCGCTCGAAGGCCTGGCCATGGGAACGCGCAGCGGAGACGTGGACCCCTCGATCTTCCAGTTCATCCACCTCAAGGAGGGGTTGTCCTTCGACGAGATCGACACCCTGCTCAATAAGCAGTCGGGCCTATTGGGAGTGTCCGGGCTGACCAACGACATGCGGGAACTCTTGGACGAGGAGCGGGAAAAGGGCGACCGCCGGGCGCGGCTGGCCATCGAGGTCTTCTGCGGCCGGGCTCGGAAATACATCGGAGCCTATCTGGCCGAAATGGGCGGGGCCGACGCGGTGGTCTTCACCGGGGGCATCGGCGAAAACTCCGCCGTGATCCGCGAGCGGATCTGCGCGGGTCTGGACTGGATGGGCCTGACGCTGGACCCCAAGAAAAACGCCGAGACCGTCGGGGGCAAAGAAGGCCTGATCACGGCCGACGGCGCGCGCCTAAAGGCCTACGTGCTTCCCACCAACGAGGAGCTCTTGATCGCGCGGGACACCGTGCGCGCCATCCACGGCATCAAGTCCGGGGGATAGAAAGCCGCCGGGGGAGGCGGCTATTTGCGCGGATTGCCGTTTGGTCCTAAGCGCGCCGCGGCAAAGGGCTCAGGGCCGGCGGGGCTTTCGCGGCAGGCGCTGGAGGATCCAGGCCAAAACCCAGATGCCCGCGACGGCGGCCGGATAGCGCCAATACTCCCGGGGCAGGCGGGCGGCGCCGATCGCCGACCAGCCGACGGCCATGGCCCCAAGCAGGTGGGAAAGCCGGCCGGCCTCGGAGGGGCGTCCCTGGCGCCATTCGGCCAGGGCCTTGCCGAACGCCCCGCCCCCGATGAGTCCCAGGATCATAAAGACCAGCAGCGGCGCGACCAGCTCCGGCGGCGGGGGGGCGGTGTTCACGGTGAGATTTTAGCACGAAGTCGCCCGAAGGGCGGCCCCTCCCGCGATTAGTTATAATTTCGGCCGATGTGCGGCATCTGCGGAATCATCTATAAGGACGGCACCCGGCCCGACCAAGGGCTGCTCAAGGCCTCCAACGACCTTCAAACCCATCGGGGCCCGGACGACGAGGGCTATTACGTCGACGGCCCGGTCGGGCTGGCCATGCGCCGGCTGTCCATCATCGACTTGTCCACCGGACACCAGCCGATCTCCTACGACGACGAAAAGCTTTGGATCGTCTTCAACGGGGAGATCTACAATTTCCTGGAGCTTCGCGCGGAACTGGAGGGTCGGGGGCACCGCTTCAAGACCAAGTCCGACACCGAGGTGATCCTGGCCCTTTATAAGGAATCGGGCCCCGATTGCGTCAAGCGCCTGCGGGGGATGTTTGCCCTGGCCATCTGGGACAAGCCCCGAAAACGCCTGATGTTGGCGCGCGACCGCCTGGGCAAGAAGCCCCTGGTTTACGCCGACCGTCCGGATTTCCTGGCCTTCGCCTCCGAGTTGCGGTGCCTGTTCGTCTGGCCGGGGATTCCCAAGGAAACCGACCCCGCCGAGTTGGACCGGTTTTTGTCCTTGCAGTACATCCCCTCGCCCGGAACGATTTATCGGGCGGTGCGCAAGCTTCCCCCGGGGCATGTTCTCCTTCACGAGAGAGGACGGATCGACATTTATCCGTATTGGAATTTGCCCCTGGGACAGGAGCCTCTGACCCGGGACCCCATCGAGGCCCAGCATCTGATCCGGGAAAAGTTGAAAGAGGCCGTGCGCCTTCGGATGATCTCGGACGTGCCGCTCGGGGCGTTTTTGTCGGGGGGAATCGACTCCTCCATCATCGTGGCGCTCATGAGCCAGCTGTCGAGCCAACCGGTGAAGACTTTCTCCATAGGCTTTGAGGAACAAAGCTTCTCGGAACTGCCGTTCGCCAAGCAGGTGGCCGAGCGCTACGGCTGTCAGCACACCGAATTCGTGGTCAAGCCGGAGATGACCGAGGTTTTGCCCAAGCTGGCCTGGCATTACGGGGAGCCCTACGCCGATTCCTCCGCCCTCCCCTCGTATTACGTCGCCCGGGAGACTCGCAAACATGTCACCGTGGCGCTCAACGGCGACGGCGGCGACGAGAACTTCGGCGGCTACATCCGCTACTTCGCCATGAAGGCGGGCCGCTACTACGATAATTTACCGGGCCCCCTGCGCGCCGCCTTGGAGGCGGGCGCCCGGCACATTCCGGAGACCAACGCGCCGTTCGGCTTCGGCTGGCGCTTGAAGAGGTTCCTTAAGTCCGCCCTGCACCGGGACATCGCCCAGCGGCACCTGCGGATGATCTGCTACTTTCCGGAGGACGACAAAGAGGAGCTCTACACGCCGGAGTTCCGCCGGCGTCTGGGCGGCGACGCGGGCTCGGCGGGGGGCTACCTGGCGCGCGCCTTCCGGGAATGCGAGCGCGAGGATTTCGTCAACCGCCTGCTTTACGTGGACTTCAAGACCTATCTCCCCGAGTGCCTGATGGCCAAGATGGACATCGCGGCCATGGCCAACTCCTTGGAGGGGCGCTCACCCTTCCTCGATCATGAGTTCGTGGAGATGGTCTACCGGATGCCGGGGGAATGGAAGCTCAAGGGGCTCAAGGGCCATAAATGGATTTTGAAAGAAGCCTTCAAGGATCACCTGCCGCCGGCCATCTCCAAGCGGGGCAAAATGGGCTTCGGCATTCCCCTGCACGGCTGGTTCCGTGGCCCGCTCAAGGGTTTCTGGGAGCAGACGGTGCTTTCTGAAAAAGCCCTGGCCCGCGGCTATTTCCAAAAACCGGCCCTGGACCGGCTTTGGACCGAGCACCAGAACGGAAAGCGCGAGCACGGCTTCCGCCTCTGGGCGCTGTTGATGCTGGAGCTCTGGCACCAAGAATGTACATGACGCCCAACGCAATTCCTGAAGGGCCTCAGTACAATGGGCCTCCGGCCCAATGTCCATGACGCCCAACGCCCGACGCCCATGACGCCCATGATTTCGGGCCGCGATCCGGCGGGGCTCTCCAACGCCACCTACGCCTGTCCGGCCTGCCTGGGGCCGGGGCCTCTGCATAAGGTCGAGGAGCACCGGGACCCGATCGCGGGGCAGAAGTACGTCATTTTGGAATGCGGGGGCTGCGGCGTGGTGTCCTCCACCCCGCGCATCGCCGTGGGGCCGGACTGGTATGAAAAGGCCTCCCCCATCCGCGGCCGGGAGGGGCGGGCCCCCGCGGAAGCGGACTGGCGCTTCGCGCAATTCTTCCGGGACCGCGTCCCCGCGGGCAAGCTTCTGGACATCGGCTGCGGCGACGGGGGCTTCTTGCGCCTGGCGGCGGCGGCCGGGTTCTCGCCTTCGGGCTTTGACTACGACGAGCGCATGGTCGCCCAGGCCCGGGCCGCGGGAATTGCCGATGCCCACGCGGCGGAACTCTCGGCCTATTGCGCCTCTCGGGAGGCGGCGGAATTCGACGTCATCACCCTCTTCGACGTCCTGGAGCATTTTCCAGAGCCGGTCTCCTTCCTATGGCTGGTCAAGCGCCTGCTCAAGCCCGGCGGACATCTTGCCGTCACCTTGCCCAACGCGCAGCGGCCATTGCCATGGGGGCGGGAGGAGCACGACTACCCGCCGCACCACTTCACGCGCTGGACGCCCAAAGCCATGCGGGGATTTCTGGAGCGGGAGGGCTTTACCATCGTCCGCCAGGAGGCGGGAGCGCTGAAGCTTGATTACATCAGCGACCATTTTTTCTTTTACCGGGTCATGCCGCCGATCCTTGGCCTGGCCAAAAGCGTTTTATTCGGCAAGCGCGCCGAGGAAGGAAAAACCGTGTCCGAGCTTTACGGTCACGCTCCCTCGGGGGGGCTGGGGGACAAGGTTCTGCGCCAACGCTTGGTCAACGGGGCGCGGTGGGCGTTCTCGTGGCTGTTTCTTCCGGTCGCCGCCGTCATGGCTGCCCGCTACCGCCGCCGGGAGCCCTTGAGCGGAGACTGCCTCTACACCCTGGCGCGCCTGGGCTAACGGCTCGGGGAAAAAATGAAATCCACCGAGCTTGCCGGGACTTTGTCCCGGTTTTTCCAAAGTCCCACGCCCCGGAGCAATTGGACCGCGGTCACCGCCCCGAAACCCGCCGCGGCGGCGGGGTTTTTCTTTCCCCCCATGGCGCCCAGGCTCTCGGCCAGGCCGGCGGCCGCCAAGGAGGTGTTTCCGGCGTGCGAGAAGGCCTGAACGCCGAAACCTTCTCCCCGCGTTCCCAGCGGACTGCCGGGCGCCCAAAGCTCCTTGGGCAGGGTCAGCCGTTCGGGGGCCGGGCGGGCCGGGGGGCGGACGGCATGGACGTCAAGATCCAATTTCCCGGCTCGGCAGGGAGTGGAAAGGGCCAGCAGGATTAAGAAGGAGAGGATGGGTCTCATTCCCCTCAGTATAACAGCCCCCGCGTGTCCCCGCCACCGGCGGAAAGTGAAGAAAGTGGATACCTGGCACCAGCGGGTTAGTTGAGGGAGTAGCTCAGATGGGGCACTCGGATGGGGGCCGAGACTTTGGGGTATTGGTTCCCGTGGCGGCGCCGCCCATGCCCGTGCCGGGACCCGTTTCGGCTGGGTTCGGCGCGTTGGTTCCGGCTTTGGAATTCGGAGCCCCGGATGACGGGCTTGCCCCCGAAACCCGCCACGCCGATGCGGTCGGCCAAGGTGTGGTCATCGACGAAGGGGTTGCGGTTGCCCTGGTATTTCTCGACAAGGTCGTTGCGCCGGAGCTCATCGGCGGTCGGGGGATGTTCCCGGTTCCAGCGGAGGAACATTTCCACGCGGTTCTTGAAGAAGGCGCTGTTGTAGGCGCCCTGGGTGATGTTGCGGTCGTAGTAGCGGGTGTAGAAATAGAGGACGGCGCGGGCCACCTTGCCTTTGGTGAAATCCGGCGGCTCGAAGACTCCGCCTCCCATTTTCGCCCCGGCGTCGTTGGAATATTCCGGTTTTCCTTTCACTTCGCCGAAGGGGAGATTGGACCGGATGCTGTTGGGGTGGTGGAAGGTGGGTAAAAGATGGTGCAGGTCCGAGCGCATGGGCATGGCGCGGTCGAAAAACGATTGGGGCCAGGTGTGCTCCACGTTCATGCCTTCGCGGTCCACCCAGCCGTCGTGGTTGGGATCGCCGGGTTCGGGATAGTCGTCGCCCTGGGGGCTGGTTCCGGCCACGAAAATCCCGGAATAGGCGTCGATCACCCCGCGCACGCCGTTTACGATGACGTTGTCGGCCGTCCCGAACATGTAATGGCTGGCGTCCTTGTAGTCCTGGGTGTGGTGCCCGCGGCCGGAGAGCTTGTGCGTCGTGGCCAGAAGTTGGGCGCCGGATTCGACCGGGGTTTGAGCGCCCGAAAGGTCCACTGTCGCGGCCCCGCGGCGGCTTCCTTCGTAGAAGGTGGAGAGAATGTGGGAGTCCTGGGCGTCCCTGCGGGAGAGCGCCTCCTGGACGTCCATGCCGGTTTCCAGAACGGAGACCGAAGGCGCCGCCTGTTGCAGTTCGGCGACGACCGGAGCGGCGTCGACCATGGGGGCGGCGGCGGGCGTCCAGACCGCGGGCGCGGCGACCGAGGGGGCGGACAGGACGCGGGGGGACAGGGCCGGAGCTTGGAGAACGGGGGACAGGGCGGCGCGGGAATACGGAGCGGCCAGGGCGTAGGGACGGGGCCGAGCCCAGGGGCGGGAGACGACCGCCGAAGGCGCGCGCAGGGGTTCAACGGCGACCTGGGCTGAAAATGCCGGCGCGGCCGCCGTGAGCGAAAGGCAGGCCAGGGCTCGGAATAGGCCTTTAAGGCGCGGAGCCATCAAGCATAGTGTAGGAAGCCTGGGGCCAAAAGGCATGGGACGAAGGGCCCAGGCGTTTAAGGTCTTTCGGCCTAGGCCGGAACCCTGCCGAGAATTTGAAGAATGTGAATGCCAGGCACCGAAGAAATTCCATACAATGACCGGCATGGTGGATGAAGACGCCAAGCGCTTGTTGATCCTGGCGCACGAATTGGCGGGAGCGTTCGTGGACGCGTTGTTCGCGGGAAACGCCTTCCCGGCGGAGAAATTGGACCTGGCCCTGCGGATGGGCGTCCAGGGGCAAGCCCAGCAGTTCTTCGTGTTCGTGATGCTCTCCCTGCTCCTCGAGAAAACCAGGGGCGCCGAGGCGGTCAATCGTTCCTTGGCCGAGAACCTCAAGGGGATATTCCTGGGGGAGCTTCTGACGGCCCGGCGGGCCGCCAAAACGGTGCTCAAGGCATCCGACCTGGACGATCCGTTCGCGCCCTACTACGACAGTTTCACCCGCGGGGCGTCCGACCCGGCCCTTAGCCCGTTCGGCATTTTCGCCAAAAGGCTGGCGGAACGGCATTTCCCACCCGAGCGCCGACGCGCGGCGCATGAGCGGCTTTTCACGCTCTCGGCCGCTTACGCCGATCGCATCGCGGGGATCCTCCCCGGTCCCCGGTAGGACTTTCGGACGCCCCCGGGCCCAGCGCGCGCGCGCGCGGGCGTGGGCCGATCGACGGCCCCGCTCTGGGCACACGGACCCATCCTTCGACCCCGGGGGGCGCGCTAAAATGATCCTTCGTTAAATCGCGTTCGGAGGAATTTCACCGATGAAAAAACTCGTAACTTTGGGCTTGCTCTGCGCCGTTGTCGCGGGAGCGGCCCTCGCCCGCGCCGAGGGGCTTCCCTCGTTGACCTACAAGTCCGTCCTGGCGTCGGAGATCGTCGTTCCCGCCGTGGTCGGCAAAGCCGTTCCTCAGCCCGGAACTTTCGCCGCCGAGGCCGGTTGGGAGCGTTTCACCCTCAATTCATGGTCCAATTGGGCCCGCCTGGACTATTGCGGCGGGACCGTCGAGTTCAAGATCACCAACGGCCAGGGAAACTTGATCTTCCGCGGCGTCAAGAACTGCTCCAACTTCGACATCGCCTACGCCAATGGGCTCAAGACCAACTATCCCAACAAGAAGCTCCAGGGCGAGAACCAGAACCGCCACGGCTCCTTCACCCTGCCCAAGTCCGTGATCGACTGGGGTTACAATGAGGTGGTGGTCGTCCTCAAGTCCAACTCCGGCAAGACCGGAGCCTACATCCACCTGAACTTCCTGGGGCTTTAAGCCTTAAGGTCGATTCAACCCGGGACACCCCCTGTTTTCGGTAAAAATGGGGGGTGTCCCCATTTACTTGGGCAGGCGGTTTTCGGGGACGCCGAGGGCCAGGGCGAAGGCGCGGAGCTTGGTTTTGACTTTAGAGGCGTTGGCGGGGCCCATCCTTAGAAGGTGCTTTTGGGCGGCGCTGAGGTTTTCCAGGCGCTCGTCGGCCAGGGCGTAGGAGACGACTTTCTTCTGCAGTTCGAGGTCTCCTTCGGGCACCGGGGTCCTTAAGAGGTGATCCACCGCCCGGACCAGGACCGGCTCGAATTCCCGGTCCTCCCGCCCGAGCTCGGAGTAGGCCTGGTTGAGGAGGGGTTTGAGGTCCCGGACCAAGCCCGCGGCCAGCTCGGTGTTGAGCGAGGCCAGGACGCCCGCCGCCAAGTCGTAACGGGAATAGCAGGCCGGATCGAGGATGACCTTGCCGCCCTTTTTCTTGACCAAGAACCGGGACTCGGGTTTCATGAATTTGAGGCTCTCCCGGGGGCTTTTGCCGTCCGCGACGATGGCGGCGGCCGCGACGAAGCGGCGGAGCAGGTCCTCGATTCCCAGCCAGGAGGCCAAGCCCGGGTGGGCCGAGAGGGCGCGGGCCCGGTCGCGCACCCAGGTGTCGCTGTCGGCCAGGGGGGGCAGAACGATGGAGGGGGGGGCGTTGGGGATTGCGGCGCTCACCGGGGTCGGCTCGGGAGGCGGGGGCGCCGAGGGTGGGGGCGCGGGCTTCATTTTGTAGATCCCGAGGCCGACCGCGGCGACCAGGGCCAGACCGACCCCGATCATGAGTCCCTTCTTATTGGGTTCCATGAGCGCCATCCTACCAAAATATCCCCGACCGCGATAATTTATTAGAATTAGGCCGGGACTGCCATGAAAATCGCCAAGCGGGCCGGTCGTCGCTCCATCGGGGTCGGGGACTTCAAGCTGGGCCCGCTCGAGAAAAAATACCTCGGGCAGGTCATCAAGTCCAACCGGATCTCCTACGGGCCCTTTTCCCAAAAATTCGAGGCGGCGTTCGGCTCCGCCCACGGCTGCCGCTACGCCATGTTCTGCAATTCCGGGACCAGCGCCCTGCACATCGCCCTGGCCGCCCTCAAGGAAGAGCACGGCTGGTCCGACGGGGACGAGGTCCTGGTCCCCGCGGTCACCTTCGTGGCCACCGCCAACATCGTCTTCCACAACCGCATGACGCCGGTCTTCGTCGACGTGGATCCCTTGACCTATAACATCGACCCCGCGCTCATCGAGGCCAAGATCACCCCCAAAACCCGCGCCATCATCCCGGTTCACCTTCTGGGCCTGCCGGCCGACATGGACCCCATCCGGGGGATCGCCCAGCGCATGAACCTCAAGATCATCGAGGATTCCTGCGAGACGGTGTTCGGCACCTACAAGGGGCGCAAGGTGGGGTCCTTGGGAGACATCGGCTGTTTTTCGACCTATGTCGCCCATTACATCGTGACGGGGGTGGGGGGGTTTGCCACCACCAACAACCGGGCTTTGGCCGTGCGCCTGCGCAGCCTCATGAACCACGGGCGGGACTCGATTTACTACCAGATCGACGGCGACGACGGGGTCAGCGGGGCCAAGCTCCATGAGATCGTGGCCAAGCGGTTTTCTTTCGTGTCCATGGGGCACAGCTTCCGCTGCACGGAGTTCGAGGCGGCCATCGGCCTGGCCCAGATGAAGGACCACGACAAGATCGTCCGCGCCCGGCAAGCCAACGCCCGGCGGCTGACCGAGGGCCTTGAGGACCTTCAGGAGCATCTCCAGCTTCCCACGGTTCCCGAGGGCCTGGAGCACATGTTCATGCTCTACGGCTTGGTTCTGCGTCATGAGGACAAGACCGGCCTGGTTCATTGGCTGGAGGACCACGGCATCGAGACCCGGGACCTGCTTCCGCTGATCAACCAGCCCATTTACCGGAAAATTTTCGGGGATTTGGAGCCCAAATATCCCGTGGCGGCCAACATCAACCGCCGCGGCTTCTACATCGGGTGCCACCAATACCTCGCGCGGGGCGAGGTGGATTTCATGATCGAGCGAATCCACGCCTATTTCAAGGGCCGCCGATGAGCCGCCGTCCGTTTTTTTCCGTCGTCATCGACAACCACAACTACGGGCGCTTCCTGCGGGAGTGCGTGGACAGCGTTTTGAGCCAGGACTACCCCCGGGAGGATTTGGAGGTGGTCGTGGTCGACGACGGTTCCACCGATGAGTCCCGGCCCATTTTGGCCTCCTATGGCGATCGGATCAGGGCCGTCCTCCAGGAGCGTCAAGGGCAGGCGTCGGCGTTCAACCGGGGCTTTTCCGAGGCCCGGGGGGAGGTCGTCTGCCTGCTGGATTCCGACGACGTCTGCCTGCCGGGAAAATTCGCCGCCCTGCGGCCGCTCTTCGACGACCCCAAGGTGGGCGTGGTCCAGCACTACCTCCAGGACGTCGACATCTCCAAAAATCCCATCCGGGAAGACGTCCCGGAGTGGCCCGCCCGCTACACCATCGACGATTTTCTGGACGCCCGGACTCACTTCGCCGCGACCAGCGGCCTGGCCTTTCGGCGCGCGGCCCTGGACTCGGCCCTGCCCATTCCCAAGGAGTTGTTCTACTACCTGGATGATTTCCTGACCGCGCGGGCGCTATTTTCCTGGGAATTGGCCAATGTCCCCCGGGTCCTGGGCCTGCACCGCGTCCATGGAAGCAATTGGTGCGCGGGCGGCTATCAGGACCCGAAAAAGATGGAGGTCGATTTTAGGATGCGGGAGATTTTCTCGGACCATCTGGATCTGTGGCTCAAGGAATCCGGGCGCAGCTTGACGCCTCGCTACGTCAACCGCCAGCGCCTGGAGCTGATCCGGCGAAAGGTCCTTTACGAGGCCCTCCGGGCCCGGCCCGCCGCCGCTTGGGACGAGTGGTTTCTCGGACTGCGTTCGGCCGGCGCCGGCTCCTTCGGGGGCTTCCGTTTGGCCACCTTGCTTTTGGCGGTCCTGTCGCCGACGCTTTATCTTTCAGCCTACTCCCTGTATTCGGGGGCTGCCGGCCTCAAGGACGCCCGCCTGAGGGCCTTCCCGGAATGAAGAAAAGCTATCGGGAGATTTCCCGTTGCCGCATCTGCGGCAACCCTCGCTTGGCCCCCGTGCTCAGCTTGGGGACCCAGGCCTTGACCGGGGTCTTTCCCAGATCCGTCAAGCAGGCCGTGACCGCCGGTCCGGTGGACCTGGTCCGCTGCGAGGAAGCTCCGGGCCGCGAGGCCTGCGGCCTGGTTCAGTTGCGCCAATCCTACGACAAGCGCCAGATGTATGGAAAGGGCTACGGCTACCGGTCCGGCTTGAACCGCTCGATGGTGGAGCACTTGCGCCGCAAGGCGCGGGCGATCGCCGAAACGGTTTCGCTGTCTTCCGGCGATTTGGTGATCGACATCGGTTCCAACGACGCGACCCTGTTGAACGCCTATGGGCGCAAGGACCTCATGTTGGTGGGGATCGACCCCTCGGGGGAGAAGTTTCGGAAAAATTACCGTCCACCTCTGCGGCTTATCGCGGACTTTTTTTCGGCCGACCTGGTCCGAAGGCGCTTTCCCGGAAAAAAGGCGAAGGTCGTCACCTCCATCGCCATGTTTTACGATTTGGACGCCCCGTTGGAATTCATGAAGCAGATCGCGGGAATCCTTCACGAAGACGGCGTCTGGGTCATGGAGCAGAGTTATCTTCCTGCGATGCTGCGGACCACCTCCTACGACACCGTCTGCCACGAACATCTGGAATATTACGGGGTCCGGCAGATCGACTGGATGGCCCGGCGCGCGGGGCTCAAGATCACGGCGGTGGAGGAGAACGAGGTCAACGGGGGAAGTTTCTCGGTCACGCTGGCCAAGGAGAACGGACCTTATAAAACGGCCGGGGTCGGGGCGTGGTTGAGAAAAGAAAAAAAATTGGCGGGGGAAGGGCCTTATAAACAATTTCGGGAACGGATTGAAAAACATAAGAAGGGTCTCTTGCGTTTCCTGGCTGGGGCCAGGAAACGCAAAGAGACCGTGTTGGCATACGGCGCCTCCACCAAGGGGAACGTGATCCTCCAATATTGCGGCCTGACGCCGCGGGACATCCCCTGCATCGGCGAGGTCAACCCGGACAAGTTCGGCTGCTTCACACCGGGCACCCATATCCCGATCATTCCCGAGGACCGGGCCAAGGCACTGCGTCCGGATTATCTTCTGGTTTTGCCGTGGCACTTCCGCGAGTTCATCCTCAAGAAAGAGGCGGCCTATCTCAAGGCGGGCGGGCGGTTCCTGTTTCCCCTGCCGAAGCTGGAAGTCGTCTCATGAGAAAGCCTCGGCGCGCCCTGGTCGTCGGCAGCGAAGGCCAGGACGGCCGCCTGTTGAGCGGCTACCTTTTTGAGCTCGGGGTGGAGGTTGTGGGGATTTCGCGCCGCGGGACCGTCGGCCCGAAAGGACGGCTGCCCAAGACCGACATCCGCCGGCCCGTGGAGGTGTTTTCCCTCGTTCGGCGCTTCAAGCCCGATGAGATTTACTTTCTGGCGGCGGTCATGCATTCCTCCCAGGACAAGACGCCGGATCCCCTGCGGCTGTTCCGCGACAGCTACGACGTTCATGTGCTGTCCTTGGTCAACTTTCTGGAAGCCCTCCGGCGCTTCCACCCTCAAGGACGGCTGTTCAACGCGGCGTCCTCTCATGTTTTCGGGGCGCCCGCGTCGGCTCCGCAAAACGAGGACACGCCGTTGTCCCCGAACAACATCTACGGGATGAGCAAAGCCTCGGGGCTGTGGGCCTGCCGGTATTACCGCGAGAAATACGGCATCTTCGCTTCGACCGGAATATTTTACAACCATGAATCGTCCCTCCGCGGCCCGGGCTTCGTGTCGCGGAAAATCGTCCGGGCGGCCGCCGCGATTAGGGGCGGCGGCCGGAAGGGATTGTTATTGGGCAACCTCTCCGTGAAAGTGGACTGGGGCTGGGCCCCCGATTACGTGGAGGCCATGAGGCGGATCCTGTCGCTGGAAGAGTCCGATGAGTTCATCATCGCCACCGGCACGCGCCATAGCGTCGCCGAGTTCGCGCGCAAGGCCTTCGCCCGCTTCGGCCTGGATTGGCGCCGCTGGGTCAAAGAGAACCCCGCGATCCTCACTCGCCGGCTCGGCCGGCTGGTCGGCGACCCCTCGCGGCTCAAGCGCCGGACCGGTTGGAAGCCGAGCGTGGATTTCGACGGCATGATCCGTCTCCTGGCCGAGGACGCGGCCGGATGAGCGCCTGGGGGCGGCCGTTGATCTTTATTCCGACTTATAACGAGAAAGATAACGTCGAACGGATTTTGACGGAAATTTTGGGTTTGGGTTTGGGAACGGATGTTTTGTTTTTGGATGATAATTCGCCGGACGGAACCGGAAAGATACTGGACCGTATGGCACTTGGGAATCCCACGGTCCGAGTGATCCACCGCCCGGGCAAAGCGGGGATCGGCTCGGCGCACCAGGCGGGAATCGCGCGGGCCTACGACCAAGGGCGGCGGATCTTGATCACCATGGACTGCGATTTCACCCACCCGACCAAATACATCCCGGACTTCCTGGCCCGGGCCGAGGCGGCCGACGTGGCGGTGGGGACGCGCTTTGAGCGGGCCGACAGCCTCGCCGACTGGGACCCCGTGCGCCTGGTCCTGACCCATATGGCGCACCATCTGACCAAGGTGATGCTGGACATGCCTTACGACGCCACGGGCGCGTTCCGGCTCTATCGCCTGGACCGCATCCCCCGCGCGCTCTGGGGCTTGGTGCGGTCGGTCGGATATTCCTTTTTCATCGAAAGCCTTTTCGTTCTCCACCGTAACCGCTTTCCGATCACCGAGGTTCCCATCACCCTGCCCGCGCGGACCAAGGGGCATTCCAAGATGACGGTCCGAGACGCTTTCCGGACCGCCGCCCGCCTCTGGGAGCTCCAGTTGGAGGTCAAACGCACCCCGGGCCGCTTTCGGCTGGAAAAGGAGCGCGGATGAATTCCGGCCGGGAGCCCACCCTCAACACCGCGCAGTGGAACGAGAACGCCACGACCCTCGTGGAAAGCCCGTTGGCCCGGCTTCATCGCGCGATGATGGTCGGCCGCACCAAGCTGGAGGAACTGCTCAAAGACCGCTCGGCGCGGGTGCTGGATTTAGGCTGCGGCTCGGGGCCCTTCCTGGCTTGGTTCGCCTCCCGGGGCTTCACCCAACTCCACGGGGTCGAGCCCGAGGAGGCCCTCATCGCCAAGATTCCGGAGCCCCTGCGGAGCCGGGTTCGTCCGGACAAGGCGGAAAAACTTTCTTTCGATGACGGCTTCTTCGACGCGGTTTTCGTCTATTGCGTCCTCCACCATCTCAAGGGCGACGACGCCTACCGCCGGGCCTGCGCCGAGATCGACCGCGTGACCAAGCCCGGGGGGCTGGTCTTCATAGTCGAGCCCGGCCGCTACAAGACCTTTCTCCTGGTCGAGGCCGCCTCCGCGGTCCTGGGGCTGGTCTCCAAAACCTTCCGGGCCTTCTACGCGACCATGGTCGAGGAGCGGCCGGAGCAGCATCATTTCCTGAAAAACCACGGCATCATCCGGGACGAGCTGGAAAAACGCGGTTTCAAGCCGATCGTCGACGATTACTGCATCTATTCATGGATTTACACGGCGAGAAAACCCTGACCGGGGCGCGGGTGCTGCTCGCCGCTTTCGGCCTGGCCTTGGGCGGCTGGGGGCTGGGCTGGGGCCTGCCTTCCCGGGAGCGCCTGGATTTGGTGATGCCCCCCGGCCTGGCGGGGCCGGACTTCGGGCGCCTGCTTTCCGATTCCTGGAAGGCGATGCACCAGCGGCTGGGTGAGAACCTCATGCTCAACCCCGAGGCCTGGAAATCCTTCAGCGGCGTCCGGAAAACCCCGGCCGGTTGGAAGACCCCTCCGGAGGTCCTGCTCAATTCCTACCGGTCCTTCCATGTCCGCTCGGCGCACGAGGACGAGCAGACCATGCTCATCATTCTTTCGCGCATGCGCCCTTGGAAATTCGAGTTCCACCACCACATGTTCACCTATGGGGCGGTCTATCTCTATTCCCTGGGCGCGTGGCTGGCCCTGGGCTGGGCGGCCGGGCTGGTGAGCCTGCACACTTCGCTGGAGCCCTATATCGCCGACCCGGACAAGATGGCCGGCCTCTACCTGGCCGGCCGGGCCTTCTCCTTGGCCGCGTATGTCGGAGTTTCGTGGATGCTTCTTCGTTTGGGCCGCAGGGTGTTTGACAACACGACCGGCCTGTTGGCCGGTCTGCTGTTTTTGTTTTCTCCGGGAGTCCTCACCCAATCCCATGTCATGAAAAATCACACCTTCTGGGCGCTTCTGGCTCTTTTGACGGTGGATCGTTGCCTGACTCTCCTGGAGCGCGGGAAAAAATCGGACTACGCCCTGGCCGGGGCCCTGTCCGGCCTCACCGTCGGGGCTTTTCTCAACGCCTGGCCGGCGTGCCTGGTGGTGGGGGCGGCGGGAGGGTTGAGGATTCTTTATAAAAAGGCAACGGCAAAAGAATTCGGGAACGGAATTATCATCGCCGCCGCGGCAAGCGCGGCGGCGTTTTTGGCCACCAACCCCTTCTGGATCTTCTCCTGGAACGAGGCCTTGCGGGAAATGGCCGTGCTCAAGACCGTCGGGGCCATGGATTGGCGGCATCCCTTCATTTTCCTGTGGAATCCGGTCCGCCACGGCGTGACCGCGCCGGTGCTGGCCCTCGCCTTGGCGGGGGCGGGGTTGGCGGTTTGGCGCCGCCGCAAGGAGCCGGGGGTCCTGCTTTGCCTGATCGCGGTGGGCCTGGGGCTGGCGGTGACCGTTACTTTTGGCGGCGTGTACGACACTCGGCATATGCGCTACGGCCTGGGGTGGATCGCGTTGCTGATGCTTTTCGCGGCGTATGCCGCGAAAAGCTTCAGCAGCCTTCCCGATCGTTTTCGCCCCTATTCCGTTGCCCTGATTTCCGTAATCATTTCAAACTCCTTCCTTTCCGGCGCCACCTACTCCCGCAACTTCGCCTTGGACGCCGGAAAGAATTCCACCCACGCCCGCTCCGGGGCCTGGATCTCCGAACACGTCCCGGAAGGCGCGGTCATCGGTCTCCTGCGCCTGCCCCAGCCCTCCAACGCGCCGTATTTCCGCTACGGCCGCAATCCCATGATGTTCATCGAGCGCCCCTTCTTCGCGGGCCTGCCCCCCGAGGAACTCCCGGGCTACCTGGTGGTCGCCATCCCCGATTACGACGACCGGCCGTTTCTGGGGCCGAATTTCGGGCGCTACGAGCGCGTGGCGCGGTTTGAGCGGGAGGAGCCTTTTCCTTGGATTTTAATCGAGCGCAGCGCGACGACCGCCAATCCCGTCATAGAAGTTTATAAACTCAAGTCATGACCAAGCTTGAGGGCAAAACCCTCTCCATCGTCATCCCGGCCTACAACGAGGAGGACGCCATCGAGGCCATCCTCCACGGCTGCCTGGCCGCCCGGCAGGCGTTGTGCGCGGAGCTCGGCCTCAAAAGCGTCGAGGTGATCGCGGTCAACGACGGCTCCCGGGACCGCACCGAGGAGCTGGCCAGGGGGATTCGGGAGGCGCGGCTCATCAATCACCCCCGCAATCTGGGCTACGGCCGGGCCCTGATGACGGGCTTTGAGGCCGCCTCCGGCGATTATCTGGGTTTCTTGGACGCCGACGGAACCTGCGATCCGCTGGCCTTCGCCGCGCTCGGCAAGGCGTTGTCGGAGGCCGACGCGGACCTGGCCGTCGGCATGCGCCTGCACCCGGGCTCCCAGATGCCCGCCATCCGGGTCCTCGGCAACCGCTTTTACGCGGCCGTGATTTCCTTGCTCACGGGCGTGCCGGTGGCCGATTCCGCCAGCGGCATGCGCCTGTTCTCGCGCTCCCTGCTCGCCCGGCTCTCGCCCATGCCCTCGGGCCTGCACTTTACCCCCGCCATGACCGCGCGGGTCGCCTGCCTGGGGGCCAAGATCGTGGAGACGCCCATTCCCTACGCCGATCGCCAAGGTCAGTCCAAGCTCAACGTCATCGCCGATGGAATCCGGTTTCTCCGGGTCATTTTGGGAATCATTTTTTCGAATTTTCCCATGCGCTTTTTCGGCCCCGCCGGAACGCTTTTCGCGTTGATCGCCCTGGCCTACGGCGTCTGGCCCGTTCGGTATTACCTGGAGCATCATGAGCTTCAACCCGACGTGATGATCTACCGCCTGCTGACCATCGTGACCTTGGCCGCCTGTTCCCTGGTCTGCCTGACCTTCGGGGCGCTGGCCCAAAAGGCCGCCGACCTGTCCTTGGGAAAGGGCCCGTCCGTGTTGGACCGGCCTTGGTTTTCCGAAACCGCGGTCGCGGCCGGGCTGATTCTATCCATCGGGGGCGTTTTGTTGAATCTTCGGACGATTCTTCAGTATTTCTCGACCGGCAGCATCAGCATCCACTGGATCTACGTGCTGACGGGCTCGCTGCTCGTGATCCCGGGCGCCATCCTCGCGGCCTTCGGAGTCACCTTGGAACTTCTTCGGCACATGCCGACGGAGAAAAAATAATGTCCTTTTGGAACGGCAAAAAGGTGCTGGTCACCGGCGGGGCGGGATTCGTCGGCAGCCACCTGGTCGAGGAGCTTTTGCGGCGGGCTCCGCGGGTTCGGGTGACGGTGGCCGATAGCCTGGAGAGCGGGCGCCGGGAGAACCTCCGGGCGGTCCTCAAGGACATTCGGATCATAAAGGCCGACCTGCGCTCCTTGGAGGGCTGCCGCAAGGCCTGCCGGGGCCAGGACGCGGTCTTGAACCTCGCGGCTCACGTGGGCGGGGTGGGCTACAACGCGTCCCACCACGGCACGATGTACCGGGACAACATGCTCCTGGCCGTGCAGATGACCGAAGCCGCCCGCCTGGCCGGGGTCGAGCGGTTCCTGGTGGTGAGTTCCGCCTGCGTTTACCCCCGGGAGGCGACGGTGCCCACTCCGGAGTCGGAGGGCTTCCTCGGCTCGCCCGAGCCCACCAACGAGGGCTACGGCTGGGCCAAGCGGATGTCCGAATACCTGGGACGCGCCTATGCGGCCGAGTTCGGCATGAAGGTGGCCATCGCCCGGCCCTACAACACCTACGGCCCGCGGGACCATTTCGAATCGGAGAACTCCCATGTCATCAGCGCCCTGATCCGCCGCGTGGCCTCGGGGGAGGACCCGGTCCGGGTCTGGGGAAGCGGCGAGCAAAGCCGGGCGTTTCTTTACGTCGAGGATTTCGCCCGCGGCCTGTTGGATGTTTGTGAGCGCCACGCGATCTGCGACCCTGTCAACTTGGGCACCTCCGAGGAGGTGACCATCCGCCGGCTGGCTGAGTTGATCCTGGAGGCGTCGGGCTCCAAGGCCAAGCTGAAATTCGATCCCTCCAAACCCTCCGGCCAGCCCCGGCGCAACTGCGACCCCTCCCGAGCCAAGGCGCTCGTGGGCTTCCAGGCGAAGGTGAGCTTGCGCGAGGGTCTGGGGAGGACCGTCGAATGGTTTAAGGCCAACCGGTCCCGCCTGGGAGCCTGGCGAAAATGAAAAAGGCGGTCGTCATCCTGACCTTCAACGAGATCGAGGCCCTTCCCAAGATTTTCGACAAGATCCCCCGGGGTTGCGCCGAAGAGCTTTTCGCCGTGGACGGCGGCTCCAAGGACGGGACGGTGGAATTTCTCAGGAGCAAGGGAATTCGGGTCGCGGCGCAAACGCGGCGGGGGCGGGGGGTGGCGTTTCGGCAGGCTTTCGCCGAGACCGACGCCGACGCGATCGCCTTCTTCAGCCCCGACGGCAACGAGGACCCCGCGGACCTGCCCAAGCTGTTTTCCGTTTTGGAGGAGGGCTGGGACATGGTCATCGCCTCGCGGATGATGCGCGGGGCCTCCAACGAGGAGGACATTCATTGGTTTCGGCCGCGAAAGTGGGTCAACCAAGCCTTCGGGCTGTGCGCCAACCTGGCCTGGAACGACGGGCCGTTCATCACCGACACGATCAACGGCTACCGGTCCCTGACCCGCAAGGCCTTCGAGTCCATGGCGCCCGACGCGGACGGTTTCGTCATCGAGTACCAGATGTCGATCCGGGCGATGAAGAAAAAGCTCAAGGTGGCGGAGTTTCCCACTCACGAGGGCCAGCGCTTGGGCGGGGCCAGCACCGCCAGCTCGATTCCCACCGGGATCATCTTCCTTAAACAGCTCTGGTCCGAGTTCCGCGGATGAGCCGCCGGGAGCTGGTCCTGGGCCTGCTTTTGGCCCTGGTCCTGAGGCTGGGGTTTTCGATCCACGCGTTTTACCGGCCCGACCAGCCCTCCCCCGACGGCAACCGCGACTACGAGCCCATCGCCTTGAGCCTGCTCGACCGCGGGGCCTACGAATGGGTGCCGGGCACGCCCACGGCCCAGCGCGAGCCGGGCTACATCCTGTTCATCGCCGGGGCCTATGCCGTGAGCGGCCGAAGCCCGTGGTCGGTGATCCTCATCCAGGTCTTGGTCGGGGCCCTGACGCCGTGGCTGTTGTGGCGCCTGGGCGCGGGGTTGTTCGGGAATTTTTGCGGGCGCTTCGCTTTTTGGGCCGCGGTGTTCTACCCCTATTTCATCTATTACCCGGCCTATTTCTTCCGGGAAACCTGGCTGGCTTTTTTCGTCCTGGGACTGATGCTGTTTCTGGCGACGCGCAAGGACGCGGCGGGGGCGCTGGGGGCCGGGGTCTTCGCCGGGCTCTTGTGCTCTTTCAACGGGGCTTTCGCCCCGGCCTGTGGGGCATTACTGCCCGCGGTTGTTTTATTCGGGTCCGAAAAGGCCGGTCGTTGGAAACGGGCTCTGGCCTTTTCGGCCCCGATCGCTCTGTTCGTCGGCCCTTGGATTCTTCGAAACTGGCTCGTTTTCCACGCCTTCGTCCCCTTCTCCAGCCTGGTCGGCTATCAGATCTACGGGAGCATGCTGGTGCCCTACGAGGCGCTCGGGACCGAGGAGCAGGTCCGCCTGCAGCTCAACGATCCCTACATCCAGGGCTGGGCGAACATGCCGGAGATCCCTTGGAACAAGGCTTTCATCGCCAAGGACGTGGAGTTGATTCGGGCCGAGCCCGGAAAGTTCCTCAAGAGCATGGCGGTTCGTTTCGTGAAGCTTTGGCGGGTCATGCCCCACCAGCGGCGGTTTACGCATTCCTTCGGCGCGGTGGCCCTGGCCGCCCTGGCCTCCGACGGTTGGCTTCTGCCTCTGGGTTTTTTCGGCCTATGGCTGGAGCGGCGAAACCGGTTCATCGTCCTGACCTTCGGGGCGATGATGCTTTTGGTGAGCCTGGCCTACTCCATCAGCCACGCCCCCATCCGCTACCGCGTGCCGCTCATGCCCCTGGTCCTGATTTTGGCGGGACGGGGCGCGGCCGGCCTTTGGGAAGCGGTTAGGGCGCGCCGGGTCCGCGCTTCTTGACCTCTTCGCAGAGCTTGTCGAAGACCTCGCCCACGCCGTGAAACTCCCCGTCGATGCGGTGCTGAATCTCCACCCGGGCCGTAAATCCCGCCACCGTGGTGGCCTCGGCAAATCCTTCCAGAACCCAGGTCATGATGTCGCTGGGGTCCGAGCGCGACATCAAGCTGATGTTGGCCAAACCCTTGAGCGTCTCCACCGCCGCCGCGGGCAGGTCGGCATGGTTTAGCGCCAGCCCCGTCATGGCGCCATGGCAGACGGCCACGATATGGGCGCGGGCGTCGCCCTTCTGCCGGGAGGCCTTGGCGATTTGCGCGCAAATGAGGGCCCCGGCTTTCTCGGGGGAGGGCGCCTCTCCCGCGCACTGGGCGTTGACCGCCTCGCGGGCCGTTTTCTCCCAATTCATCTCTTTTTCTGAGCTCATGGAAACATCCTAGCGAATTTTTGTCCCGGCCTCCAAGCTGGCGCCCAGGCTCCCGTGTTTAAGGGGCTGAAGGTTTTTGCGCGATTTTCGGAGGCGAGGCATGGTCCGATTTGACCCATGAACCCCTTGACAGAAATGGCGGTTCCCTTTTCGCAGCTGAAGATAATTTCAGCGACGACAAATTGTGCAGGTATCATCGGCAATAGTGCGAAAATGGAGGTCTTGACTTTACCGGGTTCCGGATCAATACTTCCAGGGTAGTTTGCCGCAGGGAAGCAGTTTGCAACTGCCGCAAGGACAACACCACGAACATGCCGAGTTCAAGTGGTCTGGGTGCCCGCACTTGGAGTTGCCTTATGCGGGCTGGAGCGAGATTTTTACTCTCTGTTGCCCAAGCGAGGGCGCTCATTATGGCGGACGTCGAACTGGAGCAATGAACCCCACACTGAGTGCAGTAACGCTTCTGCCCTTCCTGTCGTCGGCCGATCCTGGGATTGGCGGATCGCAGCTTCCTGGAAATTTGGAGTGTCACATTTTCCCTGATCCGAAACACCGCCAAGGTGGTACAAGCGGCCGTGTCGCGGCGGGCGCGGCCTGCTCCCCGGCTCCATCCTCTGTCGCCGCAATGGACGGTGCATGAATAGCTCCGCAATAAAGACGGTTTTCGGATTGTCCTGCATTGTCTTGCTCACCGCCCCCGTATCGGCAGGGGAACCTTTCACGGCAAATGACGGCGTATCTGAGGGGGAGGTCCGCGAGTACCTTTCCCTATTCCCAGAGTCAGACAAAGGCGCTACGCAGATCGACAAGGCAGAGGGCGAGCGCCGCCGGGCGCGCGCCAAAGACCATCTGCGCGCGCGCGGATTCGGTGATGAACGGAAACTCCTCGGGCTCATGGACCGTTTGTCCCGCCATAAGGAGTTTGGCTCGTCAGGGGAGCGGCTGCCGCGCAAAGAGCAGAGCGAGCTGGCGCGGCACTCAAACGGATTTGCAGCAGCCAAGGAACATCTTAGGAATCAGGTGTGGCAGGTTAGCGAGTCTGACCTCCAAGGTCTATCGGAAAAGTATTGCCGGGTTCTTGAGAACCCGAGTTATGGCGACAATTTCCATTTGAACTTTTTAGTCGAGCTTGACCGCCTCCTTCAAAGCGCTAAGCCGAGCGGATATTTGCCCAAGACCAGGGCTCTGCGTTCTGCGCTTATTAAGATTGCCAAGGACGAGCCACGCTCTTGGCCAGCTCGCGCGGAAGCTATCAAGATGCTCGCCCGCCGCTACAGCGGCAAAGATATAGCCCCGGTTCTCCATGCGGCTACGCAATCAGAGGAGATCGAAATCAGAAAGGCGGCCTATTTCTCTTTGCGCAAACTCCCGATGACACCTGAATTTCTGGAGCAACTGGAGATCCTTTATCAAAAGGAGCGCGCACGAGATCCAGAGGCGGCATATGTCTTGATCACCACCCTGAGGCGCTTCCCCCTTGAGGATACTCCCGTAATTTTGCCCGTGCTATCTGAGTTGCGCCAGCAGGAGAGCAACCCATTCCTGGTGGAGAAGCTCGAATGGGCAATTTGGGCCCTACAGACCGAAGGGAAGTATGAGAAAAAGCCGTAGGTCGTTCGCTCTGAGCCTCGGCGCACTGGCGGCAATGGCCGCCCAGGCCATGGCTGCTTGTCCGGATATCCGGCTGTGCCAGGAACGTGGAGACGTTGTCTTCCGTAACCTCGGGGGATTCTTGGCGCAGTTTTTGGGAGAGCACTCCGCCGTCTACACCGAATACACGGGATTTGGCAAGCCCAACGAATTCCCCAATCACGCGGTGATCGAAATGTCTGGCCCCTCCGGAGTGCATGTCATCTCCTTGCAACGCTTCATTGACGACGCCGGCAGTGTGCTGCCACCGTACAATGGAGCGCACACCCAGAAGTTCGCGGATGTTCCTCTTGGAGTTCGAGATTCCCTCGTCGAGTTGGCTCGGCTCAATATGGACCTGGCCTACGTGACCCCGACCGGCGAGGGCGCAATCGGCCAAATCATTGCCTATAGCGGAAGCCCGCCGTTGAGTAAAGCCCAGATCGATGGCATCCGAAGCGACGGCTGGGTAGAGTACATTTACCGCCTTGCCGGTATTCAAATCCAAGGTGACATCATCGGAAACCCCGACTATTACAACCTCACGAAGGTGGTCGAGGTGCCAGGATTTGAGCCGAAGACTGTGACCTTGTTGAATCCGTCAACTCAACGCCTGGCAATGCAGGCTGCCAGCGTGGAAGACCCAGCCAAGGTCGGCCGGCTCCGCAGCCCTTCGCACGCCCCGAACAACACCTGCCGGAAGTCGCCACTCCGAATCGAGTGGGACGCGGCGGCCGATATCCATTCCAGCTTGGCCCAGTATTTCGCGCGGGTGGACAAATCGGCGACGACGATTCCAGACGAGAGCGCTCTCCCCGCCGTCGCAGGCACGGCCGTAGAGAAAGACTTCACGCTGTCGAGTGGCAAGGACTATCGGGTCCACATCCGGAGCGTCGACCGGGCGGGAAACTGGGATGCCTACGGCCAAGGTGGGCAGCTCGTCACCGAGCACCAGGGACCGTTCTGCGTCGACAACGACAAGCCCGTGGCGCGGGTTCTTGACCCATCAGGGAATCAGGTGGGCGCCGGCGGTTTTACGCCTGGCCCTGTCACCATCGCGGTGAATGATCGAGTTGGCACCGGCGATGCCGCTGAGGCGTTCTCTGGACCTGGCCGACTCGAAATCTGGAAGGGTGACCCCGACACGGGCGGCACGTTGCTGGCGTCCAACGATGAGGACTTCGCCGAGCAGCACACGTATACATCGGCGGATGCCGGCCTCTCAGCCCTCGGAAACCTGCCCGAGGGAATGATACACGTCAGAGGTTCGAAATCGACACCGAAGGCCGTCCCCAAGTCATCACCCCCCCCGACCCCATGCCAGCCGGAACCTCCGCCTCGGTTTCCGCCGTCGACCCGGACGGAATCGTCAGCGGCCGGATCGAGGGCCCCTCCAACCGGATCCCCGTTCCCGTCAGCGACCCGTCCCCGACTTTGACCCAGCCCTTCGAGTGCTCCGCCCCCGGCATCTACACCGCCACTTTCTGCGATACGTTGAACCATTGCCGCTCCCGCAGCTTCGAATGCCTGGGGGGCCCGGGGATCGCATCCATAAGGACCGCCGTCTCTTTTACCTCCTTCTCCGTCACCGCCGACCACCTCAAGGGCAACTCCTTCCTCTGGACGAGCCCCGCCCCCTGCCTGCCAGCCGCGATCCCCCCTGACCGCTGGTGCGACTCGGTCCCAAGGCTCTCGCCGGGGGTATGCGTCAAACCCTCCAATTGCGACGTCCATTGGCAGGCCGTGATGATCGCCTCGCCCAACCCGACCGGCATAAGCTTCACGGTCAACCTGCCCGCGGAAGCCGTCGCTCTCGGGGAGCAGCGGGTGGGGGTCACCTTCAAGATCATGGAAGGAACCGACCCCGCGGGATCGGGCGCCGTCTCGCCGAATCTTGAGTTGGGAAGCGGAATTTTCGTCCTTAAGCCCGGGGAATCGGCCTCCGGGGACGTGTCCGTCCCCTCCATGGGCCAGGACAAATCCCGCTGCACGGAAAACGGCGAGGCCTGCGTCCGCTCAAAGTCGGACATCCCCGATCTGACCTGCCGGGCCGCCTCGGCGTCCGAAGCGGCCGCGGCCCAGGCCCGGAACTTGTATCCGCTCTGCGGCTACGACGCGCCCGGCGGTGCCTGCGACCTGACCCCCAGCCCGGCGGTCCACGCGCCCGCCTTGGTCTGGAGCGAGCGCTGCCCGGAGCCGCCGCCCGAGGTCGATAAGGCAACGGCGCGGGCGTGCCGTTTGGTGGCGGGCTCCTGGTCCTGCGAAGCTCCCGCTTCCTCTGGGTGCGTGGATGGTCATTGCACCTGGAACGCCGACGTGGCTCACACATCGACCTGGGGCTTCTTCGCCGATCTTCCGACGGAGCTTCCCGACCGGCGCGCCCCGACCCTTTCAAATTCACAAGTTTCCCCCAACGGCTCGTCCTGGCAAGACGCCTCCTTGCCCGTCTATTCCACCATGCCCTTTGCACGGGTGAGCGTCCAAGACCAGGGCTTCGGCGTTGAGCGAATCAGCGGGGTGAAGGTATCAACCGATCCCGGCCCCGCGGTCCTGGTGGCCGGGTCCGAGACCTTGATCCATTTCGACGAGGGTGCCGGCCTGACGGCCGCGGGCTTGGGCAACAACTTAAACCTCACTGGCGGGACCTGGGTGGCCGGGCGCCATGGCTCCGCGATCCGCTTGAACGGCGCGGGCGACCAAGGCTTCTTCACCCGCAACGCCGCCTTCGACATTGGAACCTTCACCTTGGCGGCGTGGATCAAACCCAATGTCGCGAACGCGGGCGGGGCCATCCTGGCCAACTGGGGCGGGGAATTCCGCGGTTTTCAATTGGAGCTCATCGCCGGCTTTCCAAGGATGATCACCGCCGCGCAAAGCCCCGAGGAGTACTTCTACGTGACTGCCCCCGACAGGCTGGCCCCCGGGGAGTGGCACTTGGTGGCCGCGACTTTCGACGGGAGCTTCCTGGCCCTATTCGTCGACGGCGCGCTCAAGGGACGCGTCCCGGCGCGCCTGAGCCGGGCGTCTACCCCGAGGTTCGGCAAAAGCGACGCCTTCATCACCAGCTTCCTGCCCGCTGCGGTGGACGGCTTTCGGGTAATTGGCCGGGCCTTGAGCGCGGAGGAACTGCTTTGGGACTACCGACGGGGCTGGAGCGCCCAGTACAGCCTGGACGCCGGGACTTCTTGGAGAATGGTTCCCGAGGACAAACTTGCCTTCCCAGGGGCCGTGGAAGGAGGCGCGGGGCCGTTTTCCCTGGCAGCCGGACCCCTGGGCCTGCCGGAATCCGCAACGGCCAACAAGGTGGCGTTCTATTCGGAGGATCTGGCGGGCAACCGCTCCAGCATGACCTTGACCGTAAAGACCGCCGTCCCACTTCCCGATGTCCTGCCCCCGGTCACCAGCCTTTCCTTCGCCGGAATTTCTTCCACGGACGGGGCGGGCGGCTACGCCGTCTCGACGGCGACCATGGTCGGCCTGCAAGCTTCCGACCTCCCTGGGCCGGGAGCACCCGCCTCGGGGGTCGCCGGGACTTTCTTCATGCTGGACGGCGTTTTCGTCGACTCCAACACTACCCCCTTGGCTCCATTCTCCGCGCCCTTCGCCCTGGCGCCGGGGGCGCATGCGCTCCGCCATTACAGCGTGGATCGGGCGGGCAACCAAGAGCCGGTCCGCCTGACGGCCGTGACCGCCGATGACCAGGCCCCGGCCATCTCGATCATCTCACCCCTGGTGGGCGGGGTTTACTCCTCCGGGGCCAGTACGATCAGCATCCGCTTCACGGCGACCGACGATCATGATCCGGCGCCGCGGACGGAGGCCGCCTTGGTCCAACTGGAGGACCGGGGCGCCCCGCGGGGGGCGGGGCCCGCTTCCGTCACCGTGGCGGCGGGCCAGGATGTGAGTCCCGCCACGCTCGACGACGGCCTTTGGGAGCTACGGGTCGAGGCCCGGGACTTCGCCTTTAATTCAACCTCCGCGGCGGGCGGGGCCTTCGAGGTGGTCCATGACGGCCTGCCGCCCCGGACGTCCCTGGTGATCGGGGAGCCGCGGTTCGGGGCCCCCGTATTCGTGGCGACCTACACCTTTTTGAGCTTTCACACGGTCGACGACCTAGCCGCAGCGGGGGACGGCGCGGGCGCGGTGGGCGCGACGTACTACGCGGTCGACGGAGGACAGTTCGGGGTATTCACGGCGTCATTTACCCTGGCCGCGGACGGGCCCCGGCGGGTGAGTTTCTACAGCGTGGACCAATCTTCAAACACGGAGGCGGTCAAGGTCGCCACGGTGACGGTGGACGCGACGGCCCCGGCGACCGCGCTCTTGGTGAACGGCCAAGTCCCGGGCTCCCTGACGATCATCTCCACGGATTCGGTCTCTTTTGCGGCCAGCGACGGGGGCTCCGGGGTCAAGGAAACGCGCTACGCCTTGGACGGCGGCACCGAGCGGATTTTCGCTTCCTCTTTCACCTTGGAAGCCGGGACTCATACTTTGAGCTACCGCAGCCAGGACAACATGGGGAGCCTGGAAGCCGGCAACTCGGCATTCTTGACAGTCCTCCAGGCGGACCTGACGCCGCCGGCATTAAGCTTGGTTTGCCCGGGAACGGAGGCCGGCGTTTGTTCGGTGTTCAAGGAGTCGTTCACCGTTCGAGGGATGGTCTTTGACAAGAAACTGGCCTACTACCGGTTGGAATCAGGGGCGACGCTGATAAGCTCGGGAACGGCCAATCTGGACGGAACCTTGGGGGTTTGGAACCTGGCGGCCTTGGCCGGGGCGCAAACGCTGACATTAACCGGAGTGGACCTGGCGGGCAACGCCGCGTCGTTGACGCGCCAAGTCTTTGTCGGCGAACCCGCCAGGTTGTTGGTCTTCGGCTCCAAGAAGGACATGGGCCAACCGCAGGGGGTGGCGGTCGATCTTGTCCGCGGCGTGGTCTACGCGGCCAACGCCAATAAGGGCGAGATCCGCCTCTACGGCTTGAACGGGGCTTACTTGAGCAAGTATGAGGACTACCGCCACCCCCGTTCCGTGGCCGTCGATGAGAGCGGAAATCTTTACATTGCCGAGAGCGGAAAGGACCGGATAGTAAAACTCGGACCTTCGGGCAATGTTCTGTGGAGGAAAGGCAAGACCGGTCGAGGTCCCTTGGAGTTCAGGGATCCTTCGGGCATCGCCGCGCTGGGCGGCAAAGTGGCTGTTTCGGACACTCGAAACCGAAGGGTTCAGGTTTTGGATGGGGACGGAAATTTCCAGCAAGAGTTTCCGATCCCGGAGGGCTCGGAAACTCTCGTTCCCGACGACGGGGATGAGGACGACGAGCCCGGCGACCGCAGGGGTCTGCCGGTGGGAATCGCCCTGGACGGCCAGGGCAGGATCTACGTGGCGGATGCCAAGAACCGGAAGGGCTTGGCGTTTGGCCCTTCCGGTGAAAAATTGTTTGAGTTCGGCGGGCCCGAGATTTTCATGAGACCCGAGGGCATCGCGGTTTCGACTTCAGGGGAGTGCGTGTTCATTTCGGACCGGATCAAAGACAAGATAACGAAGTTTAACGGAGTTGGGGAACGGAACCTGACATTCGGCAGTCAAGGCAATATCAAGAAGGACAGGGATTTGCCGGTTGAAACCGTTTTCCGCAGGCCTGTCGGCCTGAACCTGGACACCGCCGGAACGCTATGGGTGGCCGACCGCAACAACGAGGTCATCCAGAAATTCGGGTTGCCGGGAGCATTGGCGGCCGGCGGTTCATCATTGCGCACGACCGATGAAGATGATGACGCGCAAGCTGAGGAAGGAAGTTCTGGAACCGCGGCCCTGGCCGAGTTCTTCCTGAGAGCGGCCTACGCCGTTCCCAACCCCTGCAAGAGCTGCGGGTCGCAGGGTTTCGTGGTCCAGGTGGGATTGGCGGACTCGGCGGTTCTCGAGTGCCGCAACATGATGGGGCGGGTTGTCTACAACACCGGCTTCGGGGCGCCGAGGATTAAGGACATCGGAAACGGTCAGGGGAGCCAGTACACCTACGAACACCAGTGGCCCTTGTCCGGAGTCGGGACCGGAGTTTATGCCTGCGTCATGACGGCCCGGAAAGCCGGGAAGCCGGATATAAAAAAGATCATTAGAACTGCGATCATTAAGTAGTTCGGGTGACAATCTCCCTTCCATCGCCCCACCCGCATCGGAAAATCCCGTTGATGGCCGCTCCGTTGCGGGCTTTTTTCCCGACCTGGGAGGAGGGGTTCTATGCGGATGGGACAAGGCGGAAATCGCTGGGTGATCGTGCTCTCCGGGGGCAACGGAGAGCGGCTGGCGCCGCTGGTGCGGCGGGTCCTCGGGAAGGCCGTTCCCAAGCAGTATTGCGCGTTTTCGGGTTCGCGCACGATGCTCGAGCACACCTACGACCGGGCCTTGGCGCTAGCGCCCGAGGAGCGCGTCGTCACCGTCATCGGCCGGGACCACCGCTGCCACCTCAACAGGGCCTGCCGGCCTCCCGGGCGGATCGTCGAACAGCCGGCCAATTTGGACACCGCTCCGGGCATCTTCCTGCCGGCGGCCTATGTCCGCGCGGCCGATCCGGACGCCACCGTCGTGATCCTGCCGTCCGACCATTTCATCCGCCCCCAGGGGCGATTCACGATGCGAGTCGAGTTGGCCGCGCTTTGGGCCGAGCGCCTTCCCGGGAGGCTGATCTTGCTGGCCGCCGAAGCCGAGGGCCCGGAGACCGATTACGGCTGGATCGAGCCCGGCTGGCGCCTTTCCGAGCATTTCGGAGCCGTTCCCCGGGAGGCCGTGCGCTTTCACGAAAAGCCCTCGGCTTCGGACGCGAAAGGTTTTCACCGGAGAGGCTTTCTGTGGAACACCTTCATCATCGCCTGCAAGGTCCGGACCCTGTGGACCCTGGGCCGCAGGCTGCTTCCCGGGCTCATGGCGGGCTTCGACGCGTTTTCGGGAAGCCTCGGGGAGCCGGACGAGGCCGCGGCCTTGGAGGCCCTGTATCGGGGCATGCCTTCGGTCAATTTCTCGAAGGCGGTGCTGGAACGGGCTCAGGGGCGCATCGGCGTTCTTCCCCTGGAGGGAGTGGAGTGGGACGACTGGGGGCGGCCCGAGCGGGTGGAGTCCGCGCTCGCGCGCCTGGGCCGGGAGATGCCGGTGTGGCGGCCGGCCACGGCGAGGGTCCCCGTTTTGGCTCACGCCTGAAGCGCCGGGGCGGGTCAGCGGTTGGCCAGGGCTTTCTCGATTTGGGAAATGATTTCGACGGCGACGGCCTTGTCCTTGATGATCAGGTTCTTGCGGGCGTCGACGGAAACCTTGGTGGCCTTGTTGGTGACGCTTTTGACCTCCACGGTGATCGTGAGGTCGGGGGTTTCCCCTTTGAGAAAGTGTCCTCCGTCGATTTCGTCCTCGACGTCCAGGGAGATGCCCATTTTCTTGAGGGCGCGGACGGCCGCCGCGTGCACTTTTTTCTCGGGAGAGGTGAAAGTCCGGTAGGCGACGTTGGTGACGGTGTATTCGATGCCCGAGGCCGCCCCGGTCAGGGCCAGGGCGACGCAGCCCGACTGGGCCGCGGCCGCCAAGCAAAGGACGGCCGCCAGGGGTTGGTAAATTCGTTGCACTTGTTTAATGATAGAAAAAGGCCGTAGGGGGGATAAAGCCATGATTCGATTTCCGCCGAAGAAAATCCTCGTTCCTTTTGATTTTACCGAGGCTTCCCTGGACGCCTGGGGCCAGGCCAAGGACATGGCCGCCCGCTTTGGGGGCGAGGTGGAGGCCGTTTACGTGGAGGATCTGCTTCCGGGCGACGCCTGGGAGCCGCTTCAGGCCCGGGTCACCCCCGGATTGCGCAAGCAGATCGTTTCTCATCTGCGCACCCGCTTGGGCGCCCAGGCCAAAATCCATGTCCTGGAGGGAGACCCCGCGCTCAGCATCCTCTCCCTGATCCGCCGCCTGAAACCGGATTTGGTGGCCATGGGCACCACGGGGCGCCGCGGGCTGTCCCGCCTTTGGGCGGGCTCGGTCGCGGAGGCGGTGGTGCATTCCTCTCCGGCCCCGGTCATGACGCTCCACGCCCGCGCCACCAAGATCGACGGGGTCCTGGTTCCGGTCAACTTCACCGATTACTCGGAGTACGGCCTGGCCTACGCGGCCGCCGCCGCGGCGGCCATGAAGCTTCCCTTGACGGTCCTTCATGTGGTCTCTGACCCGGCCCGCTGCCCCAATCCGAAATTCCGCCTCAACACCTTGGTCGCACGGCTTCCCGAGGAGGTCCGCAAGAACCTCGACCTGAGCGTCCTGGTCAAGGCGGGGGCCCCGGTGGAGACGATCCTGACCACGGCCGGGGTGCATTCCCTGATCGCCTTGGTCGCCCATCGCAAGTCCCTCCTTCAGGACTGGGTGCTGGGCACGACCGCCGAGAGGGTTTTGCGCCACAGCCGGGGGCCGGTGCTGGCGGTTCCCTCCCCGAACCGGCCGTTCCAGTGGAAACGCTGGCTTCCCGCCGCCGAGGCCGTTTCCGGAGCCGCTAAAGGGTAGGGCGGGGTCGAAACTTCGCGCCCAGGTCCGCGGCCAGCCGGCGAACGGCCGCCAGGTCGACTTCCGGGAATTCGACCGCGGTGACCGTCGTGTCCAGGCCCGCCCGGACGCAGGCGCGCACGAATTCCTGAACCTGGGCAAAACCCTGATCCCGGAAGGCGGGCTTGGGCCGGTGCAGTTGCAACCATTGGGTGGGGTCGGCGGTGTTGAGGCTCACCGACACGCTGTCCAGGCGGGAGGCTAGTTCCGGGACGATGTCCCGTTTCCAGATCGCGCTGCCCAAGCCGACCGTGTTCAGGCGCAGGCGGGGGCGCTTGGGCAGCGTTCGGATTTTGTCGCAAACATTTCCTATCGCCGTCAGGCGATAGGTGGGTTCGCCGAAACCGCAGAAAATTATTTCGGGCGGCCGTTCCGTTACGGCTGCCCGAAATACCTCGCTTGTTATTTCTTCATCCGTCAGTTCCGTTGAAACTTTTACTTTTAAATCCGTTCCCCGGTAATCCCACTTCCACTTCCTTTTGGCGCAGAATCCGCAGGCCGTCGGACACCGATTTGTCATGCTCACATACAGCCGCCCCTGGTAAAAATAAACCGCGCGCGGCGGGGCGGCTGCCTTCATCTTTTCCCTGCCCCAATCGGCCGCCCTAATTGTTTTTCGGCCTCCTTCTCACGCCCGTTTCTTAAGAGATCCCGAATTCGTGACGAGTTGATTTTTCCGTTTTCATCGCGCAGTAGGGCAATCGCGCGGACCATGAATCCGAGCTCGCGGCCCGCGTCGGCCAGGCTATCCAGGTTCCCCGCCCGGCTTTTCCCGTAGCAAAAGTCGGCCCCGACGACGACCTCCATGGCTTTGAGGGCGTCCGCGAGGATTTTCCGCGCGAAGGCCTCGGGGGATTGGCAGGCCAGGCTCCGGCCGAAAGGAAGCACCACGGCGCCGTCGATTCCCAGTTCCGCGATGGCCTCCAAGCGGTCCTCCAGCGCCATCAAGGGGACGAATTTCCCTGGATAAAAATAGGACTGCGGCAGGGGGTCGAAGGTCATGACCAAGCTCCGCGTGGCCAGCTCGCGCGCCCGGCGCGCCGCAGCCTGGATCACGCGGCGGTGGCCCCGGTGGACTCCGTCGAATTTTCCGATCGCGATCACCGCGCCGGGCGCCCACCGGCCCGCCTCCCGGGGACTCATGAAGACCTTCACGCTTTCTTGGCCTCCTTGTGAAGGCAGGTTCCGAGCTTCATGTGGCGCAAGCGGTGCGGGTCGGCCGCCTCGGCCGCCGCCCCCCAGATTCCTCCCGGGCGCGGCGGCAGGGTTTTTAAAACCCAGGACAATTCCTGGTCCAACCCCGCCAGGAGGCGATGCCCCAGCTCCGTGAGCCGGGCGTGCCGGCGCACGGCGAGGAGCGCCGTTTCGACTTGAAGGCAGCGGTGCGCCGAGTTCTCCAGAAGCTCCCGCCGCCGCTCGGCTCCCGGGGTTTTAGCCGCCGCGGCCGACATGAGCCGGGCCACCGCCAGGAAGGCGTGGGCGCCGAGCAGGATTCCCGGAAGGGCCCGGGGATCGGTCCGCCAGGGCGAGTAATAGATTTGATCCTTGTCCCCGCTTTCGAACAGGGGACCGAGTTCCTGAAGGGTGTGGAGCTGGTTGTGGGACGCCTCGTGGACCAGGGTTTCCGCCTGCAGAAGGGGATTGTCGTCGTGGCAGAGAAACACCGCCCCGCGCAGGTGGCTGAAGGTGGAGCTCACGTGGCGTTGGGGGTCCTTGCGCGCCAGGGGCACCAGGGCGCCGACGGCGTTGAAGAGGCTCCGGCCCATTTCGGGGTCGGCCTCCTCGGCGCGGGAAAATCCCTCCCGCAGGGTCGAGACGAACCGGGCCATCTCCCGGGGAGACAGCTCGGCCAGCGCGTGGTCGTAGTCGCCGCGGCCCTCGCCCAAGGGGAAAATCAGGACCGGGTCGCAATCGGAGACCTCGGTTCCCAGGCCCAGGACGGGATGGTTTTTTAGGGGGAGCCGTCCCGCGCCCCGGACGGCGAAGCCCTTGGAATGGACGGTCAAGGTTATCCGGTCTCCGGCGCGCCGTCGGCCGAAATCCAGGTAGGACCGGGTCCCGTACAAATGAAGATGTCCCCGCCGGTCCAGGGGGACGCAAACCTCGAGCTTGCGGCCGAGCAGGCGGGCCAGGCTCGCGGCGAAGGCCCCCGCTTGGGAGAGGATTTCGAGCTCGGCCGGGGAGGGCTCGGGCCCCGCGCGGACGGCCGCGAAAAGCCAGCCGTGAAGGGAGGGGTGGCGCAGCAGCGCCTCAGGCAGGGATTTGGCGCCTCCGGCCAAAAACGCCAGAGCGTCGCGGGAAGCCCAGGCCGGGTTGGAGGCGGCCAACTCCGCGGTCTCGCGCCCCAGGCGGGAGCGAAAGGCCTCATCCTGGCCGCGGAGGGCCCGGTCCCAGTCGGAGGCGGTCAGCGGAGCGGGGGAGTCAACCCGCCGGATTTTGGCGGCGCGCATCAGAGACTAATGATAGCAACAAAATCGTCGAGGCGAGTTCTCATTTGAGCCAGGCGAGCACGGCCTCCAAAGGGACCGGTTTTTGGAAAAAAATCTCCACCGGGAGGGACGCCGCGTCGGCCATGTCGTAAACCGCGCTGACCATGGCGACCCGCAGGGAGGGCTGAAGCGCCTTGGCCCGGCGGGACAGTTCGAAGCCGTTCATCGGGTTCATCTGGGCGTCGGTGATCAGTGCCCCGCAGGGACTCTTGGACAGGACCTCCAGGGCCTCCGGTCCCGAGGAGGCCGTCAGGACGCGGTAGCCCGCCCGCCGCAGCGAAAGGCTCAGCATGGAGCGGGTGGATGAATCGTCGTCCACGACGAGGATGGCGGACGGGGGAGCCATGTCCCCGATCCATTATGCAACGTGGCTGCCAGCGGGTCAGCTTTTGGCCTTTCCACCTTTGGCGTCCCGGGGGACTTTCAGGTCCTTGAGCTTGCGCCAAAGGGTGTTGCGCCCGATGCCCAGGCGTTTGGCGGCCTCGGCCTGGTTTTGGCCGCATTCATCCAGGACCTGCAAGATGTGCCGGCGCTCCATCGAGTCCAGGGATTCTCCGGCGATTTTCCCGGCGGGCGCGGCGGGGGTTCCCAACATTTCGGGCGGCAGGTCCTCCCGGGCCACCGAAGGGCCGTTGGAGAGAATCAGCATCCGCTCCACGGCGTGTTCGAGCTCCCGGACGTTGCCCGGCCAGCGGTACGCCTTGAGGGCTTCGGCCGCGCCGGGGGAAAAGCGGACCGCCTTGCCGCCGACTTTTTTGCGCGCCTTGCGCAGGAAGTGCTCCGCCAGGGGGAGGATGTCCTCCGGGCGCTCTCGCAGGGGCGGCAGGTCGATGGGGAAAACCTTGAGACGGTAAAACAAGTCCTCGCGGAACTTTCCTTCCGCGACGAGCTTCGCCAAATCCTTGTTGGTGGCCGTCACGAGGCGCCCGGACACCTTCACGGGGTGGTTGTCGCCCACGCGGCGGACTTCCCCCTCCTGGAGCGCGCGCAGCAGCTTGACCTGGAGGGCGGGGGTCGTCTCGCTGATTTCATCGAGGAATAGGGTTCCGCCGCTGGCCTCCTCGAAGAGCCCGCGCTTGTTGCGTTCGGCGCCCGTGAAGGCTCCCCGGACGTGCCCGAAGAGCTCGCTTTCCAGGAGCCCTTCGGGAAGGGCCCCGCAGTTGATGGCGACGAAGGCCCCGGTGCGGCGGGCGCTTTTCTCGTGCAGGGCGCGGGCGATGAGTTCCTTGCCGGTGCCCGACTCCCCCTGAATGAGGACCGTGGCCTCGGTGGCGGCGACCCTGAGGACCAGGTCGAGCACTTTTTGCATGGCCGGGCCCCCGTAGACGATCCCCTCGAAGCTGTATTTCCCCTTGACCTCCTCGCGCAGGCGGCGGACCTCGCCCACCAGGCGCCGGTGCTCGAGCGCCTTGTTGAGGACGATCGAGAGCTCCTCGGGCTCGACGGGCTTGGTCAGGTAATCGTAAGCCCCGGCCTTCATGGCCGCCACGGCCGTGTCCACCGAGCCGTGTCCGGTGATGAGCAGGACCTCGGCCTCGGGCTGGGCCTGCTTGACCGCCTTGAGGACCTTGAGGCCGTCGGCCCCGCCGAGCTTGAGGTCGGTGATGACGGCGTCGTAGGAATGGGCGGCGATGCGCGAGAGCGCCTCCTCGCCGCTTTTGACGGTATCCACGATAAATCCCCGGCGCTTGAGTTCCAAAGACATCAGGGTGATCTGGGCCGTATCGTCTTCGACGAGGAGCAGGCGCGGTTGTTCGGTGGGCATTATGACTCCAAGGACGGCAGTCGGATCGTGAAGCAGGTTCCGTCGCCGGGGCGGGAGGCGGCTTCGATGGTGCCCCCGTGGGCGCGGACGATGCGGTCGGCGATGGCCAAGCCCAGCCCGGTCCCCTGCTGCTTGGTCGTCAGGAAAGGCTTGAACATCGTTTTCTGCACCTCGGGCGCGATGCCGGGGCCCGTGTCGCAGATGCGCAGCCAGGCGTGGGAGCGGTCCCGCCCGGTGTTGAGCTTGAGAGTTCCTTTCCCATCCATGGCCTGAAGGGCGTTGAGGACGATGTTCCAGACCACCTGCCGGAGCTTGTCGGAGTCCAGATGAAAGGGTTCCAGCCCCGGTTCCGGCTTGAACGAAATCTTGGTGTGGCGGACCAGATCCGGGTTGGAGCGCACCATGGTCAGCACTTCCTCGACCACGGCGTTGAGGTCCGCCCGGCCCAGCTTGAGCTCCCGGGGGCGGGCGTAGGAAAGGAAATTATTGAGCGCCTCGTTGAGCCGCTGGGATTCGGTCTTGAGGACCTGGAGCACCATGGTGTGATCCTCGGAAGTGAGGCTTCCCTGGGCCAACTGCCGGGCCGCCATCACGATCGAGCCCAGGGGGTTTCGGATCTCATGGGCGACGACCGCGGCCATCTCCCCGATGGAGGCCAAAGTCTCGGATTGGGCCACCCGCGCCTGGAGGGCGTAGTGCTCGGTCAGGTCCACCGCGTTGGACACGTAGCCCACGATCTCCCCGCCGGCGTCGCGGACCGCGGTGATGGTGAGAATCAAGGGAATCTCCCGGCCGTCCTTGGCCAGATTGATCATCTCCCCGCGCCAGTAGCCCTTGGCCGGGTCGAGGATCGCCGACCACATCTTTTTGTATAGATCCGCCGTGGAGTGGGGGGAGCGCAGGATCCGCGGCGTCTGCCCGATCACTTCCTCGCGGGCGTAGCCGTAGTGCCGGGTGAAGGCCTCATTGACGTCCTGGATCACGCCGTCGCGGTCGCAGTAAAAAATGACGTCGTTGGAGCGCTTGAAGGCCTCGTTCATGGTCGCGGCCCGCCGGCGCTCGATGGATTCCTCGCCGGATTTTCGGGCGACGACCAGGACCGCGGGCCAGCCGCCGTACTGCATGAGCGAGCCGTGAAGTTCCAGCTCCAAGGGGGACCCGGTGCGGGTCATGAGAACGGTCGCCAGCATCGCCGACCCCGCGGTTTTCACCCGATCCGAGAACCGGCGCTCCTGCGCGGGGTCCGCACCCTTGGGCTGAAGCTCCCCAACCCGCTTTCCGATCAACTGCTTGAGGGGGTGGCCCAGCCCCCGGATGGTGGCCGCGTTGGCCCGAAGGATTCGGCCGCGGTCCAGGTCGTGGACCCAGATCATGTCGGCGGCGAAATCGAAGGCCTCGAAGCTGTCTAGGGCGGCTCTATGCCGGGAATTGGGTGATTCCTGTTCGTTCTTTATCACTTTTGGATCTATTTTATGCTCCAAAACGGATCAAATCCTGTGAAAAAATAGAAATCGAAGAAATTGGCCGGAATATTGCTACCATGCTCATGGAACGAATCTGCCAGATTCATGCTAGCAAACTCAGAGGGGGGTGATGACCGTGGTCAGCGCTGAACAGCATCTGCACGCCAAACTTCGGACCGACCAACGCATGGCCCTCTTCGGCCGCCTGCGCATGGCCGAGTGGATCGAGATGTCGGAGCCGGATTTCGCGGCCGAGATCGAGAAGCTTGAAAAAGATCCGCTTTTTCGCAAGCTTTGTTCGGGGGGCAACGAAGGGCAGAACATCATTCACCGTCAGCGCTGGCCCAAGGGCGAGCTCAGCTCCGGCTTTTACGAATTCAACGAGCAGGTCCTGGCGGGCGGCGAGCGGGTCCGGGTCGAGGAGCTTCTCGGCGAAAAAGCCGCGCTTCTTCCGAAAATCCGCAAGATGGGCCGGATCGCCTTCGAGAAATATTTTCTTTATGGAGAAGAAGCCCTGCCGTTGGAGGAAATCGCCAAGCGGACCGGGCAGACCCTGGCCGACGTCCGGGCCATCAGCGACCTGCTCCTGGAAATCGGCTCCGAGGCCGAATTTTCCCGTCCCGGCCGGGAACCGGGCGTGCGGGCCTACGCCTGCCTGGCCCGCTTGAACGTGGAGCCGGGGGAGGAGGATCCGCAATTCGAGTTCTTTTCCCCGTATTGGGCCCGCGGCCTCTACCACATCCGCTACGACCTCATCGAGCGCTGGAAGGAAGGTAAGGTCTTCGACGGCACTGAATTAAGGCACCTTCCGCACCTGCTCAAGCGCATGGAGACCGTCAACCTGCGCCAGAACACCGTGTTTCGCATCATGGAAAGCCTGACGCGGCTTCAGGCGACGTTCCTCAAAACCCAAAAGGAAGATCAAAAGCGCCCCATCAGCCTGCGGCAGTTGTCCCACCGGTTGGATCTGGCGCCCAGCACCGTGAGCCGGGCGCTTTCCGGCCGCTCGGTTCTGCTTCCATGGGGCAAGGAAATTCCCCTGATCCAGCTCCTTCCCGGCCGACGCCGCATCCTGCGGAAGGTTCTCGGGGCTTGGCTGGAAGAAGACGGCTTGACCACCGATTCCCGCCTGGCCGCCCGCCTCAACGACGAGTATGGGATCAAGGTGTCCCGGCGGACCGTCAATGCGGTCCGAAATGAACTCGGGCGTTCCAAGCGGGAGAAATAGCGCCCGCTTGCGGGCGCCCTCGGTGCCGTAAATAATCGTTGGTTCCGTTGCCAATATTTTTTGTTTTTCTTTGAAAATTTTTTTTGGTCTCAGCGTTGCATACCCCCGGTCCGTGCAAAATCCCGCGTTGGTGATGGTTGGCATCAACCATCTGACGGCCCCCGTGGCCCTGCGGGAAAAAACCGCCCTTTCCTCCTCGGATATTCCCGGCGTGTTGGCGCAACTGCGCGCCCTCGGCCTGATGGAAGTCGTTGTGCTTGCCACCTGCAGCCGCATGGAGATTTACGCCGGGGGTCGCAATCCCACGGCCTCCGGCGTCCTTCTGCGCGACTGGTTTTTGGCCCGGGGCGGGGAAGCCCTGGCGGGTTTTCTGGTCGAGAAGACCGGCCCCGACGCCCTGCGGCATCTCTTCCGAGTGGCCTCGGGCTTGGACTCCTGGATCATCGGCGAGTCCGAGATCCTGGGCCAGGTCAAGCGCGCCTATCAGGCTTCGCTCGAGGCCAAGGCCACCGGGCGCCTGCTCAATCAGGTGTTCCAAAAAGCCCTGGCGGCCGGCAAGCATGTCCGCAGCCGCACGGGCATCCAGAACGGCATCCACTCCATCGGCGGGGCGGCGGCCCAGTTGGCCCGCAAGATTTTCTCCGGCCGCGATCCGGGCGGGGTCGTGGTGTTCGGCTCCGGCGAGGCCGCCGAGTCGGTGGTGCGCCATCTGGCCGCCAAGAACTTTCCCAAGATTTGGGTGGCCAGCCGCTCCCTGGAGCGGGCCGCGGCCGTGGCGGGGCCCCTGGGGGCCGAGCCGCTCCTGGTGGCCGACGGCCTGGCCAAAATCGCCGAGGCGGAGGTGGCCGTCTTCTCCACGGCCTGCGAACATCCCCTTTTGGAACGGCAAGCCCTGGCCAAGCTCATCGGCGGGCGCCAGCGGCCGTTGTTCATCGTGGACCTGGGCTTGCCGCGCAACGTGGATTCGGACTGCGCGGAAGTTCCCGGCGCCTACCTCTACGACCTGGACGATCTCAAGCGCATCGTGCGCGAGAGCATGGACTCCAAGGCCCCCGAGAAGGAGCGCGCCGAGGCTTTGTGCGTGCTGGCCGCCGCCGATTGCCTTTCGGAGCTCGAGAAGTCCGAGGCGGCCGCGCGCGGCTTTTATCAAACTCAAGGATTTCGCCTTGAGCCAATCAACGAAGGAGGAATAGCCCGATGAAACCCCCACGAAGTCCCCTGGCCCCGGCGCTCGCCATGGTCGCGGCGTTGGTCCTGGGCGCGCGCGCCCAGGAGACGCCCCCCGTATCGGCCACGCTCGCCAAGGCGGAGTTCGTCGGCGCCGAGACCTGCCTGGGCTGTCACGCCGATAAGGACAAATTCAAGCAGAGCATCCATGGCAAGGCCTTTCCGAAAGCCAAGGGGGTGGAATTCACCCAGTCCTGCGAAACCTGCCACGGCCCCGGAGGCGCCCACGCCGCCGGTGACACCGCGGCCATCCTCAATCCGGCCAAGGCCGGGGGGGAGAAAGCCTCGGCCGCCTGCCTGTCCTGCCACGCCGGCGAGAAGCGGCGGCTGTTCTGGGAGGGCAGCGTCCATCAGAGCAAGGCCGGCGACTGCATGACCTGCCACAAGGTCCACGGCACGCATGAAAAACTCCTCAAGAAGGAGGGCGAGGCCGACCTGTGCATCTCCTGCCACCGGGAGGTGGGCGCGGCCCTGCTCAAGCGTTCCAAGCACCCCCTGCGCAATTCGGCCGCCCGCGACCACCGGGGACAGATGAAATGCTCGTCCTGCCACAACCCCCACGGGGCCCAAAGCGAGAAGCTCATCGCCGCCAAGTCCGTCAACGACGCCTGCTACGAGTGCCACACGGAAAAGAAGGCGCCGATGTTGTGGGAGCACGGGCCGGTCAAGGAGGATTGCCTCATCTGCCACAATCCGCACGGCTCCTCCAACGACAAGCTCCTGGTGACCAAGGTCCCGCGCCTCTGCCAGTCCTGCCACATGCAGGGCCGCCATCAGAGCGGAACGCTGGCCGCCACTTCCGTCTACGCCGTCAACCGCGGCTGCGTCAAGTGCCACGCCATGGTCCATGGAAGCAATCACCCGTCGGGCGCCGTTCTCCAAAGGTGATCGCCGCGCCGTTTAACCGCTAGGGAGGAATTTATGAACTGGAAAATGGCTGGCCGCACGGCAATGGCGCTCGGTTTGGCGTTCGCGTTTCGCGGGCTCGTCCTGGGGGCGGAGGCCGCTCCGGCCCAGGGCCCCGTCTGCTCCGAACTGGAGTTCGGAGGGCGCGCGAGGAGCGTGGAGGGTTCCCGGGAGAAATTCCACGAGTACCGCGACGTGAGCATGTTTTTCAACGAGCTCCAACTGGGGGTCCAGCCCTCCGACAGTCCGTACTTCCTGGACGTCGACATCCGCAACGCCACCCGGAACGATCAATCCTACCGGGTCACGGGCGGCGCCTACGGGACCTTCCGGGCCATGGCGTCCTTTGACCGGCTCCCGCACAACTTCAACAAGGGCCCCTTCATCCTGAGCGGGTTCGGGACCAGGAACCTCGGCATCGACGGCGGCATTCAGGGCGCCTTGCAGGCGAACGAGCAGACGCGGGTGGAGCGCGGCGGGGACCCCACCTCCGACGCCACCGGCGAGGACGCCTTCCAGCAGGCCGTCATCCGCAACCTCATCTCGACGGCGGGTCCCGAGACCTTCAAGCTGACGCGCGACCGCGCGGCCTTTTCCGCGGACCTCAACCTGGGTTCCGACGCCAAGACCTGGGTCAAGGTGACCGACGAGCGCCGCGAGGGCGCGCGCCTGATCGGCGCGGGCACCTACGAGCGCAACGCCATCGGCGCGACCGCGCTGACCCACACCAAGGACCTGTTCTTCGTCTCGGGTCAGGAGCTGGCCGAGCCCATCGACTACCAGACCACTTCGATCAACGCCGGGGTCGGGATGTACAAAAAGGCTTGGTCGGCCGACCTGGAGTATACCTTCACCGAGTTCAAGGACAATCTCGACGCGCTGATCTGGGCCAATCCGTTCCGCAACACCGACGCGCCGGCCACCAGCGCGGCCGGGGCCTCCGCCGTGGCCGCCGACAACGGGTACGGCCGCGGGCGCTTCACCCGCGGCCGCATGGCCCTGCCGCCTTCCAATCAGTCGCATGAGGCGGCGGCCTCGGGCTCCGTCGAATTGCCCATGAACGGGCGCCTGACCGGCAGCGTCGGGATGGGCCTGACCACCCAGAACACCGCGCTGCTTTCTTACACGCTCAACTCCGGCTTGGCCGGGGTGGCGGGCGGCCCCACCAATATCACCGAAGTCGCCGCCCTGCCGACCGGGAATTTCCGCGGCGAGGTCCGGACCTTGAATCAGAGCTGGAAATTGACGATGAAGCCGGCCGACGGCCTCGGTCTCGGCCTGAAGTACCGCTACTACGATTACGACAACCGCTCCGATCAGATCGTCTTCCCGGGCTTCGCCGCGTTCGGCGAATCCTACTGGAGGACGTCGCGCAACGACCTGGGGGCCCCGGTCTCCAACCCGCGGCCATCCTACACTCGGCAGAGCTCCGAGCTCTCCGCCGACTACGAGTTGGTCAAGTCCCTGACCGTCAGCGGCGAGGGTTTTTGGGATCGTTGGGACTACCGCGACCTTCGCCTGGACGCCAACAATGAGTTGGGGGTCGGGACGGGCCTGGCCTGGCACCTGGGCCACGCGGCCAAGCTCCATGGGAGCTGGCGCTGGTCTCACCGCACGGCCAAGGACTATGTTTACGGGGCCCAGGCCGCCAATCCGGAGGCCATCGGCTTGGCCAATTACAACTGGGCCGACCGCATCCGCCACCGGGGAAACCTCCGCCTGGACGTGGCGGCCGCCGACGACCTCTCCTTGGGAGCGGGCGGGCAAATCCTAAACGACGCCTTCGGGGCCGGCGAACGCTTCGGCCTCAAGAGCCAGCAGACCGCCGGGGTGAACTTCGACGCGACCTACGAGCCGTCCGAGGCCCTGACGGTGTCCCTGGACTACGGCCGCGAGCGCACCCGCAGCCGGATGCAAAACGCCGCCAAGGACAACGCCTTCAACTCGGCCAGCTCCATTGACGACACCCTCAACGGGGATAGCTTCAACCCGCTCAACTACTGGAACTCGACCATCACCGAAGACGTCGACACCGTCGGGCTGGAGGCGACCTTCCGGCCGGTGGAGAAGGTCGAACTCAACGGGGGTTATTCCCTGTCCTACAGCCGGATGCGCTTCGGGGTCACCAATCCCAACGCCGCGCAAGCCGTGGCCACTTTCGGCCGGGACGCCAAGCTGGAAAACGGCATCGCCGAGGACTGGCCGGACGTGGTCAGCCGCACGGATGAGTTTCGGGCGGGCGGGTCCTATCAGCTGCTGGAGAACCTGCGCCTGGGGCTCAATTACCTGTTCGAGAAATACCGGCTCAACGACTTCACCAACACCGGGGCTTACATCGCTCAGGCGTCGTCGACCGAGAACACCACGCGTTTCGTCTTCACGGGCGCCAACCAATTCAACTACACGGCGCACGTGGTCGGGACTTCGTTGAATTGGCGGTTCTAAGACTCGAATAACGCCGCTGATTACGAACGGGCGCCGTTCCCGGACGCACGGGGACGGCGCCCGCCTTTTCTAAATGGGCGCGGGGCGTTCCAGGCTGGAAAACCAGCGCGTCCGCGAGCGCGCGTGGGTAGAGCATAGAAAAATATAACGTCCAAAATAACTTTTTTGTGTATCTAAGTCGGAAGTTATTTTGGTAGAAATGTTGCAAGTATGCCAGGCGTGGAAAATTTAAACCTCGTGATGGTCGGGATCAACCATCTGACGGCCCCCGTGGCCCTGCGGGAAAAGACCGCCCTTTCCTCCTCGGACCTGCCCGGCGTGCTGGCCCAATTGCGCGCCCTCGGCCTGGAGGAAGTCGTCGTCCTGGCCACCTGCAGCCGGATGGAGATTTACGCCGGGGGTCGCAATCCCACGGCCTCCGGCGTTCTGCTGCGCGACTGGTTTTTGGCCCGGGGCGGAGAGGCCCTGGCGGGCTTTTTGATGGAAAAAAGCGGCCCCGACGCCCTGCGGCATCTCTTCCGGGTGGCCTCGGGCCTGGACTCCTGGATCATCGGCGAGTCCGAGATTCTGGGCCAGGTCAAGCGCGCCTATCAGGCCGCCCTCGAAGCCAAAGCCACCGGGCGCCTGCTTAACCAGGTGTTCCAAAAAGCGCTAGCGGCGGGCAAGCATGTGCGCAGCCGGACCGGCATCCAGAACGGGATCCATTCCATCGGCGGGGCGGCGGCCCAGTTGGCCCGCAAGATTTTCTCCGGCCGCGATCCGGGCGGGGTCGTGGTTTTCGGCTCCGGGGAGGCCGCCGAGTCGGTGGTGCGCCATCTGGCCGCCAAGAACTTCCCCAAGATTTGGGTCGCCAGCCGCTCCCTGGAGCGGGCCGCGGCCGTGGCGGGACCTTTGGGAGCCGAGCCGCTCCTGGTGGCCGACGGCTTGGCCAAGATCGCCGAGGCCGAGGTGGCGGTCTTCTCCACGGCCTGCGAGCATCCTCTTTTGGAACGGCAAGCCCTGGCCAAGCTCATCGGCGGGCGTCAGCGGCCGCTGTTCATCGTGGATCTGGGCCTGCCGCGCAACGTGGATTCCGACTGCGCGGAAGTTTCCGGGGCCTACCTTTACGATCTGGATGATCTCAAGCGCATCGTGCGCGAGAACATGGACTCCAAGGCCCCCGAGAAGGAGCGCGCCGAGGCTTTGTGCGTGCTGGCGGCCGCCGATTGCCTTTCCGAGCTGGAGAAGTCCGAGGCGGCCCGCAACGGGGCGCTCGCGGGGAGGTTCCCGTCTTGAAAACTTTCCGCTGGTGCCTGGTCGTCCTTCTGGCCGGGGGGGCCTGGGCCGCGGAGAAATTCACGCCGGAGCAATTGGCGGCGCGATACTATTTCGATCTGGGGCCCGCGGCGATCGACGTTTCCTCCTACCCTGCGGAACACAAGAAGGCATACGAGTCCTTCGCCCATGAGTGCGCGGACTGCCATACCCTGGCCCGGCCGATCAACGCCCCCTTTGTCGAGCGCAAGGATTGGAGCCGGTACGTCACGCGCATGCACCTGCGCCATCGCCTCAAGTCCGGGTCCGGCTTCTCCAAGGCCGAGGGAAAGGCGATCGTTGACTTCCTGGCTTATGATTCAAAAATCCGGAAAATTCAAGGGAAGGCTAATTTCGAAGCCGAAGGCGAGAAACTGAAGGTTTTGTTCGAGGACGTGAAAAAAGAAAAGCTCAAGCTGATTGAGGCCGACAATCAGAAAAAAGCCAAGACCCGGGAGCAGGCGCCGGCGCCCGGCCAGTAAACAAAGAATGAGGAAATTCCAATGAAACGAATTCGGAAGCAGAACATTTTGTGGCTGGCCGCGGCGGTGGCTCTCGGCGGCGGCGGCGTGGCCGCGGCCAAGATATACACCGCCCGAAACGCCCAGTGCGAGACCCCGGCGGCTGGGCATACCAAGGAATGCGATCATCACGCCGCCGAAGAAACCGCGGGCCATTCCCACGGCGAGCCCGGGACGGAGCTTCCGCCCGGGCACCCCGCCGTCTCCAAGGGGGAAAGGATTTCCGCTCCGCCGCTCGACGAGAAGCAACTGGCCAAAGGCAAGGCCTCCGATTGTCCGTACATGTCCCAAGCCGGAAACGACGCTCCCGCCCAGCCGCAGAAAAAAGACGCGATTTCAGACCTCAAGGACTTCGTCCTTGAGCGATCCAACGAAGGAGGAAAAGCCCGATGAAACCCCCCCGAAGTCCCTTGTTCCCGGCCCTCGCTTTGGCCGCGGCGTTTGTCCTGGTCGCTCGCGCCCAGGAGACGCCTAAGATCGAGGCTTCGAGCGCCAAGGCTGAGTTCGTCGGCGCCGAGACCTGCATGGGCTGTCACGCGGACAAGGAAAAGTTCAAGGAGAACATCCACGCCAAGGCTTTTCCCAAGGCCAAAGGGGTGGAATTCACCCAATCCTGCGAAACCTGCCACGGGCCGGGGTCGCTTCACGCGGGCGCCGGGGGGGACAAGAGCAATCAGGACTTTTTCACCATCAGAAATCCCAAGCGGCAGACGGCCTACGAGCTTTCCAAGACCTGCTTGGAATGCCACCGGGGCGGCAACCGCGTCAACTGGGACTCGAGCGCGCACAGCTCCCGGGACGTGTCCTGCGCCTCCTGCCACAGCGTGCACTCCGCCAAGAGCGAGCACGAAAAGGGGTTGATGGTCCAGAAGTCGGAGATGGAAACCTGCTTCAAGTGCCACAACACCAAAAAGGCCCAGTTCCAGCGCTCCTCCCACATGCCCCTGCATGAGGGCAAGATGACCTGCTCGGACTGCCACAACCCGCACGGAGGCAAGGGGCCGACCCTCCTCAAACAGCTCACGGTCAACGACAACTGTTTGAGCTGCCACGCGGAAAAGAAGGGGCCGTTTCTCTGGGAACACGCTCCGGTCCGCGAGAACTGCCTCAACTGCCACACGGCCCACGGCTCCCAGCACGACCGCCTGCTCAAGGCCAAGCGGCCGCGGCTGTGCAACGAGTGCCACAACGAGGCCAACCATCCGACGACGGGCCTTCACCCGGACAGCATCCGCCTGGCGGGACGCGCCTGCACCGAGTGCCATCCGCAGATTCACGGTTCGAACCACCCCTCCGGGGTCCGGTTCCAGAGGTAAGGGGGGTTTATGAAAAAACTTAAACTGCTGATCGCGGCGGGACTTCTGGGACTGGTGGGCGCGGCCAAGGCCGGCGACTACCAGGTGGGGCTCGACTTCTACGGACAATTCGTCCGCGGGTCCGACGACTCCTCGAAATTCAGCGAGTACCGCTCGGTGCCCCGGGGGGTCTACGTGGACCGCCTGTGCGTCGAGACCAAGGAGGGCGACTACTTCTTCCACCTGGAAGCCTTGAAGCCGGGCTTAAGCGACCAGCGCTTCACCGTGGAGGGCGGCCAGTACGGGGTGCACAAGGTCGAACTGCTCTACGACCAGACGCCCCACAACCTGTCCAACACCGCGCAGAGCCTGTTCAAAAACGAGGGCGGCGGTTTGTATACGCTTCCCGACAACGTCCAATCCACCCTGCAGGCGGCGGCCAACCTTACGACCGTCGCCCCCGCCGTCTTCTTCGGTTCGCCCTATGTGCCGTTGCGGGTGGACCGGACCAAGGGGGGGGTGAGCTATTCCTACAACCCCACCGGGAAATGGCGAACGAGCTTGGGCTACAACGTCGAGCGCCGCGAGGGCTCCAAGGCCTTCGGCATGAGCTTGGGGCACGGACAGCTGGTCGAGGTGCTGGAGCCCGTGAGCTACCAGACCCACAACGCCAACGTCCAGGCCGAGTACGTCACCGAGGAGATGGGCGTGTCCTTGGGCTACGACTTCTCGCTATTTAGAAACGACATCAAGGCCCTCACCGTGGACAACCCCTTCCGGGTCGCCGACGCGGCCTTGAGCGGCGCCGGCGCTTCGGCCCCCAGCACCATGCGGGCGGCCCTGGCCCCGGAGAACGAGGGGCATATGGGAAGCTTGGGCTTCAACTACAAGACCTCGGCCAACAGCCGGCTGACCACGGCCCTGAGCTACGGGATTCAAAAGCAGGACGATCCCTTCCTCCCGCTGACCAGCAACCAGAAAATTCTGGCCCTGGCGGGCCTGGAGAAACTCCCCGACGACAGCCTGGAGGGAGAGGTCCGGACCTTGAACGCCCAGGCCACCTGGAATTTCCGGCCTTTGGACAACCTGGTCCTCAACATCAAAGGCCGCCACCATGACACCGACAACCGCACCAAGCGGCTAACGTTCCTGCGCCAAGTTCCGTACGACGGCTCGATCTCCCCGACCGTGCCGACGGCCTTCACCAACCCGACCCGGACCCGCCGCAGCCTGGCGGTGGATTACCTCAAGACGAATATGGGCGGCGACGTGACCTATACCATCGTCAAGCCCTTGAGCGTGAAGCTCGCCTATGATCACGAGATCACCAAGCGCCGCTTCCGCGAGGCGGGCAAGGTCAAGGAGGACACCTACACGGCCTCGATCAACGCCGGGCCGATCGCGGGGTTCACCCTGCGGCCCAGCGTCCTGTTCGCGGAGCGCCATCCCAAGGGGTATCACGCCGAGCAGGTGGCGCATGAGACCTATCCCCTGGGAGAAGGCACGGCTCTGGGGCAGATCGAGGACCTGCGCAAAACCGACGAGGCGGGCCGCCGCCGCAAGCGGGCCACCGTGCGCGCCCAGTGGGAGGGCATCGACAGTCTCTCCATGGGAATCGATTACGGCCACACCCGGGACGATCATCATTCCGAGTACGGCGTGACCGACCAGAACTCGACCTACGCCTCCTTCGACGTCAACTTCCATCCCACGGAGCGGGTCACGTTCTTCGCCGACTACACCTGGGAAGAAATGGTGTCCAATTCGCGTAGTCGGTACCGGGCCACGGGCTATGATGATGCCGCCCAGGACTGGAAGACCAAGCTCAAGGATACGATCAACACCATCAACGTGGGTGGAGACTTCGGCCTGGTGCCCGACAAGCTTGACTTCGACGCGGCCTATACCATGGCCTTCGCCAAGGGCTTGCAGGAGTCCCTCAACGTCAACCCGCCGCAGGGCTCCGGGTCCCAGGTCAACTCCGCGCTCGTGTGGGACCTGCCGGCCACGCATACCCGCCAGCACCGCCTCAACACCGCCCTGCGCTACCGCCTGGCCAAGAACGTCAAGGCGCGGTTGGGCTACGCCTACGAGCGCTACAGCGAGGTGGACTGGTCCCAGGACAGCCTGGACGTCTACCAGAGCCAGTGGAACAGTTCGGTGTTCTTGGGCGCGTCCCAGCCGGGCTATAATGCCCACATGGCGACGCTCGGATTGTCGTATAATTTCTAGGAGTGAACGCAGACCTTAAAGAAACGGACTTATCCGAAGCAAGGCTGACACGGGCCATCGCCGCTCTCGCGGGGATGGTCTCCGTGTTTTTAGGGACGGTCGGGGCGGGCTACTTCCTCTCCCCGGTCTTCCAGAAAAAAGAAGAAGGCTGGGTGGATTTGGGCCGGGCCGACGCCTTCCCGGTCAAAAAACCCGTCCAGGTGGAGTTCGTCGAGCGCCAACGGGACTCCTGGGTCGTAACCGAGAAGCGCTCCTCGGCCTGGGTGGTGGCCGAAGACGGCAAGCACGCCACGGTTTTCGACCCGCGGTGCCCCCACCTGGGATGCCCCTACCGCTGGGACGTCAAATCCGAGAAATTCCTCTGCCCGTGCCACACCGCCGCCTTCGCCCTGAGCGGGGCGGTTCTGGGGGGGCCGCCCCCCCGGCCCTTGGATCAATATGAAACCAAGGTGGAATCCGGCCAACTGCTGATCCGCCCGCAGGCGGCCGAAGGGCACGGGAAATAATGAGGGCGTTGACGGACTGGGTCAACGAGCGGACCGGGCTGGGCAAGGTCTGGGAGGCGCTCATGAAGCGCCACATTCCGGAAGCCTCGGGTCCCAAGGCCTGGCTCTACACCTTGGGCAGCGCGTCGCTTTTCGTTTTCGCCGTCCAGGCCGTGACCGGGGCGCTACTCGCCATGAGCTACGCCCCCACGCCGGATCATGCCTACGACTCGATTCGATTCATTCAAGAGCGGACCGTGGCCGGCCCGATCGTGCGCGGCCTGCACCATTGGGGCGCCACCTTCATGGTGGTCCTGGTGGTCCTTCATTTCATGCGGGTCTACTTTTCCGGGGCCTATAAATACCCCCGGGAGGCGACTTGGGTCACCGGGGTGGTCCTGCTCTTAATCGTCCTGGGCTTCAGCTTCACCGGCTACCTTCTCCCTTGGGACCAGAAAGCCTACTGGGCCACGGCGGTCGGGGCCAATATCGCGGGGCAGACCCCGTTCGTGGGGAAATATGTCTCCAAGGTTTTGCTGGGCGGCCCGGAGATGGGCGCGGCCACGCTCACGCGCTTCTACGCCTTCCATGTCCTCTTTCTGCCGGGCCTGATCCTCGGGGGCATCGCTCTTCATTTGTTCCTGGTGGTCTGGCACGGGATCACCGCACCGCCCGGGCGCCGGGGCAAGGATGGCCTGGCTCCGTGAGCGACTGGAAAGAAGATTACCGGAACTCTTACGCCCGCCTCAAAGAGGCGGGCCGCCCATTTTTTCCCAATACGGTTTTTAAGGACGCTGTCGCCGTTTTCGTTCTCTCCGTAGTTCTTTTCTATCTTGCCGTTTTTTTCGGCGCCCCGCTCGAAGAACTGGCCGACCCCAACGACCAGAACTATGTCCCCCGCCCCGAATGGTATTTCCTCTTTCTCTTCCAGGCACTGAAGCTTTTCCCCGGAAACCTGGAAGCCCTCGGCGCCATCATCCTTCCCGGCCTGGCCGTGCTTTTTCTGTTTCTTTTGCCGTTCATCGACCGGGGCCCGGAGCGCCACCCCTTGGACCGGCCGCTGTGGACCTGCCTGGGCGTGGCCGCCATGGCGGTTTGGGGCTGGCTGACCTGGGCGTCTTTCGACAGCCCCATGGCCAATCCCGCCGAGGAGAAAAATCCTCTGGCCGGGCAGGGCCGGAGGCTGTACCGGGAGCTCAAGTGCTCCTACTGCCACCGCGTCGAGGGCAAGGGGGGGACGATCGGCCCCGAGCTCGACAAGGGCGCCGAGGGGCGGTCGGCGGACTGGCTCGCCCGCCATCTGCGCGACCCGCGCTCGATCACCCCAAAAAGCGCCATGCCCAAGATGAATCTCTTGGACGATGAGATCTCCGCTTTGGTGGCGTACCTCAAGTCCATCGAAGGCGAGCCCTTCACCGAGGCCGCGCCCAAGCTTTTCGCCGAGCATTGCGCCTCCTGCCACCGCGTGGGAAAAATCGGCGAGGACTCGGGGCCCGATCTCAGCTTGATCGGCTCGGCCCGCGACAAAACCTTCATCAAGCGCTACATCCTCGATCCTTCCAAGTCCAACCCCGACTCCACCATGCCCGGCTTCCAGGGCCAGCTCACCGAAGTAGAGTTGGAAGACCTGGCCCGCTACCTCTCCGTCCAGGGCCGCTGAGCCGTTTCCCCCGCCCGGGGGAACAAACGTTGCGGCTTCCCCGTTCGGGATGACCGTAAAAGAAGCGGCGTTGAGCCCATGGCTGGGGTGTTGCATGGATAATATTCGGGAGTACACCGTGGATTTACTGGATAAGCTCTTCGCGGAATTGACCGACGGCGTCTGCGTCTCCGACGCCGAAGGCGTGATTCTCTACGCCAACTCGGCCGCCGTGAAGCTGATGGACATTGAAAAAGGGAAGGCCGAAGGCAGGAGAATCTGCGAACTGCTGTGCTCGCACCTCATCGACGCCCACGCCAAGGATCGGGCGGCCCACTGCCTGATGCGCATGCGCGGCGGGGACTTAAGCGCCGTGACGGTCCAGGGCCGCCACGGGCCGTCGACGACCTACGAGTGGCAGGGGGCCTCCATCCGCCGCTCCGACCGCTGGAAGGATTTGCGGGTTCGCTGCCTGCGACTGCACACGGATCTGGTCGACGGCAAGAACACGGAGAAGCTTTTCACCTTTCTGGAGGACGCCTCTCACGAGATGGAGTTGGAGCGCCACCGCGAGGACTGGCGGAACATGGTGGCCCATGACCTGAGAAATCCCATGACCAATGTCGCCGGGGCGTTGATGGTGCTCGAGGACATTCCGGCCGGCCGGGCCTTGACCGGCAAGGAAGCGGACTTGGTGGCCATCGCCCTGCGTTCCTCCCGCCGGATCGTGGAGCTCTTGGACCTGTACATGGAAGTGGCCCAGTTGGACGCGGGGGCCATGCCGATCCATCCGCGCCGGACGGGGCTGGCCAAGACCGCGGCCGAGGCGGTCGAGGAGCAGGCGATGGCGGCCCGGGCCAAGAAGATCACCCTGTGCTTCGGGGTCCCGGAGGATCTGGCCGCTTTCGCGGATCCCAAGCTCTTGTTTCGCATCCTCCAGAACCTGATCAACAACGCAGTCAAGTTCACGCCGGAAGGCGGACGCGTGGAGGTCCAGGCCTGCGGCTCGGGGGAGATGGTCGAGGTGGTCGTGCGCGACACCGGCCCCGGGATTTCCGCCCTGGACGCTCCGTTCATTTTCGACCGGTTCTATCAGGCCCGGGCGCGGCGGGAGGGCCGCCTGCAGGGAAACGGATTGGGTTTGACTTTTTGCCGGGAAGCCCTGGCCGCGATGGGCGGGGCCATCGAGCTCCGCTCCCGTCCCGGCTGCGGGGCCGAATTCGCCTTTCACCTGCCGCGGGTGATCGCGGCGGCCGCGGCGTGAAATCATGGAGGAGATGAAAATGCTAGCCAAGGACATCATGTGCAAAAAAGTGTTCACCGTCGGCCCCGAGCTGACCATCCGTGAGCTGGCCAAGCTTTTCATCGAGCGCCAGATCACCGGGGCCCCGGTTCTGGACGCCGCCGGCCGGCTGGTGGGGGTGGTCTCCCAGACCGACATCGTGCGCCGGGACCGGGATTCGGCCAACGGGGAGGTCCCGATGTACTACACCGAGGCCGACAGCCCGTTGGGCAGGCAGGGCCTGAGGATCGAGGAACCAGACTTCACCCGGGTGTCGGACGTCATGACCCCGATGGTCATCTCGGCTCCGGAGACCGCCCGCGTCCAGGACCTGGCCAAGATCATGCTCCAGAAGCACATTCACCGGATCATCATCACCCGCGGCCGCCGCCTTTGCGGAATCGTCACGGCCATCGACATGATGCGGGCCATGCTGGAAATGCTCGACGAGGCCGTGCCCGTGGCGGAAGCGACTTAGATCAAATAGACGAGCCGTCGCCCCGCGTGCGGGCTAGGCCGCGGCCATCCGTCTGTTTAGGCGTTCCAGAGTCTGAGTCCCGGGACGCGTTGAAAGTGGGCGTCCAGCGTGATCAGCACGCGCCCGGTCTCGATCGCCTGGGCCGCCAACCAGAGGTCGTTGATCGGGATGGGGGTGCCGGCGCGCTTTAACCCGGACTTGATCTCGCCGAAAATCTGGGCCGTCTCCGCGGTCAGGAGCAAAATGGAAACGCCGGGTTTTTCCAGGAAGCCCGCCAAGATCTTCTCGTTTTCCACGCGCCTGCCGCCCCCACGGAAACCGGCGTGCAGTTCTCCCAGGACGATGACGGAAACCGCGACGGACTCGGCGCTTGTCAGCGCGTCCAGCAGGAGCCTGTCTCCCGCCAGCAAGGCCCCGTAGGCGTTGGTGTCGACGAGGACGCCGCTCACGCCCAATCCTCGCCGTCGACGCGCCCGAACTCCTCGATGGCCTTGGAGAATGCCTCGGCCTCCACGGGGGACCAGACCCCGCACAAGGATTTCAAATCACGCCGCGGCCCGGAGGGGGCCCCGGGAGCCAATCCCAATGCCTGGGACAGCAATTTTTTGATCGCCTTGTTCAGGCTCAAGCCGGACTCCCGCGCCAGCCGTTGCAGGCGCCCCGCCAACTCCGAGTCCATGCCGTGGATGGTGATTGATTTCATGGGATGCCTCAGTGTGAACCATATTATGGTTCATTACAATCTATAGTATGGTTCATGCGCGCCTTTTTGTCAAGGGGCAGACTTGTCCAATGCAAGATGAGCCTGAAGATATGCCGTTTCTAACGCAAGATGAGCCTGAAATGGGCTCAGGCGGGGAGCACCCTCCCTTGGCGAAAACGAGGCGGCCGCGGCGATGCGGGCGGCCTGGGATCGGCCCTTCAAGAAAGTGGGGTTGGCCGGGGGCCCGCGCGGCGCGGCTGGCTCCTCCGAGGGGCCGACGCCGGTCGCTTGGGAATATTTTCTGTCAAAAAAATATCGACCCTAATTTGTGATTATCCATTCTTTTAAAGTATTTTTTTCTTAAAAATGATGGCGCCATCATTTTTCCATGCGGCGGGCTTGGGGCGGTCTTCCCCAAGGCATTCGGTCCGGCGACGCCGGGACGAATGCCCCGGCGCCGACGATCCGGTCGGCGCCGAAGTCGTTGTTCGGCCCAATAAACGGCATCTTTTACGGGCTTCCGGCCCGTGGCTCGCGGCCGAGCGGCAGGCCGCAAGCCTGGGAACGGCAACGGCGGCCGACGGAGCCTCCCTACGTCAACGGAGATTCGGTAGCGAAGTGAACAACGACAAAAATGGAGGGGAACGGATCCAAAGGCAACGCCGGACCGACAACGGCCTTCAGGCTCATTTACGGATTAGAAAATGCTGG
>CAYHPY010000004.1:0-105683 GCA_964358485.1 uncultured Elusimicrobia bacterium
TCAAGAATGTCTTCCGCGTGGGCGGCCGCGACGATCAGCAAGAGGATCATCCGGGCCGCGAACTGCTCCAGCAAAATGCGCGCCGCGCTTCGGCCCCCGCGCTCGATGAGTTCGTTGGGCCCCCACAGGTCCAGCCTCCGCGCGGCCTCCCCGGAGGAGAGGCCCGCCCGCAGGTCGGCGCCCAACAGGTCCGCGGCCGCCCGGGCGGCCAATTCGTGCCAGGCCCGTTTCGGGGGGGGAAGAGATAGCTCGACGATGCTCGAGGGTATCTTCACCTCCTTGCTGACCGCAACGCGGCGGCCACGGGGGCCGCTTATTGAACGAGGCGAGAACCTGCAATAGTAAATTAGGTTCAATAGGGAGATGAATCGTCGTTCGCTCTCAGCCCTGGTGGCATTAACGGCCGCCCTCTCCGGATGCTCACGTTCGGCCACGCCTAAACCCGACCCCGCGCCCTCACGGGAGTGGCAGCGCGAATCGATGAAGGCACGGGGCTTCGCCCCAGTTTTAAGGCTCGACATCGCAGGCCGCCCCTGCGCGGCGTACCTCTCTCGACCGTCATCCGACCGCATCGCACTCAACTACGGGTCGCGCGCGAACGGTGTCTGGTCGCTGGAGGAGATTTTGTCTCTGCCAGGCTCCCAAGTAGGCTCGGCGATGGACTTCCGCCTCAAACCGGACGGAACGCCGTGCGCGCTCGTATTGACGGACACAGTCGGCAAGGCGGTCATTGCGTGCCGAATTTCGGGTCAATGGAAACAGCGCGAACTGGATTGGAATGACGATCCGACGGCAACAAAGTTGCGAACATCCTTTCTCGCGCTCGCGTTGTCGCAAGAAGGCGAACCCTATCTCCTTATCGAAGGCGAGAGCGGGATTCTCCTAGCGGGCTGGAATCCAAAGTTTAACGTCAAACGCCTCGGTCCAATTCAGATGCCGTTGAACTTCCATTTGGCCGCAGCCGAATCAGGCGCTCTGCACGGAACAGTCACGCAGTACGCTGGGCCGCACGACCGCAGTTTCCTCCATTTCGTCTGGGACGGGGCCTCTGTAAGCTCATCGACTGTCGCCAACAGCGAGCCCTTCGGCAATCATGTTCGCATCGCGTTCGATCCGACGGGCACACCGCACTTGCTCTACAGCGAGCTCCACGGCGCCGGGATCGACATGCCGGAATATGCCTGGCACGCAAGACTTGCCAGGGAGGAGTGGATCAAGGAAAGGATTGGAGAGGCCCGGATCGTTTCGGCGAAACAGCTCGGCCTCCAGGTGGACGCGAAGGGCGTCGTTCATACGCTGATCGCGGGGGATCCCCTTCTGGTCTACCGCCGCCGCGATACCACGTGGACGACAGAGACGGTCGCCTCAGGCGCAAGCCAGGTGAGCCTCGCGCTGGATTCGATCGGCGCGCCGCATGCGATCTATTCCGTCGGGGGCGAACTTCAATACGCCTGGCGTGCTCCGGCTGCCCCACGCTGACCTCCGTCTCTGAAAAAGACGGGCCGCGAAAGCGTTTTCACGCGATCGCGGCCGTCCTTCTCAGAACTGGGGTGACCGAGGGGACTTGAACCCCCGACCTCTGCGTTCACAGCGCAGCGCTCTAACCAGCTGAGCTACGGCCACCGAAGGCCCGCATTATACCACTTAAAGGCCGAGAGGGAATAGAGGCCTTCCGCGAGGGTTTTTTGCGATTTTGCATATAAATCAAGGATAATTGGGCCCATGCCGAGTATGAAATTTACCCTTAAAATTTAAGCAAAAATCATGGTCGGAGGGGTGGAGTCCGCAGGCCCCCGGCTCCAAGCCGCAGTCCGCCCGGGCCAAGGCAAAATCAGGCATAGGCCCTTGGACCTAGGCCCATCCGGGCCCCCCGGCCCTCGTCATAAATCCGTTACACCGTTAAGCTATAGTCATGGAGACAAAAACCATGAAGAACTTGAAGCTCGCGGCCGTGCTCACCACTCTCTCGATCCTGGGGGCGAATTCCGCAAACGCCATGGCCCCCGCCGCCAAAGCCAAGAAAGCCTTGAGCCAAGGCCTCCAGAGCATGGACTCCCAGCAGTACGCCGACGCCATCGACATGTTCCACCGGGCCGCCAAGCTCGATCCCAAAAACGCCGGCGCCCACTTCCTTCTAGGGTACGCGCACTACCAGCGGGGCTTTCTCGGGGGCGACCCCGAATCGGCCTCCCGGGACGACGCCGCCGAGACCGTCCGCGCCTACTCCGTGGTCCTGGCCCTGGATCCCCAGCTGGAATCGGTGAACCAGCCCCACCGCTTCTACCACAGCCTGGCCCTGTCCTACGAGGCCTTGGACGCCAACGACAAGGCGGTGGACGCCTATAAAAAGGCCTTCGCCCTGGCGCCCAACAACCCCCTGCTCCCTCTTTACGCCGCCCGCATGCGCTACCGGCTGGGCGACCAGCCCCGGTCGGCCGCCAACATGGCCCTGGCCCTGCGCAAGGCCAAGCAGATCAAGAAGGAGGAGTCGGTGATGCGCCTGCTCAAAACCGATCCTTACTTCTCCGCGATGCTCAAGAGCCCGCTCCACCGCCGCCTGTTGGCCGAGTACGACGGCTCGGCCGCGGACTCCTCCGAGGAGGGGCCGGACATGCAGGACGCGCCCCAGTTGGCCATGCGGGACTCGGTGAAGGATTCCGGGGACCAGCGGAGCCGGATCATCTCCGAGACCTCCCAGGAGTCGGCTGTGATGCGGCGGATGTCGGCAGCCAACGAGGAGTTCAAATTCGGCCGCTTCCGGGAAGCCGTGGACGCCTACAACGAGACCTTGGGGATCAACCAGGAAACCCAGTCCCTCAACCCGACCCAGGTTTCCCTGATCTACGAGCGGATGGGCGTCTCCTACAACAAGCTCGGCCTGACCTCCGGAGCGGTCAAGGCCCTGCGCTACTCGGTCCAGGAAATGCCCGGAAACGCCAACTCCCACTACCAGCTGGCCTTGGCCTACTCGGTGGACGGAAAGTTCTCCAACGCCCTCAAGGCCCTGGGCGAGTCCTTCCGCAACGCCCCCTCCGAAGGGGAACTGCGCAAGCTCATGCTCCTGGCCAAGACCGACTCGGAGCTCGACGGGATCCGCGAAATGCCGGGCTTCAAGTCGATCCTGGGAACCTTCCAGGACCGGCTTACGGCCCGCCGGTAGACGGACCGGCCGGAACTCTTGCTCGCCCGCGGGCCTAAATGATACCCTAGGCCTCCCGTCGCTCGACGGGGATCATGGCCTACTCCAAAAAGGAAGCTCCCAACTGCGAATGGTGCCCCTATAAAAAAAGCTGTTATTACGAGCTTTTGGGCACCAAGGAAGCCAAGCGGTACTGGAAGGACATGCGGGTGGCCAACGCGTTCAAAGAAGGCCAAGTCGTCTTCTACGAAGGCACCAAGCCGCAGGGCATCTACGTCGTCTGCAAAGGCCGGGTCAAGGTTTACAAGTCGAGCCGCACCGGCCAGCAGTTGACGACCCGGGTGGAATCCCCCGGGGATCTTCTCGGACACGTCTCGTTTTTGGCGCAGGGGGACTACACCAGCACGGCCGAGGCCTTGGACCCGGCGGTCGTTTCCATGGTCGACGAAAGAACCTTCCTGAACTTCCTTGTCAAATTCCCGTACTCCGCGGTGGCGCTCCTTCGCGCCCTGGCCATGGACGTCCGAATGGGAGAGAACAAAGCCCGCGACATCGCCTTCAAGCCCGCCCGGGGCCGCCTGGCCGACGTCCTTCTGCGGATGATGACCCCCGCCAAGCCCAAGCCGGTGGTGGTCGGCCTCAAGCGCCGGGACCTGGGGGAGATGGCGGGCCTGACCATCGAGACCACGGTGCGCCTGCTCAAGGACTTCGAGATCCGGGGCCTGCTCCGCAAGAAGGACAAGGATCTGGTCATCCTCAACGAAGAGCAGCTCAAGACCATCTCCGGCGCGGCGCAGTAGTTTCGCCGAAGTAACCTAGGTGCCGGTGCCAGGGATCAAACTTGGTCAACTGCGTTCACCGATCCCTGGCACCGCCACGGCGGGCAACGCCACGGCGGGCACCGCCACCACTATTGACCCAGATCAACTATAAGGCTTGACCGGACTCATAGGGAATTTTCCGGCGAGGGGTTAGAATATACCCATGCTAGATTTGATCCTGACGCTGAGCCTCGCCGCCGCAAACACCGCCCCCGCCTCCACCGCCCAGTTCCGGCCGTGCGTTTGGCCCAACAAGTGCGCCGTGGAAGCCCCCGTCCAGACCGCGCAGTTTCGGCCCTGCGTTTGGCCCAACAAGTGCGCCAAAACCGTCGAGGCGCCCGTGACCGTGGCGCAGTTCAGCCCCTGCGTGTGGCCCAATAAGTGCGGTAAGAAGGCCTAACCAAGTCTCTCCGGACCATAACCAAAAACCAGACCAAACCGCCCCGCGAAAGCGGGGCGGTTCTTTTATTGGCCGTTGTAGGAAAGAAGCGCGTTCGGGGTGACTTAGGTGGCGAACTGCCGGTCGCCCGCGTCCCCGAGGCCGGGGACGATATAGCCCTTCTTGTTGAGGACCGGGTCCAAGCCCGCGGAGTAAATGGCGACGTCGGGATGGGCCTCATGGACCCGCTTCACCCCGGCCTTGGAGGCGATCAGGCTCAGCAGGCAGATCTGCCGGGCCCCGTCGGTCTTGAGGATGTGGATGGCCTCCACGGCCGAGCCGCCGGTGGCCAGCATGGGATCGAGCAGGACCGTGAAGCAGTTCTTGATGTCCTTGGGCAGGCGCACGTAATAGCGGACCGGGTTCAAGGTCTCCTCATTGCGGTAGAGGCCGATGTGCCCGATCCGCGCGGCGGGGGACAACCGCAGAAGGCCGGGCAAAAAGCCCAGCCCGGCCCGAAGAACGGCCACCAGGGCCACCGGCTGGTCCACGTATTGGGCGGGGGCCTTCTGCAGGGGGGTCAAAACCTCCGACTTTCGGGTCTTGAGGTTGCGCAGAACCTCGTAGCCCATCAAAGAACCGACCTCCTCCATGGCCACGCGGAAGGCTTCCGGCGGGGTCCGGCGGTCCCGAAGGACGGCCAATTTCTCCTGAATGAGAGGATGCTCGCAGATCTGGAATTTAGGCGCCATTATTGGATGACCTCTTTGACCACCGGCCCGGGACGCGGGGCCTTGGGGGAATATTTCAAGGACGACAGAAAGACCGCTTCGGCCTCTTTGAGCCTCGCCCCGTCGCGGGCGTAAAGCGTCGCCACCAAATCCCCGCGCCGGACCCGAGCCCCGACCTTGCGCTCCAAGGTGATGCCGGCCCCGAAGTCCAGACGGTCCTCCTTGGCGGCCCGCCCGGCCCCGAGCACGATGCCGGCCCGCCCCACCGTCCGGGCGTCCATCCAGGAAATGAAACCGTCCGACCCCGCCGCGACCCGCAGGCTCAGGGGAGACCGCGGCAGACGGCCGGGATCGTCCACGACCCGGGGATCGCCTCCTTGGGCTTGCACCATTTTCCGGAACAGGGCCAAGCCGGAGCCGTCCGCGATCAATTTTTCCAGGCGCGCGGCGCCCTCTTCCCAAGAGCGGGATTTGCCGCCAAGGTGGAGCATCCAACCTCCCAGGGCCAAGAGGCACTCCAGGTAATCCGAGGCCCGGCGGTCTCCTTGAAGGATTTCGACGGCCTGGCGAATCTCCAGGGCGTTGCCGATCTGCAAGCCGAGGGGCTGGTCCATGGCGGTGAGCAGAGCCGCGCATTTCATCCCCAGACGGCGGGCGGTTGCGGCCATGGCCCGGGCGGCCTCGCGGGCCCGCGCCGGTTCCTGGAAAATGGCCCCGGAACCGACCTTGACGTCGAGGACCAAGGCGTCCAGGCCCTCGGCCGCCTTCTTGGAGAGGATGCTGGAGACCACCAACGGCAGGGACTCGACGGTCGCGGTCACGTCCCGGATGGAATAGAGGCGCCGGTCGGAGGGAGCGATGTCGGCGCTTTGCCCGAACATGCAAAGGCCCAGGCGCGCCATCTGCCGGCGGATCGCCGACATGGGAAGAGCCACCTTCATCCCCTTGATGGATTCCAGCTTGTCCAAGGTTCCGCCGGTGTGGGCCAAGCCCCGGCCCGACATCATCGGCACAGCCAGCCCCGCGGCCGCCACCAGGGGGGCCAGGGGAAGGGAAATCCCGTCCCCGACGCCGCCGGTCGAGTGCTTGTCCACCGCGGCTTTTCCGAACTCGCCGCGTTTAAAGCGGGCCCCCGAGGCGGCCATCGCCTTGGTCAGGGCCGTGGTCTCGGCCTCGGTCATGCCCCGCCAGCAGACGGCCATCAGCCACGCGGAAAACTGGTAGTCGGGGACTTTGCCGTCGGCCGCGGCCCGGGCGATGAACTCGAGTTCGGCGGGGTCATGGGTCTCCCCGCGGCGCTTGCGGGCGATCAGGTCGACCATCCGCATGGCGCGGTTACCTGATCTGTCCGAGCAAGTCCTGGATGACGGTTTGCAGGCGGCCCGAGACCTGCTTGCCCAGGGCCAGCACATCGGGATGGCTCATGGTGGAGCCCTTGAGGCCCGCGGCGAGATTGGAGACCCAGGAGATGACCAAGCACCGGACGTTCATCTGCCGGGCCACGATGGCCTCCGGCACCACCGACATGCCGACCACGTCGCCGCCCATCGTCCGGAAGGCGCGGATCTCGGCCGGGGTTTCGTAGGAAGGACCGCCCACCGAGACGTAGACCCCCTCGGAGGACGGAATCTTCCGCTTCTTGCACACCGCCAGGGCGAGCTTGCGCAGGGCGGGGTCGTAAGCGTCCGTGAGGGAGGGGAACATTTCCCCGAACTCCTCCTCGTGAAACGCCCGGAGGGGATTGCGGCCCATGAAATTGATGTGGTCGCTGACCACGACCAGCTGGCCGGGGCGCATGTTGGGGCGCATGCCGCCCACCGCGGCGGTGATGATCAAGGTCTTGAGGCCCATGTACTCCAGCATCCGGACCGGGAGGGCGATGTTCTCCATGGAGTGGCCCTCGTAATAATGGAAGCGGCCCTGCATGACGGCCACGCCGACGCCTCCGTCCTTGGAAGGATACTGGCCGAGGATCAACTTGCCCTCATGGCCGGCCACCGTGGTCCGGGGAAAGCCGGGGATCTGGGAGTAGGGAATGGTTTCCGCGCCGCGGAGCTCGGGCACGGCGTGGGAAAGGCCGCTGCCCAGGATGATTCCGATCTTGGGATTGGCCGACGGGGCCCGTGAGCGGACGTAGGCGGCGGCTCTGCGGATGGATCCGACGTAGGTCTTGATTTCCATGGTGGGCTCCTTGATTGATCATACTAAATTTCCAATAATACCGGCCGTGCCGACCACCGCCGCCGCCCAAACTTCTGATCTCAAAGCCCTGACCCGCTCGCTTCGGGTCGACATCATCCGCATGCTGGAGGCCGCCGGCTCGGGCCACCCGGGCGGCTCCCTGTCGATCATCGACATCCTGACCGTCCTCTACACCCGCTTTCTCACCCACGATCCCAAGCGGCCGGCCTGGCCCGATCGGGACCGCGTGATCCTCTCGAAAGGACACGCCTGCCCGGCGCTCTACGCGGTGATGGCCCACACCGGCTACTTTCCCAAGGCCGAGCTCATGACCCTGCGAAAGCTCGGCAGTCCGCTCCAGGGCCACCCGGACCGCCTGCGCCTGCCGGGCATCGAGCTGTCCACCGGCTCGCTGGGCCAGGGACTGTCGGTCGGCGTCGGGATGGCCCTGGCGGCCAAGCTCGATAAAAAAGATTTCCGGACCTACGTCGTCCTGGGAGACGGGGAAATGCAGGAAGGCCAGGTTTGGGAAGCGCTCATGTCGGCTCCCAAATTCAAGCTCGGCAACCTCACGGCGATCGTGGATTTCAACAACGGGCAGATCGACGGCCCGACTTCCGAGGTCATGGACATCGAACCCCTCAAATCCAAACTAGAGGCCTTCCGCTGGGAGGTCCGAGAGATCGACGGGCACGACCTCAACGCAATCGAGTGTGCCCTGGCCGAAACCCGCAAGCCGCGCGAGCGCCCGCTGGCGATCGTCGCCCGCACGGTCAAGGGCAAGGGGGTGTCCTTCATGGAGCACTCCATCGACTGGCACGGAAAATCCCCCAAGAAGGACGAGGCCGACCGGGCCGTCCAGGAGATCCAAAATGCCCGCTAAGGCCACTCGGGAGGCCTTCGGCGAGGCCGTTCTGGAACTGGGCGCCACGCACCCGGAGATCGTCGTCCTGGACGCGGACCTCTCCAAGTCCACGATGACCCAAGCCTTCTCCAAGAAATTTCCGGAGCGGCATTTCGAGCTGGGCATCGCCGAGCAGAACATGATCGGCGTCGCCGCCGGCCTGGCCTTGAGCGGCAAGGTCCCCTTCGTCACCAGCTTTTCCTGCTTTTTGATCGGGCGCCTGGAGACCATCCGCATCGCGGCGGCCTACAACAAGACCAACGTCAAGCTGGTCGGCACCCACGCCGGCCTGGGGATCGGCGAGGACGGCACCTCCCAGATGGGCCTGGAGGACGTCGGCGCCATGCGCTGCCTGCCCAACATGACGGTCCTTCAGCCCGGCGACGCGCTGGAGACCAAGCAGGCCGTGGAGTGGATGGTCAAGCACGACGGGCCGGTTTTCATCCGCCTCACCCGCCAAAAAATGGACGACTGCCACGCCCCCGATTACAAATTCCAAATCGGCAAGGCCGACCTGATCTGGGAGCCCTCCCCCAAGCCCGCTCACTTTCAGGCCACCATCTTCGCCTCCGGCGGGGGCGTTCCCGAGGCCCTGAAGGCCGCCAAGGAGCTCCAGCCCAAGGGCTTCGCGGCCCGGGTCGTCAACGTCTGCTCCCTCAAGCCTTTCGACGCCGAGGCGGTAGAGCGCTACGCGAAGGATTCCGCCCGCCTGGTCACCGTCGAGGACCACAACGTCGTCGGCGGCCTGGGCTCGGCGGTCTGCGAGGCCGCGGCCCAAAAGGGCCTGGGCGTGCCCGTCGTCGTGGTCGGAGCCCGCGAGTTCGGCGAATCCGGGGCGCCCGCCGAGCTCTACGACCGCCACGGCCTGTCCTCCCCCCACATCGTCGAAGCCGCCCTTAGAAACCTCGACTAAGGGTCGGCCGCGCGTACGCCGACAACGGGATCAGGTCCGGTCCCGTCCACCGTTCACCGGGCCCCCATTTGGCCGACTCCCGATCGCCGACGACGTCGCCCAGGCGCCCGCGCGGCAAAGGCAGGACCAACAGACCGCAGGACATGGCGTCGAGAAGGCGGCGGATCGTCTCCAGCCGAACCCCCGCGCGTTCCGCCTCCACCCCGGCGATGTTTTTCTGGTTTATCCCGCTCAGCCCCGCCAAATCGGCCTGGCTCATACGCAAATAAGCGCGCAAGGCACGGACATACCTCCCCGGAGATAACCGCAGCCCCGGCGGAATCTTTCCCGCGTGGAGCATCAATTGGTTGATGGCCCGCCGGTCCGACAAAGTGCCCGTGGTTCGCCGCCCCATCTACCAACCCTCCCAAAACGCGCCCGCCAGATGCTCCCACCGGCCTTTCTCGAAGGTCACCACGTCGAAGCGCATCGGGCAGTCCAACCTCCGCGCCGCGACGAAGGTCCGGGCCGCGCCGATCACCCGCAGGCGCTTGAGCGCTCCCACCGCCCCTGCCGCCCCGCCGAAGCCGGAGCTCGTTCGGCCTTTGACCTCCACGAAGACCAACTCTTGGCCGTCGCGGGCGATCAGGTCGATCTCGCCCCTGCGGGTTCGGAAATTTCGCTCCAGGATCACGAACCCTTTGGATTCCAAGATCCGGGCCGCCGCCTCTTCGACTTCCCGGCCCGACACGACGCTCGATTTCTCCATACCTATAATACGAGCGAACCCCCGAAAAGGTTCCATTCCACCGACGATGGGGGGGGCGTCCCGGGGGCCCCCGGGGAAGGCTCTAGAGAGTCCCCCAGAACCCCCACGGACCTCCGTTGAAACCCCCGGAGTCCCTCTGGGATTGATGGTAAATAGGCCATCAATCCTAGAGGGGGCGCGGGAGGTTCCTCAGGTAGGGCAACAGGGAGCCGGGAGGACCTCGAAGTCAGTCGAATTCCCCGGAAATCGAGGCTACGCGGCGGAGTCGGCCGGTTCCGCGGCCGGAAAACGGCCGCCCGCCAAGGCCGCCACGGGCGCGAAATCCCGGCGATGGATGGGTGCCGGCCCCAGGCGGCGGAGAGCTTCCAGGTGAGCGGCGGTGCCGTAGCCCTTATGACGCGCCAAGCCGTAGCCGGGAAAGCGCCGGTCCAGGCGCTCCATCCAGCGGTCGCGCACGACCTTGGCCACGATGCTGGCGCAGGCCACGGCCAGGGAGAGGTCGTCGCCGCCGATGATGGGCTCCTGGGGAAGGGGGAAGTTATTGATCCGGCGGGGGCCGTCCACAGCCACGACGACCTTGCGGGTCCCCGCCGCACGAACGGCGGCGCGGCCCATGGCCGATAAAGAGGCATTGAGAATATTAACGCGCTCGATCTCGCTAGGAAAGGCCCAAGAAACGGAAACGACGGCTTGGGAACGGATCCTACGGAACAAAAGACGGCGCCTGGCTGGGGCCAGGCGCTTGGAATCCCTCGCGAGGCTTAAGCCCCGGGGAAGGGGGAAAGGAAGGAGGACGGCGGCGGCGACGAGGGGTCCGGCCAGGGGGCCCCGGCCCGCCTCGTCCACGCCGACGACGGCCGAGGCCCCGTGGGCCTCGGCCAGTCGCCGGTCGTAACGAGCGCGCGCCAGCACCCGGTGGTTTGGGTCAGGACTTGGCGGCCACGCCCATCGCCCGAGCCTCTCCTTTCGGGGAGGACGACGGAGGCTCGGAGGCCTTCGGCGCGGGAGCGGCGGGGGCGGAGGAAGAGTCCTTGGCGGGGGCCGGCTGTGCGCGGCCCTCGTCTTCCAGCAGGCGGGCGGCCTTTCCGGTCAACCCGCGCAGGTAGTAGAGGCGCGAGCGGCGAACGCGTCCGCTGCGCACCAGCTCGATCTTGTCGATGTGCGGGGAGTGGATGGGGAAGGTCCGCTCCACCCCGACGCCGAAGGAGGTTTTTCGGACGGTGAAGCTCTCCGAGACCCCGGACCCGCGGCGGCTCACGACGGTGCCCTCGAAGGTTTGAAGCCTTTCGCTCTCGCCTTCGACGACCTTGATGATCACCTTGACGGTGTCTCCCGGACGAAACTCCGGGGTCTTCTTTTCCAGCGGTTGCGCAACCATATGTTTCTCCTGAGAACTCCTAGTCTCCTGCTGCCAACAAATCGGGACGCTTGCGGCGGGTCGCGGCCAGCGCGGCCCGTTTGCGCCATTGCGCGATCCGCGCGTGGTCGCCGGACAATAGCGCGGCGGGAACGCGGCGGCCGCGCCAAACTCGCGGACGGGTGTATTGGGGATGATCCAAGGTCGGCCCCTCGAAGGACTCGGCCTCCACGGCCTCGCGCTTTTTCAGGACGCCGGGGAGCAGGCGGGCGACGGCGTCGATGACCACCATCGCGGGCAATTCCCCTCCGGTCAAGACGTAATCGCCGATCGAAATTTCCTCGTCGAACAACCGGGAGGCCCTTTCATCGATGCCTTCGTAATGGCCGCAGACCAGGACCACGTGGGGCAGGCCCGACAACCGGCGGGCCGTTGCGGCGTTGAAACGCGCCCCCGAGGCCGACAGGAGCACGACGCGGCTGTCTTTGCGCGCCACGCTCTTGACCGCGGCCCGCAGGGGGCCGGGCGCCAGGACCATCCCCGGGCCGCCGCCGAACGGGCGGTCGTCGACCGAGCCGCGCTTGCCCGGGGTGAAATCCCGGGGATTGGCGAAACCCAGCTCGAGCCGGCCCGAGGCGCGCGCGCGGCCCACGATGCTGTCGGTCGTGGGGCCGGCGAACATGCCCGGGAACAGGGTGACGACGTCGATTTTCACCGGAGCTAGTCGACCTCCACCATGGTCCGCAGGTTTTCCGCGGAGGCCGCCGCCTGGACGACCGTGCGGATGGCCTTGATCACCTTGCCCTGCTTGCCGATGATCCGGCCCTTGTCTTCCTCCGAAACGGTGAGGCGGATCTGCAGGACTCCATCCTCCGTGCTCTCCGTGGCCCGCACCTGCTCGGGATGGCCCGCCAGGCCCTTCGCGATGTGAAGCACCAGTTCCTTCATTTCGCGGCTCCCGCCTTTTTCATGGACTTGACCAAGGTCGCGACGGTCTCGGAAGGCTGCGCCCCCCGCGTGACCCAATGCTCGTAGCGCTCCGGGCTCAACTGAAGCTTGTCGGAGGCCTTGTCGAGCCTCGGATTGTAGGACCCGATGACCTCGATCGGCTTGCCGGCGGCGCCCCGGCCCTTCTCGATCGCCACGACGCGGAAATAGGCCTGTTTGGGCTTTCCGGTTCTCTGCAGACGAATGACCACTGCCATATTCACTCCTCCTCGTCGCCGCCGTCAGGCGGCCGATGCGAACGCCGCTTTGGCGTTTTCCCGAATTTCACGAAACGCGGCGCCGTGGCCGTCGCCCCCCACGCCGCCGGGCCGGCCCAGGTGGCGGGCGGCGCGGGCCGGGCCCGCCCCCACGACGGTCGTCTTGTTGATTCCGCCGTCCACCTGAATCCAGGTTTTTCGTCCGGATTTGGACACCGCCGAGCGAAGGGCGGATACCTTCGAAAGCACTCCTTCCAGAAATTTGGCTCCGCCGAAACCCGGCTCGACGGTCATGACCAAGGCCAGATCCAACTCACCGACCATGGGAAGGATGGGCTCCACGGGAGTGGCGGGCTTGACGGCCAGTCCGGCTCCACAGCCCAGGGACCGGAGCAGTCGGACGGCGGCGCGCGGATCGGCGCACGCCTCCCAATGGACGGTGACCACGTCGGCCCCGGCCTTGGCGAACCACGGCGCCGCGGTCTCGGGGTTGGCGACCATCAGGTGGGCGTCCACGAAAAAACCCTCGGCCTTGGCCATGCGGACATGGTCCGGGCCGAAGCTCAGATTGGGCACGAAATGCCCGTCCATGACGTCCACCGAGACCCACTCGGCCCCCGCGTCCTTGACCCGCCGCAGGCACTCCCCGAAGCGGGAAGGGTCGGCGGCAAGAAGCGAAGGGACGATCTGGGGAGCCGTCACAGGTCCCGCTCCTCGACCAGGATGCCGTTGAGGAAAATCTTCACGCGGGCGCCCCCCGTCTCTTGAAGGGGGATGTCGATCTTGGAACCGGGCCGCCGCAGGCCGTTGAAGAGCTCCCGCTCGCCGTATTTGTCGGCGACGACGATGCGGACCAAGCTCTCGTTGCCTCCCTGGGAAAGTTCGTAGTGAAAAGTCTTGGCTGGGGCTCCGGCCGGCCCTTCCTTGCTGGCGCGCCCGCTGACGACCGCCGCCACGGCGACCTTGCGGTCGGAGGGCAGAACGGTGTCGGGGGCGGGCGCTTGGCTCAGGACGGTCCCGGCGGGAAACAACGAGGTCGCGTCCTTGGAGACGCTGACCTGCAGGCCCTCCGAGGCGGCCCAGGCTTCGAACTCGGACACGTCCTTGCGCAGGAAATCGGGAATCAGGCTCACCCCGGACGGAGGCTCGCCGGCGGAGACGCTGACGGAAACCAGGGAATTTCGCTCGACGCTGGCCTCCGCCTTCGGGTCCTGGGACATGACCTGCCCCTTCTCGACCCGGAGGGAATAGGATTCGGCGACCTCACCCAGGGAAAGTTGATTCTGCCGCAGCAGCATCCCGGCGTTGCGCAGGGGCAGCCCCACCAGGCCCGGAACGAATACCGTCTCGCCGCCCTGGCTGAGGACCACGCGGACGATCTTGCCTTCCCGGACCACGGTGCCTGCGGGAGGATCCTGCCGTAGGATGGCCTGGACGGGGACCGAGGAATCGAACTCGCTGCCGTCTTTGCGGACGCCGAGGTTGAGAGGGGCCAAGACGGTCAAGGCCTCCCCCAAGGAACGGCTCCGGAGATCCGGCACGGTCTGTATCGCACGGTTGTGAATCACTCCCTCCAAACCCCACTGAAACATATAATACGCCAAGCCGCCCAAAGCGGCCAAGACGGCGAGCTTTTCAAACGGTCGAGCCATCCCCAAACGCATGGTCTTTTTTTAGGCCGCCGGAAACGGATCGCCCGGGGCCAGACGCAAGCCGTTCAAGAAATCCGCAGCGGGGACCGGCTTTTTTCCTTCAGGCTGAACCAGGACGACCCACAGGCGGCTGCCGTCCGAGCATTGTACCAAAATCCCCCTGGAACGATCAACGGAGATGATGGTCCCGGGGGGGAAAGAGGAAACCCCCTCTCCCAGGGCGGTTTTGACGATCCCCAGTCGGCGGGGCGGGGCGCCGGAGAGCTCCAGCCAGGTTTTAGGCCAAAGGGACAGCCCCCGAACGCGGTCGTGGATGCGGGCCGCCGCCTGCTGGAAAGAGAGCCGGCCGTCTTCCTTTTGGATCAATGGGGCCAGGCTCGGAGATCCGGATTGGGGGGTTCGCAGGACCCGTCCGGCCGCGATATCGGAAAGCGCCTCCCCCAAGCCTTCGGTCCCTATCCGGGTCAGCCGGGCCAGCAAGGCGCCGGCGTCCTCCTCGGGCCCGACCTGGGTCTCTCGGACCAATTGGACCGGCCCGGTGTCCATTCCCTCGTCCAGCCAGAAAATCGTCACCCCCGTCCGGCTCTCCCCATGAACCAAGGCCCATTGGACCGGCGCGGCCCCGCGGTACTTGGGCAGGAGGGAGAAATGGACGTTGATCGCCCCGAGGCGGGCCGCCGAGAGAATGTCCGGCTTGAGGATCCGCCCGTAGGCCACCACGACGGCCAGGTCGCAGTTCAGCGCGGCCAATTCGGAGGCGGCGTCCGAGGGACGGGCCGGTTGGAGAACTTTCAAGCCCAGTTCCAGGGCCCGCTTCTTGACCGGGGTCGGAGCCACCGACAAACCGCGCCCGGCGGGCTTGTCGGGCTGGCTGACGACCGCGGCGACCTCGTGCCCGCGCACGGCCTCCTCCAAAAAAGGGACGGCCGTTTCCGGGGTCCCGAAGAACACTATCCTCACGACCAGTTCTTCTTGAGGTCCTTGAGAATGCCCTGGACCCGCAGGCGCGCCTCGAAGGGAAGGTGGTCGATAAAGAGCTTGCCGTCCAAATGGTCGGTCTCGTGCTGAAAGGCCCGCGCCAACAGGCCCGTGCCCTCCATTTCGTAAGGCTCGCCGCGGGCGTCCAGCGCGCGGATGCGGGCCCGGACGGAGCGCGTGATTTTGGAGTACAGACCCGGCAGGGACAGACAGCCTTCCTCCTCGTGCACGCCGCCTTCCAAGGAGAGAATCTCGGGGTTGATGAGCACCAAAGGCTGGCGCTTGCCTTCCGGCCGCACGTCGATGACCGCCAGACGCAGGGAAAGTCCGATCTGGGGCGCGGCCAAACCCACCCCGTTGACGGAGTGCATCGTCGCCCACATGTCCCGAAGCAGGCGCGGAAGATCCTTTTTAAGGGCCCCGTAATCCACGGGCTCGGCGGCCTTGCGCAGAACCGCCTCACCGTGCTTGGTAATGCGAAGAACGCTCATCAGAGGTCGACCGTCATCTCCTTGCCGTCGCCCAATATCCGGAACCGGACCGGCTGGCTCTCCTTGGTCTGCTGTGCGCCCCAGGTCATGGCCAGGCGCTCCAACTGGACCTCCAGGCTCACCCGGCCGGAGATTCCGATGACGACTTCCTGGGCGCCGACGGCCTGGGCCGCCTGGGAGACGGCGTAGGCGGGATCCTTGGACACGACCAAAAGGGGGATGACGGTTTTTCCGCTTTTCTCCGCCAGGGTGATCACGCGCGTGAAGAGAAGCTCCTCCTCGGGGCCCATGGCGGTCATTTCACCTTCGAAACCCAGGCCGCGTTCGACCTTGGAATGCATGGCGACCAAGTCCGTAGTCTCGGAATCCAAGGTTTCCAACGCCTTGGACAGGTGGGCGAGGCGGTTGGGATCGGCCAGGGCGACCAGCACCCGATTCGGCTTGACGATCGCCCCGATCGCGGTGGAAAGGTCCGGGGCGTGGCGGAGATTGAGCTTTTCGCGGTGGTCCTGGGCCAAATGCCCGCCCGCTTTCCGGTTGATCCGCTCCGAAATGTAGAACAGGATGAAGAAAAACGCCGTGAATATCAGGCCGGAAATCGTTGCGACCCGCTTGGTCAGCAAGTTCACGCCGCCGACCGCCAAAAGGACCGCGAAGATGAAGGAAAGTCCGACCGGCCATTGAGTTTCGCCGATGCGAAGGTTCAACGGAACCATCCATTCCCGGGCCCCCCGATCCTTGAAGCGAAGCGCCACGACCGCCAGGGACATGAAAACGAAGCTCCAGATCACCCCGAAGGCGTAGGCCTCCCCCAGAAGATACAGGTCGCCCCGGCAGAGCAGAATGGTCCCGATCTGCATCGCCACGATGAGGTTGACCATCCGATGGGTGGTCCCGTAGCGGTGGTGGAGAAACCGAAACCAATCGGGAAGCACGCCGTCCTCGGCCAGGCGGTTCATGACCCCGTTGGCGCCCATGATGGCGGTGTTGACGGCCCCCGCCAGGATCACGGCTCCCACCAGCACGACGAAGGCCTGCAGCGCCAGCCTCAGCCAGTGCGGCCCAAGCATCGACATCGCCAACCCGGCCAGGAGATTCTCCGAATAATGGGCGCGCAACTCTTCCGGGATCAGGCCCACCGCGAGGAAAGACACTCCGGTCGTCAGGAGAAAGGCGAATACAAAAATGATGATCGCGGCGCGTTTGAGATTGAACAGCTTGGGCGCCTCCATCTCCCGGTACACTTGGGCAAGGGTTTCCAGCCCGCTCATGCCGAGGAAGGCGTGGCCGAAGGCGATCAACATTCCGACCGCGCCGATTCTCCGGTGCCAATCGGAATTCTTGAGCCAGCCCAAGGAATCGGGCGTGAAGCTCAACTCCAGGGAAGGCCAATGAAATCCCCGGACCAAGGCGGTGGCCGCCCCCCAGGCGAAGACGACGAGGCCCATGACCGCCACCAGCCGGATGATCTTCCAGGCCTTGTCGCTGGATTCCTCGATGCCCCGGATGTTCTGCTCCCAGAAATACAGGGTGACCCCCACCGCGAAAAGCGAGGCGAAGATCGCGGGATTGAGCTTCCAACCGATGTTGACCAACGGGAAAAGGCTGTTGAGCAGGCCGGCCACGTATTGCCCCGCGGAGACCGAGCTGATCGCCCCGGTCAAAACATAGTCGAACATCAGGGCCGAGACGGAAAGTTTGGCCATGGTGCCCCCCATGGACTCCTTGACCACCTTGTAAACGCCGCCGCGGACGAACATGCTGGAGGCCTCGACGTACATCGCCAGCACGCAGGCCGAGAAGAGCATGACGGCCAGGATGGCCCAGGGCGCGGCCGGGCCGACGGCTTTCTCGGAAATGCCGCCGATGTACCAAGCGGTGGAGGCCATGTCGCAGAGCACGATCGCGGCGGCCCGCCAGAAGGGAATGAAGGTCAGCATCGCGGTGGTCAGCACCACCACGCTCGTCACCCGGACCTTGGCTCGCTTGCTGGACACGAGGGCCGTCAGGCTTCTTTGCGGCGGATCAACTCCAGGGCCGCCGCGGGGGTCGCCGCTTGAGAAAGCTGCTCCACCAGATCCGGCTGGAAGAAGAAGGAGACTTCCCGGAGCATCCGCAGGTGGGGCTGGATGAACTCCTGTTTATCCGGGGAGAAAAACAAGAACATGACCCGGATCACCAATTGGGGATCCGCAATCCCCTGGGGGACCAAGGCCATCCCGGCCACGATCCGGGAAATCGATTCCAGGCGCGCGTGGGGAAGGCTCAAACCGGTATCCAAGGTGGTGCTGACCGATTTCTCCCGATCGACCACCTTGGCCAGGAGCGCGTCCTTGTTCGAGAATCCGTGTTTGGCGCAAAGGGCCGTGACCAGGCCCTCCAGAAGGGCTCCCTTGTCCTGGCCGGGCTGGGCCACCAGGATCACGTCCTCGCTCAAAAGCTCGGAAACCGGAGACGATTTGGCCTTGCCCTTGGACGGCTTGGCCGATCCGGCGGCGGGCGAGGAGGCCTTCTCCTGGGGCATCGGCTCCGGGGGAGGGGGCGGGGGAGGCGTGGATTTCTTCTGGAACCAACCGAGCGACATAGGCGTCCGGGCATTATAGTAGAATGGCCCATGGTTCGCAAGCGGTCGGGGGCGGGAACCCTTCGGGGCCTGACCTTGATCCTGACCCGCCCCCGCAATCAGGCGGGGGAGATGGCCGCCGCCCTGCGCGCCGCGGGGGCAAAGGTGGTCCTGGCCCCCTTGATCCGGATCGAGCCCCCGGATTCCTGGGCGCCCCTGGACCGGGCCCTGACGAACCTCGGCGGCTTCGACGCCGTCGTGTTCGCCAGCGCCAACGCCGGAGAAGCCTTCTTTTCCCGGGCACAATCCCTTCGATTGGGCGCCCTGCCGCGGCCCCTCCGTCTTTTCGCCGTGGGGCCCGGAACGGCCCTGAGCCTGGCCGCGCACGGCTGGCCCGGAGCCGTCCAGCCCGCCAAAAATCAAGCGGAGGGCCTGGCACGGCGTCTGGGAGCGGTCCGAGGCTGGAAAATCCTCATTCCGCGGGCCGCCGAGGGGAGGGAGGCCCTCCCCCGGCTGCTGAGAAAAGCCGGGGCCAAGGTCACTTTGGCCCCGTGCTACCGGACCCGTCCGGATAAAGCCGGAGGGCGGGTCCTGGCCCGCGCAACCGGCCGCGGCGGGGTCCTCGTCGCCTTCGCCTCCCCGTCGGCCGTCAAGGCCGCCCGGAAGGCCTTGGGAGCCTCGGGGTTTCGCTCTTTGTTTCGAGGGGCAGGGGCGGCGGCCCTGGGTCCCGTGACCGCCGCCGCCCTTAAAAAGTTCGGCGTCGTCGCCCGCGCGGTTTCCCTGAAACCGACGGCGGCGGGACTAGTGGACGCCCTCGCGGAGAACCTCGCGTGATCCCGGCCCGAGCCGAAAAGGTCTTGGGAACCGCCCTCTCCCGCGCGGGCCGGGTGCTGCGGCGCAAGTTCGGGAAAGTCGGGGTCGGCTACAAAGGAAGGGCCAACCTCGTCACCGCCGCCGACCTCGAAAGCCAGGAGGCCGTCCTGGCGACGATCCGCCGGGCGTTCCCCGGCCACGATTACCTGGCCGAGGAAAGTGCCGCCAAAAAGACCGGCTCCGACTATCTTTGGGTCATCGATCCGTTGGACGGAACGACCAATTTCGCCCACGGCTATCCGGTCTGCTGCGTGTCGATCGGCCTGCTGCGGCGGGGCGTCCCGGTGCTGGCCGGGATTTACGATCCGTTCCGCCGCGAGCGGTTCACCGCCCGCCGGGGACGGGGCGCCCATTTGAACGGGCGCCGCATCCGGGTTTCCGCGGCTGGCTCCGTGTCCGAATCACTGTTGGTGACCGGCTTTCCTTATGACCGGGCGGAGCGCTCCAGATTCTACGTCGAGTTCTACCGCCGCTTCATGGTCTCTTGCCACGACGTCCGACGGAGCGGCTCGGCGGCCCTGGACCTGGCGTGGATCGCGGCGGGCCGGGCCGAAGGATTCTGGGAGTTCAATTTAAGCCCCTGGGACGTGGCGGCCGGCGCTCTTCTGGTCGCTGAAGCCGGGGGCAAGGTGACGGATTTCGCGGGCCGCCCGTGGCGGTCCCTTGAGGATTTCGGGCGCCGGACTTTGGCCACCAACGGGCGCGTCCACGCCGAGATGCTGAAAACCTTGAACAAGGGCTTGCCGTGACGACCGGAGCGGTCCTTTTTTTCCTTGGCCTCGGCGGAGGCCTGCTCGGAGCGGTGTTCGGGATCGGAGGGGGCGTGTTCCTGATCCCCATCCTCGTGCTCTTCTGCGGATTTTCCATGCTCAACGCGGTCGCCACGGGCCTGGTCACCGTAATCGCGACCTCCAGCGCGGTGGCCGCGGTCAATCTGGAGCGGGGGCTGGCCAATATCCGGCTCGGGATGGTCCTGGAATTGGCCACGGTCCTGGGGGCGGTGCTCAGCGCGTTCGCGGCGGGAAAACTCCCGCAGAACCTGCTGGTGGGGCTATTCGGGGCCCTATTGGGCGCCGTCTCCATCATGATGTGGAAAGGGCAGGGAGGGGAAACGGCGAAAGACCGGGCCCCGGCCAAGCCGGGGCTGTTGGACGGCGCATATTTCGATCCCGCCGCGGGGCGCAACGTGGTCTACCAGGTTCGCCGGCTGGGGACCGGCCTGGCGGTGTCTTTCGGGGCCGGAGCGGTGTCGGGCCTGCTCGGCGTGGGGGGAGGGGTTTTCAAAGTTCCCGCCATGCATTTGTTCTGCGGTCTGCCGATGAAGGCGGCCGCGGCGACCAGTAATTTCATGATCGGGGTCACGGCCGCGGCCAGCGCTTTTCTTTATTTCAATCGCGGCGCCGTCCTCCCGGAACCGACCGCGCTCATCGTGCTCGGCGTGCTGGGCGGTTCAATGGCGGGGACCTGGCTCAATCTGCGGCTCAAGGACGCGGGGATCCGACGGGGCTTCTCGGTGCTGCTCCTCCTGCTCTCGATCCGGATGCTCGTCAAGGCCTTCCATGGCTGACCGCGAAAGGTTCGTGGACCGCCTCGTGTCCCGGCTCTTGGGGACCGGGGTCGCCGTCAGCGGTCTGCTGTTGGCGGCGGGCCTGTTCACGGCCGCGCCGATGGGCGAACGCCTTCTGCACTGGGGAATCGTTTTGCTCATCGCGACCCCGGTGTCCCGGGTCGTCCTGTTGGCCGGCGCGTTCGCGGCCCAAAAAGAGTGGCGGATGTTCTGGGCCAGCGCGGGCGTTCTTGGGCTACTGGCGGCGGGGGCGTTGACGGGAGCCGGCCACTAAAACCGGTAGCCCAACCAGAACCGGTTGGTCGAGCCGATGTCGCCGAAGGGGACCCAGGCGTAGTCGATGAAAAACCGCTCGAAATCCAGGCCGGCCCCGAGGGCCAGGCCGGAGAGGCCCTCGACTTTCCGGGAGTAGCGGAGGTTGTAGCCGCCCCGAAAGAGCGCCTTCCAGGGTTTGGGCCGCTGAAGGGGAACGTGGCCCTCCAGGCCCATGGTCAGGTAAGGGTCGTTGTCCACCGGGAGGTTGTAATCGAACGCGGTCTTCAAATACGGGGTGGTGTGCCACAGAACCCCGGTGCGGATGTGAAAAGGAAGTGGATCTGATTCCTGCCCCAGCTTGAGAGGGCTTCCCAGGTTGAATACGCTGCAACCCACGTCCACGGGGCCGTCCCCGGCCTCGGTCAGCCGGAGAAACTGCGCCCCGAAATCAAAGGCGACCGCGGAACCGGACACGTTGTCGATCGAGGAGCGGATCACCTTGGCGCCGCCGCCAAGCAAGAGGCGGCCCAGCGCGCCCGCGTAGGCCGCCGACAGGGCCATGTCCCCGGCGGAAAAAGATCCCGCGGAATCGCCGAGGGCGTTGTAGGCGGTCTGTTCGGACTGCGAAAAATACACGAACCCCAGCCCCAACGCTCCTTTTCCCAACGGCGCCGCGTAGGCCAGGGCCCCCGAGTGCGCCCCTTCCAGGAGATTGTTGTATCCGATCCCCGCCTCGGAAAGCGCCGGAGCGGGCCGCCGGGCGAGCCCCGCGGGGTTGAAAAAAACCGCCTCCGCGCCCTCGGCGCCTCCGGCGGCGACCTCCGCCATTCCCATGCTTCGGGCCCCCGGAGGCGACTTCAGAAAAGCCGCGCCCACCGAGCCGGCCGCTTTCCGCGAAAACGCGCCGTCGGGAAACATCGCGGCCTGGGCGGCGAAAGGAAACGCCAGGCAGAAACCGGCCGACGAGATCAGGCCGAAGGGGGAGAGTCCGGATTTCAAATCGGCCAGACCGGGCCCTTGCGGGCGGGCTTGGCTTCCGACGCGTCGGCCGGCTTCTCTGAGAGAGACTCGAGGACCATCGGCGTCGGATTCGGAAGCTTGACGGTGGCGTCGGGATTCTTGACCGGAGCGGGAGGAGGAGGAGGCGGCGGGGGAGGCGGCTCGATCGAAAGGGCGGGGGGCGCTTCTTCTGTCGGGGGCTTTGCGACCAGCCCGGCCAGGGCGGGAGGAACGTCCAATTGGATGGACATGGAGGATTCGGGTTCGGCGGCCTTGGGAGAGTTGGGCTCGGGGACCGCTTCGGGCAGGGAAGACCCCGCCATGAGAGCGTCCAACGGCGCCCCATGGGGCCGGGCGTCCATGTCTCCCAGAATATCCGCGGCGGGAGCGGCGGGTTCCGGAGCCTTCATCGGAAGATCGAAGGAGGGGACATCGGGCGCGGAAGCGGGCGGCTCCGCGGGAGCGGGGGCGGGGGCGGGAGCGGGGGCGGAGGCAGGCGTGGCCGCGACGGGCGCGGGGGCCGCCGGCGCGGGCGCCAGGGCGGCAGTTTTGACTTGCGAGGAAAGTTCCTCGAGCTTCTTGAGGATCAGGCTATCCTGATTTAGGAGCCCCGCCTGCTGACTCTCCTGCTTGGTGAGCAATGTCTTGATCACCGCCACTTCCTTGTCCAGGCGGTCAAGCTGGGATTTGATGTTCTGCATGTAGACCACGGCCGGACTAATGCCGCCGGTTGTGTTTTCGGCTTTTTTCTGGCCGGCGGCGGCGGCCGCCGTCGCATCGGGCGCGGGCGCGGGCGCAGGCGCGGGTGCCGGTGCCGGTGCGGGCGACGGAGCCTTGATCGGCGCAGGAGCGGGAGCAGGCGCCGCGGCCGGAGCCGTGGGCGGGAGCACCAAGGTCTTTTCAATCGCGGGCGATTTCACCGCGACGGGCATGAGCGGAGGAAGCGGGAAGGACTCGGGCTCGTGCGAATCCTGCCGCTCCGGAGCGCCGGTCGCTTTCTTATATTGGCTGAGGAGATATACGAAAAGCGCGGAACTGACGCAGAAACCGAGGGCGGAAACCCAGAACCAAGCGTCCTTGATGAGGTTGGCCATGGAAAGTCCATGGTATCGGAATTGCCAAAGGATGTCAAGAAATTTGCTATTCTGGCCGCGCCATGAAATTGATCCTCGCCCTCTTGCTCACCGGGCCCGCCTCCGGAGCTCCCAAGCCTTTCCCGGGAGAAAATTGCGTCCGCTGCCACGCCGCGTTGAGGGACAAGGTCCCCGGCCCGGCGGCTTCCAAGGCTCCGACCGACGCTGGGACCTACGACGCCGTCATCATCGGGGGGGGGCTCAGCGGCCTTTCGGCGGGCCACTTCCTTAAGAAGCGCAAGCTCCTCATTCTGGAGGCGGAATCCAAGCCGGGGGGACGCGCGCGCCGGGAATCCTTCGGGGCGAACCGGAAGTACCCGACCGGGGCGGTCTACACCTCCGAGCCTTACGGGGCGATCAAAACGCTATACGACGATCTCGGGCTCAAATCCAAGGTCATCACCATGACGGCCCACAGCCTTTACAGCCAGGGCAAGGTTTTCGAGCATTGGCTCCGGGCCGACGGCAACGGCCTGCCGGAAAACTCCTTCACCCCCGAGGACCGCGCGGCCTACAAGCGCCTGAGCGCCAAGATGAAGGAGCTCGTCGAAACCCACGCGCTCACCATCCCGATCGAGGAAGCCCCGAAAAGCGCCCTGGACGAATACGACTCGATCTCGTTCTGGGATTACCTGGAAAAAAATTACGGCAAGCGCCTGGCCGAGGTCGGGGACATCTACGCCCGCGACGTTTTCGGCGACGGCGCCCGGGAAGTCTCCGCCTACGCCGGCCTTACCTACCTGGCGGTGGAGCAGGACGTCAGCAAAACCTGGGAGGGCGGCATGGGCGAGATCCCGGAAGCCCTGCATCGGGAGCTCGGAAAATCGGTGAGAACGGGGGCCTTAGTCTGGAAGGTCGCCCAGGACGCGGAGGGAGTCGACGTCTTCTACTCAAAGGACGGGAAGGACTTCAAGGCCCGGGGGAAAACCGCCGTCATGGCCGTCTCCTCCTTGGTCGCCCGCCGGATCGTCGCGGGCCTGCCCGAGGACAAACTCAAGGCCATGGCCCAGACCCGTTATTCCTCCTACGCCCTGGTCCCCTTGAAGCTGAAAAAAGTGGTCTGGGCCGATTCCTTCGTGTTGTGGATGCGGGACGCCTTCGTCACCGATTTCACCTTGCCCCGGGCCGACAACGCGTCCCTGAAGGCCCACCCCGAGAAGGGCCAGGTCCTGGTGGGCTACGCCCCCATGGGGGGGGCGGCGGGCCGGAAATACCTGCTCGCGGCCCCGGATGAAGAGCTGAAGTCCCGGGCGATCGCCGACCTGGAGCGGGCTTTTCCCGGAGCGTCCTCGCAGGTCGAGGAAGCGCGGGTGATCCGGTGGGGGCACGCGATGCCCTTGGCGTTTCCAGGTTATCTGGCCCAAGTCCGCCCGATCATCGCCCGCCCCGAGGGGCGTATTTTCTTCGCGGGGACCGACACTCAGCTTCCCGCCATGGAAGGCGCGATCTACTCGGGATTTTACGCCGCCGAAAAGGCGTCGGCTTTGCTCAAATGAAGCTGTCGACCGCCGCCCTGCTTCTGAGCTTGGCGTCTTACGCGGGGGCTTGGGAGGAGAAACCCAAAGGGCCGCCGCCGCCGCAGAAGAAGCCCTGGCAGGAGCAACCAAAAAGATGGCAGGATTGGGGCCAGCAGAACCCCCAGGAGCCGGCCCCTGCCCCCAAACCCCCGAAAACCGTCATCGTCCCCTTCGGAGGAGGAGACAACGCCATGCCTCCCCGCCAACCCCGGACCGGGCCCTCGAAGCCCCCGGTCATGAAGGAGTTCAAGGAGGAGGTTTCGCGCCTGGTGTCGGCCTATGTCGAAGCGAAGGCCGCGGGCAGCGGAGGGGTGTTCCTGGTCACCGACACCGACGGGAGCCAACTCAAGCTCACCCGCCCAAGCTTGAAAGGCGGCCAGATCCGGAACCTGCCCAACGGCCAGGTCGCGGCCTGCGTCTTTTTCGCCGACGCTTCCGGGGGGGCGCGCGGGGCGGACCTGGATTTCATCCTCTCCAAGGAATCCGGGGATTGGACCGTCGCCAAGCTTTTTGTCCACGCGGTCGGCGGGAGCGCCCGGTACGACTATGACCCCGACAACCGGATCGTGGCCGCGGCTTCGGCGACCAGGCCCCAAAATCCGGCCGCCCCCCGCGCGAGCCGCTCCCCGAGGCCCACCGCGCCCCCGCGGTTGGCCGTCAAGGTCGCTTTCGTCGAGCCTTCCGGAAACGACATCCTGGACGGAGGGGAGACCGCCGAAATCCGGGTCACGGTCTCCAACTCGGGAACCGGGGAGGCGTACGGGGTCAGCGTCGCGGCGGCGATGAACCCGGCGGCCAAGGGCCTGTCCTTGCCGGCGCCGGCCGAACTGGGGAATATCAGGCCCGGAAAATCCGCGTCGGCCCGCCTGACCGTCTCGGCCGCCGAATCCGCCCCGGACCGCACCGCCCGAGTGTCCGTGGAGACGCGGGAGGCCAACGGCTTCGACGCCGAGGCAAGCGTCTTGGAATTCGAGATCCGCGCCTACCGCCCCCCCCGGCTGGAAGTGGCCGGCCTGGAGCTCGAGGGGGCCGCCGTGGTCAAAGCCGGGGAGCCGACCAAATTCAAGGCGACCCTCCGCAACGCGGGGGCCTCGGCCGCGCGGGGAGTTTCGGCGCGGCTGGTCATCGACAGCCCGGACATTTTTCCCTCCGGGGAGGAGAGCGTTTCCCTGGGCGTCCTTCCTCCCGGGGAAACCAAGACCGCCTCCTTCGAGTTCTTCGTCAACAAGCGCTTCAAGGGGGGAAAGGCCCTGCCGCTTTGGTTGGAGCTCACCCACGCGGGGCCCGACGGACCCCGGCCGGAAAAGGCTCCGCTGTCCCTGGCCCTGGGGAAAACCCCGGACGCCCCGAAGGTGCTCAGCATCAAAGGGCGGCAGGAGCTTCCCGCCCCGGCGGGAGAACCGGCCTCCGCCCTGGAGGAGCCGCCCGCCTCCCGCACGCCAAAAAACCCGGATGCCTACGGCGTGGTCATCGGGATCGAACGCTACCGGGACGTTCCGCCGGTCTCCTATGCCGCGTCGGACGCCCGGACCGTTTACGCCTATCTCACCCAGTCCATGGGATTTGACCCGAAGAACGTGATCCTTCTGGAGGACGACCGCGCGGCCCTGACCGACATCGACACCTACCTTGGGCCATGGCTGTCGGACCGCGTCGGCCCCAAAAGCAAGGTCTTCGTGTTCTACGCCGGGCACGGGGCGCCCAACCCGAAAACCGGAGAAGCCTACCTGATCCCATTCGACGGCAATCCAAATTACGTGGAGACCAAGGCTTATCCGATCCGCAAGCTCTATGAGGGCCTGTCGAAACTCCCCTCCCGGGACGTGACCGTGGCGTTGGACGCCTGCTTCTCCGGTGCGGGCGGCCGGTCGGTTCTGGCCAAGGGAGCCCGGCCCCTGGTTCAGATGGGCGCCCCGGTCCCGGCCGGGGATAACCTGGTGATCCTGACCGCCTCGGGCCCCGATCAGATCAGCACCTTCCACGAAGAGGGAAGGCACGGCCTGCTGACCTATTTCCTCCTCAAGGGCTTGCGGGGGGAGGGGGACTCGGACAAGGACGGGCGGGTGACCACGGGAGAGTTGTTCTCCTATCTGAAGCCCGCCGTCGAGCGGGAGGCGCGCCTTCAGCACGTGGAACAGGTCCCCACCCTCACCCCCGCTCCGGAAAACCTCGGGGAACGGGCCGACGGGGTTTGGCTCCGACTCAAATAAGCTATAATCGCCCCTCATGGCAGAGGCCTTCGTCCTTGAAAGCGTGGAACCCGGGGAATCCCTTTCCTGGGCCTCGCGCCTGCTGAGCGGCGAGCCCCAGGATGCCTTCGCCCCCTCCGAGGCCGCCGATTTCGCCGTGCTAAAGACCGACAAGCGCCGCCGGGATTGGACCGGGGGGCGGTTGGCGGCCAAAAGGGCCGCCTCCAAGGCCATCGGAAACCTTCCCTTGGGATCGATCCTGATCGAAAACGAGCCTGGCGGGGCCCCGCGGATGAGCGCCCCCGGCGCCCAATTGCCCTTGTCCATCACCCATACCGACGCCGGGGCCGCTTGCGCCGTTTCCATGTCGGGGGGGCCCATCGGAATCGACTGGGAAATGGTCCGGCCCTTGGACGCCGGAACCTTGAGCCTCGCGTTTCACGAGGACGAACTGCCCTGGGCCATGAACGCGTCTCCCCGGGACCTAGCCCGGGCCTGGACGGCCAAGGAGGCCGTGATCAAATTGCTGAAATCCGACCTTTCCTCCCTGCGAGAGGTCCGCCTTTCCGGCCCGGACTCCACGCCCCGGCTCCACGGCGCGGCCGCCTTGAAATGGGAGGAACTCGGACGGCCCGCGCTGACCGTGTTTCACGCCCACCATCCCGATTCGGTCCTTTGCGTCGCCCATGGCTAAAGCCAAACCCGAACCCACGCCTCCCACCCCTCCGGCGCCCGCCCCGATTCCGGCGCCGAGCTCGGGGGCGAACGGCCGCCTCAAGGCCGCCGTGGACAAAGCCCTCCAGGGCGGAGGGGAGGCCCGGGTTCAGGCCCAAAAGACCCGCGGGAAGTTCACCGCCCGGGAGCGAATCAACTACCTCCTCGATGAGGGAACCTTCCTGGAAACCGATCTGCTGGTCAATAGCCGGGCCACCGAGTTCGGGCTCAAGGGGAAACACATCCCCGGGGACGGCGTTATCACCGGTTTCGGCCGCATCAACGGGCGCGACGTCTGCGTTTACTCCCAGGATTTCACGGTTCTCGGAGGCTCGCTCGGCATCGCCCACGCCCGCAAAATCTGCAAGATCATGGATCTGGCCCACGACAACCGGGTCCCCGTGATCGGCCTTCTGGATTCCGGCGGCGCCCGCATCCAGGAAGGGGTGGATTCCCTGGACGGCTACGCCGAGATCTTCCACCGCAACGTCAAATCCTCCGGGGTCATCCCCCAAATTTCCGTGATCCTCGGCCCCTGCGCCGGCGGGGCGGTCTACTCCCCGGCCCTGACCGACTTCGTGTTCATGGTGGAAGGGGTCAGCCACATGTTCGTGACCGGCCCCGACGTGGTGAAGGCAGCCACCGGAGAGGAGGTCACCTTCGACGCTCTCGGGGGCTGCGAGGCCCACGCCGGAAAATCCGGGGTCTGCCATTTCGTGGCCAAATCCGAGCCCGATTGCTTCCGCCAGGTCCGCGAACTTCTTTCCTTTCTCCCCCAGGGCCGCCATGAGCGCGCTCCCCGGGTGGCCAACCCGGACCCCGTCCGGCGCGCCACGCCCCTGCTGGAGAAAATGTGCGAGCTGGACCCGCGCAAATCATACCGGATGCACCACATCATCTGGCAGATCGCCGATGAGCACAAGTTTTTCGAGGTCCACGCGGGGTTCGCGCGCAACATCGTGGTCGGCTTCATGCGCATGGGCGGCGACGTGGTCGGGGTCGTGGCCAATAACCCCGGGCACATGGCCGGCGCCCTGGACATCGACGCCTCCGACAAAGCCGCGCGCTTCATCCGCATGCTCAATGCCTTCAACATCCCGATCGTTTCCCTGGTCGACGTCCCGGGCTACTGGCCGGGCGTGCAGCAGGAGCACGGCGGCATCATCCGCCACGGCGCCAAGCTCCTGCACGCCTACGCCGAGGCGACCGTGCCCAAAATCTCCGTGATTCTACGCAAGGCCTATGGCGGCGCCTACATCGCCATGAGCTCCAAGCACCTCAAATCCGACTTCAATTTCGCCCTGCCCTGCGCCGAGATCGCGGTCATGGGGCCGGCCGGCGCCATCGAAATCCTTTTCTCCCGCGAGATCGCCGCCGCCCCGACGCCCGAGGCCAAGGCCCAACTGCGCGCCAAGCTGGCCAAGGACTACGCCGACAAATTCGCCTCGCCTTATCAGACCGCCTCGACGGGCTCCCTCGACGAGGTCGTCGAGCCCAGCCACATACGCTTCAAGATCGTCCGCGCCCTGCGCTTTCTCAAGGACAAGCGCCGCCCGGGCGACAGCCCCAACCGCGGAAACATCCCGCTTTAACGGCGCGACCTCCCCGCCCCGCGGCCTAATTAAGGTTGACGCTGCGCCAAGGGTATTCTTATACTCAAGGCCATGAAGGCCCAAATTCTGGTCGTGGAAGACCAGGCCGCGACTTCCGAACTCATCTGCGACATCCTCAAGGAAGAGGGCTACGAGGTCCAGACCGTGGACACCGTCGCGGGCGCCAAGACCAGCCTCAAGCGGGCCGCCCCGGAGCTTTTGATTTTGGACCGGACCTTGCCGGACGGAGACGGCCTCGACCTCTGCAAAGAGCTTCGCGGCGAGGAAAAATTTCACTCCTTGCCGGTTTTGATCCTGACCGCCCGAAAGAGCGTGGAGGACAAGGTCTCCGGCCTCAAGGGCGGGGCCGACGATTACCTGGCCAAGCCCTTCAGCACGGAGGAACTCGTCGCCCGCGTCGGCGCGCTCCTGCGCCGCGCCGGGCGGGTGGAGGAACCCGCCACCCAGAAAGCCGGGGACCTGACCCTCAACCGCGAGTCCCGCAAGGCCTTCTCCGGGGGAAAGGAGATCGGCCTGAGCGCCAAGGAATTCGACCTGCTTTGGTTTCTCATGCTCCGGCGCAACCGGGTCCTCACCCGGGACTTTCTCCTGCAGCATGTCTGGGGCTATGAGGAGGGCCTCAACCTCACCACCAAGGTCGTCGACGTCACCATGAGCCACCTGCGCGACAAGCTGGGCCCCTTGGCCTCGATGATCTCCGCCGTCCGCGGCTTCGGCTACCGCCTCGACGCCTAAATTAGGGACACCCCCCATTTTTACCATTGAATGGTAAAAATGGGGGGTGTCCCCAATTTAACGGCGGAGGTACTTGGCCACCAGCCACTCGACCGGGGCGCGGTCGTCGGTGAGCTCCTGGCCGGGGCGGCAGGCGAGCATGTCGGCCCCGATTCCGGTTTCGAAGCCCGTTCCCTCCAGAATATTCTTGGAGAGAACACCATCGGGGCGGTTTCCCGCGACGAGGATGACGTTCTGCACTCCCCGGCCGAGCCCGTGGATGGGATGCAGGCGGACCTCAGGAAACTCCGCGGACAGGGACTGGGCGATCGCGCAGAGCAGTCCCTCCTTCTCCAGCACGTCGCCGATCACGTTGAGCCCCAGGATTCCGTCGGACTTGAGCCCCCGGCGGACTTCCGCGAAAAACTCGCGGGTGGTGAGGTGGAAGGGAATCGACATGACGCCCTGGTAGGCGTCCACGAAAACCCCGTCCAGGCTGGCGGCCTCGCCGCGCAGGGCCTGGCGTCCGTCGGCCACGCGGGTGCTCAGATTGGGGGCTTCCCCGGCCCGGAAATATTTCCGGGCCACGGCGTCGACGACCGGGTCGACCTCCGCCACGATGACGGAAGCCGCGGGCAGGGCCTCGGCCGCGCGCAGGGGCATGCTGAAGGCCCCGCCGCCGATGAAGAGCAGGCGCGCGGCCGCCTTGGGACCGAGAATGTTCGGAAACAACCGCCAGGCGCGGGTATACTCGAACACCATTTCCTTGTCGGCCAGGCGCATCGCTCCCTCGTGCGTGCTGTCGAGCATCATCAAGCGGGTCAAGTCCGCCCCGGCGCCCTGCTCGAAAACCCGGACCAGCTGGTAGGAGGACTCCTTGGAGAAGACCGGTTCGGCGTCCATGTAGCTGACGGGCCGGGCGTTGGCGCGGGCGGCGCCGACCAGAGCCAGCGCGTAAACGGCGACGGCCGCGGAGGCCTTGCCCCAGGAGGCCCCGCCCAGAAAGACGCGCAGGCCGAGGGCCAGGACGGCCAGGCCGACGCCGATGGCGGCGAAAAGCCCGCGCACCCCGTAGGCGGGGATCAGCCAAAAAACCGTGGCCATCGTCCCCAGGATGCTTCCCGCCGCGGCCAGGGCCGAACCGACGCCCGAGGCCACCGAGGGACTGCGCCCCTGGGCCGTCCAGATGCCGACGACCACCGGAGAAAGACCCGCCAACGCGGCGGCGGGCAGGCCGAACACCGCGAAACAACCGAAGAGGGGGGGATAAACCGACGGGGAGCCCGAAGGCGCCAGCAAAAGCAGGTCCGCCGCCCAGGGCACGCAGGACACCAGGAGCCCGGAGGCCAGCAACTCGGCGAAGGCCAAGGACGGCCGGTTTTTCGAGCGCTCGGAGAGCCAACCGCCCGCCAGATACCCGAGGAACAACCCCGCCACGATGATGGCGATGACCGAGGACCAGGTGAAGACGGTGTTGCCGAAACGCGGGAACAGCAGACGCGTGGCCAGAAGCTCCACGCCCATGACGGCGGCGTTGGTCCCCAGGACGCAGAGGGCGAGCCAAAAATCCCCCAGGCCGATCTTCTTAATGGCAGTCCCCCAGGAAGTCCCCGAGCCGGGTCTTCAAAAAATCCTCCAGGGTGTCCTGGACGAGCCCCAACCTTTGGCGGGACACGCGGTCGACCGAATCCCGCGTGGTGTGCCATTGAGGATAGCCCCAGCCGATGATGAGGATCGCGGGAATCCCGGCTTGGCTGAGGGGCACGTGGTCGTCGCCGATGGCGCCTTGGGGCTTGCGGCTGAAGGCGGGGGACTTGGCGGCGCCGATTTCCCAAACGGCGTCCGCCAGCGCCGGATGCAGGCGGGCCGACGCGGCCTCGATCCTGAAATCGGTCTCCGGGGAACCCACCATGTCGAGGATTATCCCGAATTTGGCCTTCCCCTTCAACCCGGGGGACAGCCCGCGGGCGTAATGCTCCGAGCCTTTGCAATAACCTCCGACCCCCGGGTAGCCCATTTCCTCCCCGTCGAAAAGGACCACGTCGGCGCCGACCGTCGGCGGGAGAAGGGAGGCCAGGCGCCCGGCCAGCGCCAGGACCACGGCCGTGCCGGAGGTGCCGTCATTGGCCCCGGGGATCGGCCGGGACCGCAGCGCCGGGTCCGGGTCCTCCTCCGCGGCGTGCCGGGTGTCGAAATGGGAGCCGATTAAAAAGCGGCACGGCGCATCGGGGCGGAACTTTCCCACCAGGTTGACCATGTCCCACGACTTTCCGCTGCGCGGGTCCGCGGCGGTGAATTCCTGCCGCTCGACCGAGAGCTTTCTCTCCCGCATGAGCCGCGCGAGCAGGGCCACCGCCTCCTTCCTCCGGGGCGCCCCCGCGTAACGCTGTCCGAAGGAGGCCAACTTTTTGACCAGGCGATGAGCTTCGGCGCCGGCCGGGGCCGCGCGCGCCGGAAGCGCCGCCAGGGCCCACGCCAGAACGATCGCCCTCATCGCCCCGCCCCCGCGAGCCTTTTGTGTTCGAGGATCGCGGCGCGGGCTTGGTCCATCCACGCCCGGGTGTCCCATTTCCCCAGCCGGCCGTCCAGGGCCCGGGCCAGGTCATGGATGAAGATCCCTTGGGCCCGTCCGTCGCCGAAAACGCGTTTGGCGGCCTCCAAGGTCCGCCTTCGAAGCGCCGCGGGACCGGAGGGATCCCGCTGGTGCAGGGGCCAATCCACGATGTCTCCGACCATGAGCTGGGCGTCGCCCCGGCGGACATAGGAGCCCCAATCCTTGAGGATCATCCGGAACTGGTCTTCATCGGCCTCGTACATCATCAGGGCGTCAATGTCGACCCCGGCGTCGTTGAACATCACCGGATCCTGCCCGTGGTGCCAGCCCTTGTCCCAGGTCAAGGTAAACGCCCAGAGGGGCTTGGCGCCGACCTCGGCCTTGATATTCCGGATGATCCGGCCCACCGCGTGGGCCCGCCACCATTGCCAGGCGTCGACGAACGGCAGGTCGCGCCTCATCCCTTTTTTTCGGGCGAAGTAAACCATCTTTTCCGAAACGCTCAAGCGGCCCCAATCCGGGGGCGGGGAGACTCCGGGCATTTCGGCGTAAAAATCCTCCGCCAGTTCGCAGCCGCCCAGGGCGTTGCGGATGTAGTCGAGCCCCACGAAATCCACCTCCGGAATCCGGGCGAAGCGCTTGAGCAGAGCCGCGACGTCCCGGATTCGATTTTCATCGCGCAGGGAAATCGCCCGCGTTTTCTCGGGGACGCCCTCGGAGACCTCCACGGCGTATTCATACCTGGCCAACCGGCGGGCCGAGGAGGCGGTCAAATAGGCCTTGGCGTAAACTCCGAACTGGAGCCCGCGGCGCCGGCACTCCCGGCCCATTTCCGGGATGACGGCGAAATTGGTGGAGACCCAAACCTCGTCGGCCCCCTCTCCCGGGGTTTCTCCGGCCAGAATCCAAAAGGCGTCGGCCCCCGCGTACTCCACCCAATCCAGGAGCCCCTTCCAATCCTTGAGCGTCCCGTCCGGAGATCGCACCTTCATCTCACGGAAGGAGGCCATGCTTTCCCATGTGAGGACCGCATAGCCCTCCGGGATGGGGATCGGACGCCGGCGGCCGATTCGGAATTTCCCGGCCGTCACCCGGCTCCCCAGCTCCCCGCCGCCGACGAGCTCCAGGGCGTACTCCCCGGCCGGGGCGTTCCAGGGGCATGGCCAACCGCCCCGGAAGGAGCCCGACCCCGCGTCCAATCGCAGGGGCGCCTCGATCAAGCCGCCGATGGTCTCGACCCGCCGCCCGTTGTAGAGCACCGCCGCGCGGGGAGGCCGGGCTTTCCAGCGTGACACGAGGGCGGGATCGCGAGCGCGAAGCTCGAAAGAAACGATTTCGTCGTGGAGAAATTCGGCCTTCGAGGCCGAGAGGCTTGCCCCGCCCATCCAACTCCGCCAGGCCGAGCGCCCCCCGAAGACGACGCCGTAGAAGAGCGCCAGTCCAAGAAGGAATTTTCTTCCGCGGCCGTCGCTTTTCATGCTCTAGGCATCCATAATACAATATCGTCGATGAGGCGGCTTCCGCTGTATCTCACCTTCAACGCGGCCCTGGCCGCGGCGGTGGCCTGCGTGATCCTGGCGGCCTTCCGCTCCGGCTCCTCCGAACAGGCGAACCACACGACCCTGCTGGACCAGGCCCTGACCTCGACCATAGAGGATTGGGCCAATCGCGGCGTTCCGCCCGAGGAACGGCTCCTGACGATCCTCGTCCGGGAGCCCCTGACCGATAGCGGCCTTCTGGAGACCTCGCCGCGGCCCGGCGTGGCGGGCCTGCTGCTTCGGGCCGTCTTGCGGGACGGGCTAGGGTCCGAGGCCGGCGCCGAAACCCTTTCCGCGGCCCTGGCCAAGGGAACGCGCCCCTTTCTGGACTGGAAGGCGGAGTCCATCCTTTGGAATTCGGCTGAAAAAACCCGGACGGCCGCCCTGGCCGGACATTTGACGCGCGCCCATCAGGCGGGGGCACGGATCACCGTCGTCTCCCAAGGGCACGGGGCGGAAATCGCCCTGGAGGCCCTCGCCTCCGTCCGGGGGCGGGCCTCCGCCGAAAAATTGCTCATTCTCGGCCGCGGGCGAAGCTCCCTCCAAAAAAACCCCGGGATTCGCGCCTACCTCGAGCGCCCGGCCAACGTCCGGGAGACGATCTGCGTGTGGGCTCAAGGTCTGGCCCCGATGCCGGGCAAGCGCCTGGCCGGAAGCGTCCAATTGGAACTGCTCCCCCAATCCGGACTTTGGACCCGCCTCTCCGGGAACGCGCTCCTGATCCGGGAGGAGGGCTCGAGCGCTTTTTCCGAGGAAGACATGCTCCGAGCCTTGGCCGACCTCGGCCGCTCCGACCGATCCATGGAAGAAGCGCTCCTCTTGTCCGGCGCCCTGCCCCCCAACGCCACCGGCGCCTGGAAAGGGCTCTATCATTATCCGCCCCTTCGCAAGGACGGCACGCCCTACAACAAAGCCCCGGTGCCATTCTCGGCGAAGCTCACCCAGGTGGGGGAGCGCCTGGAGGGAAATATCTCCGAACCGCAAACATTCGGACCCATCCCGGCGGCAGTCCTGAAATCCTACCTGGTCAACGGCCTGGTGGACCGGGCGGGCAACGTCCGCTTCATCAAGAAGTACGACGGCTCGGGCGGGGTCGAGCACGCGGTCACCTATAAAGGAACCCTGGCCCGGGACGGCAAAAGGATGGAGGGAACCTGGCTCCTCCTCAACGGCAGCGAAGGGAAGTTCGAACTCGAGAAGTCGTCGGAGCCGGCGGCTACTCGTCCCGGTCCGTGAGCGCGTAAACGGCGAACTGGGGAACCCAGTGGCCGTAGGCCCCGTAATCGGCCCCGTGCACGGCGTGATCGGCCAGGCCCCGCTTCATGTGCTCTCCGTAGGCGCGGGTGAAGCGCTCCCGAAGCGCCGGGTCGGACGCCTTGCGGCCCAGGGCCTTCAAGGCCCAGGCCCGGCTCCAGTTCATCCCGAAATGATGGGCGGTGGGTTTTGGTACCGCCGCCAGGCGGTGGGGAAAAGGTATTAATCGCTCGACGGGAGCCAATTCCGTCTCCGGGAAATCCCGTTGAGCGATTAATGCATTCACTTGTTCCGTTGTCCCAGCCGTTGTTATGAAGTAGCTCCATACCCCAAACGGCGAAAAAAACTCGGCGATCGACCGATCATCCCCAAACCCCGGACCCCCTTTTCCCAGAAAGCCTTTTTCCAAATGCCTTTTCACCGCTTCCTTGCCCGCCTCATTTCCATCGAAAACGAACCAATCATGAAGCCGAGCCAGCGCCCAGGAAGCGTTGAGATACTCCCTGGAATGCGGCGTCGGGGGGAATTTCTCATAGTAGCCCAACATCGAGGCCGCGGTCTCGCGCGCCAACGGCCGCAGCCGCTCCGGGTCGGACGCGCCCGTCTCCTTGGCCCACCGGCCATGCTCGGAGGCCAACAGCAAAAACCAGGCCCGGCCATAGGGCATCTCGAAGGCGGGATTCTCCCGGAGCATGGAGGCTTCCTTGGCCACGCTTTGGGGACTCAGCGAACGGTCCGCCGCCAGGGCCGCCGCGCGCGTTCCCCGCCCGGCCCGGGCGATCCTCAGCAGGGCCCAATGGCCGTGGACCGCCGAATGCCAGTCATAACAGCCGTGGAAGGCCGCGAATTTCGTGTCCCGGCGGTCGATGTGGGAGGCGATCATGACGGAGAAAGCGTCCAAAGCCTCCTCCGGAGTGGCCAGGACGGCGGGAGGTTCGACGGGCGAAGGCCGTCGGGCGGGGGAGACGCAGGCCCCCAAGACGCCCGCCGCCGCCAGAACGGCCCCCCGCCGAGCCCAATTTTTCATCCCGCGATGATACGAAATTTTTTCGAATGAATTTGATATACTCCGGGCTGCCCGCGATTGCGGCGAACCTGATTATAGGAAGGGAGACAGGCGAAATGGTGACCGGATTGGTGTTGGTGCGGCTGATGTCGGGAAAGGAAAAGGTAGCCTTGAGCCGGATCAAGGAAGTCCCCGGAGTGGCGCACGTGACGGCCGTCTTCGGGCGCTGGGATCTGGTTTTGGACATCGAGACCGACGATCTGGCCACGCTCTCCAACGTCGTGGTTCGGGGAATCCGCTCGGTCCCGGGGGTTCTCTCCACCGAGAGCCTCGTGACGACCGCGATTTAAGCGTCCCCGGTGCAACCAGTCCTTTCGATCCGGGGCCTTCGAACCCACTTCAAGACCGAAGCCGGCGTCGTCCGCGCCGTGGATGGGGTCACCTATGACCTTCTGCCCGGAAAAACCCTGGCCGTTGTCGGCGAGTCCGGCTCCGGCAAGAGCGTCCACGCGCTTTCCATCCTCCGCCTGCTTCCGATGCCGCCGGCGGAGATCGTCTCCGGAGAGATCCTATTTCAGGGCCGCGACCTCCTCAAGATGGGCCCCGAGGAGCTCCGCAAGATCCGGGGCAACCGAATCGCCATGATCTTCCAGGAGCCGATGACCTCGCTCAACCCCGTCCTCAAGGTGGGCGAGCAGATCGCGGAATCCCTGATCTGCCACCAAGGGGTCTCCTTCGAGCACGCGATGAAGAAAGCCATCGAGTTGCTTAAGAAAGTGGGCATTCCCCATCCCGAGGAGCGGGTCCAGGATTACCCCCACCAGTTCTCGGGCGGGATGCGCCAGCGAGCGATGATCGCCATCGCCCTGGCCTGCAAGCCGGACATCCTGATCGCCGACGAACCGACCACCGCCCTGGACGTCACCATTCAGGCCCAGATCCTGGAACTGATGAAGGAGCTTCAAAAGGAATACCGGATGGCCATCATCCTCATCACCCACAACATCGGCGTGGTGGCGGAGATGGCCGACGACGTGGCCGTCATGTACGCGGGACGCCAGGTCGAATTCGGCCCCGTGGGGGAAATCTTCAAGAACCCCCTGCACCCCTACACCCAGGGCCTGCTCAATTCAGTGCCTTCCATCTACACCCGCAAGGAACGCCTGGAGGCCATCCCCGGCCAGCCGCCGGAGCTCAGCGCCGAGTTCAAGAACTGCCCGTTCGTGGTCCGCTGCGCCTGCGCCGAGGAGCGCTGCAGGACCCAGGACCCGCCCCAATTCCACCTCGGGGGACGAATGTCCAATTGCTGGCGGCAGGAAGCCGACTGGAAGCAGACCTCCCACCGGTACGGAGACTCGAAGTGACCCCGCTGCTCGAAGTCAAGGACCTCAAGAAGCACTTCTCCTCGCGCAAGGGGCTTTTCGGGGAGGTCGGCACCGTCAAGGCCGTCGACGGCATCAGCTTTTCGGTGTTCCCCAAGGAGAGCTTCGCGGTGGTGGGGGAGTCGGGCTGCGGAAAAACCACTTTGGGGAAATTGATCCTGGCCCTGGAGCGGCCCACGGGGGGACAGGTGATTTTCCAGGGCAAGGACCTCCACACCATTTCGGCGGGTTCTCTGCGCGCCCTGCGCAAGGACATCCAGGTCATTTTTCAGGACCCCTTCTCCAGCCTCAACCCCCGCATGACGGTCGAAGACATCCTGAGCGAGCCCTTCGAGATCCACGGCCTGCTCCCGAATTCCGCCGACCGCCACAAGAAGCTTCTGCGACTCCTGAGCGTCGTCGGCCTGGCCAAATCCCATCTCAAGCGCCATCCCCACGAATTTTCCGGCGGCCAGCGCCAACGGGTGGGCATCGCGCGGGCCCTGGCCTTGGACCCAAAGCTCATCGTCGCCGACGAGCCGGTGTCGGCCCTGGACGTCTCGATCCAGGCCCAGATCCTGAACCTGCTCAAGGACCTTCAAAAGGAGTTGAGCCTCACCTACCTTTTCATCTCCCACGACTTCTCCGTGGTGCGCCACCTCTGCAACCGGATCGCGGTCATGTACCTGGGACGGATGGTGGAGCTGTCCGAATCGGAAATCCTCTTCAAGGACCCGCAGCACCCCTACACCGAGGCCCTGCTCTCGGCGGTCCCGGTTCCCGACCCCGCCATCGAAAAGCGCCGCCAGCGCGTGCTTTTGACCGGCGACGTCCCCAGCCCGCTGGATCCTCCCTCCGGCTGCCGCTTCCATCCCCGCTGCCGCTACGCGCTCCCCGCGTGCGGTTCAGACGTCCCGCCCCTGGCCGAGCTCAAGGATCGTCCCGGACATTTCGCCGCCTGCCCCGTCGCCCCGTTCGGCCGCCAACGGAGCAAATGCGCCCTCGTGGAGCTATAACATGAAACCCGCCCCGGCCGAACCCGCCAAGAAAGCCTTCCAGCCCTTCATCCCGGCGGATCAATCCCCGACCGAAATGACCTGGCGCGGAATGATCATCGGCCTGCTGATCGCCGTCGTCTTCGGCGCCGGCAACGCCTACCTGGGCCTCAAGGTGGGGATGACGATATCCGCGTCCATCCCCGCGGCCGTGATCTCGATGGCGATCCTCCGGTCCATGAAGGGTTCTTCGATCCTGGAGAACAACATCGTCCAGACCGTGGGCTCCTCCGGCGAATCCCTGGCGGCCGGCGTCATCTTCACGATCCCGGCCCTCTTTTTCCTCGGAGACCACCCGTCCTCCCTGAAAATATTCTGGATCTCGTCTTTGGGCGGCCTTCTGGGAGTCCTCTTCATGATTCCCCTGCGCCGGTATCTCATCGTCCAAGAGCACGAAACCCTTCCCTTTCCCGAGGGGAAGGCCTGCGCGGAGATTCTCATCGCCGGAGAGGAAGGCGGCTCCAAGGCCCGCCTCGTGGTCTGGGGCGGAGCGGTGGGGGCGGCCTTCAAGTTCCTCATGAGCGGCGCCCACGCCTGGGTCGACACCGCCAGCTGGACCCTGACCCGCCTGCAGGGCACGGTCGTCAGCCTGGAGGCCACGCCGTCCTTGCTGGGCGTGGGCTTCATCATCGGGCCCCGCATCGCGGCCATGATGCTCTCCGGCGCGGCCCTGGGCTGGTGGGTCCTCATCCCCCTGATCAAGATGTTCGGCGAGGGCCTGGCCGCCCCCATTTTCCCGGCCACGGCCCCGATCGGCGAGCTGGCGGCCTCAAAAATCTGGTCCAACTACATCCGCTACATCGGCGCGGGCGCGGTGGCCACCGGGGGCCTGGTCGGATTGATCAAGTCCATCCCCATCGTCTCGCGCTCCTTTCGCGCGGGCTTGAAAGAGGCCTTCGGCGGGGTCGGCGCGAAAGTCGCCGCCTTGCGAACCGACGACGATCTCCCCATGAGCTGGGTGGTTTGGGGCTCGGTGGCCATCATCCTGGCCCTCTGGCTCACACCGGGGATGAACCTCAATTTGATGGCGATCGCCCTGGTGATCGTGATGGGCTTTTTCTTCGTGACGGTCGCCTCCCTGTCGGTCGGATTGGTCGGCTCGTCCTCCAACCCGGTCTCCGGCATGACCATCACCACCCTGCTGGTCACCTGCCTGGTCTTCGTCGGCTTCGGCTGGACCAGCGAAAGCCACATGCTCGGCGCCATGATGGTCGGGGCGGTCGTCTGCATCGCCATCTGCATGGCCGGCGACGCCTCCCAGGACCTCAAGACCGGCTACCTCGTCGGGGCGACCCCCCGCTTGCAGCAGCTCTCCGAAGTTTTGGGCGTGCTCGTGCCCGCGACCGTGATGGGGGGAACGCTCTTCCTCCTTGATAAGGCCTACGGCCTGGGATCGGACAAGCTCTCGGCCCCGCAGGCGACCTTGATGAGCCTGGTGGTCAAGGGGGTGCTCCACGGGGATCTTCCCTGGCTGTTGGTGATCACCGGAGCGGTGATCGGGGCCTGCGTCGAACTGCTGGGCATCGGGTGCCTTCCTTTCGCCATCGGCCTGTACCTGCCGGTCTCCCTGAGCACCCCGATCATGGCCGGGGGCTTGGTCATGGCGGCGGTCCAGAAATTGGCCGGAGCTCGGGCCGAGGCCGCCAACCAGCGGGGGGTGCTCCTGGCCTCCGGCTTGGTCGCGGGCGACGCGGTGATGGGAGTGGTCATCGCCCTGTTGGTGGTGACCGGCCTGGTCAACATCGAGGCCGCGCCGCTGGCCGGATCCGGCGCCGCCCTCGCCGCTTTCCTGGCCGTCGCCGCCTGGCTCGGGGCCCTGAGCCTCAAGAAATGAGGCTGCCCGCGCTTTTCCGGGCCGCGGCCCCCCTGGCGCTGCTTTTATCTCCGGCGCACGGCCAGCCCAAGAACCCGGACACCTTCACCTACGCCATCATCGGCGACGCCGACAGCCTGGACCCGGCGTGGCAATACGACGGCATCAGCCACGAAATCCAATACCAAATTTACGAGACTTTGGTTTTCTACAAAGGGCCCTCGGTTTCGGAGTTCGAACCGATGCTCTCGCGGGTGGTCCCTTCCCGGGAAAACGGCCTGCTGTCCCAGGACGGATTGCGCTACGCCTTCCCGATCCGTAAAAACGTCAAGTTTCACGACGGCACCCCGCTCACTCCCGAGGACGTCCGCTACTCGATTCTCCGATTCCTTCTGACCGACCGGGCCAGCGGCCCCTCCACCTTGCTCCTGGAACCGCTCCTTGGGGTTTTCTCCGTGACCGGGCCCGACGGCAAGCCGCTCCCCGGAATCTTCAAGGAAGCCGAAAAAGCCGTCACCATCGAGGCCGGGGCCCTGGTCCTCAAGCTCAAGAAACCGGCGGCGCCCCTTCTTTCGATCCTGGCGGGCTTTTGCCCCGTGGTCTCGAAATCCTTCGTCGTCGCCCACGGCGGCTGGGACGGATCGGAAGGCTCGTGGACCCGCCACCTCAACCCCTCCAAGCAGGACGCCGCCCTTTACGACCGCGCCAACGGCACCGGGCCCTTCAAGCTCGAGCGCTGGGACAAGGAGAACCGGGCCGTCATCCTTTCGCGCAACGAGGACTATTGGCGCAAGCCCGCGGCCCTCAAGCGGGTCATCTTCAAGACCGTGCCCGAGTCGGCCACCCGCAAGCTCATGCTCCAGGCCGGAGACGCCGACGCCGCCTTTCTGGAGCGGCAATTTTTGCCGCAATTCGAGCGGCTGGAGGGCGTCACGGTCACCGACGACCTGCCGTTCCTCGAGATCCACAACGTCTTCGTTCCGAACTTTAAAATAACGATGGAAGGGAACCCCTACGTTGGGTCCGGGAAATTAGATGGGGACGGAATAACAAGCGACTTCTTTTCGGACATGGATGTCCGAAAAGGATTGGCCCACTCCTTCGATTATGACGCCTACATCCGCGACGGCTACCGGGGCAAGGGGCGCCGCGCCCGGGGTCCCGTCCCCTTCGGGGTTCTGGGCCACAACCCGCGCCAGACCCTCCTGAATTTCGATCCCGCCAAGGCCGCCGAGCACTTCAAGAAGGCCTTCGGCGGCCGCCTTTGGGAGACGGGGTTCCGCTTTACGGTCCTCTTCATGGAGGGCCGCGCCGACCGCCAGCTCGCCTGCCAGATTCTCAAAGCCCAGGTGGAGGCCCTCAACCCCAAGTTTCATATCGAGGTGCGCGGGGTCCAGTGGTCCACCTATCTCAGCCATTTCAGCGCCGGACGCATTCCCATCGCCAACGCCCGGTGGGCCATGGACTTTCCGGACCCCCACAACGCCGTCCAGCCCTTCCTCCACAGCGCGGGGCATTACGCCAAGCGCCAGGGCTACGCCAATCCCCGCGCGGACGCACTGGTGGAGCGGGCCTGGGGGGAAACCGATCCCGAAAAGCGAAAAGCCCTTTACGCGGAGCTCCAATCGATCGCTCGCACCGATTTGCCCCAAATTTATACAATCGACACCTACCATCTTCAGGTGCGCCGAAGCTGGGTGAAGGGGTGGTATTATAATCCGATCGTGGTGTATGGATACCTTTACCCGGTCAGGAAGGATTAGCTTTATGAAACGAACAATTTTGGCAACGGCACTGATGGCCGTCTTTATGGCCGCGCCCACGGGCGCGACCATAAAGAATAAAGACACCTTCATCCACCTCACCATCGGCGACCCGGAGAGCCTGGATCCGGTCTGGTCCTACGACACCGCCAGCCAGAACATCATCGGAAACATCTACGAATACCTTCTTGCCTTCCAGGGCTCCGGCGTGACCCCCAAGGACCTCATCGGGCGGCTCGCCGAAAAGGTCCCTTCGACCGCCAACGGCCTGCTGTCCAAGGACGGACTCACCTACCGTTTTCCGATCCGCAAAGGAGTGAAGTTCCAGGACGGCTCCATCCTCACCCCCGAGGACGTGCGGTACTCCTTCCTTCGTTTCCTGCTGGTCGACCGCGACGGGGGGCCCTCGTCGCTTCTGTTGGAGCCCCTCCTCGGCGTGACCGGAACCCGGGGCCCGGACGGGAAAATGCTTCCCGGAATCTACGACCGCGCTGCCAAGGCGGTCAGCTTGGAAGGGACTACTCTCGTCATCCGTCTGGACAAGCCCTTCGCCCCGTTCTTGAGCATTCTGGCCAGCTTCGGAGCCATCGTCTCCAAACCCTGGTGCGTCGCCAAGGGGGAATGGGACGGGACCCCCGAGGGCCTGGCGACCCACAACAATCCCAAGCGGGAGTCGTCCCACCTCCTGGACCACGCCAACGGAACCGGGCCCTTTTCCCTGGAGCGTTTCGACAAGGCCACCAAGGAAATCTTCTTGGCCCGGCACGACGGCTACTGGCGGGGACCCGCCAAGCTCAAGCGCGTCATCGTCAAGGTCATCGACGAGTTCGCCACCCGCAAGCTCAAGATCCAAGCCGGGGACGCCGACACCATCTACGGCCCGCAAATGTATTTTCCCCAGCTTCAAGGCTTGGACGGCGTCGAAGTGATCGACGGGCTCCAGAATCTGGAAAGAAGCTCGATCGTCTTTTTCACGTTCAAGTCGAATCCTTCGGGAAATCCAAATCTGGGATCCGGGAAATTAGACGGGAACGGAATACCGCCCGACTTCTTTTCGGACATAAATGTCCGAAAAGGATTCGCCTACTCCATCGACTATGAAGGTTATGTCCGGGATATCCTGCGGGGAAAGGGGCGCCAAGCCGTCAGCTTCATTCCCCAGGGCCTGGTGGGCTACAAGGCCGACCTGCCCAAGCATACCTTCGACCCGAAGAAAGCCGAAGAGCACATGAAAAAGGCGTGGGGGGGAAAGGCCTGGGAAAACGGCTTCAAGCTCACCATGGTTTTCAACGCCGGCTCGGCCCCGGCCCAGACCGTTTGCCAGATGATCAAGAAGAACGTCGAGGCTTTGAACCCCAAGTTCAAGATCGACGTGCGCAGCCTGCAGTGGTCCTCATTCCTCGAGCAGAACCAGGCGGGCAAGACCCCGCTCTACCTGGGAGCCTGGCAGGCGGATTACCCGGACGCGCATAATTTCGCCTTTCCCTTGCTGCACTCCAAGGGCTATTTCCCCGGCAAGCAGCGCTACGCCAACCCCGAGGTGGACCGGCTCATCGAGGAGGCCGCCCGGACCCAGGACTCGGCCAAGCGCGAGAAGCTTTACGTGAAGCTCCAGAAGATCGTCTTCGAAGACGTCCCCCACGTCCAAATTTCCGAAGGAGTCCGCTACCGCACCCAACGCACCTGGGTCAAAGGCTTCGTCTTCAACCCGATCTTCCCGGACTCGCCCTACGGAAGCTATTTCTACGATCTGAGGAAGGAGGAATGATGAAGCTCTGGACCCTCGCCGCCCTTCTGGGCCTATCCCTGACCGCGGCCGCCGCCCCCGTCAAGGACCCCGACACCTACACCTACCTCACCTTGTCCGACCAGGACAGCCTGGACCCGGCGTACTCCTACGACACGGCCAGCCACCTGGTCATCTTCAACGTTTACGAGTCCCTGTTCTTCTACGACGGCTCCTCCACCGAGAAGCTGGTCCCCCACCTGGCGACCAAGGTCCCCTCCCGGGCCAACGGCCTGATCTCGCCGGACGGCAAGACCTACACCATTCCCCTGCGCAAGGGCGTCAAGTTCCAGGACGGCAGCCCCTTCACGCCCGAGGACGCGCGCTATTCGCTCATGCGCTTCATGCTCCAGGACCGCGACGCCGGCCCCTCGTCTTTGCTCATGGAGCCCCTGTTGGGCTACCCGGCCACCCGCGACGCGAAGGGCGTCCTCAACCCCAACTCCTGGAAAGACGCCGACAAGGCGGTTTCCCTGAAGGGGGACAACCTCATCTTGAAACTGCCCCGCCCGGACGCGTCCATCCTCACCATCCTGGCCCAATGGGCGCCGATCGTGTCCCGGGCCTGGGCCGTCAAGAACGGCGATTGGGATGGGACCGAGGCGACTTGGGCCAAATTCAACAATCCCAAGAAGGAATCCACCCCCTTCTACAACCGCATGAACGGCACCGGCCCCTTCGCCCTGGAGCGCTGGGACAGCACCACCAAGACCATGATCCTGGCCCGCAACGAGGGCTACTGGCGGGCGCCGGCCAAGCTCAAGCGCGTCATCATCAAGGGCGTGGACGAGTTCGCGACCCGCAAGCTCAAGCTCCAAGCCGGCGACGCCGACGCCATCTACGCGGACCGCCCCGTCATCAGCCAGCTCGAGGGCATCGAGGGCGTCCAGCTCATCGACGATTTGCCGACGGTGGAGATGAATCCCGCGGTTTACTTCACGTTCGACATCAACCCAACGGGAAATCCGAACATCGGATCTGGAAAATTTGATGGGGACGGAATAACAAAAGACTTCTTTGCGGACATAAATGTCCGCAAAGGATTTGCCTACTCCTTCGACTACGAGGGCTTTCTCAAGGACGTCTTCCGGGGCAAGGGCGTGCAGGCCACCAGCGCCATCCCGCGCGCCCTGGCCGGGCACAACCCCAAGCAGAAGACCTACAAATTCGACCCCGCCAAGGCCGCCGAGCATTTCAAGAAGGCCCACGGCGGCAAGGTCTGGGAGAAGGGCTTCCGCTTCACCTTGACCTTCAACTCGGGCAACGTCCCGCGCCAGACCCTGTGCCAGATCATCAAGCGCAACGTCGAGGCCCTCAACCCGAAATTCCGCATCGACGTCCGCCCGGTCCAATGGTCCACCTTCCTGGACGGCCAGAAGGCCCACAAGCTCCCCATGTTCACCCTGGGTTGGAACGCGGACTACCCGGACCCGCACAACTTCACCTTCCCGTTCTATCACTCCAAGGGGCAGTACCCCGTGGTCCAAAATTACTCCAATCCCGCCATGGACAAGCTGGTGGAGGCGGGCCAGAAGGAGACCGACCCCGCCAAGCGCAAAAAGATCTATTTCGAGCTGCAGGCCCTGGCCTACGAAGAGGTCCCGCACCTGGTCCTGGTGGACACCGCGAAGTTCCGGACCCAGCGCTCCTGGGTCAAAGGATGGTACCACAACCCCATCTTCCCGGACTCCCCGTACGGGAGCTATTTCTACCCGATCTACAAACAATAATGCTCAAGTTCATCCTCAAGCGCCTCGCCTTCCTGCCCTTCGTGATGTTCGGGGTGACGATTCTGCTGTTTACGTGCCTGCAGTTCCTTTCCCCGGAGATGCGGGCGGCGCTCTACGTCAAGGACCCCCGCCAGCTTTCGGCGCTGGAATCGGTCATCCAGAAGTACCGCCTGCGCGATCCCATGCCCGTGCAGTATTGGCTCTGGCTCAAGCAGGTGGCCCACGGGGATCTGGGCTACTCCGAGACGGCCAAGATGCCGGTATCCGACGCCGTCCGGGCCTTCTTCCCGGCGACTTTCGAACTCACCGTGGCGGCCTTCTTCCCGATCCTGATCATCGGGGTCTGGTTCGGAGTCCTTTCGGCGGTGCACAAGGACAAGGCCATCGACCACGCGACGCGCTTTGTGGCCATCACCGGGTATTCCCTGCCCAGCTTCGTGCTGGGCCTGGTCCTGCTCATGGTCTTCTACGGCAAGCTCCAAATGTTCCCGCCGGGGCGCTACTCCCTGGAGGTGGACCTTTTGGTCCACCAGGAAAGCTTCAAGCACTACACGAGCATTTTGACCCTGGACACCTTGCTCAACGGCGAGCCCCGCGCCTGCCTGGACGTGCTCAAGCACCTGGTCCTGCCGGCGACGACTTTGATCTACATCAGCGTGGCCCTGCTTTTGCGCATCACCCGGTCCTCCATGCTCGAGGAGCTCTCCAAGGATTACGTCCGCACCGCCCGGGCCAAGGGCCTTCCGGAGAGCACGGTGATCCGCAAGCACGCCCTGCGCAACGCCCTGATCCCGGTCGTGACCCTGTCGAGCCTGCTCTTCATCGGCCTGCTGGGCGGCGTGGTCATCACCGAAACGGTCTTCGATTTCCCCGGGATCGGGCGCTGGGGCGTCAACGCCGCGGTCCAACTCGACATCCCCGGGGTGCTGGGCTCGACCTTGCTGGCCGCGACGCTTTTTGTGATGGCGAATTTGATTTCGGATCTGCTGTATGCCGTCGTGGATCCCCGGATTCGGATGGGCTGACGATGGAAACGACATTAAGCCCATCCGAATTGAATTCCGTTTCTTCCGTTGACGAGAAGCCGTCGGCGTTGGTCCGAGCTTGGAAAATCCTAAAACGCCGGCCGATGTCCCTTTTGGGCATAGCCCTGATCGGCTCCTTTTTCCTCGTCGCCGTATTCGCGCCCGTCCTCGCGCCGCCCGCCCCCAATTCCCGCGACGCCTACCTGATCCCCCAGGACGGCTACAGCCCCGACCCGGTCCGGCCCAGCGCCGCGCACCGCTTCGGCACCACCGAACAGCAATTCGACCTTTACTACGGAATGGTGTGGGGGACCCGGACGGCCTTCCGGGTGGCCCTGAGCGTGGTCGTGACCTCTTTGATCATCGGCGTCCTCATGGGCGCGGTGGCCGGCTTTTACGGGGGCTGGGTCGACGAGGCCATCATGCGCTTCACCGACATCATGCTGGCCTTCCCGGACATGGTCCTGGCCGTCGTCATCGTGGCGGTCCGCGGCCCCAGCCTGCACAACGTCATGGTGGCCGTGACGGTCGTCTCCTGGCCGTCCTACGCCCGCCTGCTTCGAGGCGACGTCCTCTCTCTCAAGGAGCGGGATTTCGTCCTGGCCGCGCGCGCCTTGGGCGCCTCCGACGCGCGGATTCTCCTGCGCCACATCATCCCCAACGCCATCTACCCGGTCCTGGTCGTGGCCTCCCTGAGCATGGGCCGCATCGTCATCACCGCCGCCGCCCTGAGCTTCCTGGGGCTGGGCGCCCCGGTGGGCTACGCCGATTGGGGACAGCTCATTTCCCTGTCCCGCAACTGGATCCTGGGCAGTTCCGGCAATCCCTTCGAGTTCTGGCACACCGTCTTCATTCCGGGATTCACCATCTTCCTCTTCGTCCTCGGCTGGAACCTCCTAGGAGACGCCGTCCGCGACATCCTCGACCCCCGCCAAAAATAACAATCGGAGAACGCATGAACCTCAACGACCTCTTGGACCAATCGGCCGCCGCCAATTCCGGCGCCCTCGCCTTCGTATCGCAAAATTCCAGCATCACCTACGGGGAGCTGCGCCGCGCGGTTTTGGAAACCGCCGGGGGCTTCGCCAAAAGGGGGGTCGGCCCGGGCCACTGCGTGGCCATCATCCACCGCAACAGCCAGGATTTCGTCATCGCCTACCTCGCCCTCAACCGGCTGGGCGCCATCGGCGTTCCGATCAATTTCATGATCCAGAAGGCCGAGGAATTGGCCTACATGCTCAAGGATTGCGGCGCGGTCGGGGTCGTGTCTCAAAAGGAGTTCCTCAAAGGCGTCCGGGCCGCCGTGGCCCTGGCCCCGACCGTCAAAACCCTCTGGGTGACCGACGTCCCGGATTCGGAATTGAAAAAAGGGGAGGAATGGTTCTCCCGCCTTCGGCAATTCGGGGATTCCTTCCCCGCCCGGACGGTTTCGGAATCCGACGTGGCCGCCATCCTCTACACCTCCGGGACCACCGGCTCACCCAAGGGCGTGATGCTGACGCACCGCAACCTGGTCACCAACGCCGACGCCGCCATCAAAGTCATGCGCCTCAAAAAATCCGACGTCGGGCTCTGCATCCTGCCCATGTTCCACAGCTTCGCCTGGACCGGCTGCGTTCTGGTGCCCCTGCGCCTGGGGACCAAGGCGGTTATCTCCCCGGCCATCACCCCGGCAAAACCCTGGCTCAAGCTCATGGCGTCCCACGGGGTGACGCTGTTTGCGGCCGTGCCCCAGCTTTACGCCGTCCTGGCCAAGGAGGTCACCGGCCTCAAGGGCCTGGTGATGCGCTATTGGTTCTTCCGCAAAGTCCGGCTGGCCATCTCCGGAGCGGCGCCGCTGAGCCCCACGGTCCAGAAGGCCTTCGAAAAGGCCCTCGGGGTGCCCATCGTGGAGGGTTACGGCCTCACCGAAACCAGCCCCGTGGCCACCATCAACGTCCCTTCCGCCCGGCGGCGGGGCAGCGTCGGGCCCGCGGTCCAGGGCGTCCAGCTCAAGATCATCGATGACGCGGAGAAGACCCTCGCGACCGGAGAAGAGGGGGAAATCTGCATCAAGGGCGAGAACGTGATGAAAGGGTATTACAACCTTCCCGCGGAAACCAAGGCCGCCTTCACCAAGGACGGCTGGTTCAAGACCGGAGACGTGGGCGCGCTCGATGAAAAGGGCTATCTCTACATCCGGGACCGCAAGAAGGACATGATCATCGTCAAGGGGCTCAAGGTCTTTTCCGCGCAAGTGGAGGCCAGCCTCCTGGAGCACCCATCCATCGAAGAGGCGGCCATCATCGGCGTTCCGGATGAGACCGGGGATGAGGTGATCAAGGCCTTCCTCGTCCTGCGCAAGGATTCGCCCGCCGACAAGGCGGCCTTGATGAAATTCTGCAAGGAAAAGTTCGACCCCTACAAGCGCCCCCGAGACGTCGAGATCGTGGAGTCGCTCCCGAAAAACGCCCTGCAGAAGGTGCTCAAGCGGGTCCTCCGGGACCGGGAGATGGCCAAGAGGGACGCCGGAGCGCCGCCCCCGCAGTCCGGCCGGAAGGCCGCCGCCTGAAGCCGGAGATCCCCGGTCCGGCGCTCGACTTCATCCGCGGCGCCGCGCGCTGCTGCCGGTCCTCCAAGGGCACGCCGGAACCCCTTTACCTCGTCGGAGGCGCCTTGCGGGACACCGTCCTGGGGCACCCCTTCGCCGACCTGGATTTCGCCGCCCGGGACGCGCTGAAAATCTCCCAGGCTCTGGCCCGCGCCTACAAGGGGACCTTGGTCCCGCTTGACGAGAAGCTCGGCGTTTACCGGGTGGCCCTGCCCGCGGGTTCGGCCCTCACCCACCTGGACGTTTCCGAAATCCAGGGGGAAGGGATCGAAGAGGACCTGCTGCGGCGCGATTTCACGATCAACGCGCTCGCCCTGGAGGTCGGGCCGGACCAGGGGGGGAGCTTCCGGGATAACGAACTGCTCGATCCCCGAGGGGGTTTGAAGGACCTGGAGCGGAAAGTGTTGAGGACCGAAAGCGCCGCTCCGCTTCGAGATGACCCCGTGCGGGTCCTGAGGGCGTTTCGGATCGCCGCCGAGGCCGGCTTGACCATCGAGGAGCGAACCCTTGGGTTTGCGTCCGCGGCGCGGCAGGGCTTGCGGAGGGAGGCCGGGGAACGGATCCAAAACGAATTGATGGCTCTGCTGAGCGTCCCAAGAACGGCCCCATGGTTGGATTTGATGGACCGGGCCGAAGTCCTGACGGTCGTCTTCGAGGACCTCGAGGCGTCCCGGAAATGCGCCCTGGAATATCACGGCCCCGGCGGCGTGCTGCGCCACAGCCTCGACGCCGTGTCCCGGGCGGATTTCCTGCTGGAACGGCTCGGAGAGGCCTTCCCGGATTCGGCCCCCGGCCTGAGGGATTACCTGGCCTCCCGCTCCCGGCCCGGCCGGCCCCACGCCGCCCTTCTGCGCCTGGCCGTCCTGCTCCACGACGTCGCCAAGCCCATGACGGCCAAAAGGGTGGGGGGACGCCTGCGCTTCTTCGGTCACGACTCCATCGGAGCCAAAGCCGCCGGCGACATATTGCGCAAACTCCGTTTCCCGGGAGACGAGGCGGACGCCGTCTCCCTGGTCGTCCTGCACCATCTGCGCCCCGGCCACTTAGCCGCCGGAGCCGGAGTCACCGAACGGGCGGCCTACCGGTTTTTCCGGGACGTGGGCCCCCGGACGCCGACCGTCCTGCTGTCCTGCTGGGCCGACCACGCCAGCTATTTGTCCCCCGAGGATCTGGAGCGGCTCCTCCCGAGATGCTCCGAAGACCCGCAAACCTCGAACCTCTCCCGACTCAAGCCGGAAAACGCCCGGAAAACGGTCCACCACCTTCGGATCATCGCCGACCTCCTGCGCCGAGGCCTGGCCCAGCCCGAGGCCGCCGCCGCCCCGATGCTGGACGGCCACGCCGTCATGAAGGCCCTGGACCTTCCGCCGGGGCCCAAGGTCGGCAAGATCCTGGCGCGCCTGCGGGAGGCCGAGGCCCTGGGAAAGGTCAAGACCAGAAGCCAGGCCCTGGACTTCATTTCCCGCCTCAAACTGAAATAATTAAGCAATAGCATACTGTTACTTATAGTGCAGGATGCTTTCCGCTCCATTCCGGGCCGCGATTCTCCTGTTTTTCCTGTCGACCCCGCGGGTTTGGGGGGCCCCGAGCGCGCCCGTGCTTTCCACCGGAACGGCCGTGGGGACGACCTCGATCCTCTGGAACTGGACCGCCCCCTCGGACCTGGCGGCCGTCTGCCCGACGGGAACCCAGACCTACACCCTCTTCGACATGGCCACGGGCCTTCCGGTCACCTCCGTCCTGCATCCTTCCGTTTCCATCCAGGAGAACTTCGGAGGTCTCCCCAACACCCGCTACGTCCGCGGCGTGAGCGTGGCGTGCAGCTGCCTGGGCTGCGGCACCAGCCCCCTGTCCAACAGCTCGACCATCTACTCTTTGGCCGCCGCGCCCGCCAATCCGGGCGCCTCCTCGGTCTCGACGGGCACCATCGTCCTCAACTGGAGCGCCAACTCCAATCCGTCCTACACCCGCTACGAAATCACCCTCTCGACGATCAGCTACGCGCTCGGAGTCACCTCCCCGGTGGTTTACACCGACAACCTCACGCTGAGCACCAAGGCCTTCACGACGCTGAGCCCCGGGACCACCTACTTTTTCCGGATCCGCTCCTTCAACGGCAGCGCGGCCGACGCCTCCGGGGCGCAATTTTCCGCGCTGACGAGCACCGACATTCCGACTCTGCCCGACCGGGCGGTCGCGGCGGGCACGGCCCTCTCGACCGGCTCCCTGCGCTGGACCTGGAACCTGGTCCAAGGAGCCACGGGCTACCGCGTCTATTCCAATTCGGGCGAGTTCATGGCCGACGGCCCCATCGTGGCCGTCAGCTCAGGCGGGCTGGCCGCCAGCGCCGGCTACGGGATTCAGGTCGAAGCCTACAACCGTTCCGGGGCCGGGCCCCGGGGCACGGCGTTCGCCTTCACCAAACCCCGGACCCCGATCAATTTCTCGATCGTCTCCGCCGACACCAACACCATCGGCATCTCCTGGGACGCCGACGGCAACGCCGCGGGGACCTTTTACGAAATCTACACCGCCCTCGATCCCGCGTTTCTCTCCCCGATCGCCACCAACACCGTGACCCAGACCAGCGCCTCCCTGGGAGGGCTGTTCCCGGGAAGCACCTACTACGTGCGCCTGCGGGCGCTCAACGGCGGGCAGCTCGCCTCGGCCTTCACCGCCATCCGGTCCACGGTCACCCCCGTGACGGCCGGTCTCAGCCAATCGACGGCCCCGGCCTCGCCCTACGCCACCGTCGGCACCACCATCGGAATCTGGCATCTGGACGCCAGCTCCGGAACGGCGGCCGTCGACGCCGGATCCTTGAGCAACGCCGGGACCATGACCTGCCAGGGGCAGGGCTGCACCTCGACGCCGACCTTCACGACGGGCCTGACGGGAATGGGCAACGCCGCCTCATTCAGCGGAGTGCCCAACGCCATGGTCCGGATCGCCAGCCTCCCGGCCTATGACTTCACCGGGGCCATCACGGTCAGCGCCTGGGTCCGCCCCGCCACCGCGTCCCAACCCCTGGGCGCGGCGATCGTCGCAAAAGGCACCGGGACCTACGAATCGTTCGCCCTGGACATCTCCTCGAGCTCCTCGGGCTCGCGCCATTTCCGCTTTTTGGTGACCGGACCCGGGGGAGCGGGCCCCGTCACCTATGTCGCCGTCGCGACCTCCGCGATCCGGGCCGGTCAATGGGACCATGTGATCGGCGTTTACACCCCGGCGGGGACCCCGAGCGTCAAAATTTTCGTCAACGGGTCCCTTTCGAACACGAACGCGACGGGGGTGGCCGCGTCGAGGGTCGTCTCCCGGGCCCCGATCACGATCGGCAGCCGGCAGTCCGCGGCATCCTCCTACGACCTCTCGTTGACGGGCGCCGCCGACGAGATCCGGATCCTGGACCGGGCCTTGACCGATTCCGAGGCGGCCATCGAATACCGGTCCGGCTTTCCGGGGGCGGTCGCCCCACCCTCGGCCAACGGCCGGCTGGTCCTGTCCATCCCGCCCAACGCCTTCAACGGGACGGCGGTGGTCTTCTTTTCCGCCGACCCCCTGCGCGAACCGGTCCGGTCCGCCGACAATTTCGTCTCCCAGGGCCTGGCCATCCTGCCCACGACCCAGACCTTGATTCCCAACTCCCTGATCGAAATCGTCCCCACGATCAACGGAACTCCCTACGCGGGGGACCTAGGATCGACGGCCACCCTCACGGTCCCCTACACCGACGCGGACAACGACGGCACGGTCGACGGCACCTCCCCGCCGATCTCCGCCTCATCGCTGAAGCTTTACCGCCTGGAGACCACGGTCCTGCGCTGGGTGGAACTGGCGACGACGGTGGACACCGCCAACAAATTGGTCACCGGCCAAACCACCCATTTCTCCGTCTTCGGCCTTTTCGGAGCCAGCTCTTTCGCCACCGCCCTCTCCCAGGCCCGGGTCTATCCCTTGCCCTGGAAACCGGGCTCGGGCACGCGTTTTGACGCGGCCGGACTGATTTTCGACGGCCTGGGGACCAGCGGGTCCATCCGGATCTACAACCTGGCGGGCGCCGAGGTGGCCCATTTCTTCTTCGGGGTCGCGGACCAGGGGCGCAAAACCTGGGACGGCCGCAATCGGGATGGAATTCCCGCCGCCAGCGGGCTCTATTTCGCGGTGGTCCGCGGGAGCTCCGGAAACGACACCGCGCTTTTGAAATTCATTCTGGAACGATGAGACCCGAACGATCGCCGCGCCCGCGCCGGAAAACGGCCTTGCTGGCCGCGCTGCTGCTTTGGGGGCCGGGCCCGGCGGGAGCCGCCTATAAAAAAACGGACTCCGGGACCACGGTCGGGCAGTTTTTGAAGCTCGGGGCCGACGCCCGGGCCGCCGGCATGGGCCAGGCCGCCCGGGCCTTGGCCGAGGACGCCACCGCGGTCTACTGGAATCCCGCCGGGCTGGCGGGGCTCCAACGGAGGCACGCCACCGTGACCCACGCCGTCTACCTCCAGGATGTGTTTTACGACTTCATGGCCTACGCCCAGCCCGTCGAGTCGGTCCTCGGACGGGGGGTGCGCGAGCGGGAACTGCGGACCAGCCCGCTGGGCTCGATCGGGGTCGGCGTGATGTATCTCAACTCGGGACGGTTCGGAGAGCTCGACAACACCGGCGCACAGACCGGAGCGACCTTCATTCCCCAGGACCTGGCCGTGATGGCCGCGTGGGGGGGGAGCGTGACCCGGAATCTGGACCTCGGCCTCGGGGTCAAATACATCGCCTCCCGCATCCACGCGGCGGCCGCGACCGGAGCGCTCGACGCGGGAGGACGCTGGCGCTGGAAGCTGCTGGGGCGCCCGGCGGTCTTCTCCTTCAGCGTCCACCATGTCGGCGGCAATCTCCGCTACAACAATTCCGAGGAGACGCTCCCGACCACCGTCAGCGGGGGCGGAGCGTTGAAACTGACGCGGGATTGGTCGTTGGCGGCCGAATTGTTGGCCCCGCGCGACGGACGGATCTACGGGGTGGTCGGCACCGAATTCCGCTGGCGCTTCGACGGGGATTCGGCGGCGACCCTGCGGGCCGGCTACAACGGCCTTGCCAGCTCCCGGGAACTGGGGGGATTTACCGCCCTGACCGCCGGGGGAGGCTACCAGGCCAAGCGCTATGGGGTGGACTACGCCTGGACTCCGTTCGGGCGGCTGGGAGACATTCACCGCTTCACCCTCTCCTTCAGTTTTTAATACACGGGCCAATAAGCTAAAATCGCCCCTGCACATGGGCAAAAGGGTCCTGGTCACCGGCTGTTCCGGCTACATCGGAGAGCTTTTGGTTCGCCATCTCCTGGCCCATCCGCTCGTCCAGAAGACCGTGGCCGTGGACGTCAAACCGTCCCCTCTGCCCCAAGGGCCCAAATTCAAGCATTACCCGGCCGACATCCGGGACGAATTCCTCCTGCGCAGCCTCCTTGAGGAAGAGCGGATCGACACGATTTTCCACCTGGCCTTTCTTTCCGAGGAATCCAGGACCGCCCTGGCCCGCGCCGTGAACGTGGACGGCTCCCTGACGGTCTTGGACGCCGCGCACAAAAGCTCGACGGTCTCCAAATTGATCGTGACCAGCTCCTCTTTGGCCTACGGAGCCCGGGCCGACAATCCCCGCCCGCTGAGGGAGGAAAACCCCCTGCGCGCCACGAACTTCCCCTACGCCGTCCACAAGCGGCTGGTCGAGGAGGAGATCGGCAAGATCCTCCCGCAGTTGCGCCGCAACCTCCAGGTGTCCATCCTCAGGCTCTGCACCGTGGTCGGCCCCCATGAACGCCGGGAAGGGACCATCCGGTTCTTCTGCCGGTCCCCTCTCGGCGTGACCGCGCTTCTGCGGCCGGGAGGGCTTCAGTTTTTGGCCGAGGACGATCTGCTCAAGGTCCTGACCCGGGCCATGGAAACTCCGGAATTCCGCGGGACCTACAACGTCGCCCCGGACGATTTCACCACGGTCGCCGCCTTGTGCCGGAGCCTGGGAAAAACACGCCTGGCCCTGCCCTACCCGTTGGTCTGGGCCTTGTTTTACCTGCGCAAGAGGATGGACCCCCGGTCCCCGATCAACGAGGATCTGGCCCGGTTCATCGCCCACCCGATCATCCTCTCCAACGAGAAAATCAAGAAGGCCCTCGGGATCACCTTCCAAAAAACCTCGGAGCAGGCCTTTCTGGAGTGCGCCCGGGCCCTGTCCAACGGCGCGGAGGCGGCCCCGTGACCGGGAATCTCAAATGCTTCCTCGGAGAATTCCTGGGAACTTTCGCCCTGGTCCTGTTCGGGGCGGGCGCGACGTGCATGGACGCGCTCACGGGGGGAAACGTGGGCCTCGTGGGAACGGCGCTCGCCGCGGGGCTGACTCTGACGGTGGCGACCTGGACCTACGGCCCCGCCTCCGGGGGCCATTTCAACCCGGTCCTCACCCTGGCGCTTTTGGCCAATCAAAGGATCGAACCCACCAAGGCGGTCCTCTACGCGGCCTCACAACTCCTGGGCGCCGCCTGCGGCGGACTCCTGCTGGGGGCCGTCCTCCACGGCCGGCCCGAGCTGGCCTCCGCGCCGACCTTTCTCGGGGCGTTCGAACCCTCCGCCGTCGGGTTTAAGGCCGCCACCCTTCTGGAAGCTCTGGGAGCCTTCCTCCTGGTTTCCGTTTACTACGCGACCGCCATCGACCCCCGGGGAAACCCGGCCCACGCCGCCCCCGCGGTCGGACTGACCCTCGTTTTGAGCGTTCTCGCCATGGGCCCCGTCACCGGGGCCGCCCTCAATCCCGCGCGGGCCTTCGGGCCCGCCGTCGCCTCGGGACATTGGACCGACTGGTATGTTTACTGGATCGGCCCGGTCGCCGGGGCCTTGGCGGCGGCGTTCATCCAGGAGAAGATTTTCCTCTCCAAAAATCGCCCCTCGTGAGGAACCCATGATCCCCGTCTCCAGCCTGAGCCTGGCCGCAACCGACGAACGCGACGCGCCGCTTTGCCTGTTCTCCCACCCGGGGGGCGTCCTGGCGGGCGCCGGGGCCCTGCCGCCCGCCCTGCGCAAGGACCTGTCCGCGCAAGCCGCGGCGGAAGGCTTCACCGGAGAGCTCGGGGAATGCGTCGGCCTGCGGGCCGACCGGGGCGGGCGTTCCCGCCGCTTTCTTATCGCCGGAGCCGGCCGCCGCGAGGACGCCAGCCCGGAAACTTGGCGCCGCGCCGCGGGGGTCCTCTACCAGCACGCCCGCGGGCGCTTCGAGGAGATTTCCGTCCTCCCCGGGCCCGACGCGCGCGCGACCGCCGAGGGCCTGATGCTGGGCTCCTACCGCTTCTCCGAATACAAGAAGGCCGACCCCTCGCGCCTGGCGCGGGCCGGGCTGGTGTTTGCCGGAGCCGCCGCCCGCCGGGGGATCGAAAAGGCCTGCGCGGAAGCCGCGATCATCGCCGACGCCGTGGCCATGGTCCGGGACCTCGTGGACCGGGCTCCCTCCGACAAGACTCCGGAAAGCATCGCCGCCCTGGCCCAAAACCTGGCGGGGGCGCAGACCAAGGTGACGGTCATCTCCAAGGCCGAGGCGGAAAAATTGGGGATGGGGGCCTTCCTCGGCGTGGCCCGCGGGGGCGGGGCCGATCCGGTCTTCCTGCACCTGACCTATAAGCCCAAGGGAGCGCGCCGTAAAATCGGCTTGGTCGGCAAGGGAATCACCTTCGACTCGGGCGGCCTGAGCCTCAAGCCCGCCGCCTCGATGGAAACCATGAAAATGGACATGGCGGGTGCCGCGGCCGTGCTCGGCGTTTTCAAGGCCCTCCCGCAATTCAAGATCCGGGCCGAAGTCCACGGGTTCTGCCCCTTCACCTACAACCTTCCGGGCCCCGACGCGGTGCGGCCCGGGGACGTGCTCAAGGCGATGAACGGAAAAACCATCGAGGTTCTCAACACCGACGCCGAGGGCCGATTGGTCCTGGCCGACGCCCTGGTCTACGCCTGCCGCCAGAAATTCGACGCGATCGTCGATCTGGCCACTTTGACCGGGGCCGCCGTGGTCGCCTTGGGCAGCAAGGTGACCGGCGCGATGACCAATAACCGGGCCCTCTTGGCCCAACTCTTCTCGGCCTCCAAGCGGGCCGGGGAAACCCTCTGGGAGCTCCCCCTGCCCCGGGAATACCGGGAAATGATCAAGAGCTCCTTCGCCGACCTCAAGAACATCGGCAAGCCGGGGGAGGCGGGGACGATCATCGGGGGCCTCTTCCTGCAGGAATTCGTGGACGACACCCCATGGGTCCACCTCGACATCGCCGGCACCGCCTGGACCGACTCGGACACCCCGACCTGCCCGAAGGGGGGAACCGGAGCCCTGGTGCGGACCTTGGTCGAATACCTGAAGGCCCTATGAAGAAACCGGGTCGGACGGCCCCGGACGACGAGCTCGCGGGCAATGTCCGCGCCCTGATCCTCGGCATCGGCGAAAATCCCGAGAGGGAGGGCCTGCTCAAGACCCCGCACCGCGTGGCCAAGTCCCTCAAGGAGCTGACCAGCGGCTACGCCGCGGACGTGGACGCCATGATCAACGGCGCCCTGTTCAAGGAAACCTACAACGAGATGGTGCTCGTGCGGGACATCACCTTCTATTCCCTCTGCGAGCACCACCTGCTTCCCTTTTTCGGGAAGGCGCACGTGGCGTACATCCCGGAGGGCAGGATCGTCGGCCTTTCAAAAATCCCGAAACTGGTCGAGATCTTTTCCCGCCGCCTGCAGGTCCAGGAGCGCCTCACCAGCCAGATCGCCGAAACCCTGGAGCGCAAACTCGCGCCCCGGGGGGTGGGGGTGGTCCTGGAGGCCAGGCACCTCTGCATGGAGATGCGCGGGGCCGAAAGCCTTCACTCGCCGACGGTGACCAGCGCCATGATCGGCTGTTTCCAAAAGGACCCGCGGACGCGGAAGGAATTCCTCAGCCTCATCAACCGGTAGCCGAATTTGGCGTGGACGACATTATCACCTCCGCGGCGGAGGTGATTTTGTCGTTGAGAACAAAACCAGGGGAGAGCCGGGGTCGTTGGGGGGAAAAGAAAGCCCCCCACGGCCCATCGTCCCCCCGCGGGGGGGCTCCGGTGGCGCTCGACCTAACGGCAGGTCGAGCGCTGAAAAAAACACCCGCGAATTTTAACCGAGATTTTCAGGTTTGGCATTACGCCGTGAGTCATTCACAGCTTCTCCTGCGGAGCGTGAAGGGGAATAAACACAAGACTCGCATCGACGTGCTGTTCAAAGGCGTCGACCTGGTCCATATTCCCACGAACTTTTCCGGGCAAGTTTCTCTCGTTCGCTTTGGCTTGGAATGCTCCACCCGCGCATTCGTTCGGGATTTGAACTGAGTAGGCAATGTCTCCAACGACAAAATCACCTCCGCCGCGGAGGTGATTTTGTCGTTGAGGACAATACGCGTCGGCCCGTCAAAGCGTCCGGTGGGTGCCGTCGCAGTACGGCTTCTTGCCCGACCGCCGGCAGCCGCACCAGGCCACCTTCTGGGCTTCCTTGAATTCCACGGGGACCGGGACGATCCCGGTGTTCATGCGCGCGTGGGAACCGTCGCAGTAGGGCTGCTTCTGGGAATGGCCGCAGGCGCACCAGGCCTTTTTCCCGGCGGGCTCCTCCCGGACGTAGGGGGCCTTCTGATCCATCTTCGGTTCGCTCATCTTTTCTCCCGGGGACGCGGCTCCGAACTTGAGCCTCCGCCGGGGTTATTATACAATAGACCCGACGCGGGCGTAGTTCAATGGTAGAATGGGAGCTTCCCAAGCTCTAGACGTGGGTTCGATTCCCATCGCCCGCTCTCGATTTCCCGGTGTTCTTTTCCGTCCTCTCGGCTTTTTTCCTCGGCGCGGGCCCCGCCCGCGCGGCCACTCCCCCAGACGCCCAGGCGTTGATCGCCGAGGGCCATTCCCTTTACCAGCGTGGACGGTCCCGGGACGCCCTCCTGGCCTATCGGCGGGCGGTTAAATTAGATTCCGAAGCGGTTGCGGGCTGGATCAACGGGGCCGTCCTCTTGGAAGACCTCGGCCAGCCCAAGGAAGCCCGGAAGTGGTGGAGCCGCGCCGCCTCCCTGACCTCGGACCCCGAGGTGGGCGTTCAGGTCGGCTGGGCGGGCCTGGCAGCGGACGATCTCGCTGGAGCCCGCAAGGCCCTGGAGTCTGCCTTAGCCCGCGCGCCGGAAGACCCCTTGGCCCTGCTCGGCCTGGCCCGGGTGCGCCTCGGCGGGCCCAAGCCCGACCCGGAAGCGGCCCTGCCCCTGCTCGATCGGGCGGCCAGGAACGCCCCCTTGTTGACTTTGATCCCCTTCTGGCAGGGGATCGCCAACGGCAAGTTGGGCCGCAACGGCCCGGAAATCGAGGGCTACCGGAAGAGCGTCGCGGGGGACTCCTATTTTTTCGAGGGACGGGAGGCCCTGGGGCAGGCTCATCTGCGGGAAAGCCGGTTCAATGAGGCCTGGCGGCAATTCAGCCGGATTCTGGACGCCGACCCCCGGAACAAGCGATTTCGGGCCTTGATCGAGAAACTCCGTCCGCGTTTGACCAAGAATCCCTCGGAAATCCGCCCCTCGTCGACGCGGGAAGCCCCGGATTGGGGGCAGGCCGACGAGGGCAAGGGAAGCCTGCCGATTCTCCGCGTGGGAATCGGGACCACCCCCATGGGGCGTCCCCTGCCCCGGCAATTGGTGACCTTCTCGCCGCGGACTTCGTTCTGGCTGGCCGACGCCCGGACCGGCCGGCGGCTGATTCCCGGCAAGGCCGGGGAAGCCTGGCAGGCGACGGTCCGGATCGTGAAAAAACGGGCGATGCTGGACATCACGGACCCCTCGGGGAAAAGCCGCCTCCGGCGCCGGGAGTCCGTCCTCATCCGCCCCGACTCCCCGAACGAGGGCTTCACCGTCCTCAAGGACATCCCCTATGCCCGGGGCTCCCAATGGACCGGAGTCGCCGACAAAGTGGTGCGGGGGGACCTGGAACTTTCCCTTTGGGCGGGCGGGCGCTCCCTGCGGCTGGTCAATTGGATCGATCTGGAAAATTACACCCACGGAGTCGTCTCCGCGGAGATGCCCGTCCAATCCCCCTTGGAGGCCTTGAAAGCCCAGGGCGTCATGGCCCGGGGACACGCGCTCTACATCAAAACCATGACCCGCCGCCACCGCAAGGACGGCTACGATCTCTGCGACGAACAGCACTGCCAGGTTTACGGCGGAGTCCGCTACGAAAGCGCCAGGTCCCGGGCGGCGGTGGCGGCCACCCGGGGAAAAATCCTGACATATAAGGGAAGGCCCGCCCACGTCATCTATTCCTCCAACTGCGGGGGCCGCACGCAGAGCGGACGGGACGTGGGCTGGGGGGACGTTCCCTATTGGGTCGGGATCGTCGATTCTCCCGAGGCGTCCGACGTCCCGCGCGCGCCCTGGGACTTCCGGCGCTGGCTCCAAGCCTCGCCCCAGGCCTATTGCAAGCCTTCCGCCTATGTCCACTCCTCCCATTTCCGCTGGACGCGGGTCATCCCCGTCAAGGATCTTGAGGACAAGCTCCGCCGCAAGAAAAACCTAGGGCGGCTTTTGTCGGTCGCGGTCGAGCGCCGTTCGCCGGCGGGCAACGCGCTTGCCCTCAAGCTCACCGGGAGCAAGGGGACCCTGCGCGTCGATTCCGAGCTCAGCATCCGCGGCATGCTGGGCACCGGTTCCTTAAGAAGCACCCTGTTTTTCATCCGGCCGGAGGCCGACGCCGCCGGCCGTCTCGAACGCCTCGTGCTCCATGGGGGGGGCTGGGGCCACGGAGTCGGCCTTTGCCAGTCGGGCGCCATGGGCCGGGCCGAGGCCGGAGAGCCCTTCGAGGCCATCGTCAAGGCTTATTTTCCCGGGACCGAACTGGGCTCCCTGAAATATTGACTTAACAGCGATAAGGTATGATTCGACGATGAGATTCTCGCTGGCGGGCCTGGCGGCGGCGGCGCTTTTGGCCGGCTGCGCCGGGACCATCCCGCGCCGGGATTATGGACCCGACTCGGGCCTTTCGGCGGTCATTCTCGGGGGAAAAATCATCCTTCCCGCCGGAGAGAGCCGGGAAGGATCCATCGCCATCAACCTGGAGGGCGACGGCGGCCGGCAAGCGTCCACCTACCGGCTTCCCCTGGAGGTCGGCCGCGCGAAGCTGTTTCTCATCGAGCCCGGCGATTACCGCCTCCTTCCGACCCGGTCGATTTTCGGTTTCCGGCGGGATTCCATCTCCGTCGAACTCGAGGGGAGAACCCTTTCGGTTCCCTTTTCCCGCGAAATCCTCCGCCGCCCCGCGATGACCATCCGTTCCAAAAAGGCCCACTCCCTCGGCGTGCTGGTCATAAAAATCAACACGGCCCTCCCGGGCCAGCCCGCGTCCATCACCGCCAGCCTCGACGACGGCCCCGCCGCGCGCCGGAGCGCGGTTCAGGAAATCATCCGGGAAATGATGGACCCCAATTCGACCGTCGAAGAACGCGAGACCGCGATCCTTTGGGCCAAACCCCTCGACGACATCCTGAGCGCCATCATGGCCGAGCCGGAACGCCGGCCGACTTTCAAGCCCTCCCCGTGAAACGCGCCGGAATCGACATCGGCGGAACTTGGCTCCGCTGCTCCATCCAGGATTGCGGCACCGGACGCGTGCGCCGCTCCCGCCGCCCGGCCCCGGCCCCGGGGGCATGGCGAAGGGCCGTAGCCCCCCTGTTGGGACCGGCGCCCCTGAACGCCCTGACCGTCGGCTCCACCGGCGTCTGGACCGCCGCCCAGCGACGCCGCGCCCGGGAGAGCCTCAAAGGGCTGGCCCGCGCCGTCCGGGTGCTTCCCGACCTCGAACTGGCCCACGCCGCCGCTTTCGCGGGGGGCTCAGGGGTCCTGGTCCTGGCGGGAACAGGTTCGGTCGCCCTGGCCCAAGGCCGCGACGGAAAACTCCGGCGGGCGGGAGGCTGGGGACCGCTTTTGGGCGACGAAGGCTCGGCGTTCTGGATCGGAAAACGGGCCCTGGCCGATCCCGCCCTGAGCCGGACGTTGAAGCTTCCTTCTCCCCTGGAGCTGGCCCACGGCGATTTTCCCGTCCGCCGGGTCGCCGCCCTAGCCCGCCGGGTGCTGGAAGCCGCCCCGGGAAATCCCCGGGCCGCGCGCTTGGTCCGGGAAGCCGCCGGAAAGCTCGCGGAGCTGGCCGTCGAGACGGCCGCGGGCCTCTTCCCGGGACGCGGACCCGTGCCCGTCTCCTGGCATGGGGGCGTTATGCAAAACCCATATCTCCGCGAGCATTTCGCCCTGGCCCTCGGCCGGAGGTTCCCCCGTGCCGCCCTGCGCCCGCCCCTGATGGATCCGGATTTGGCCGGAGCCCTCCTCGTTTAATATACTGTCTTTGTGAGAATCGCGCTGGGCGCCGACCACGGCGGCTGGGAACTCAAGGCCCTCCTCGGCCCGGAGCTCGAGAAATGGGGGCACACCGTCCTCAACCAGGGCGTCGACGGCCCCGCCGCGGCCGATTATCCGGATTACGCCCGCAAGGTCGCCGAAGCCGTGACCCGCGGGGCTGCCGAGCGCGGCATCATGATCTGCGGCAGCGGCGTGGGCGCCTGCGTGGCCGCCAACAAGGTCCCCGGAATCCGGGCGGGCCTTTGCCACGACACCTTCTCGGCCCGGCAAGGCGTGGAGGACGACGACGTCAACGTCCTGTGCCTGGGCGCGCGGGTCGTGGGTTCGGAGCTGGCCAAGGAGATCGTCAAGGCTTGGCTGGCCGCGCGTTTTTCGAACGCCGAGCGGCACCTCCGGCGGCGCGACAAAGTCATCGCCATGGAGCGGGAATTCGGCGGGGCGCGGCCGCGATGAAGACCGATGGTGCCCCAGGCTGGACCGCCCTTCAAAACGCGAATTTTTCGGAACGGCTCCGCGGGAAAGATCCGTCCCTCTGGTCCGCCGAAAAGGCGGCCCAGAAATCGATCCGCAACAGCCTGGGCTGGGTGACGGTCCCCGAGGCCATGGCGGCCGGCCTGGGAACGATCCGTTCCTTCGTCTCCGAGGTTCGCTCCGCCGGCATCCACGACGCGGTCGTGCTCGGGATGGGGGGCTCGAGCCTGGCCTGCGAGGTCTTCCGCTCAGCCTTTCCCGCCGTCCCCGGAATGCCCCGCCTGCATGTCCTGGACACCATCAGCCCCGGAGCCGCGGCAAGGCTGGAGCGGGAGTTGGACCTGGCCCGGACCCTGTTCATCGTTTCCAGCAAATCCGGCTCCACCATCGAACCGAACTGCCTCCTGGCCCATTTCGAAAAGCGCGTCGAACGCCTCCCCGGGCCCTCCGGGGCGCGCTTTTGCGCCATCACCGACCCGGGAACCTCCCTGGAAAAATACGCCCGGGAACGGAATTTCCGCAAAGTCTTCCTCAATCCCGCCGACATCGGAGGGCGCTATTCCGCCCTTTCTTATTTCGGGCTGGTCCCCGCGGCCCTCATGGGAGTCGAAATCGAGCGGCTCCTGGATCACGCCCGCCGGGCGATGCGCCAACCCGAGGAAGGCCTGCGCCTGGGAGCGGCCCTCGGCGACGCGGCCCGGGCGGGACGAGACAAGCTCAGCCTCTCCACCTCCCCGAAGCTGGCGGCTTTCGGGCTCTGGGTCGAACAGCTCGTCGCCGAATCCACCGGCAAGCAAGGCCGCGGCATCCTGCCGGTCCTGGAGACGCCTCCCGAAAATGACCCGGGGGACCGGCTCTTCGTCCGCGTGGCGCTGGAGGCCGACGCCGACCCCGAAGGGAAAAAACGATTGTCCGCCCTCCTGGGATCGGCCCCCGCGCCCACGCGCTTTCTCCTTTCCGACCCCCACGAGCTCGGGGCGCAATTTTTCCTTTGGGAGGCGGCGACCGCCGCCGCGGGTTATCTGCTCGAGGTCAATCCCTTCGACCAGCCCGACGTCCAAAGCGCCAAGGACCGGACCAACGCCCTTTTGGGAAACCTGGAACGGGGAAAACTGCCCGCCGACAAGCCTTCGTTCCAAACGGCCGGCATGGCCGCGTTCGCCGATTCCGAGTTGTGCGGGAAATTGGAATCGGCGCCGGACGCTACCTTGGACTTGGGCAAGGTCCTCCAGGCCCACTGGGGGCGCCTGAAGGCGGGGGACTACGGAGCGGTGCTTGCCTTCCTGGACCCCGATGCCGAGAATTTGGGGCTTCTGGAGCAATTGCGCGCGGCCTTGGCCCAAGCCGGGCCGGCGGCCGTCACCTTGGGCATCGGCCCCCGCTATCTGCATTCGACGGGCCAACTGCACAAAGGGGGCAACGCCCGGGGCGCGTTTTTGCTGATCAACGAGACCTCCCCCGGCCGCCTCGAGGTCCCGGGAAAATCCTTCGATTTCGGAACCCTCCAGCAGGCCCAGGCGCGGGGGGATTACGAGGCCCTTCGCTCGGCGGGGCGCCGGGTACTCCGGCTGGACCTGGACCGGACCAAGGACGGCCTGCGGGCCCTGATCAACGCGGCGGGGGGGAAAGGATGAAAGCGGCCGGCCGGAAATTAAGCTCGAAGGAAGTCCTCCGAAGAGCCCGCGCCCTCAAAGCCGTTCTCATGGACGTGGACGGGGTCCTGACCAGCGGGATTCTCTATCATTTCGTCGACACCGCCGGCGGCCTGGTGGAGCTCAAGGGCATCCACGCCCAGGATTCGATCTCCCTGACCTGGCTGGCCGACGCGGGACTCAAGACGGGCTTCATCAGCGGCCGGATTTCCCAGGGGGTGGCCGAGCGGGCCAAGGCCTTGCGGGTCAGCTACGTCTACCAGCACCGGCTCGACAAGCTGGTCGTTTTCCGGGAGATCTGCAAGGACGCCGGAATTTCCCCGGAGGAGATCCTCTACATCGGCGACGACCTGCCCGACATCCCGGTCCTCAAGGCCGCGGGCCTCGGGGTCGCGACGGCCAACGCGCGGCCCGAGACCATCGCGGCCGCGCACCTGGCGACCGCCGTGCCGGGGGGACAAGGGGCTCTTCGGGAAGTGACGGAGTTCGTCCTTCAGGCCAACGGACATTGGCCCAAGGTCCTCGCGCGCTTTGACGCCGCCGGCCTCGTTGACTCTCCGAGGCCTTTGCGGTAGAATCAGGCCGATGTTCGACCCTTTCGGCTTGAAGAAAGACCCCGAGGAAGCGCCCGAAAAACCGGCGTCCCCGGCGCCCGCCCCCGCGGCCGAGCCGACCGGCCCCGCCCCCGGGTTCTCCACGCGGGTCCTGGCGGCGTTTCTGGTTTTCGATTCCCTTTTCGTGATCGTCTTCGGGGGCGCCTTGGCGGCGAAATTCTACGAGCACCTCAGCGCCCCGGCCCCGGTCCTCAAAGGGGCGCCTCCACCGAAAAAGGCCAAGACTCCGGAACCCCCGGCGGCCGCGCCCGACGCCCCGCCGCCGGCGCCCGTCGCGCCTTCGGCCCCCAAGCCCGAGCCTCCGGCCGCGGCGCCCAAGGCCCCCGAGCCCCCGCCGCCCGCGGCGGCCGCCGCCGCGGCCGCCGCGCCGGCCAAGACCAAAGCTTTGCCGGTGGAATTCAAGCTCAAGCAGGCCGGGGCCAAGAAAGTCGAGCTGGCCGGCGCCTTCATCGTCCGGGGGGGGAAAGCCCCCATGGCTAAAAACGGGGACGGGAGCTGGACGGTGACCTTGTACCTGATCCCCGACACCTACCGCTACAATTTCCTCGTCGACGGCAAGAAGATCATCGACCCCCAAAACCCCAATGTCAGCCGGGGGGCGTCGGTGGTCACCATTCCCTAGGCCCTCCCTAGGCCCTCCCGAAAACGCCCCTTGCCCGGTTATTGATTCTGTAACACGACCCTGGTAAGCTTATTCTCAGCGCCCACCGCTCCCGTCTCAGGGAGCTCCGGGCCATCTATGCGAGGATTTCAATTTGGGCGGACCGGGCTCTTTTTGGGGCTGTTGTCCGCCCTACTCTGCGCCCAGGCCTCTAGGGCCTCCGCCGCCGTCTTCGCCGACCGCTACTCCCACTCCTCGACCCTCCTGGCCGATGGAAACATCCTGATCGCGGGCGGTTTCGTGGGCGGCGCCGCCTCCGGCAATACGCAGCTGCGGGTCGACATGCGCGACACCTACCTCAATCTCGCCCCCATGGCCGTCGCCCGGGCCTCTCACACCGCCACCTTGCTGCCGGACGGGCGGGTCCTGGTGGCCGGCGGTTTCGACGGAGCCGTCGCCGTCACCGGCGCCGAATTTTACAACCCGGTCACCAACGCCTGGACCGCGGCGGGAGCCATGAACAACGCCCGCTACAACCACACCGCCACCCTGCTTCGAAACGGAAACGTCCTGCTTTGCGGCGGCCAAACCCAGACCGGGGCGCTCCAAGCGAAGTGCGAAATCTTCAACATCACCACGGGCTTTCAGGCCGCCGGCAGCGTGCCGGACATGCTCACCCCCCGCACTCACCACACCGCGACCCTCGTCGAGGGCGGGCGCGTCTTCTTCACCGGGGGCTTCAGCGCCGCCGTGACCCCCAATTACATGCCCCTGTCCGAGGTCTTCGATTCCACCGCGGTGGCCACCGGGGCCAACTGCGTGGCCGGGGTGGGCTGCTTCATCCCCGCCCGCCCTTTGAACGAAGGCCGGGCCTACAATACCGCCACCTCGATGGGAAACGGGAAGGTCATGATCGCGGGCGGCTATTCCGGGCGCGAGCGCGATGGGAGCCGGGGCTACCTGGAAAGCACCGAGATCTACGACCCGATCGCCGATTCGATGATCACCGCCCCCGCCTTGAAGACCCGGATGATGGGCCACACCGCCACCATGTGGAATGACGGGCAAATGCTCGTCTACGGAGGCCTCGGAAACATCACGACCACCTACTTGACCGGGGGCTACACCATCAACAACGGAAGCCTTCTGACCGGGCGCTTCGTTCTCCCCAGCGGCGCGGCCGGTTCCCTTTCCACGATGACCGTCCCGGCCGCGGCCACTCCTTCCGTCATCTCCGTGACCATGGATTTCCCGCTTTCGGTCCCGGTCACCGGGAGCATCCATCGGGGACGGATTCTGTTCTCCACCCCCTCGATCACCTTCCCGGACGGGGTGGCCTATCTGAATTGGGCGACCTCGGGAACCCTCACCAACGGCCTCCAGGCCGATCTCGCGGGAGTTCGGGTGGGGTGCACCCCCACCGGAACCTGCGGGAAAATCACGGAAACCTTCCTTCTAAAGCAGATTACCGGGGTCTACGCGATGCGGGACCGCGCCACCTCGGTCTACCAATTCTTCGCCACCCAAGGCTCCTTCACCTTCATCGGCGGGAACATCACCCCCACCTCCCCGGCCCGGACCGTGACCGACGGCTACATCCACGGACCGGTCCAAATCCCCGTCCCCGGGGATTACATCGGAGCCAGCATTTCCAGCGGAACCTTCACCATCACCAGCGGCAGTTTCGCCAAGCTTTCGACCGGAACCGTCAGCATGATCCAGGGGGGCTACCTGGTCATTCCCGCGGGGACGACGATCGTCGCCGATCCGACCGTTCCGGGGGGGGGCATGATCAGCCTCGCCTCGGGGGATTTCAACCGCATCATCGGCACGGTGGTGGGAAACGGCGCCGTCGAGTCGGCGTCTTCGGTCCAATGCGTTCCCGACGGGGCGACGGCCCCGGGCTGTTCGAACGTCTCCTATGTCAGCACCGTGGCGTTTTCCGCCTCGGGGAATTTGAAATTCGTGGTCGACCGGATCGACCTTTCCGGGAAGTTCCTGAACGTGGACAAATCGACGGTCATCATCGAGTCCATGGTCTTCAGCGATTTGCAAAAATTCTCCCCGAAAGACAATCAGTGGGCCGTCACCGCCGAGGGCCGCGGGGCGATTTCCCAATTCAACCACACCGCCGTTTTGTCGCCCACCTCCTCAATCAAATTCCTGGGCGGCCGCACCTGCGACAACACCGGCACCTGCGCCGTCCTGGTCGCCACCTCCGCCACGACCCTCCTGGGAAAGCTCGATACCTGGACGGCCGGCGGCAATATGGCCAACCCCCGCGGCCACCACACCGCCACGGTCCTTCCGACCGGGAAGGTCCTTGTGGCGGGGGGCACCGACGGCCCCAACACCTGGGCCAGCGCCGAACTCTACAACCCCACGAGCCGGACTTTCGCCGCGACCGGTTCGATGAAACACGCCCGGGACCTGCACACCTCCAGCCTCCTTCCCAGCGGGCGGGTCCTGGTGGCGGGGGGTTTCTCTCCCGGAACGGCCAGCACGGGCGCCACCAACACCTCCGAAATATACTATCCCGACTCCGCCGTCTGGATTCCCACCTCGGTCATGATCTCCTCCCGGGACAGCCACACCGCCACCGTCCTGCCCGACGGCAACGTCCTGGTGGCCGGGGGCTACAACCGCGGGGTCTACCAGAATACCGCGGAAATTTTTTACTCCACGGCGGGGGTCTGGCGGCAGATCGCCAACATGCCGAACCGGCGGGCCAATCACACCGCCACCCTCCTGCCCAGCGGGGAGGTCCTCCTTTACGGGGGCATCAACGAGACGGGGGTGCTGGGCGCGCCGGTGTCCTACAATCCGATCACCGGCCTCTGGTCGGCCCGCACCAACACCACCTTCACGATCAACCGCACCTATCACCACACCGCCACCCTGCTTCCCAGCGGAGAGGTGCTCTTCCTGTTCGGCAACGACGGGACGGGAACCATGGGAGTGGGTCAGCCCTATTTCCGCGAGATCTACGATCCCCTCTCCGACCTCTGGAGAACGGCCGCCGCTCAAGACATCGAGGCCGCCTTCAACCAGACCGCCACCCTTTTGCCCAACGGAATCGTTTTGATGACGGGCGGCGCGCACACCGCCATCGGGTCCGGCGAACTGGCCGACAACCGGGTCATCACCTACGACGTGACCGCGAGCGCATTCGTCACCGCCCAGGTCATGGGGACCAAACGGGCCTATCACACCGCCACCTTGCTGCCGGACGGCCGGGTGGCGGCCATCGGCGGCTACAACGGTTCTTCCTTCATTAATTCCAGCGAATCCATCTATTTTACCGGCGGTCCCGACAGCGCGATTTCCGCGACCGCGCCGAGCCTGCGCCAGCCCTCCATTACCACCGCGAACATGACCCTCTTCCGGGGCGGGGATTCGGTGACGATCCGGGACAAGAACCTGCTCCGCGTCCTGGAGGGCAGCGGAGGCGGAGCCACCAGCCAATCCTCCCATTCCCACCCCCGCCTCATCCTCCAAGCCCTGGATTCCTCCGGCGGCACGGGGTCCCAGGGCCAAAGCGGGTTCTTGATCGATCTGACGACCCGGATCTACCAAACCGCCAACATCCCCGGTTCGACCCCCAACAATTGGGCCTCCATCATCGGCACCGATCTGGTCAACTCCTCGATCACGGTCCGCATGCCCGAACTGTCCACGGGATTCCAATTCTCCACCGCCATGCCCAACGGCTATTACCACATGAGGTTGGTGGCCAACGCGGTCTACTCCGACAGCCTCCTGGTCCGGGTCGGCCCGCTCCTGCCCGCGGCCGTGACCCAGGCCACCGGAACCGTGCTCTCCAGCACCACCGTTTTCTGGACCTGGCCCAAGACCGCCTTGGCCGACGAAAGCGGCTACAACATCTTCTACGCCACTTCCGGGATCTTCATTTCCTCCATCCCGGTTCCCACCGGGGCCGACAGCGCCTCCTACCTTCAAACCGGCCTGGTCCCCAACACCACCGCGGCGCTCATGGTTTCCGCCTTCACCCTCACCGGGGACGGTCCGCTCACGACCTCGGCCACCACCTACACCCTTTCCACCGCCCCGGTGAGCGTCTCGTTTTCCACGGTCAACGTCAACGACCTGGTCCTTTTCTGGAACCCCAACGGCAACCTCCCGGGCACGATCTACGAGGTCTCGATGTCCTCCGACGATCCCTCCTCCAACGGCAAAAACCCGTTCACCACCTCGATCTCCACTCCGGTCTCCACCACCTTCAACTTCATTAAAACGACCGCCACCATCGACAACCTCACGGAAAACACCACCTATTACTTCCGGGTCCGGGCCTGCCGGGGCCACACCATCCTCTCCTGCGACCCGATCAACCTTTCGAATTTCAGCTACATCTCCTCGGCCACCACCCGCTCCCAGGTCCAAGGCCTCACCGGGACCCCGTGCGCCACGCCCAACGGCACCACCTGCATCAACTGGACCTGGTCCCCCATCGGCCCCGCCCTGAAGTACCGGGTCTACAACGCCACGACCGGCGTCCGCCTGGACAACGACAATCTCTCCCAGGCGTCCTTCAGCGACGTCAGCCTGGGGACCAACTGCCCCCGCGCGGTCCGGGTCAGCGCCGTGACCCCCGCCGGGGAAGGACCGCTCTCGCTCTCCACCACCCGCTACACCTTGGCCGCCATGCCGGGATTGGTCTCGCCGACCTTGACCACCTTGACCTCGGGGACCATCACGGGGCGGTGGGACACCAACGGCAATCCCCCGAGCGGCAACTCCTGCAACCCCGCGGGAACCACCTACCTGCTCTCCGTCTCCTCGACCTTCTTCGTCACGAGCACGACCAATTCCGTCGTCCAAACCGGCCTGGGCCTCATGAGCCTGGGCATGGGGAATCTGCCTCCCGCGGAGATCTACGGCGCGACCGTGTCGGCCGTCAACGGCGACGGGCTCGCCTCGGAATTCTCACGGGACCTGGGTTCCACGGCCACCTGGGCGGTGGAGCCCACGGGCCTGGCCATCACCGGCGCCAACCTGGATTCCGTATCCCTGGCTTGGTTGTCCAACGGCAACGCCTCCTCGGCCACCTATCAGGTCACCTACTCCACCGACGATCTCGCCGGCAACGGCCTCAATCCGTTCGCCCGCCACATCGCCACGGACGCGGCGGCCAATTTCGCCGCCGGGTTCACCGGGCTTTCGGCGACGGTCAGCGGCCTGGACACCAACAAGAAGTACACCTTTCGGGTGCAGGCCCGCAACACCAGCGGGATCACGACGAATTTCTCCAACCAGGTGGCCACCACCACCCCGAGCGGCGGCGCGGTGACGGGTTCCATCGCCGGAACCCTGAAAGCCTCCGCGGACTCCGCCGTCACCGGCTCGGTGGGCTCGCCGACGGTGCGGACCGTTTCCCTGAACGCCCCCGCCGGGGCCTTCTCTTCCGACGTGACGGTGACCCTTTCGTCCCACGCCTTCAACACCAGCCTTTGCGGCAACACCACCGGGGCCGGAGTTTCCATCTCGGTCAATCCGCCGCTGCAGCCCGTCAAACCCCTCGTGTTCACCATGACCTACACCACCGCCCCCGTCAACGAGCTCGGGGACATGCCGGCCAACCGGGTGACCCTCCTGCGCTGGGATCCGGTCGCCGCCAAATGTGTTCCGATGCCGACGAGCGTCGATCCCCTGCAGGGGCTCATCACGGCGACTCTCAATCACCTTTCGATCTTCGTCCTGGGCCAGGTGGTGCCGTCCGGGTCGGTGGACACCGCCCGGGTCTTCCCCAATCCCTTCTTCCCGTCCTCCGACAGCTACATCACCTTCGAATTGCTCCCCGCCTACGCCCAGGTCCGGATTTGGACCCTCCGGGGAGAGCTTGTGTTCGAGCGCACGGCCGGCGCGACCGGCACCCTGACCTGGAACGGAACCAACCGCTGGGGCAGGGCGGTCGCCAGCGGGGTGTATTTGGCCACCATCCAGCTGGGCAACGAGAAAAAAATTCTAAAGCTGGTGGTCCTGCGATGAGGATCTCCCGCCTCGGCCCGCTCGCGGCTCTGCTCCTGGCCCTGGGAAGCTCGGCCGCCTTCGCCCGCCGACCCCCGGAATTCTCCCGGGATTCGGTGGGCACCACCGGGTCGGAGTTTTTGACCATGGACGTCGGGGCCCGCGGCATCGCCATGGGGGGGGCTTACTCGGCCCTGACCGACGACTCCAACTCCCTTTATTGGAACCCCGCGGGTCTGTCGCGGATTCCGAGGATGTCGGCGTCCTTCACCTATTCCCATTACCTGGCCGATATCTCCTACCAGTCCGGCTCGGTCGCCCGGCGCTTCACCGATTACGGGGTGCTTGGGGTGGGCTGGCGCTACATGGACATCGGGGAACTCGATCGCGTGGACATTTCCGGCGTCAAAAAAGGCATCTTCCATCCCCGGCACTATGTGGGTGAAGTCGGCTGGGGCCAGGCCGTCCTCGATCAATCCGACAGCGAAATGGACCTCACGGTCGGGGGGACCATCCGCTGGATCCACTCCGACCTGCTTCTGCACGCCGACGGCTTCGGGGGGGACCTGGGCATGCAGTCCCGGTTCTACAAGGGCTCGACGATCTACGATTTCGGCGCCGTCCTCCAAAACCTGGGGCGCGGGCAGAATTTCAAAAGCGAACGGGACACTCTCCCCTTCCGCATGAAGGTCGGGGCCGCGGTTTACCCGGTCAAGAACCTGGCCCTGTCGGTCGAGGGATTCTTCCCGATCTACTCCTATCCCCACGCCGGGGTCGGAGTCGAATACGGGGTCGAACTGCAAAAGGGAATTCGAGTGGCCCTCCGGTCCGGCTTCAACAGCGCGACCATCGAGAGCCTCGGCGCGCTTTCCACCATGAACATGGGCCTGGGGCTCAAGGTCTCCGATCTCAGCTTCGATTACGGCTTCTCCCCCATGGGAGTCCTTGGGACCAACGTCGTCCACCGACTGACCTTCAGCTACAATCTTCCGTCAAAATCCTCCAAACGATATAGGGAGAGATGATGCCCCCCGACCCCCCCGAACCGCCCTTTCCGCCCGGAGGTCCCCTTCCTCCTCCCCGGGGGCCCCGGCCCGTCCCGCCCGCTCCGCCCCCTCCGGAACTCCTGCGGCCCGCCTCCCCGCACGTCCCGCTGACGCCCATGATGGATTTTCTCCAGCGCCGGCTGGAATCCCTCGAAACGGAACTTCAGGTGGAGCGGGAACGCTCCCAGTCCGCCCATAACCTTCTCACGCAGCAGGACAGCATGCGCGAGCAGGTCGAGTCCCAGCTCAAGGCCATGGCCGACCAGCTTCGGCGGGAGAAGTCCGAGCGGGACAACGAAGAAACCCGTTCCCATTCCCGGGGGCGCATCGACGCGCTGGAAAAGCGCCTGGACGAGATGCATCAGACCTGGGCGGGGCTCCTCAAGGAGGCCGTAGCCGGGGGCGGACGCCCCGAGGAATGGTCCAAGGTCAAGGACGAAATGGCCCGGATCAAGGACTCCCTGGCGCTGGTTCCCCAGGCGGTGGGAGAACTGCGCGATTGGGCCGCCCGCGCGCCGGCCGACGAGCTTCGGGTGGAGGAGCGCCTGGGCGCCATGGTCACCCGCCTGGCGGGTTCCCTGCATGACCAGATGGCGGAGTGGGACCGCCGCCGCGGGATCGAGCTCGAGCACCAGAAGGAAGGCCTGCGCGCCTTGGAGCGGGAGCGAGCCGCCCTGCAGGAGGCCTGGGAGGGGGAATCCCGGAGCATGCGCAACCGGGACGCCCAGGAACGCCTCCTCCAGGAAAAACGCCTGGATGAGAAAGTCCGGGAGCTCGATAAGAGCCTGGCGGCGATCAAGGAAGGGCAGTCCTCGATCACGAAGGATTCGCAGGAGGTCCGCGCCCTGCTGGGCCGCGCCGTCGACGCCCTCACCGCCGAGCCCAAGGCGCGGGACCAGGTCATCGCCGACCTCGAGGAAGAAAATCGCGCCGTGGTCAAGTCCCTCCGGGAGCGGGGGGAGTCCATGCGCCGCTTCGCCGAGGAGCGCCGCCAGATCGAGGCCAGCATGGGCGCCAGCCTCATCGAGCTGACGGGCGCCGTGGAGGCCGAACGGGAGAAAACTCGGGAGGCCGCGCGCGCGGCCTCCGGCTGGAAATCCGAAATCGCCGCCCTCCAGGACCGTCTGAGCGCCGCCGAAAGGGCCCTCCACGACAAAGACGCCCTCCTCGACGCCGCCCGGCAGGAGCGGGACTCCCTGCTGCGCTCGGTGGTGGAGCACGCCTCCCAGCTCCGGTCTCATGTGGACCAGAATTTGAAGGACCAACAGGCCTCCGACGCGCGCCTGCGGCAGTTCCAAGCCCAAGCCGCGGCCGAGAAACAGAAAGCCTCGGAGGAAGCCGCCTTCGCCTCAGACCTCAAGGCCAAGCTCGGCGCCCTGTCCCAGGAAGTGGCCCGCCTGGTGATGGAACGAGACGCCTCCGGGGGACGCCAAAACGCTTGGGAGGGGGAACGGGCCCAGCTCATGGAGACTTTGCGCAAAAAGGAAGAAATGTTGGGCCTTCTCTCCTCCACCTTCCAAAACCTGATAAAGAAACCCTGATTTTGTAGAATCGCCCCATGAAGGCGATCGTCATTCGAAAACACGGCGGCCCGGAGGCGTTGGAGGCCGCGGAGCTTGCGAACCCCGAACCCGGTCTCGGGGAAGTCCTCCTCAGGGTCAGGGCTTGCGCCCTCAACCACCTCGACATCTGGGTCCGCGACGGCATTCCGGCCTATAAAATCCCCCTGCCCCACATCCTCGGCTGCGACGCCGCCGGGGAGGTCGCGGCCCTCGGCCCGGGCGTTTCTGGCTTGAAGAAGGGCCAACGCGTGGCCGTGGCCCCGGGCCGGTCCTGCGGCGTCTGCGACGCCTGCCTGGAAGGCGCCGACAACCGCTGTCCCCGGTATGGGATTATCGGAGCCCAGGGGGGGCCCGGGGGCTACGCGCAATACCTGGTCGTGCCGGAGCGCCACGCGCTCCCAATGCCCGATTCCATGACCTATGAGGAGGGCGCCGCCTACCCGCTGACCTTCCTGACCGTCTGGCACATGCTCATGACCTTGGGGCGCTGCGGGCCGGGGCAGACCGTCCTTGTGCTGGGGGCGGGCTCGGGGGTGGGCGTCGCGGCCATCCAATTGGCCAAGCTGGCCGGGGCCAAGGTCATCGCCGCCTCCACCTCGCGGGAGAAGCTTGAAAAAGCGCGCGGGCTCGGGGCCGATGAGGTCATCCACTCGCCGCCCGAGGACATCGCCCGCCGGTGCTTCAAACTGACGGGGGGGGCGCTCATCGACATCGCCGTCGAGCACGTGGGCCCCGCAGTCTTCGACGCGGCCCTCAAATCCCTCAAGCCCGGCGGGCGGCTGGTCACCTGCGGGTCCACCACCGGCCCCGAGGTGAACTTGGACATGCGCTACGTTTTCAGCCGCCAGCTCCAGATCCTGGGCTCCAAGATGGGAACGGCGCGGGAAATGCGGACGGTGTCCCGCCTGGTCGGCGAGGGACGGCTCAAGCCCGTCGTGGACCGGACCTTCCCGCTAGCCGAGGCCCGGCAGGCCCACGAATATCTGGCCGAACGCCGCCAATTCGGAAAGGTCGTCCTCGCGATTTGATCCGCCGGGTCCTGCTCGCCGCCTGCCTCACCGTTCCCTTCTGGGACCTGGGGCATCCCCTTTGGGAAGTGGACGACGCCCGCTACGCGGAAGTCCCCCGGGAGATGGCGGAAGGGGGGGATTGGCTGACCCCGCGGCTCAACGGCATGGAGTACGTGGAAAAGCCGCCGCTCTGGTTTTGGTTGGGAGCGGCCTCCTACAAGGTCTTCGGAATTTCGGAGGCGGCCGCCCGCCTGCCCTTGGCGGCCCTTTCCCTTCTGGGCGTGGGGGCGGTGCTCTGGGCCGGGACCTGGCTCTTCGGCCCCTCGACGGCGGCGGCGGCCGCGGCGGTGTTGAGCTCCTCCGGCCTTTGGTTTTTATTGTCCCACGGCATGACGGTGGACCTGCCCCTGGCCGTGTTTTTGACCTGGGGCGTCGCCTTCGCCCTCCGGGCCCTGCTGCGGCCCGAGGACGCCCGTTGGGCGGCGCCCGCGGCCTGGACGGCGGCGGCCCTGGCCTTTCTCAGCAAGGGCCTGATCGCTTTGGTCCTGCCCGGGGCCTGGGTCTTGGTCCTGCTCTGGGCGGTTCCCCGCCTTCGAGCCGGCTTGCCTCGGCTGTTTCATCCCGCCGGGCCCGCGATTTTCGCGGCGCTCACCTTGCCTTGGGCGCTGGCTCTGCAGGAGCGGCACGGCGATTTCTTCCAAGTTTTTTTCCTGGAACAGCATTTCCAGCGCTTTCTCACCGCCAAGTACAACCGCCCCGGGCCCTGGTACTATTACTTCGTCTGGCTCCCCGTCGGACTGCTCCCCTGGACCCCGGCCGCTCTGCACGGGTTTTTCTCCGCGCTCAAGAACCCGGACCGAGGCTCGGAGTCCGCGGCTGCGGCCAAGGCCCTGGCCCTCTGGGCCGCGGTGGTCGTCCTCTTCTTTTCCACCTCGCGCTCCAAGCTCCTGACCTACGCCCTGCCCGCCGTCCCCGCCCTGTGCCTGCTGGCCGCCCGGGTCATTGAGGAGGACCTCCCGGCCTGGTCCCGGAAGCTGGCGGTCGGCGTCGCGGTCCTGGCCGCCGCGGGCGCCGCCCTGGGCCCGATCCTCCTCGATCATTTCGCGCCGGAGCGGATCGACGCCGGGGCGTCCTGGCTATTGTCGGGCGCTTTGGCCGCTTTGGCCGCCGGCCTGCTGCTCTACCGGAAGCTCCGCCCCCAGTGGATCGTGATCGCCGCCTGCGGGCTTTTCTCCGGAGCCCTCGGCCTGGGCGCGGCGCGCAGGGCCGAGGACCGGGTCAGCGTCCGCCCCTTGGCCCGCTCGGCCGCCGAGCGCCTCAAGCCCGGAGACCTGGTCTACAGCTATGGGACCTATCCCCACGGCCTTTCCTTCTATCTGGGCCGCCGGGTGGACCGGATGATCTACTGGATCGGGGAACTGCATGTCGCCAAGCGCTACTCCTGGAACGACGGGCGCTTCGGCGACGACAACGACATCCGCGCCCTGCCCCTGCCCGGACGAACCGTCTTCGTGACGATGCCGGAAAAAGAAGGCGCCCATTTCCGGAGCCTCATCGACCTTGGGAAATTGAAAGGCTGGCGGCGCTTCGGGGGCTGGGTCCTGGCCGAGCTTTAGGAGGCTACGGAGCTTTCCCTTCGACTGAAACGCGCGTGCGCTTTCGGTCCCGGGCCGCCGCGGTGATCCTGTAGGCCTTGTTGCCGCCCTTGACCTTGAAGAGATTGGGGTCGTAGATCTCGAGCATGGCGGATTTGAACTGCTCCACGTCCCCGCTGGCCTGCGCGAGCTGGGTCAAGTCCCCCGCGAAGGTCCCGTGCTCCTTGAAGTGGGCGTCCTGGATCTGGGACAGGATCGTCAAGCCTTCGCGGGCGCGCTCGATGGCCTGCAATTCAAAGGGCGTCGGCCGGGTCATGGTCATGTAGAGCGTCCCGCCGAACATGGAGATGATCAGGCACATGGCCCCCAGGAAATTGATGACGTCCTCGCCGCGGCTCCGGGGCCGCCCCTCGACGACGACCGAGCCCGACAGCAGGTCGTGCAGGGCGCGCGATTCCGGATGGACCAGGGCCAGGATAAATCCCGCGTTGAACAGCGGGGTGCTGGCCAGATAACCCAAGGCCCGGACGAAACTGCGGCCAAACCCGAGCGGCCCCCCGTCCCGGCCCACGACGCGCAGGCCCATGATACGCTTGCCGATGGTTCCGCCGGTGACATTGCCCGCTAATTGATAAATGACGCACAGGAGAGCCCAAGCCGCGGCGGCTTGGAACAAAAAGGCCCGGGAAGAGGCCCGCTCGCCCAGCTTGGGGATGAGAAACAGCAGAGAGAGATAATAGCCCCCGAAAAAGGGGATTGAGTCCATGACATACGCGATGAACCGGTCGTTGAGCTTCGCGGGCCGCAGCTCGAGCTCCGCGGGGGGGGCCTCTTCCACGGCCTTAGTATAAATCGAATGTGGGCCCAAATCAAGCCGCCGGACCCATTTATAGGTAGGCCCATTGTCCATTCCGGCTTGCCTCAAGGACCCGCTTGGACCCCGGCGGCTTGGCATAGAATAGATTTATGAAGAAAATAGCGGCGTTTCTGCGGGCCATTTTATCGGCGGCGTTGATCATCACGGCCCCCGGCCTAGCCCCGTACGAAGCCGCCGCCCAAGTGGTCCGCCTCTCGGGAGTTCGCGCCGGTTTGGGGGGAAATTCCTCCGCCGTAGGCGCCGCCCGCGCCGATGGGCGCAATTCGACTTTTCGAGCCTCCGCTCCCGCCCTCCCCGGTTCCTTCACGGCCCTCCCCTCGGCGCCGTCCCGCCGGAACTTGGGCGCCTCCGGCGCCCTTGGCGATTCCGTTGAGTCCTCCGTTTCGCTCGCCCCGGCTTTCCAGGTCTCACCTTCGCTCCCGGGCGCCGAGGAAGCCCGCCCCTCCATCAGCCGCGCCGGCGTCCAAGCCGCTCCCGCTTTGACCGTCCCCGTTTCCGAGGCCCCCGCCCCGGGCGCCCGGGACGGCTCCCCTTCCGGGTCGACCGCCGCGGGCGCCCCGGTCCGGGTCGAGAAAAATCTCGACGCCGCGCGCGCCTGGTTGAACGGACGCCGGGAGGTTCCGCTTTCTCCTCTTTCGGAAAAATCCGAACGGCTCGCCCCCGCCGGCGGCGATGAAAAAAGAACCTCGACAACGGAAAACGAACCGTCCTCCCCGGGCGCCAAAACGCCTTCCGAGGGCGCCCGGGAAAAAGGCTGGCTCGGCCTCGGCAAGAACGCGGTCCTCTTCATTCTGGCCCTCATCACCGCCCAGATCGGCGTCGAGGCCCTGGGAGCGGCGGAGCCCGGCCTGGTCAAGAAAGCCTTCGGCGACATCACCAAGATGGCCGAGCTCACCATCTTCGCCTCGATCTCCGGAATTTTCGGCCGGACCGTCGGGCAAGTGGCGGTGAAAAAGTGGGGCCTCAAGAAAACTTTCCTGTACTCCACCGGCGCCCGAGTCCTCATCATGTCCGTTCTGGCGGGCCTGCTGGCCACCGCCCACATGACCTGGCCCTTGATGATCGTGCTCATCACCGCCAACGGCTTTCTCGGCGGAATCGCCGCCACGGCGGAGTCCAGCATCCCGCCGGCGATTTTCGGCCCCAACCAGGCCAAGCTGGAGCGGTTCTGGACCTGGGAGCAGACCTTGCTCGAGGTGGTGGGCGTCACCGGCCCGATCCTGACCGGCGCGGTCGTCTCCGCCTGGGGCTTCCTGCCGCCCCTGTTGGCCTTCCCGGTCGCGTTCGCCGTCTCCATCGCGATCATGGCGGTGTTTCTGAGGATTCCCGCGAAAATGGACGCCCTAAGCCGGGCGGAAAACGGCAAAACCGAGGCAGCCGGGGATTCCGGCTTTCTCGCGGTCTTCAAGGATCTCGGCCGCAAGATCGTCCGGGGGGCGCAGGTCGTTTGGAGAAACCCGATCCTTAAAACGGCGTTCTTCGCATACACGAGCTTCATGCTTCTTAATCCATTCCTCTACACCATGCTCGCCCCGAACTTCGGCGTGGCGCTCATCGGGACCGGCGACGAGAACATCCTGACCAGCGTCATCGGGATGCTGACCGGCCTCTACAGCCTCGGAGGCTTGCTGGGCGGCCTGCTCATGATGGTCGAGCAGCGGAAGATCCGCAAGCTTTTGGCCGGCGACGAAAAAACCGGGAGCAAGGGCCTGACCCCGGCCGAGGAAGAGGAGCTGATGCGCCGCTCCATGCTCAAGTGGATGAAATGGGGCACCGTCGCCCTGGTCGCCATCGCGACCATGGCCCTGCCCCTGCCCATGCTGGGCGCGCTGGTGAGCCTTCCGTCCTGGCTCTCCTGGGCGGGACCCCTGACCCTGCCCGCGTTGATGCTCATCCCCTTCGGAGTGGCGCAGGTCATCGCCACGGTCAAGCTCAAGAGCTTTTTCCAGTCCAAGACTCCGGAGGCGGAGATGGTCGACGCCATGGGCTTTTTCGGCTCGGCTTCCCTGGCCGCATCCACCGTCGGGATCCTGGCCCTGAAATTCCTCTTCAAGGGTTTCGAGGGCTTCACGCCCTTCTACATCATCGCCGGGGCCATGATCCCCTTGGCGGCGGCCTACGTCTACTTCACCCGGCGCCTGGCCAAGTCCACGGCGCCCCCGTCCGCCAACGCCGCCTCCGCCGCCAACGCCGCCTCCGAAACCAAGTAGGCCTTTAGACCTAGGACGCCCAGGGTCCATAGGCCCTGGGCGTCCTAGGTCTTTCTGCTACCCTGGAAGGGCCGAATGGTCCACCCCGACCATGAACCCGAAACCCGGAGGTTTCAAATGCCCGTCTCCCGCCGAGCGCCGCTGACCCTCGCCGTCGCCGTAATCCTGGCCGCAACCGCGCCGCCCGCGCGGGCCCAAGACGCCTCGGACTTCTCCGCAGAGGAGGTCTCCGCCGCCATCCTCAATCCGGCGGCCTATTCGCTCGACGAGTTGAGCGTGAAGATCGAGAAAATCGGCCCCACCGTAACCCCCACCGACATCCCCGCCCCGTCGGACGGCGGGGGGGAGGACGGGCTGGTCATCATCGACCGGATCATCAACATCTTCAACAAGATCTGGACGATCGTGGAGAAGAACAAGCCGGTAGTCGACGTCCGGACCACCTACGCCGCCGCGGTGCCCGAGGGGATCAAGCACTGGGGCAGCTTGGAGGGCTGGAAGCCGCCGAAGGGGACCATCTATCAGTTGACCGCCACCAATAAATACGGGGGCAAGGTCATCGATGTCCGCTACCAGGTCCTGCGGACCTACGGCGGCCAGTACAAGGGCAAGGGCCGCTACCTGACGGCGGTGACCGTGGAGCCCTTGAAGGTGGATGTTTCGTGGGGATTTAAGTTCACCATGGTGGCCGAGGTCCCGGACTCCGGGATCATCAATGTGGGCACCACGGAAAACCCCAACGCCGGGATGATGACCACCCTGCGCTGGCAGATCCAAAGCCCGCTCCAGGACTCCGGGGGCAAGGGCGTGTACTTCCTCCAGGGCGACGGGCTCTTCCTGGAAGTCGGCGGGCCGTTCGACCGCAGGACCGGCGGCGCCGCCAAGGCCGCCGAAGCCGGGCTCCGGGCGGTTTCACCCGGGCGTTAGTTCCGCCGGCCGGCGTCGTCCGCGCAACCGCGGGCGGCGCCGGCCGCCGTTTTTGTATCCTAGACCCATGAAAGCCGTCCTCGCCAAGCAGTTCAGCGTCTTCATGCCCAACAAGCCCGGGTCCCTGGCCCGCATGGCCAAGCTGTTCTCCGACCACGGGGTCAACATCGTGGGCATCGCCTCCGAGGTCCGCGACGACTCCGGAGTGGTGCGCCTCACCGTGGACGCCGAACGCGACGTCTCCCACCTGCTCACCCAGAGCGGATTTACCTGCGTGGAAACCGCGGTGCTCTCCGTGGAAGTCCCCAACAAGCCCGGGGCTCTGCACCAACTGGCGGCCGCCCTCGCCACGGGCAAGATCAACATCACCACCGTCTACGGAACCGTCCTGGACGGCGGGATCGCCCGGATCATCTTCGCCGTGGAAAATCCGAAGAAGGCCGTCGCCCTCCTGGAAAAAATCCGCTTCGCGGACTAGCGCCGCGCCCGCCTTGAAGGGGGGCGCGGATATTTGTTTCAATCGTAAACCCTATGAAATTCGCGGCCGTCGGAGTCGTGCTGCTCGTGGCAGGTTTTTTCCTATTCCAGAAATACAAGCCCAAGGAGGCCCCTCCTCCCGCCCCAATGGAGGCCCTGGCCCCGCCCCCGCCGCCGGCCCCGCTGATTTCCCCCGAGGAAGAGGCCAAGATCGTCAAATCGGCGTCCGATGATAACCCGGAAGTCCGCTGGGAAGCCTTGAAATTGCTGGACAAGATGAAGGCTCCCTCGGCCTTGCCTCTGCTTCTGGAAAAGTTCCAGAAGGACCCGGAGATCCCCCTGCGGGTCCGGATCGCGGAGATGCTCGGCGCCCGCAAATCGCCCGACGTGTCCAGGGTCATGGTCGCGGGCACCAAGGATTTCATCCCCGAGATCCGCGTGGCGGCCCTTAAAGCCCTGGAGGCCCAAAAGGACGTCACCACCGCCTCCGCCGTGACCGATTGCCTCAAGGACCCCGAGGAAGCCGTCAAATTGCAGGCCCTGAAAACCCTCAACGCTCTCCAGGAAACGCGCGCGGCCGAAATCGCCGAGGAGAACCGCCGGCAGGAAGAAATCCGGCGCCAGGCCGAGGAAGCCGCCAAGCAGGGGCAATAAAACAGCCATGGAACCCGGAATCAAGGAAATCAACCGCAAAGTCGCCGAGGAAAGCCACTTCATCGCCGAAATCAAACGGGAGGTGGCCCGCGTCATCGTCGGCCAGGAGGAATTGGTCGACCGCCTGCTGACCGGCCTGTTGGCCAACGGCCACGTCCTGCTGGAAGGCGTCCCCGGCCTGGCCAAGACCCTGGTCATCAAAACCTTGTCCCAGACCATCGACGCGGATTTTTCCCGCATTCAGTTCACACCGGACCTTCTGCCCGCCGATCTGACGGGCACCCTCATCTTCAACCCGAAGGATTCGGAGTTCACCGTCCGCAAAGGCCCCATCTTCTCGAACCTGATCCTGGCCGACGAGATCAACCGCGCCCCCGCAAAGGTCCAAAGCGCGCTCCTGGAGTGCATGCAGGAGCGGCAGGTCACCATCGGAACCTCCACCTATCCCCTGCCGGAGCTCTTCCTGGTCCTGGCCACCCAGAACCCGATCGAGCAGGAGGGGACCTACCCCCTGCCCGAGGCCCAGATCGACCGCTTCATGCTCAAGCTCAAGGTCACCTACCCGTCCAAGGCCGAGGAGAAGGCCATCCTGGAGCGCATGACTTTGGCCGCGGTTCCCACGCCGCACCGGGCGGCCTCGCCCAAGCTCATCCTCAAGGCCCGGCAGGTGGTTTCCGAGATCTACCTGGACGAGAAAATCAAGAACTACATCGTCGAGCTCGTCTCGGCCACGCGCAATCCCGCCGAGTACCGGCTGCCCAACCTCAAAAATCTGATCACCTACGGGGCCAGCCCGCGGGCCACCATCTTTCTGGCCCAGGCCGCGCGCGCCTACGCCTTCCTCAGCGGCCGGGGCTACGTCACCCCCGAGGACGTCAAGTCCATCGGGGCCGACGTCCTGCGCCACCGCATCATCGTCAGCTACGAAGCCGAGGCCGAGAGCGTCACCTCCGAGAACATCATCCAGTCGCTCTTCGAGACCATCGAGGTCCCGTGACCTCCTCCGCCGTTTCGAAGGAGGTCCTCGCCCAGGTCCGGCGGATCGAGATCACAACCGGGCGGCTGGTCGCGGAAACCTTCGCGGGCGAGTATCTCAGCGTCTTCAAGGGCCGGGGCATGGAGTTCTCCGAAGTCCGCGAGTATACTCCGGGCGACGACGTCCGGCTCATCGACTGGAACGTGACCGCCCGGACCGGCCGCCCCTTCGTCCGGCGTTACACCGAGGAGCGGGAGCTGACCGTGGCCCTGGCATGCGACCTCTCGGGCTCACAATTCTTCGGTTCGGGCCTGCGCCTCAAAAAAGAGATCGCCGCGGAACTGGCCGCCGTCCTGGCCTTCTCGGCCCTGCAGAACAACGACAAGGTCGGCCTGTTCCTGTTCACGGAAGACATCGAGTCCCACATCCCGCCCCGCAAGGGCCGGCGCCATGTCCTCCACGTGATCCGGGACGTCCTGGCCTTCCAACCCCAAAAGAAGGGAACCAATATCGCCCGGGCGCTGGACACCATCAACCGGGTCTTGAAGCGCCGCTCGATCGTGGTGCTGATCTCGGATTTCAGGGACGAGGGCTTCGAGCGTCCCCTCAAGCACGCGGCCCTTCGCCATGACCTGATCCCGGTGGTCGTCTCCGACCCCCGGGAGGCGGACCTGCCGCGCTTTGGGGCGTGGCTCGACGCCGAGGACCCCGAAACGGGCCGCCGGGCCATGATCGATCTCGGCCGAAAGGAAACCTTGGCCGCCATCCGCAGGGAGGAGGCCGACCGGCTCAAGCGCCTGGAGCAGATCTTCGCCTCCGCGGGCCTGGACCACATTAAAATCGGGACGGACCGCTCCTACATCGAACCCATCATCCGATTCTTCCGCCGCCGCGCCCGGAGGTTTCGCCATTAAGGCGCTCCGGCTCGCCCTCCTGGCGCTTTTGGCCGGCGCCGCGCGTTCGGCGGCGGAAGAGGAGCCGCGCTTTGCCGTGGAGGCGTCCTCGACGCCGGTCATGCTCGGGGAAACCTTGACCGTCCAGGTCCGGGTGGTCTTGGCGCCCGGGGCTCGCTTGGAGCCGGTCCTGATTGAAACGACCACGCAGGCTTTTCTAGTCAACGGAACCAAGATTCTCGAGAGCAAAGAAGAGGGCGGCCTTCGGCTTGAGGCCTACGCCGCGGAAGTAACGCCGCTGGCGCTCGGAGAGGTTCCCATCCGCCTGAGCTGGACGTATTCGGCGGGAGGCTCGTCGCGAACCGTCGAAAGCCCCGAGATCAAGGTCCAGGTCCAGGAGCCGCCGCTCGACGCGGGGGGAGAAATCCGCGACATCCGGGAACCGCTCCGCGCCCGGCCGTCGCTCTGGCCCTGGCTGGCGGCCGCCCTCCTGGCGGGCGCGGGCTATTGGGCCTGGAAGCGATACTCGAAAAAAACCGTCCCGGCGGCCGAGGCCCCGCAGGACAATCGGCCGCCGCATGTGATCGCCGAGCAGACTCTCCGGGAGCTGGGCGCCTCCGGCCTTTGGGAGGAAGGGCGCTCCATCGAGTATTACGTGCGCCTGACCGACGCCCTGCGCCGCTATCTGGAAATGGGCCTGGGCATCGCGGCCCTCAAAATGACCACCGGGGAATTGGTCCGGCGGCTGCGCGACGCCTCCGTCGACCGGCGGCTCTCCAATCTTCTGCGCGGGGTCTTCGACCGCGCCGATCTGGCGAAATTCGCCCGCACCCCGCCGGGGGTCGAGCAGGGCCCGCTGGATCTGACGGCGGGCCTGGAGTTCGTCCGTGAAACCTCGCCCCGAGACCTCAAGGAGGCGGTCCGATGAGGCTGGCCCATCCCTGGGCGCTGGCGGCCCTGGCATTGGTCGCCGCGGCCGCGTGGTGGGAATGGCGGAGCTGGACGGTTCGGCGCGCCAGCCTGCCTTTTCCCGGGGCGACGCCCGCCCGCCGAGGGCCCGCGCCCGCGTTGGCCCGCTGGGCCCCGGCCGCGCTTCGGGCCGCCGCCCTCTCTCTGGTGGTGCTGGCGCTGGCGCGCCCCCAAAAGGTCCGGGCGCGCAGCCCCGAAATGGGCAAGGGCATCGACATTATGCTGGTCCTGGACACTTCGACCAGCATGAACGCCCTCGATTTCGAACCGGGAAACCGCCTGGAGGCCGCCAAGGACGCGGCCCGCCGCTTCATCCTGGGCCGGGTCCAGGACCGGATCGGCCTCTCCTTTTTCGGCGGGGCATCAGTGTTGGGCTGCCCGCTCACCATCGATTACGACGCTCTGACCGAACGCCTCGGCGAGATGAGCGCCGGCATGACCCGGGAGGAGGGAACCGCCATCGGCGACGGAATCGTCTCCGGGGTGAACCACCTTAAGGGAAGCTCCGCCAAGAGCAAGGTCATGATCCTGCTGACCGACGGGCGCTCCAACACCGGCCTGATCGATCCCCTGACCGCCGCCAAGACCGCCCGCGCCTTGGGGATCCGGATTTACGCGATCGGCACCGCCAAGAAGGGCGAAAGCCTGATGCCCGTCGACGACCCCCGGCACGGGCGGGTGATGGTCCGCATCTCCGACGACTTGGATGAGGAAACCCTCGCGGAGGTGGCCCGGATCACGGACGGCCGGTTTTACCGGGCCGAGAGCCTCAAGCAGCTCAAGGAAATCTACGCGGCCATCGACTCCCTGGAAAAATCCGAGGTGAAGCTCCAGTCGTTGGTCTCCTTCGATGATCTTTACCGCTGGCCCTTGGGCGCGGCGGTTCTTCTCCTTCTGCTGGAAATTTCCCTCTCCAACACCGTCCTGCTGAGGTGGCCGTGATGTTCGGCCAACCCTCCTACCTCCTCTGGCTGGCGGCCGCGTTGGCGGCGAGCCTCGCGCTCTTCGCCTGGGGCGGACGCCGCCGTAGGAGCTTGTCGGCGGCCTTCGGGTCCGAGCAAACCCTGGCGCGCCTGGTCTCCCCGGAACTGGCGGCGCGCCGCCGAATCCGCTGCGCCCTGCAGGCCGCGGGCCTGGGCCTGGGCCTGTTGGCCCTGGCCGGTCCGCAGTGGGGCGTGGAGCTCGTGGAGACCCGCGGGCAGTCCCCCGTGGCCGTCGTCGCCATGGACGTCTCGCTTTCCATGCTGGCCGAGGACATGCGCCCCAACCGCCTGGAAAAGGCCCGGGGGGAGCTGGCCCTCCTGCTCGGCGAATTGGGGAAAGCGGGCGCCCGCGTCGGGGTCGTCGCTTTCGCGGGGGAGCCTCAGGTCGTCTGCCCGATCACGTCCGACGCGGAGGCGGCGCGGCAGCTTTTGGCGGCCATCGGGACCGATTCCGTTCCCACTCCCGGCACGGGAATCGGCAAGGCGGTCCGCCTGTCCCTGGCCCAGCTCGCGCGTTATCCCGGCTCGCGGAGCCTGATCGTCCTCACCGACGGAGAGGACCACAAGACCGATCCTCTCGGCGCCGCGGAGGAAGCCGCCCGCGACGGGGTCAAGATTTTCACGATCGGAATCGGGTCGCCGGAAGGCGAGCCGATCCCTCTCAAGGGCGCGGGAGCGGAGGGGGACGGCTATAAAAAAGACGCGCAAGGCCGGACCGTGGTTTCCCGCCTCGGGGAAAAAGACCTCATCGAGATGGCCGCCCGCACGGGAGGCGCCTATTACCGGGCGACCCCCGGCGAGGCCGAGGCCGCCGAGATCGCGCGCAAGGTTTTGGAGGCAGGGCAGGGCCCGGCGACGGCCGGGACGACCCAGCGGTTCAAGAACCGCTACCTTTACCCGCTGTGGGCCGCTTTCCTGGTATTATTGACGGAGATGCTCCTCGCGGAAATCAAGCCCAAGGCCCTGACGGCGCTGGCCGCCCTTGTCCTATTGGCGGCTCCCGCAGGCGCCGCCACCGCGGAAGGCGAATTGCGGGCCGGCAACCGCCTCTACGGGAAGGAGAAATTCGTCGAGGCCTTGGAAAAATTCTCCCGCGCCTCCAAAAAGGCCCCCGCCGATCCGCGCCCCATTTTCAACGCGGGCGACGCCCTGTACCGGCTCGAGGAGCTCGACCAGGCCGCCGAAGCGTTCACGGCCCTGGCCCAACCGGGAGGCCCTCCCGGCCTGCGCGCCGACGCGCTTTACAACCTCGGCAACGTCCATGTCCGCCGGGGAGACATCCCCCAGGCCATCGCCAGCTACCGGCAGTCGCTGGCCGTCCGCCCCCGGGACCCGAACACCGTCCACAACCTCGCCGCCGCGCTCAAAATGCTCAAAAATCCTCCTCCCAAAAACCGCCAGAAGCCCCCGCCCAAGCCCAAGGAGGAGGACAAGAAAAAGGACCAGGACCAGCCCAAGCCCCAGGACAACTCCCAAAAAGAGGACCCACAGGGCAAGCCCCCGGAACGGCCGCCGAACACCCGGCCCCAGGACCAGATTTCCCGCGAGGACGCGGAGCGCATCCTGCGCGCCGGGGCTGAGAGGGAAAAGGCCGCCCAACAGCAGATCCAAAAGCGCTCCGTCGGCAATAAAAAGCCCCAGGGGGAGGATTGGTGAACGCCCTGCTGTCCGTCCTGCTTTGGGCCGCGGCGGCCGGGGCCGCCGAGGTGACGATCAACGCGGCCGTGGACCGGACCGAGGTCGCCCTCAACGGGCAGATCGTCCTGGAAGTCTCGATCTCCGGTCCCCACGCCACCTTGCCCGATCCCACGATGCCGCCGCTCAAGAATTTCAGCCTCTACTCCTCGGGCAGCAACCAGACCCTCAGCTTCGTCAACGGGAAGGTCGCCAGCTCCCTGGTCCACACCTTCGTGCTGGTCCCCGCTTCGTCGGCAAGGGGACGATCGAGCCGATCTCCGTCACGGTCGACGGCGTCGTCGCGCGCACCGCCCCCATCGAGATCACGGTCCATCCCCCGAACGCCGGGCCCACCGGCGCGGCGCGGCCCCAAGCGGCGCCCCGTCCCTCGCCGACCCAGGGCGGCGGGGGCGGGCCGGGCCCCGACCTCTTCGTGACCGCCGAGCTCGACAAGCCCAAGGCCTTCGTCAACGAACAGGTGACCTTGACGGTGCGTTTTCACACCGCGGTGACCTTGCTCGGCAACCCCCAATACAACGCCCCGAAGATCGCGGGGTTCTTGGCCGAGGACCTCCCACCCGAGCGCCACGGGACGGTCCAGGTTCGGGGTCGCCAGTATTATTACTCGGAGATCAAGACCGCTTTGTTTCCGGCTCAAGCGGGGGGCTTGAAAATCGGAAGGGCCATGATCCGTTGCGAGGTCCAGCAGGACGTGGCGATCGACCCTTTCGCGCACGATTTTTTCCAGAAATTTTTCTCCCAAGGCCTGGTCGGGGCCCAGGCCCGGGAATTGGTGAGCGAGCCGCTCATCATGACGGCCGAGCCCTTGCCCGCGGAGGGCAAGCCCCAGGCCTTCTCGGGAGCCGTGGGCCGCTTCTCGGTGGCCGCGGCCGTGGACCGCTCCCGGGTCAAGGCCGGAGAGGCGATCAATTTGACAGTCACCCTGCAGGGCGCCGGAAACCTCAAGGCCGCGGGCGAACCCAAGCTCCCCGACCTTCCCGCCTTCCGCGTCTACGACACGGTCTCCTCGCTGAACGTCGATAAAAAAGGGGACGTCGTCCAAGGCTCCAAGGTTTTCCGGACCGTCCTGGTGCCGAGGGTCTCGGGGCCGCAGGAGATCGCCCCGATCGTGTACGCCTACTTCGATCCGGGCAAAAGAAAGTATCTGGAAGCTTCCACCTTGCCCATCCGTCTGACCGTGGACCCGGGGCAGGGGGGGGAAGGCCCTTCGGCCGTGTTCACGGGACCTGCGGGTGTCTCGCCGCAGGGGCTGACGGCCGTCACCCACGACATCCGCTATCTCAAGACCCGCTCCCGGACCCCGATCCTCACTAAATTCCTGGAATGGATCTCCCGCGGCGGCATGGTCCACAGCCTGCCATTCCTCTATTTCGCGGGCCTGCTCTCCTTCCTGCAGTACCGGGAGCAAGCCCTTTCCGATCCGAAGGCGGCGCGCCTGCGCCGGGCCCTCAAATCCGCCCAAGGGCGCCTGAAGGCCGCGCAGAAGCTCGGACCCCAGGACCATCAGCGCGCGGCGGGCCTGCTTTCCGAGGCCTTGACCCATTTCCTCGCGGACAAATTCGACCAGCCCGCCTCCGGCCTGACTTTGCGCCAAGCCCAGGAACTGCTCCGGCGGCAAACCTCCCTGGACCCGGGCCTCGCGGTTCAGGTGCGGGAGCTCTGGGAGGAGTTGGACCTGCGCCGCTTCGCGCCCGCGTCCCCGGCTAAGGGCGGAAAACATTCCGAGGAAGCCCGCTTGGCTTCGGAATTGGCGGCTCTCTTCAAGCGCTTGGATCGGGAGCTGGAGGCCTCATGAAATTCGTCTTGTCCTTGCTGCTCCTGCGCGCGGTGGCGGCTTTCGCCGCCCCGGCCTTCTCTCCCGAGGCGGCCGCCAAGAAGTTCGACGCCGGCGACTATCTGGGCGCCGCGGCGGCCTACCGGGAGGGGCTCTCCGCCGACCCGGGCAATCCGGACCTTCATTACAACCTCGGAAACTGTTTTTTCAAGGCCGGACGCCTGGGACCGGCCATCGTCGAATATCAGCGAGCCTTCGACGCCCTGCCTCGGGACTCCGACATCCGCCACAACCTCGATTTCGCCCTTAAACGCGCAGGGGAGGACCTCACGCCCGCCGGCGTGCCCCCGATTTTGTTCGCGGCCTTCCATTGGCTCGGCGCCCGGGAACTGGCGGGCCTGCACTGGCTCTCCTGCTGGGCCGCCCTGCTCCTGGCCGGCGCGTGGCTGATCAAGGATGCCTGGCGCCCCGCCCTGGGCGCCTGGTGCGCCGGAGCCCTGGCCCTTTGGCTTTGCGGGGGCGGTTGGTGGCTGGCGCGGACCGGGTTCGAGCCGGAGAGCCGGGGCGTCGTGCTCAAGCCCGCGGCGGAAATCCGCAGCGGCCCGGGAGAGTCCTTCAGCGTCAGCTTCACCGTTCCCGAGGGGCGCCGGGTGCAGATTCTTTCCGCGAGCGGGGATTGGGTCGAGATCGGCCTTCCGAAGGAAGGCGCCAAGGGTTGGATGCGCTCGGATGCCGTCGAGGAAATTTAGATTCGCCGGATGAGGAGACGATGAAAACCCGCTTGGAGAAAGACTCCCTGGGAGAGAAGGCCGTGCCCGCGGACGCCTATTACGGAATCCAAACCCTGCGCGCCGTGGAAAATTTCCCGGTCTCGGGGCTCAAGGCCCACCCGGGCCTGATCCGCGCCTACGCCGCCGTCAAGAAGGCCTGCGCCCTGGCCAACGCCGAGCTCGGGGTCCTCAAGCCCAGGCTGGCCCAGGCCGTGGTCAAGGCCGCCGACGAGGTCCTCAAGGGAAAATTCGACGCCCATTTCGTGGTCGACGTCTACCAGGCCGGGGCGGGAACCTCCTTCAACATGAACGCCAACGAGGTCATCGCCAACCGCGCCGCCGAGCTCCTGGGCGGGGCCCGGGGAGACGCCTCCTTGGTCCACCCCAACGACCATGTGAACATGGCCCAGTCCACCAACGACACTTTTCCGACCGCCGTCCATGCCGCGGTCCTCGCCCAGCTTCGGGCCCTGGACCCCGTGCTGGCCTCCCTGGAACGGGCCTTCGCGGCCAAGGGCCGGCAATGGGCGCGCGTCGTCAAATCCGCCCGCACCCACCTGCAGGACGCCGTGCCGATCACCTTGGGGCAGGAGTTTGCGGCCTACGCCGCCGCCGTGGCGGCCTGCCGCTGCGAGCTTTCGCGCCGGGGAGAATTGCTCCGGAGCGTCGCCTTGGGCGGCACGGCCGCCGGGACCGGGGCCAACGCCCCCAAGGGTTTTCGTCCCCTGGCGGTCCGCAAGCTCGCCGAAATCACCGGCCTGCCTTTGCTCCCGGGCCGCGACCCCCGGATGGGACTGCAAAGCCACCAGCCGCTGTCGGCCGTCTCCGGGGCCCTCAAGGAACTGGCGCTGGAGCTGGCCCGGATCGCCAACGACCTGCGCCTGCTGTGCTCGGGGCCGACCACGGGCTTGGCGGAACTCGTCCTTCCGGCGGTCCAACCGGGCTCCTCGATCATGCCGGGAAAGGTGAATCCCTCCATGGTCGAATGCCTCAACATGATCTGCTTTCAAATCATCGGGCGCGATCTGGCCAATTCTTTCTGCGCGCAAGCAGGCCAACTCGACCTCAACGTGATGACGCCGCTGACGGCCTACAACCTGCTCGACTCGATCCAGCTCCTGCTCAACTTCCTTCCCCGGTTCGAGGAGCGCTGCGTCCGGGGCATCAAGGCCGACGAAGCCCGGTGCCGCCGGTATTTCGACCGCAGCCTCTCGCTGGCGACCTTGCTCAATCCCGTGATCGGCTACGCCCGCGCGGCGGAGCTTTTCAAGGAGGCCCTTACGGCCGGGAAGACGATCCCGCAACTCGCTCTGGAAAAAGGGATCATGACCCGCCGGGAATTGGACAAGCTGTTTGATCCGGAAGCCACGACCGGAGCTTTGGACTAGACTAGGGGGCGGAAGGGCTGAAGGGCGTCGCCGGAACCGGGGAGGCCGGCGCGGGAACCGATTTTGCCCGAGAGGAGGGAGCGGGGGACCCCGGGGCTTTGGGGGCGGCGACCGGCTTGGCCGCGGCGGCCGCCTTGGGACGGCGGGCGCGGGATTTTTTCTTGGCCGCGGGGGGCGGGGGGGGAGGCGGCTCCGGAGCGGCGGCGGCGCCCTCGGATTCCTCCACCAACTCGCCCTCTTCGGCCTGAGCGCCCTGACCCTCCCCGGACGGAGGAGCGGCTTGTCCCTCCCCGGACGGAGGAGCGCCCTGGTATGGCTCCTGTTGTCCGCGGGCGGGCGAGGCGGCGAAAAACGCCGCCGCCAGGAAAACGGCGCCCAGGGCTTTGAAATCCGCGCTCATCGGTTTCATTGTAGCAATCCCGTGATACGAAATTATTGCGGTCCGGCATTTTCTAATCCGAAAATGAGCCTGAAGGCCGTCGCAGGTCCGGCGCTGCCTTTGGATCCGTTCCCAAACTTGCGGCCTGCCGCCGAATGCCTTTTGGAAAGGCCACCCGACACCCGCCGCATGGAAAATTGATGGCGCCATCATTCTCAACAAAAAAATACTTTAAAAAATAGGACAATCCCCCATCAGGGTCCATATTTTTTTGACAGGAAATATTCCGTAACGACCTGCATCGGCCCCGGGTCGAACCGGCCCCGGAGTGGCCCCCATCTTTCGTGAGACAAGTCTAGCTCCATGTTCACAGGGTTTAAGGCGCCCGACGGCCGCTATGCCGAGCGCTGGGAAAACTACTAGTCGAAACCCCCGTGAACATGGAGAAGTTTAGGCCTTGACCCTCAGAGCCGCGCCTGCTAGGCTATTCCGGTGCCCGACAAAAAAGAGCTTCTGCACTTCTCGACGCCCGCCCCCGACCGCGTCGGGTTCGAGCGCCGGATCCGCCGCCTGTTCGCCGAGCACCTCTCCAAGAACGGCCTGCGCCTGACCGGTCCGCGCAAGCTCATCCTGGACTTTTTCCTCGGTGCGGAGCGCCACCTCAGCCAGGAGGAGATCTACCGCGCCCTGCGCCCGCGCGGGATAGGCCGGGCCACCGTTTTCCGGACGCTGAAGATGCTGGAAGAGAGCCGCTTGGTCGCCCATGTGACCGGAAGCCAGGGCGTGCCCCGCTTCGAGGTCAACCTGGAGCGGCCCCACCACGACCACTTGATCTGCGTCGACTGCGGGGACATCCAAGAGGTCCAGTGGCCGGCCCTCGAAAAAATTCAGGATAAAACCTGCCGCAAAATCGGCTTCGTCCCCAAATGGCACCGGCACGAGGTTTTCGGACGCTGCCGGGCCTGCGCCCAAAGGACATGATCCGCGCCCTCGCGGCCGGGGCCGGCGCGGGAATTCTAGGGCCGGTTCTGTTTCTGTTTCTCGCGCGGCACGCCGGCCCGGCCGCCGGGCTGGCGGCGACGCTCGGCGGCGCGTTGGCCGCCGCCGCGCTCGCCCAGGGGCGGACCTTGGCCCCCGCCGCGGCCGCCGCCCTGGGGACCGCGTTTTCGGCCCTGGTCCTGCTTCCGGCCGGGGGGGAAGGAACGGCCCTGGCCGCCGCCGCGCTTTGCCTCGGCGCCTCCCGCCTGCCGATATTCTCCGGCCCTGCCAGCGGCCCTTCCCCGGCCCTCCCCGCGGGCGGCGGCGCGGCGGTCTTGGGCGTTTGCGCCCTGGCCGTCGCCGGGGCCTGCGGCCTGGGGCGGGGACTGTCCCTTTTATACGGCCATTGGCCCTACGCCGCGGCGGTGAGCCTCGGGGCTCTCGCTCTGGGTTGGGCGATGGGGCGCGCGGCGGCCGAGCGCCTGACCCCGGAAGGGGACTGGGCCGGCCCCTTGGCCGCCGCCGGCGCGGGATTCTTCGGCCTGCTGCTGCTCCTGTTGATAAAATTCCTCGGCCTCAACGCGGGGGAGCCCGAACGCCTGAGCCGGCCGATTCTCGCCGCGCGGGACATTTGGTTTCTTCATGGGCAAACCGCGGCCACGCTCGGAGGCTGGTGGGCCCTGCTCGGTTTTTCCGCCTCCCTGCTCGCCAATCCGGGACGGACCGGCGCCGGATCGGCCCTAGGCGCGCTCCTGGGCGCCCTCCTGGGCGCGCTCCTGCTGAAAACCGCGGGGCCGGTTCTGGCGGCGGGACTGCCCTGCCTGGGACTGATCGCGGCCGGGGCTTTCCTCCTGGGCCGCAAGGACCCCGCGGCGGTCCCCTCCCGGGTGGCCCAGGCCGCCCTTCTGGTCGGAGCCCTCCTTTTATATCGGGAACGGGGACTCTTCGCCGACATTTGGCTCAACCGCCTCAACGCCGCCTATCCCGGGGGGAGGTTCCATTTCCTGCTGGACGACGGGGATGAAGCCCTCGGCGCCTACCGCTTTTCCTCCGGCGCGACGGTCCTGCTTTCGGAGGGGGTCGTGTCCTATTCCGATCCGCTGGCCGACAAGCGCGCGGCGCACCTGTCCATTCTCCTGCATCCCCTCCCCAAAAAAATCCTCCTGCTCGGCGTCCGGCGGCCGGACGCCATCCTCTCGGCGCTCTCCCACGGCCTGGAGGTTTCCGCCGCCGACTCCCACCGGGGCTGGGCCTCGGCGCTGGACGCCCAGGGCCGCGCCGCCGCCCTGGAACAAAAGGAAAAGCCGGAGAAAGACCTCGTGAGAAGGTCCTGGCCCCCCGAGGGCGGCGCCGCCTTCCCGTCGTTGTCCCGGGCCCGGCCGGGGCGGGTTCCCGCTTCCGCGGTCCCGGCCGACGTCATCCTCCTGGAGCCCTCGCCGCCTCTGCGGGGCCTACGGGCCGCCTATCAAACCACCTCCGACGCTTTCGGACGACTGCGCGCGGCCCTGGCCCCGGGGGGAATCCTGGCCGTCCGCCTGCCTGGCAACGTCGTCGACGAAGCCTCGGGCCGGATCGCCGCCGGACTGGCGGGGCACTTCCCCTATGTCGGGTCCTTGTCCTACCCCGGAGGCGCTTTGCTCATCGCCTCCGACCGGGAACCGGCCGCGCCCGATTGGCGCAAGCGCCTGGCCATCGACGTCCAGCTCGATGATTTGACCCTCGAACGGGATCTCTCCAAATCTTTCCCCCGTCCCGCGGCCGAGGCGCTCCGCCGCCTGCCTCCCCGGGAGCCGCAGACCGACCGCCGACCGCTCAACTCCTTCGGCTACGGGATGTAGTATAATCGCCGTCCATGGCCGACGGCGCCGAGGCCTCCGCCTCCAACACCCACGATCCCCGCTCCGGGGAACCCTTCCCGTTCAAATGCGGCTGGTTCGGCGACGGCGGCTTGGGCGAAAAGATGATCGACGCCATCGTCTCCGGCCGGAAAACGGCCACGGCCTGTCCGGTCTATGATCCCGAGGACGCGGAGTTCCGGGAAGGCGACCGGCTTCAGCTCACCGATAAGCACGGCCGGCCCCGCGGGCTCCTGCGGATCGTCAAAATCGAAGTCCGCCCCCTCTCCAGCTTCGACGAAGCCCTGGCCGCGCGGGAAGGCTCGGGGACCCTTTCCGAGCTCAAGGAAAAACTCGACTTCGCCAACGGCCGGGACCTCCCGCCCAACGAGGAAATGCGGGTCGTCCATTTCGAAATGATTCGGGGAACCCCCAAAAATCCATGAAAACTCCGCCTCCGGACAAGGAACTCGCGGCCCTTCAAACGGTCTATTCGGCCCTCAAGCCGCTGAAGCCGGAGGCGCGCCGCAAGATCGTGGTGGCCATCCACTCCCTGCTCGACATTTCCCAAGGGCTGCCCCCCGGCCACGCCCCCCAAGGACCGGTTCGGCCGAACCGGCCGGGACGCAAACGCTGAAACTCCACGCGATCTCCCTCGGCTGCCAGATGTCGGCGGCCGACGCCGAGGAACTCTCCGAGCCCCTTTTGCGCCGGGGCTTCCGCCGTTCCCCCGACCTGGCCGCAGCCGACGCCGTCTTGATCACGACCTGCACGGTCCGCCAGCACGCCGAGGACAAGGCGCTGTCCTTGATCGGGACCCTGCGCCCCTGGAAGGCGGAGCGCCCCGAGCGCCTGCTGATCGTGGCCGGGTGCGCCGCCGAGCGGCTCAAGGATTGGCTGCAAACGCGCTTTCCCTTCATCGACCTGGTGGTGGGCGCCCGCTCCATCGAGCAATTTCCCGCGCTGGCCGAGGCCGCCCTGGGGCGCCGCTTCGACGCCCTTTCCGAAGCCTCGCTGGCCGAGGCTCCAGGCGCGCCCCCAGAAGACGGCCCCTCGGCCGCCTTCGTGACGATCATGCGGGGCTGCAATTACGCCTGCTCCTACTGCATCGTGCCCGCGGTCCGCGGCCCCGAGCTCTACCGCCCCGCGGCCGTTATCTTGGAAGAAGTCCGGAAAAAAGTCTCCGAGGGCTGCCGCGAGGTGACCTTGCTGGGCCAGACCGTCAACAGCTGGCGCTCCGAGTTCGAGGGGCGCTCCGTGGATTTCGGGGGCCTGCTCCGCCTGGCCGACCGCATCGAGGGCCTGGAGCGCGTCCGCTTCATGAGCCCCCACCCGTATTACATCACCGACGGCCTTCTCTCGGCCCTGGCCGAAACGCGGACCGCCACGCGCTGGCTTCATCTACCCGTGCAATCGGGCTCCAACCGCCTCCTGCGCCTGATGCGCCGCAACTACACGCGCGAGGGTTTTCTCGAGAAAACGGAGCGCGTCCGGCGGGCCGTTCCCGGCATTGTGCTTTCCACGGACTTTATAGTAGGATTCCCCTCGGAGACGGAGGAGGATTTTCAGCAGACGCTCTCCCTGGCTTCGGCGTTCAAGCCCGCCTGGGCTTACAACTTCAAGTACTCGCCCAGGGAGGGCACGGAAGCCGCGGCGGCGCCCGACGATGTGTCCCGGGCCGACAAGGAAGCGCGGCTGAACGCTCTCACCCGTTTGATGGAACGGATCTCCGACGAGGCCCACGGGGCCCAAGTCGGAAAAACCGCGGAAATTTTGACTGAAAAAGAGGGGATCGGCCGGGCCCGGGAAGGATTCAGGGTCGTCCTGGATCGACCCGTGCCGGCCGGACGCTTCGTGACGGCCTTGATTCACGGCCACGAGCGCCAGACGCTCCTCGGAGGAATTCATGCATCGCAAGAGCGCTAAGCCCGAGGCCGACCGCCGCAAATTCCCCCGGTTTCCCGTCATGGAAGGGATGATCGAACCCATCACCCTCCAGCTGGAGGGAAGCGGTTCGGCCCCGCGCAACCAACCCGCGATTTTGACCAACCTCTCGGCCGGCGGCATGAGCTTGGTCCTGTTCGCCGAGCCGCCCCGCACGCGGCGCTTCGAGATGATCCTCTCCCTGCCGGGCCTCTCCGAAGTGCCCGTCGAGGGAAAAGTCGTTCACATCAACGAGAAAGGCCAGACCTACAAGGTCGGCATTTCCTTCACCAAGATCAGCAAAAAGCACCAAAACCAGATCGTGTCGATGGCGCAGGACCACATGGACTGCGACACCCGCGTCTCCCTCGGCCTGCCCGAGGCCTGCGTCCCCAAGTGCCACTTCAACGCCCTGTGCATGAAGCCCCAGAAGGACCCCTCCTTCTGGAAGTGACGGCGGACCGCGCGCCCGCCCTTCCCGTGATCGTCGTCGCCGGCCCCACCGCCGGCGGAAAAACCGAGCTCGCCGTCGAGCTGGCCCGCCGCCTGGGGGGGGAGATTCTCTCGGCGGACTCCCGCCAGATCTACCGGGGCTTGGATGCCGGCACCGCCAAGCCGGAGCTCGACGCCCGCGGACGCCTCGAAGGGGTTCCATTTCATTTCGTGTCGATCGCCGACCCGCGGGAAACCTTCGACGCCGGAACCTTCGGAAGGCTGGCCCGGGAACGCGCCGCCCAAATCCGGGCCCGCGGCTCGGCCGTGATCGCTGCCGGCGGCACCGGACTTTACCTGAAAGCCTTCCTGCATGGCCTCTCCGAACTACCGAAGGCCGATCCGGCCTTCCGCGGCCGCCTCATGGCGCGCGCGGAAAAAAATCCGGATCCCAAGGCCTGGCTCCACCGCCTTCTGGCCCAGGTCGACCCGGCGGCCGCGCGGGAAATTCCCGCGGGAAACATCCAGCGGGTCGTGCGGGCCTTGGAAGTCCGGGAGCTGTCCGGGCGCCCCTTCTCCGAACTCCGGGCGCTAGCCCCGCGTCCCGAAGCGCTCGATTTCACCGCGTTTCGGATCGAATGGCCGGCCCCCGTCCTGCGGGAACGCATCGAGCGCCGGGCCCGCAAGATGTGGCCGCGCATGCTCGAAGAAGCCCGGGGCCTGGCGGAACGCTACCGCGGCGACGAGCCCGGGTTCCAAAGCCTCGGCTACCCGGAGGCGCTGGCGGCGGTCCGGGGGACGCTGTCTCCGGAGGAAGGCTTGGCGCGGATGATCAAGGCGACGCACGCCTACGCCAAGCGCCAGCGGACCTGGTTTAGGCATCAGCTCGACGCGGTGGAACTTCCCGGCGCCTCCACGCGGGAAATGGCCGACCGCGCCATGGCCCGGTTGGAGGCCTTCCGATGAGACAGGAATCCCCGGTCATGCTCGACGACGACCAGAAGCGTTATCTGGGCGCCGCCGTATTCTGCTCGGGCGCGGGGGCCCTGGTGCTGGAGATTGTCGGCACGCGCCTCATCAGCCCCTATTACGGCTCTTCCCTTTATACCTGGTCGGCCCTGATCACGGTGACCTTGGTGGCCTTGGCCGCGGGCTACGCCTTCGGCGGCCGGGCGGCGGACCGCTCCCCCAGCCTGACCTTGTTCGCCCGGATTATCGGCCTGGCGGGCCTCTTCGTCGCGATGGTGCCGACCCTGCGCCATCCGGCCCTGCGCCTGAGCGGCCCCCTCGGCGTGCAATGGGGCGCCTTGGCCGCCGGAGGGGTCCTGGTCGCGCCGTCCCTTTTCCTCCTGGGAGCCTTGGGGCCGGTGGGGGTCCGCCTCAGCGCGCTCACGATGGGCTCGGTCGGGCGCAAGGCCGGCGAGGTTTACGCCCTCTCGACGGCGGGAAGCGTCCTGGGCGCCCTCGGCACGGGCTTTCTCCTGGTCCCCAATCTTCCTCTGCCCGCGATCCTCTACGGGCTGGCGGCCGCCCTGCTGGCCCTGTCGGCCTGGGGCCTGGGCCTGTCGACCAAGAAGATTCCGGTGGGCCGCGTGGCGGCCGCCGCCGCGGCCGCCTTGCTGGCCCTGCTGCCCCGCGCCGCGCAACCGTCCAATCTCCTGTGGAGCAAACAGTCCCGCTACGGGCTGGTCCAGGTGCTCGAGGAGGAGGGGCGCCGAACGCTGTTTGTCGACGGCACGACCCAGTCCGTCGCCCGCCCCGCGGGGCCCAAGGGGGAATGGGAAAGCGAATCCTCTTATCTCCAGTCCATGGAGTGGGCCGTCCTGCTCCGGCCCAAGGCCCGGCGCGCTCTTTTCATCGGCTCGGGGGCCGGCATCCTTCCCTCGGTCCTGGAGCGCCGCTACGGGATCGCCTCCGACGTGGTGGAGCTCGACCCCGAGATGCTGGAGGCCGCCCGCCGGTTTTTCGGTTTTCGAGCCGGCCCCTCCCGGGGGGAGACCTTGGTCGACGACGGCCGAAGGTTTCTGGAGCGTTCCAAGGTGAAGTATTCCCTGATTTTCCTGGACGCCTTCGGAGCGGAAACGCCGCCGTACCACCTGTTCACGCGGGAAGCCTTCGCCGCGATCCGCGCGCGCCTGGAGCCCGACGGGATTCTCGCGGTCAACCTCGTCAGCCTGGTCACCGAGCCCGGCGACGAACCCTGGCTGGCGGCCTACAAAACCCTCTCGGAGGCCTTCCCCCAAACGCGGGCGTTCCTCGGTTCGGCGCCCTATCACGGCTTGGCCAATGTGCTATTCTTCTGCTCCGCCCAACCGCTCCAATCCCCTCCGGGGCTTAAATCCCGGCCCGAGATCCGGGTCAATGTCGACCTGCTTTTGGCCAACGAACTTCGGGCCGATCCCTTCCGCCTCTCCCGCGTCCCGGAGCTGACCGACGATTTCGCCCCGCTGGAATTTCTCCTGACCCGCACCGCCGTCGAGTGGCGCAAGAGCATCCAGAGGACGGCCGAGCCCGTCCTCCTTCAATAGTGAGGGACACCGCGCCGCGCGAGCGCGTCATCCTGGTCGGGGCGGGGCTCAAATCCGAGCGCGCCCTGATGCTCTCGAGCTTGGTCGAGCTCCAAGGCCTGGCCGAAACCGCCGGAGCCGCGGTGGTCGGGGAGTTCAACCAGAGCCTGGACCGATTTCACCCCGGCACCCTGATCGGCGAGGGGAAAATCGACGAGATCTCCCGCGCGGCCGGGGCCTTGAAAGCCCGCACCGTCATTTTCGACGTGGAGCTGGCCCCCGCCCAGCAGAAAAACCTCGAGCGCCTGATCAAGGCCAAGATCGTGGACCGCACCCGGCTGATCCTGGACATCTTCGCCCGGCGGGCCAAAACCTCCGAGGGGCGCCTGCAGGTGGAGCTGGCCCAGCTCTCCTACATGCTCCCGCGACTGACCGGCGCCTGGCGCGCCTTCTCCCAACAGGTGGGCGGCATCGGAACCCGCGGCCCCGGCGAACGCAAACTGGAGTACGAGCGCCGGCACATCCAGCTGCGCATCAAGCGCCTGCGGGCGGAGCTGGAAAGGGTTCGGGACAGCCGGGCCCTGCGCCGCCGCCGGAGATTGGCGGTCCCCGTTCCCCAGATCGCCCTGATCGGCTACACCAACGCCGGGAAATCCACCTTGCTCAACGCCCTGAGCCGGGGAACCAAGGTCTACGCCGACGACAAGCTCTTCGCCACCTTGGACCCCACCTCCCGCCGGGTCCGCCTGCCCGAGGGCTCCTGGATCGTGGCCACCGACACCGTCGGGTTCATCCAGCGCCTTCCCACCACCTTGGTCGCGGCCTTCCGCTCCACCCTGGAGGAGGCCGCTCTGGCCGACTGCCTGGTCCTGGTCCTGGACGCGTCCTCTCCGGCCTGGGAAAAGCAGGAAGCCGCGGTGGACTCGGTCCTGGGGGAGCTGGGGGCCACCGGGCTTCCCCAAATCCGGGTCTTCAACAAGGCCGATCTCCTGGAGCCGGACATACGGCAGGCTCTGCTCAATCGATTCCCGGACCGGCCGATGATCTCGGCGGAAAAAAACCAAGGGCTGGAAGAACTTCTACAACGGGTCCAAGAAAAAATCGCGGACCGATGGCTCCTGAGGGAGCTGGATGTCCCGTTGGAAGATGCGCCCCGCAAGCGGGGTGTAATCCACCAAAGCTCCCAGGTCCTTTCCGAAACCCTGGGCTCCAACCGGATGCGCTATCGCCTTCGGGCCACCCGGGAGAATTGGGACCGATTGGTCAAAAAGATCAATGATCCGGTGGAGAATTTGCTAGACTCCGATTCCTGATGATTGCCTGGAACGCGGCCGCCCTGGCCGCCGTGAGCTACCTTGCCGGGGGAATTCCGACGGGCTACCTCATCGTCCGGCGCCTCAAGGGCTTCGACATCCGGGAGCGGGGGTCCGGGAATCCGGGCACGGCCAACGTGTACCGGACGGCGGGGGCCCTGGCCGGAGCGGTCACCTTGTTCGGGGACGCCTTGAAAGGCTTTCTGCCGGTGTTGGCGGCCCGGCGCCTGTTTCCCGACGATGCCGCGGTTCACATCGTCTGCGGCGCGGCCGCCATCGTCGGCCACAATTGGACGGTTTTCCTGGGCTTTAGGGGAGGCAAAGGAGTGGCGACCTCGGCCGGGGTTTTCGCGGCCCTGACGCCCGTTCCCATGGCCTTCACCCTCGGGGCCTTCCTCATCGCGGTCCGCCTTTCCGGGCACATTTCCGTCGGCTCCATGACCGGGGCCGTCCTGCTCCCCATTTTTGACTTGATTCTTGGGGTTTCCCCGGCCTATACTTGGATGTCGGCAGGGTCCGGGGCGCTGATTTTGATCCGCCACATACCCAATATCCGGCATCTCCTTGGCCAAAAAGAGCTTTATTTTGCGGAAAAAAAATAATAAAATCGCGGTGTTCGGAGGCGGTCTTTGGGGGACCGTCCTCGCCCAGCATCTCAGCAGGGGCGCGGACCGGTCGGTCTGGCTGTGGGAGCATTTCGCCGAGGCGGCGCTGGCCCTTGCCGCGAGCCGAAAGCACCCGCACCTGCCTGATTTCCTCCTCTCGGACGGGGTCCGCGTGACCTCGACTCTGGCCGAAGCCGTCACCGACGCCCGGGTTCTGCTCTTTGTGCTTCCGTCGCAATTCATCCGCCGCACCGCGGCGGCCGTCCATCGCCTCAAACCCCTCCCCGAGGCGGCCATGATCAACGCCTCCAAGGGCATCGAGCCGGGCACCCTCCTGACTCTGAGCGGGGTGATCGGCCAGGAGCTTCCGGGGCACCGGGGGCGTCTTTTCGCCCTCTCGGGACCCAGCTTCGCGCGGGAGGTCGCGCGCGGCAAGGAGACCGCCATGGTGCTGGCCGGGCCCGCGGGGGCCGAGCGCGCCTCCCTCCGGCGGACCCTGGAAGGCGTGGCCGTCCGCGTCGAGGAGTCCTCGGACCGGATCGGAGTCGAGTTGGGCGGCTCTCTGAAAAACGTGCTGGCCATCGGCTGCGGGATGCTCGACGGCCTGCGTTGCGGGGCCAACACCAAGGCCGCCTTCGTCGCCCACGGGCTGGCCGAGATGGCCGCCCTGGCCGTCAAGGCGGGGGGAAAGGCCGCGACGATTTACGGACTCGCCGGGCTGGGGGATCTGGTGGCGACCGGGACTTCCCCGGAGTCGCGCAACCGGGCCTTCGGCGAGAAGCTGGGCCAGGGAAAGACCCTGACCCAGGCCCTCGGGGAAATCCCGACGGTCGTGGAGGGCATCGAGGCTTCGGCCAGCGCGCGGGCGCTGGCCCGCAAGCTCCGGGTCTCGACGCCGCTGATGGACGGAGTTTGGAAGATCGTGCACGGAAGCTCGGAGCCTTCCGCCCTGGTGGCGGGGATGGGCTTTCGCGCGCGGGAGTCGTGAGGAGTTCGGCCTAGGAAATGGCGAAAAGCGAAAAGGAACCGTCCAAACAGCCCGAGCCGGGGCCTCGCGAAAAAGAGGTCCGGATCTATTCCCTGGCCACGACCGTCAACGAGTGCATCATTTTCCTGGAGGAGCTGGGAGGCAACCGCCTGCTTCCGATCTGGATCGGGATCACCGAGGGGCAGGCCATCGCCATCCGCTTCTCGGGGATCGTCCTTCCCCGGCCCCTGACCCACGACCTCCTGCTCTCCGCGGTCAAGGCGCTTGGGCACACGGTGGAGAAGGTCGTCGTGCACGACATCCGGGAAAACACCTTCTACGCCCGCATCCACATCCAAAAGGGAACCGCCGAGGTGACGGTGGATTCCCGCCCCTCCGACGCGATCGCCGTCGCGGTCCGGGCCGGCTGCAAGATTTTCGTCGAGGAAAAGGTCTTCGCCCGCTGCCAGACCCTCAACAAGCCGATCACCGAGGACGAAGTCAAGAATTTCAAGAACGAACTCCAGAATCTCAAGCCGGAGGACATCTTCCGGGACATCAAGGAAAAAAAGAAGCCGGAAGGGGGCGGGGGCCCCGAGCAGAAGGAAAAACCATGAATAGACTCGACATCATCAAAGCCGTGGCGAAGGTTCTCACCACCAAGGGCGAAGCGGCCCGGGCCGTGGAAACCACGTTTGAAACCATCCGTGCGGCGCTGGGCAACGACCAAAAGGTGGTCATCTCGAACTTCGGGACGTTCCGCGTCCGCCACCGCCAACAGCGGCAGGGACGCAACCCCAAGACGGGACAGCAGGTCTCGGTGCCGCCGAGGCGGGGCGTGAGGTTCAAGGCCTCCAAGAACCTCCTGGGCTGAGCCCTCGGGGCCGGACATGCAACGACCCGCGCTCCCGCCGGATCAGGAGTTTTTCAACATGGGCGAGGCCAGCCGCATCGCCCAGGTTCCGGCGCACACCCTCCGGTATTGGGAGGCCGGTTCGGGCCTCCTGCGCCCGGCGCGGCGCGCCAGCGGGCACCGCCGCTACACCCGGGAGGACATGGAGACGATCTTCACCCTCAAGGAACTGCTCCTGGAACGCCGCATGACCCTGGCCGGAGCCCGCAAGGCCCTGGCCCAAGGGAGGCGGAAGCGGCCTTCGGGCTCGGAGGGGGCCCAGGACTCGGAGCGGACCCTCAAGCTCCTGCGGGAACTGCGGGGCGAGATCAGGGAGCTGCTGAAGCTGGCGGGATGAGGGGAACAATTAGTAGAATGAAAAACGGATTTCGGGCAACGGAACGGAAGTAAAAACGACAACAAAGAACGGCAACAGGAGGGGATTTTTCCGGAGCGCAGCTCCGGAAAAATTTGACGGGGACTGGCTCAATGGTAGAGCGCTCCCTTGGGGTGGGAGAGACTCCGGGTTCGATTCCCGGGTCCCCGATGCTTTATAAAACGGACCCAAGAAACGGCAACGGATTTTGGGGACGGAACTTACGGAAAAGTACGAAAAACGGAAGCAAGGATTTTTTCGGCGCCGGCGCCGGAAAAATTTACGGGGTATAGCTCAATTGGCAGAGCGCTTGGTTCGGGACCAAGAGGTTCAGAGTTCAAATCTCTGTACCCCGATTCTTTTTTGAAGTCCGCCTGATCCTTCCCCGAAAATGAACCGCCGCGACGCCGCCCGAGCCTCCGTTGCATTGCGCTATTGACATTGCTACAATTCCGACAGGTGATGGGCCTTGACAAGTCTAGCGATAACGCGGCGCGGGAAAGCTGGCGGTTCGTGATTTCCGGCGTCGTCCAGGGCGTGGGCTATCGTTGGTTCGCGAGGGGGGAGGCGGAGCGGCTCGGCGTCCGAGCCGAGGCCCGCAACCTTCCGGACGGAACCGTCGAAGTCCGGGCCCAAGCCTCCGCGGACCTCTTGGAAAAATTCCGGCAAAGACTCGGCGAAGGGCCCGCGCACGCCCGCGTGGACCGCGTCGAGATCGCCAAACAGAAACCGACGGACTAGGAGCCTTTCATGGTAGAACCCAGCATCGACACCATCAGCCAGTATTTCAAGGGGATCCAGAAGCTCGCCAACGTGGACCGCGAAGAGGTCCATGAGCTCTGGAAGAAAGCCAAGAAAGGCGACCGGGCCGCCAAGACCCGGATCATGGAGGTCAACCTCCGGCTGGTCGTCCCCATCGCCAAGAAGTACCACCGCCAAGGAATCGATTTCATGGACCTCGTGGAAGAGGGCAACCTCGGCCTGATGCACTCCATCGACAAGTTCGAGCCGTCCAAGGGCTATCGCTTTTCCACTTACGCCTCCTACTGGATCGAGCAATCAATCCGGCGCGCGGTCGAGGAGCAATCCAAGACCATCCGCATCCCGCCGCACGCCTGGGAGGCCCTGCGCAAGTGGCTCAAGCAATGGGAGAAGATGCACCTCATGCTGGGCCGAGACCCCACTTTGGCCGAGATGGCCCGCAAGATGCACTGGACCGCGCGGCAGGTGCGCGGCGTCCTGGACGCCGCCGAGGCGGCGCGCGGGATCGGCTCCCTGGAGTCTCCCATCGAGAGCGAGGACGAGAACATCACCGTGGAGGACATGCTGTCGGAATCCGACAACCAATCCCCGGAGAACCTCATTTCCGTGCTCAAGCTCCATGACGAGCTCAGCCAGGCCCTGCGCGAGATCGGAGACCGCGAGCGCATGATCCTGGAATTTCGCCACGGGCTGACCGGACAGACCCCCATGACCCTGGAGGAAGTGGGCAAGCGCCTGCGCCTGTCCCGCGAGCGCATCCGACAGATCGAGGAGCGCGCCCTCCTGCGCCTGCGGCGCGTGGCCAACCGCATGGGACTTATCGAGGTCAACGAGAGCCGGTCGATGTCGACTCCCAACCTCCAGCCCGGCTGGAACGCCCCCAAGCTGAGGACCGACATCCTGGGCCAGACCATTCCGGAGGGCCGCCGCACGGCCCCCCGGCCCGGTTCCGGCCCGCGCCTGATCCGCCGCAAGCCCCGGAACTTCCTGATCACGCGGGTGGTCGACAAAGACAACGGAAAGGGGAAATAACGATCATGGCCACCGCCGCCGCGACGGAC